>URAU01000008.1 GCA_900545955.1 uncultured Porphyromonadaceae bacterium
TCTGAGCGCAGCGAGTTCTGCCGCTCAGCCGCAGCGCGGCCGTCCTCGCCGTAAAGCTTTTCTCCGCGCCTCTGGGTCTTTTGGTTCTTTTCGACCTGCGAAAAGAACAGACGCCCCGCTATGGAAGCATGTTCAGGATCCATGCTACCGTAGCGGGGCGTTGTGTTTTAGGCCATCCGGATGGCGAGGCGGCTTGTCAGAGTGGTGCAGATACGCCGCTATCACAAGCCGCCTGAAAGAGCTCCCGTAGGGAAGCTCGTTTAGCATCCATGCTGCCGTAGCGGGGCGTCGTGTTTTCTCCATTTTTTGATGCGGTTGCTCTGCGGACGCGCCGTGCGAGGGGGCAATAGAGAATTTTTTCCTTAATATTTGTGAAGCTTCCGCCGAATTGCTAATTTTGCATAAATTATGTCGTGATGTGCAGTTCGCGGGCTGACGCGCCAGGCAGCTGCTCCGAAACTACAGACCTCGAACCAATCGGAAACAAAATCCAAAACATTTAACAATAAACTCTAAATCAAAACATTTATGTGGTTAACATCCTCATCCATAGGTAGGAAGTTCGTCATGTCGCTTACGGGCGCCTTCCTTGTCCTATTCGTGACGTTTCACGCATTGATGAACGGAGTGGCACTGTTCTGGCCCACCGCCTACAACGAGGTGTGTCTGTTTCTCGGCGCCAACTGGTATGCCCTGATCGGCACTCTGGTGCTCGCCCTGGGCTTCGTGCTTCACATCGTGTATGCAACGTGGCTCACCATCCAGAACCGCCGTGCCCGCGGCAACCAGCGCTACGCCGTTGAGTCGCGCCCGAAGCAGGTGGAATGGTCGTCGAAAAACATGTTTGTGCTCGGCATCGTGGTGCTTGCCTTCCTGGTAGTTCACCTTATCCAGTTCTGGAGCAAGATGCAGCTGGCTGAAATCTGCCACTACGACGTGGTTGACTGCGCCACCGGCGAGAGCGTACCCCCCGCCGCCGGCACATGGTTCCTGGCAATCGCCTTCCGTCAGCCCATTACACTCATCGTGTATCTGATCGGCTTCATCGCCCTGTGGTTCCACATGACCCATGGTTTCTGGTCGATGTTCCAGACCGTAGGCTGGAACGGAAAGGTGTGGATGGACCGCGTAAAGTGTATCGGCAATATCTGGACCACCGTGGTTATCGCTCTTTTCATCGCCGAGGCCATCGTGTTCACTGTTCAGGCCCATCGCGGCGTCTATACTTCCTGCCCGGCTCTGATCGAGCAGTATCAGGAAATGGCAGCCGAGGGTAGCGCCGTATCGATTCAGGAGCAGCCCTGCACTCAGCTCTGCCAGGATGCCGCCTGTGCCGATGCTACCTGTGAAAAGGCTGCCTGCGCCGAAGCCAACTGCGCTTCGAAAGGCTGCGCCGAAGAGGGCTGCGCTCCCGGTAATTGCGCTAACGGCGCATGCACCGGCGACGCCTGCAATAATGCCGACTGCGCCGCCACCCAGTGTGGCAAAGTCGCCGAGAGTGTAAACGAAAACACTAACGAATAATTGATATTTTTCAGATATGGCCGATTATAAGAAAATCGAAGGCATGATCGACTCCACGCCCATAATGAGCGAATATGCCGACATCGAATCGTCGAAGCTTCCTGAATTCCAAATCGATTCAAAAATTCCCGAAGGTCCCGTAGCTGAAAAATGGACCAACTATAAGGCACATCAGAAACTCGTGAACCCCGCCAACAAGCGCCACCTCGATATAATCGTGGTCGGTACGGGTCTGGCAGGCGCTTCGGCTGCCTCCACTCTCGGCGAGCTCGGTTTCAACGTGTTCAACTTCTGCATCCAGGACAGCCCGCGCCGCGCCCACTCCATCGCGGCTCAGGGCGGTATCAACGCCGCCAAGGACTATCAGAACGACGGCGACTCGGTTTACCGTCTCTTCTACGACACGGTGAAGGGCGGTGACTTCCGCTCGCGCGAGGCCAACGTATACCGCCTGGCCGAGGTGTCGAACAACATCATCGACCAGTGTGTGGCTCAGGGTGTTCCCTTCGCCCGCGAGTACGGCGGCCTTCTGGCCAACCGCTCGTTTGGCGGCGCACAGGTAAGCCGTACATTCTATGCCAAGGGCCAGACCGGCCAGCAGCTGCTGCTCGGCGCCTACGCATCGCTCAACCGCCAGATCAAGAAGGGCACCGTGAAGAGCTTCAACCGTCGCGAAATGCTCGACATCGTGATGATCGACGGCCGCGCACGCGGCGTGATCATGCGTAATCTCGTCACCGGCGAACTCGAGCGCTACGCCGCCCACGCTGTGGTTCTCGCCACCGGCGGCTACGGACGTGCATTCTTCCTGAGCACAAACGCCATGGGCTGCAACGGCTCCGCCGCAGTCCAGGCATTCAAGAAAGGCGCCTACCTTGCAAACCTCGCCTTCACCCAGATTCACCCAACCTGTATCCCCGTTCACGGCGAAGACCAGTCGAAACTCACCCTCATGAGCGAATCGCTGCGTAACGACGGCCGCATCTGGGTGCCCAAAAAGAAGGAAGACGCCGAGGCCATCCGCGCCGGCAAGAAGAAACCCACCGACATCCCCGACGAGGACCGCGACTTCTATCTGGAGCGCCGCTATCCGGCCTTCGGCAACCTCTGCCCGCGCGACATCGCCTCGCGTGCCGCCAAGGAGCGCTGCGACGCAGGCTACGGCGTAGGTACCGGCAATGCCGTATACCTTGACTTCAAATACGCCATCCAGCGCCTGGGCGCCGACGTGGTCCGCGACCGCTACGGCAACCTCTTCGACATGTATCAGATGATCTCCGACGATAATCCCTACGAGACTCCGATGATGATCTTCCCTGCCAGCCACTACACCATGGGCGGCATCTGGGTGGACTACGAACTCCAGACCTCGATCAAGGGCCTCTTCGCCATCGGAGAATGCAACTTCTCGGATCATGGCGCAAACCGCCTGGGAGCTTCCGCTCTGATGCAGGGTCTCGCCGACGGATATTTCGTGCTTCCCTACACGATGCAGAACTATCTGAGCGACCAGATCAAGGTTCCGCGCTTCTCGACCGACACCAAGGAATTCGACGAAGCTGAAAAGGGCGTTCGCGACCGTATCGCCCGCCTTATGGCCATCAAGGGTACCAAATCGCCCGACCAGCTCCACAAGAAGCTCGGCCACGTGATGTGGAATCTCGTGGGCATGGGCCGCACGCTCCAGAGTCTGGTGAAGGCAGTCGACGAAATCGCCGAAGTGCGCAAGGAGTTCTATTCCGACCTCCGCATCGTAGGCTCGGCCGACGATCTCAACACCGAGCTTGAAAAAGCCCTCCGCCTTGAGGACTTCCTCGTTATCGCAAAAATGATGGCTATCGACGCACTCCACCGCAATGAATCGTGTGGCGCACACTTCCGCGAGGAGTATCAGACCGCCGACGGCGAGGCCGCCCGCAACGATAAGGACTACATGTATGTAGGCTGCTGGAAGTACATGGGCGACGAAGAGCGTCCCGTGCTGCTCAAGGAGCCGCTCAAATACGAAGCAATTCAGGTGCAGACCCGTAACTACAAGTCATAAACTTCAACCACGTCGGCCGATGCGGTGCGGCGCTCTGCGCCTGCGGTCCGCATCCGGCCCACCCCATCACAAACACAATTATGGAACATACGATAAATGTAAATTTGAAGATTTGGCGTCAGCGTGGTCCGAAGGAACCCGGCAAGTTCGTCAAATATCGCGTGGAGAACGTTTCTACGGGAAGTTCATTCCTGGAAATGCTCGATATGCTCAACCAGCAGCTCGTCGACAAGGGCGAGGAACCCGTGGTGTTCGACAACGACTGCCGCGAGGGTATCTGCGGCATGTGCTCGCTCTATGTCAACGGCCATCCCCACGGCCCCGTGCAGGGCATTACCACCTGCCAGCTCCATATGCGCAAATTCCATGACGAGGAGGAAATCACCATCGAGCCCTGGCGCTCGGCCGGCTTCCCCGTAATCCGCGACCTTATGGTGAACCGCAATGCTTTCGACCAGATTCAGCAGGCCGGAGGCTATGTATCGTTCAACTGCGGGGGCGCTCCCGATGCCAACAATATCCCCATTTCGAAGGAGATCGCCGACGAGGCTATGGACTCCGCTACCTGCATCGGCTGCGGCGCCTGCGTGGCAGCCTGCAAAAACGGTTCCGCAATGCTCTTCGTGGCAGCCAAGGTAAGCCAGTTCGCCCTCCTTCCCCAGGGCAAGGTAGAGGCTGCACGCCGCGCACGCGCCATGGTCGCCAAGATGGACGAGGTAGGTTTCGGCAACTGCACCAACACCGGTGCCTGCGCCGCCGAATGCCCCAAGAACATTTCGCTGAGCAACATCGCGCGCCTCAACCGCGAATTCATCAAAGCCAAGTTCGCCGACTGATACGTGCTCTCCGGAGGTTTAGTCCGTGAGACTATCCGGAACACCCACATAATGCTTAAGGCGGTGTGTCAAAATTCAAAGAATTGACACACCGCCCTAATTTTTACCCGGATGGTGAGGGCGCTGTCAGCCATCGATCTTTGGTCGCTTTGCTATGCAAAGAATGGTCCAGATGGTAGGAGCCTGAGGGTGAGGGTGAAGGGAGTTGACTATGGTCAATGACCCAACCCGAACCCCTCAGGCGACGACCCAGATGGGCTATTATGACACGCCCTCTTATTTTTGGGGGTTATCTCTTGCAGTGATGAGGACGACTTATTCGAACCAACGAAATGCACAGCCAGTGCGGTCGCGCATTTCGGTGGTTCTGTGATATTCTTCACGGCTCAATAGCTTTCTTCTGGCGTGGGGAAGGCTACGGACTTCACGTCGGCCACGTAGCTGCCCACGGCCTGCTCGATGGTGTCGGCCAGCGAGGCGTAGGTGCGGAGGAATTTCGGACGGAATCCGCGGTTCATTCCCAGCATGTCCTGCAGCACGAGCACCTGGCCGTCAACGCCGGCGCCGGCGCCGATGCCGATTACGGGGATGCGCAGCATACCGGCCACGCGCGCGGCAAGTTCCGCAGGCACCTTTTCAAGCACCAGAGCGAAGCATCCGAGCTCCTGAAGCATCAGGGCGTCGTCGATGAGGCGCTGTGCCTCTGCCTCCTCTTTGGCGCGGATGCCGTAGCCGCCGAATTTATTTACCGACTGTGGGGTAAGCCCGAGATGTCCCATCACGGGGATACCGGCCGAGAGTATACGTTCGATCGACCCGCGGATTTCGCTTCCGCCCTCAAGCTTCACGGCTGAGGCGCCGCTCTCCTTGAGGATGCGCACGGCCGAACGGACCGCTGTCTGCTCGTCGCCCTGATAGGTGCCGAAAGGCATGTCGACTATCACCATGGCGCGCCGGGTGCCGTTAGCCACGCATTTGCCGTGGTATATCATTTCGTCGAGGGTGATGGGGAGGGTGGAGCTGTAGCCTGTCATCACGTTGGCGGCCGAGTCGCCCACAAGGATAAGGTCTACGCCGGCGGCGTCTACGAGCTGGGCCATTGTGTAGTCGTAGGCGGTAATCATGGCGATTTTCTCGCCTGCCTGCTTCATGCGGGCCACCGTCGAGGTGGTCACTTTCTTAGGTTGGTCTACTGTATTTGTCGACATAGTGTTTTCTGATTTTAAGTGGCTGGTGGAAATTGTTGCTTATTGTTTGCAAGAAAGGCTATCCGCCGGCTTGGATGAAACCCGGGGAGAGCCTTTCTGTTGTAGTGTCTATGTACGGTCGCGCATGGCGGCCCTTATGGGGCGAGCGCTTTATTTAGCCTGGAGGCGTGCGCGGTCCAGGAGTTTCTCCACATCGATGTTGTGGGCCTGGCCGTAGAGCGGATAGTCGGTAAGGATGGTCTGATATGTGTCTGCCTCATCCTTGTGGTTGCCCTGAGCGGCGTAGACGCGTGCGAGCTTCATGAGGAAGAAGGGGGTGTAGGCGGGGTTGTTGTCGGAGCGCGATACGGCGTCCTTGTAGGCCTTTACGGCTTCGTCCAGACGGTCGAGGTTCACCAGGCAGTCGCCTTTGAGCGATTTGGCTCCGGCGCCGATGATTTCCTCGGTGGGGGAGTAGCTGTCGACGTATTTCAAAGCCTTCTCATAGTCTCCTTTTTCATAGAGGAGAATGGCGCTCTGCAGGGCGGCGCGGTTCGACGCCTCGTAGCTGCCGTTGTCGGCAAGGTCCATGTATTTTGCCATTGCGGTGGAGTCGTTGCCCAGGGCGAGCTCGAGGTCGGCCGCTCCGATGGCGTCGTTGGCCTTCTGGATGCCGGGCTGACGGAAGAAATAGACGTAGGCGAGGATGATTGCGGCGATTGCAACCACTGCAAGGCTGCAGATGGTGATGATTTTCTTGTTGTCCTGCACCTTCTGTACGGTTTGGGTGAGCGAGTCGTTGAGATTGTCCAGACCGGTTTCGGTGGCAGGCTGTTTTTCTTTTGACATGGGGTGTTGTATCGTATTTTATTGTTATGCGGAAATGTGATAGCCCCGAGGCCGGGCGGCATACGGGCGTTCAAGGCGCAAAATTAGTGAATTAAGGCGAAAGGTCAAAAAAAATCGGCCCGATTTGGCTTTTTTTTGAAAATAATGATTTAACTTTGATGAACAACCTTCCGATCTCAAACCTTATTACAGCACGAACCGATGAAATCCCTGACAATTACCATACCATACGAAGAACTCACCTACGGTGAACTCGACCAGCGCGAGGCCGAACTCGTGCGCGTTGCCCGCGAAGCCACCGAGCGCAGCTACGCTCCATACTCTCATTTTCGTGTGGGAGCGGCCATCGCCCTGAGCAACGGCGAGACCGTAGTCGGCTCAAACCAGGAGAATGTAGCTTTCCCCTCGGGCACCTGCGCCGAGCGTTCCGCCTGCTATTACGCCCACGCCCGCTATCCGGAGGCTAAATTCGAGGCAATTGCCATAGCCGCCCGCGGTCTTGACGGCGAATTTACTTCCGAGCCCACCGCCCCCTGTGGCGCATGCCGTCAGGCACTCCTTGAGTATGAAATGCTTGCCGGTCACCCCGTTGAGCTCCTCCTCGCCGGCCGCGATAAAATCTACCGCCTCCCATCTATCGTCTCCACCCTCCCCTTCGCCTTCACCGAGCTCACCGAATCCTGATTTCCCGGCCCGAAAGCGAAGCTACCCCCGATAACACGACGCCCCCGCCGCAATCACATTCGATCCATATATGATTGCGGCAGGGGCGTAGTGTTTGTGGCGAATTGGGAAATATTTGCTATATTTGCAGACAGAAACATTTACGTAAATATTTTGGATACTGACCCTTTACCAGCCATAGAAGGCTTGCTTGATGCCTTCAGCGCTTTCGACACCCATTCCGCCCTTTCCGGGCTTGATTTTTTCCGACTCGCTGTAATGCCGCTGGTTCAGGCGGTGCCCGCAATGGTCAATACCGATTTCGGTGTGGCCCAGATTGTGGCGCTCTGTCTGGCTGTGGTGGCGCTTTTTATTTCAGGCTTTGTAAGCGGTTCGGAGATAGCGTTTTTCTCAATGACGCCGCAACAGGCCGAGGAGCTCGACGAGTCGCCGCGCTCGCGTGCGATAGCCGGTCTGCTCCAGATTCCGGAGCGGTTGCTCGCCACTATTCTGATTGCCAACAATCTGGTGAACGTCACCATAGTCGTGCTGATGAGTTTCGCCCTGAGCGATTTCTTCGCGCAGATGCCGGGATGGCTCGACTTCCTGCTACAGACGGTAATACTCACTTTTCTGATTCTGCTTTTCGGCGAGATTCTGCCAAAACTCGTGGCCAATACGTCGCCCATGCGCTGGGCGCGCTTTGCCGTAAGCGGCATTGACTTTATGGTCAAACTGTTCTACCCTCTGTCGTCGCTGCTTGTGCATTCCACCAAGATAGTGAACCGCGTGGTGACGAAGCAGAGCCGTACCATAACCACGGATGAGCTCGGCCAGGCGCTCGAAATAACCGACGTAAAGGCAGGGCAGGACAAGGAGATGCTTGAGGGCATCCTGAAATTCGGCGACACCACCGCCTCAGAAATCATGACGCCCCGAGTTGACATGGTCGGTCTTGACTACGACATGAGTTTCGACGAAGTGATGCAGGTGGTGGTGGAGAAGGGCTACTCGCGTATGCCCGTCTACGGCGACAGTCAGGATGATATCCGCGGCGTGCTCTACTCGCGCGACCTGCTGCCGCACATCTCGACGGGTATCGATGGTGAGACCGCCGGCGCTTTCCAGTGGCAGACGCTCGTACGCAAGCCGTATTTTGTGCCCGAGTCGAGAATGATCGACGACCTCATGGAGGATTTCCGCCGCCTGAAAATCCATATGGCGATTGTGGTCGACGAATTCGGAGGCACGCAGGGAGTAGTAACGCTTGAGGACGTGCTCGAAGAGATTGTTGGCGACATCAACGACGAGTACGATGAAGAGGAAGTGACCTACAAACGTCTTCCCGACGATACATATATCTTCGAGGGCAAAACGCTCCTGACCGACTTTTTCCGCGTGACGGGGCTCGACGAGGCCGACTATGCCGAGGTTGCCGGCGACTGCGAGACGCTCGCCGGAATGATGCTCGCCATAAAGGGGGATTTCCCCAAGGAGAAGGAGCCGCTGGTCTACGGCCGATGCCGCTTCCTGATTCTTCATGTGGAGCACCACCGCATCGCCTCGGTGCGTGTCAAGGTAATGCCCGACCTTCAGACGGCCTGACCTCCACGGTAAATACACCCGCTGCAAATGCCGATGGTATCGGAAATCTATAGACAAGGATGCATAGCGGTCTACGCCGCTGCCACCGCCCGCTTTGCGGCTGCAGGTACGCGCCACGAAATCGAGCAGGCCGCCAAGATGGCGATTGTAGCCGAAGTGTTCGGCCCGCTGGAGCTATGCCATCGCGCGGACGGTTCGCCGTTTATCCCGGGTTCCGGAGCAAGCATATCCGTATCCCATTGCCAGACGCTCGTGGTGCTGGCGGCAGACCGTCTCGGACGCAATATCGGCATCGACTGCGAGACCTCCAGCCGAGGCGCCCAGCTCGGGCGCGTGGCCACGAAATTCCTTTCGCCGGCCCAATCACTTGCGTGGGGCACCGACGAAAAACATCTTCTGCGAGCCTGGACGCTCAAGGAGGCATTCTACAAGGCTGCCCGCATTCCCGGACTTCCGCTGGCCGACATCCCGCTCCCGCCTGCCGTTGTCTGGCCGACACTTGGAGGGGGACGCCGCGGGGTGGAAATGGAGTTTCGGGGAAGGCGGTTCAGCTTCCGCCCTGTGGAATTTGGCGGATTTGCCGGAGATATTTCGCTGGTTGTGGAAGAAAATGAAGATTTTTGACCGCAGGAGGCGTTGTTTAAATGTAAAAGTCGTAAATTTGGAGAGATTCCCGAGCCGGGAGCGTCGCGCCACCGGAGAATCGCCTGCACTTACCTGCGTAATCTAATAAAATCATAACATAAAGACCGATGAAACGAATCCTTTTGCTTCCCGTCCTGGCTCTGGCCGTGGCATTCGGAGCAAGCGCGCAGAAAAACGCCACCCCCGACGGCGCCAAGCGCCAGTTCCAGGTGTTCGGCGTAGCTTTCTACAACCTTGAAAACCTGTTCGACACCATCAACAACAACGGCAAATACGACGCCGAGTTCTCGCCCGACGGCGCCCGCCAGTGGAACGGCCGCAAATACTGGTCGAAAATTTCCAACCTCGCCCGCGCCATCACGGCTTTCAACACACCTACCACCCCCAACGGTCCGGCATTTATCGGCGTATCTGAAATCGAGAACCGCAGCGTGCTCGAAGACCTCGTGAAAGCCATCGACGAGCGCCTGAAATCCGAGGGCCGCGCGCCCTGGAATCTCGCCATAGTGCACCACGACTCGCCCGACCGCCGCGGTGTCGACGTGGGCGCGCTCTACAATCCGCGCTACTTCAAGTTCATGAACGTGGTCAACAGCACACTCCGCGTGGAGGGAAAACCTGAATTCCGCACCCGCGACCAGATGTGCGTAACCGGCCGCATGGGCAACGACACGGTCGACATCATAGTGAACCACTGGCCTTCGCGTCTTGGCGGCCAGGAGCAGTCGTCGCCCCTGCGCGAGGCTGCAGCAGCCCTATGTAAGCACACTGCCGACTCAATCTGGAAACTTCGTCCCAACGACGGCATAATCATCATGGGCGACCTCAACGACGACCCGCAGGATAAATCGTGCGCCAAAGTGCTCGGCGCCAAAAAGAAACCTGCCGGCGTAGAGCCTCACGGATTCTACAACCCCTTCTGGGAGATGCTCGACCGCGGCATCGGCACGCTGGCCTACAACTCGTCGTGGAACCTCTTCGACCAGATTATAGTGAGCGGCACGCTGCTGAAGGACAACACCGGCGAATCGCAGCTGCACTTCTTCCAGCCTATGGTCCACAACTTCGAATTCCTTAAAGACAAGGAAGGGAACCGCGTAGGCTACCCCCGCCGCACATTCTCGGCCGGTGTGTTCCTCAACGGCTACTCCGACCACTTCCCCACGGAAATCCTGCTGCGCCGCGCAGTGGCGCCCCGCAAACGCTGAAATCCTGTTATAAAGCGTAAATTCGCATAAGTACATAAATCAAGGCGATGTGTCGCTGACCGGAAGGTCTCAGACACATCGCCTTGACTATTATTAAGATGAGAACTTATTCGTAGATCGACATCGTGCCGGTGGCTTTTGAGCCTTCGGCCGATATGGCGAGAGAAGCAAGCTTCGAGGGGTCGACAGTGGCCTTTGGAGCGAAGGCGGGGCTATCTATGTAGTCGAGCAGACTGCGACGCATCCATAATATTTCCGGCCGCTTCACCGCGTCGGGCGAGAGAAGGTCGATTGAACTGATTATCAGCGTGCCGTTGCCGCAGCGCGCCTCGGCTATAAGGCCGAGATTGCGGTTGTTGACGAAGTTGTCGACCATCCCGACAATCGGCATAAGGCGCTGAGAGGCGGCTGCAGCGAGTGAATCGAGTTGGAGCGTGCGTGCGCGTTTGAGCAGATGCCACCACTGCCAGTCGGTGTGCATGTCGGTGGGAAACGACGCCAGGGCCCGGTGGTCCGGATTGGTGTAGATGCCCATTCCGGCGGCCTGCTTCGGGAAGTGCACCGGGCTCCAGAACACGGGGAGGAACTTGCACTCCAGCCCGGCCACGGAATCGGGCCGCGGCGAGAGGAGCACCTTCTTCCCCTGCTCAAGGGCTGCGACGGCCTCGGCCACTGAAGCGGTCTGAACCACCGAAGCCGATTCCGGAGCCTGAATCTCAGGATAATACCATACAGACCAGCTGTTGGCGTAAGGAGTCCCCTCGAGAGCTACCTCCAGGGTGTATTTCTCAGGTTTTGCAGTATTGCCGAAGTGGGCGCTGAGGTGTCCGGCGCGCGAAAGCTCTCCCACAGCGGCCTTGGCAAGCGGAAGGGTACCGGAAGCCACGGCTATGCCGTCGGCGGCACGGAGCGTCCACGACAGCCGGCCGTCGGAAATGTCGGAAGCCGAGTAGTTTATCAGATCGATGTCGGCCTCAAAGGGCTCCCGGCCCGAGTATAAGGCCTTGGGAAAGCTTGCCAGAGGCACCACCGCGCCGTTGAACTGACTGAAGCGAGCAGGCTCAATCAGCCCTTTGGAGTCCCAAAAGGCATCCACGAGGCCCACGAGCGCCGTTCCCTGGCCGGGGAAGTCCTGGAGGCCCAGAAGCTGGTAGCCGGAGAATCCGGGAGTCTTCATCGAGCGCTCGATCTCCTCTTTATAAAGCAGTGCGGCGAAGCGGCCGGAGGCGAGCGTAAAGGTGTCGGCGAGGTGCAGCAGCCCCTTGCGCTCAAGGTCGCGGCGGATGGCCTTGAAGTTGAGCGGATCGAGCGTGCCGGTATATTTTTCGGTCTCCGCCATACGCGGATATACGGCGTACTGGCCGGATTCGTGCTGAATGAGAGGCTTGTCGACGTGGACCATCGCCTTGGCGTAGTTGCGGTCGAAGGCAGGCGGTTCGGCGTCGAAAACGCCCTGGCCGCGCACCCAGCCGTCGGCCGTCCACTGCGTCACCAGAAAGTCGTCCTCAGGCTCGGGGCGAACGCCATGGTCGGGCTCGAATGTAAACGAGGTCGTGGCGTAGATGTGGCGCGGGTCGAGGCGCTTCATATAGGCAGTCTGCTCGTTGAGCCACTTGAAGTCGTGGCGAATCTCGTTGCCCACGGTGAGCAGGCAGAGCGAGGGGTGGTTGCCATATTCGCGGAGGATGCGCTCTGACTCGGAACGCAGGAAATTCTTCACGTCGGTGTCCTCCGGATCGAGCGATTCGCTCCAGAAGGGGAGTTCCACCTGGAGGTAGAAGCCCATGCGGTCGGCCACGCGAAATGCGGCCTCGGGCGGACACCAGGAGTGGAAACGCAGATGGTTCATACCCCACTCGCGGGCAGTGGTGAACTCTTTCTCCCACCCGGCCTCGTCGGTAGGCGGAACGCCTGTGAGCGGGAACACGCAGCATTCGAGAGTGCCGCGCAGGAACACCGGACGGCCGTTGACGTTAATCTGCTTCCCTTCGGAGGCTATCTCGCGCATGCCGAAAGTTGCATCGGCCGAATCGTCGCCGGTAGAGGCACTGAGGGTATAAAGCGCCGGGTTGAACTCGCTCCATAGTTTTGTGTCGGCCGGCATCGGCAGGTCGAATTCCATCCGGTTGGAACCGGGACGGAGCTTCACTTTCTTTTCGGTTGAGGCTACCACTGTGCCGTCGGGGCCAATCACGGCAAGCTTCAGTTTCTTCGATACGTCGCGACGGCCGTTGTTGGCAATTTCAGCCACGATCCTTACGGCCGGACGGGCGATGTCGGGATATACCTGGAGGTCGGTGATGGTCGCGGCCTCGCGGGCCGAGAGCTCCATGCGGCCGAGCACGCCGTTCCATTTGGTCTGGGTGTCGTCGGTATAGGCGTGGGCCAGATTCTTGACTGAGATGTCGTAGCGCTTGCGGTTGTCGATGCGCAGCGTGAGGCGGTGGTTCCCGGCGGTGAGTCCTTCGGGGATGGTGAAGCGGTGGGGCGTGGTGAGGCTTTCGTTGAAGCCATTCACCTTCTTGCCGTCGACCCACAGCTCGCTCGACCATAGTACGCGCTCCAGCTCTATATCGAGCGGACGCCCGGCCATAGAAGCGGGGATGAGGACCGTGCGCGTATACCACGCCGGACCGATGTAGCTGTGGCGACGCGTGAGGCGCAGCAGCTGCGGCTTGGTGAGTTCCGGCTTGAGCGTGTTAGGAGTGCCGAGGCCGGCCATATCGGTGGTGCCGGGAAGATTGATTGCGTCGGCGAAATCGGTGGAGGTGTATCCTTCGGCCATTCCGCGGTCGAGCGAGTCGAGAGCCACGGTCCAGCGGCCTGAAAGGTCGAGCGTTTCCGCCGCAGCCCCATGAAAGAGGCCGGGCAGAAACGCTGCGATTACAAAAGAGAGCAGATGTTTCATTTCTCGGATTCAAGTTTGATGAACGATTCGAAGGCACGGATTCCGGCGTGCTCGGGAGCGAGCTCGGCGGTGCGGTCGATGTAGCGGCGGCAGTGGGCCATGTCGCCGAGACCGTAGTGGCCGAGAGCCATCATGTAGTTGCAGTGGATGCGGTTGAGCACGTTGAGGTCTTCCTCCCAGATAAGGAGGTCGGGCAAAGATACGGCGAAATAATCCATTTTCGTATCGTCGAAGATATGTTTTTCGCCGAAATTCACCAGGCGGTGGAAGCGGCCGCGGGCTTCGTCGGTGCGTCCGAGGCGCAGAAGCGCCATACCCTGATAGAAAATCTTGTCGGGCTTTGCATCATTGTAGTAGAGGGCCGGGGCAGGCTCCACGGGGCCGAGTGTGGCGGCCTCGTAGTGGCTGCGGGCTTTTTCGGCGTCGCCTGCGGCGGCATAGGCCTCGCCCAGGAGGAAGTGGAAATCGTTGTCCTGCGCGCCTTCGAGTTTTCCCTCGCCGAGGTTGTGGGGATATATCAGACATTCCTCGAGCAGACGGATTGCCTCGGCGTTGTCGCCCTTGGCCAGGGCCTGCTTTGCAAGCTCCACGCGGGCGAACTGATACTGGCCGGAGACCTTTCCCTCGCCACCTTCCCAGGGGTGGAAGATGCGGTTGTCAATTACGTCGACTGCATCGGCGTAGGCGCCGGTAAGGTTGAGGGCGGTAGCCTTCTCGAGCACGAGGTCGTCGCGCACCTCGACGAGGTCGTCGTGGCGTTTCATCAGCTCAAGACGGCCTTCGGCGTCGGCATCCATGCGCTTAAGCAGCTGAATCAGCTCCATGAATATGCGCGAGTCGGTGGTATCGAGCAAGAAGGCCCGCTTCATCAGTTCGAGCGCCTGGTCGTGGCGGTCGAGTTTATTGAAATATGCCAGTGCAAGGTTGCGCCATACCATCGGCGAGTCGGGGTTGAGGCGCGCCGAGCGCTCCCATGCCTCCACGGCAAGGTCGTACTGACGCTTGTCGTAGTAGAGGTTGCCGAGCGTGAGCGGCGCGAGGGCGTCGGATTCGTTTACCTCCATGGCCGCGCGCAGAGCCAGAATGGCTTCAGGACGGTTGGGGAAACAGCAGTCGGCGGGTGTGGCGGCAGCCTTCTCGAATGTGGCTTTCGCGCCTGCCTTGTCGCCTGCGGGGAGACGGCTCCAGCCGAGGTAATAGTAGGTCATCGGCGATATGGCACCCTCCTTTTCGGCGAGCGCCCAGAGGGCGGCTGCTTCGTCGTGGCAGCCTGCGGCTACGTAGTCGATGGCTGTCTCGTCGTAGTTGTGGCATTCTCCGCGCATCAGCGACGTGAGCGTATTGAGCGTTTCTGAGTCGCCGGCGATAAGATATTTCTCGTATAGCGCGCCGTAGTTGAAGAGGTCGATTGAAAGCGATTCCTCGATGAAGGGGAGGGCTTCAGCGCCGCGGCCCATATGCCGGAGGATGGTTGCGCGGAGCGCGCGCGCCTTGTGGTTGTGGGTGTTGCGAATCAGGCAGCGGTCGATTTCGTAGAGAGCGTCGTCGAGGCGCCCCTGCATCAGCGAGATGCGAGCACACTCGAAATAACCGGCCTCCTGCCAGGCACCGTTCCAGGTGGCCTTGTAGAAGCGGGCGTAAGCCTCGTCGAATCGGCCCTGATAACGCAGGGCCACGCCGAGATTGAAAATCGGTTCTCCGTCGTAGGGGTTGGGATTGCGCTTCTGGAGGATTCGCACGGCCTTGGCGAGATAGCGCTCGGCGCGGTCGAAGCGGCCTTTGCGGATGTACCACAGGCCGAGGGCGTTGTTGCAGCGCACATCGTCGGGGTCGCGGCGCAGACCCTCCTCGTAGTATTCCACGGGGTTGTAGGTGGCGTGGCGGTACTGCTCGAGATGAAGTCCGGTGAGGTAGAGCTGCTCCACGGTTTTGATCTGCTGAGGCTCGAGAGCGGCCTCGGCGGCGTCGGGAATCGGGCGGATTTCATCAGGTTCGGCCTCCCAGATGAGGGCTGTGCAGCCGTCGGCTTCAATCGTCAGCTTAATATCGGCCAGACTGTGGCCTCCTGCCTCGACAGTACGCTCGATAACGGTCTCGGGGGATGCCTCGACGGTCTCGCTGAGGAGAACGGCACCGTCAGTGGCGGCGAGCGTAATCTTTGCCTGCTTGCGCGAGGTGGCGAATACCTTCAGCGTGATTTTGCCGTAGGCGGTGAGGTCGATGTTCATCAGGAAGTCCTTGCTGGCGTTCTTCACGATGCCCAGCTCGCGGTAGGGGAGGAAATACTGCGTGAACGATTTCTCCTCGTAGGGCATCAGCCAGGTGAAGTCGGGCTGGTTTTCGGTGTAGACGCCGGCCATCAGCTCGATGTAGGGGCCGTCTTCGTCGGTGAGGTTGCGGTCCCAGGCGCGGCCGAAGTCGCCGTTGCCCCAGGTCCATTGCTTCTTGCCGGGCGACACATGGTGGGAGGCCACGTGGAGCATTCCGGCCTGGGTATCGTTCTCATAGCCGCCCTCGAAATCGTAGCGCGAGTTGACGCCCATATACGAGGTGGGTACCTTGATGTTCTTGTAGTTGGAGATGTCGACACCGGCCGAATAGTCCATCTTGTAGTATGTGCCGGTGGCGATGGGGAAGGAACTTACGGCACGTTTACCGTGGTCGAACACGGCGTTGACGTCGGGCGGGAAGACGCTCTGGTAGTAGTCGTTGACGGCTACGGCGGGGTTGGCCCACCAGAGGAACGTCTGCGGCAGGTCGGTGCGGTTGTAGAGCACTCCCTTGATTTCAAGGTATGCGCAGCCGGGGCGCAGCGTGAAGCCGGCCATACCCTTCTGGTGGAACATACGCTCCATTTCGTTGACCCACACCGTGACGGAGCCGTCGGCATGCTCCTCGATTGTGGTGTCGACGGGCATGAACGTGCTGGGGCGGTGGTGCTGGGGCCAGTTGAACTCTATGCCGCCCGAAATCCAGGGGCCTGCGAGACCGACGAGCGCGGGCTTCACCACATGGTTGTAGTATACGAAATGGCGCTGCTTGATTTTGTCATAGGCCATCTGCACGCGGCCTCCCAGTTCGGGGAGTATCATCACCTTGATATATTCGTTTTCCAGAAAAACGGCGTTGTAGGTATGGTCGGTCTTTTCATCGGCGATTTTCTCGATTACGGGGTAGGGGTAGACTACGCCGCTCGAGCCCTGATAGACGCGCTTTTCAAGGAAAATAGGATTCTTTTCGGGTGTTCCGGCCTCGTAGGTGGGAATCACCACTTGCTCTTTCCATGCTTTTGCCATTGGTAAGTAACTGTTCAAAATTATTTTATACTTTCCTGATCTAATTATTTCAACATTTCCGCGGTAAAATTTTCGCATCTTTTCCTCTCTTCATCAGTCGTGTAGACATCTACACTCCTTCTTCATCGAGAAAAATTTCCTGAAAATTTTCCTCCCGGAAATATTAAAATAATTTCGACCGGTTACTTAAGAATCTGTAGATGGGTTTGTTATGTTTTTTTCGATTTGTTATTTCACGAGTTCGCGCTCAATCTGCTCGAGGGTCTTCCCCTTGGTTTCGGGAAGACGTTCCACGAAGTAGAACAGGCATACGGCGCAGATGGCGGCGTAGATCCAGAAGGTGCCGTAGCTGCCGAGACCGGCATTGAGAAGCGGGAAGGAATAGGTGAGACTGAAGCATCCGGCCCAGAGGGCGAAGGTGCAGACGGCCATTGCGATGCCGCGCACACGGTTGGGGAATATTTCGGCGAGGAGCACCCAGGTGACGGGTCCGAGCGTCATGGCGTAGCAGGCGATGGCGGCCACCACGAGGACCACCATGAAGAAGCCGGTGACGTGGAAGTAGTAGCACGTGCCGAGCACGGCATAGATGGCGGCGAGACCGCCCGCTCCGGCGAGCATCAGGGCGCGCCGCCCGATGCGGTCGACCGTATAGATAGCCACGAAGGTGAATACTACGTTGGTGATGCCCGTGAGAACGATGTTGAAGAGCATGTCGCCCAGATCGAAGCCGGCGTTGGCGAATATCTCCTGCGCGTAGTTGAAGATTACGTTGGTGCCGCACCACTGCTGGAACACGGCGGCGATTACGCCCAGCAGAAGCACAGGGCGCATCCCGCGGCTGAAAAGCGTCTTCAGGCCGCCCGACTCGCCGGCGGGAGCGGCAGTAGCCTCGATGGTGGCGAGCTCGGTGGCGGCATATGCGGCGCCGCCTACATTCTTCAGTACGGCGTGAGCTTCGCCGTGGCGACCCTTCATGGCCAGCCAGCGCGGACTCTCGGGGATGAAGAATACCATTATCATGAATGCCGCGGCAGGTATGACCTCGCCCCAGAACATCCAGCGCCATCCCATGGCGACATTCCACGAATCGGCGGGAGGTGCTGTCAGACCGGCGGGGATGGGGTCGGCAATCAGAAGATTGGCTATCTGCGCGGCGAGAATGCCGAGCACTATCGTAAGCTGGTTGAGCGACACGAGACGTCCGCGTATGGCCGAGGGCGACACTTCGGCGATATACATCGGCGAGAGTCCGGAAGCGATGCCGATGGCCACGCCTCCGATGAGGCGCGCTACAAGAAATGGCGTGAAGGTGTCGACGGCACCTGTGGCGTAGGCCGACACAAGAAACAGTATCGCGGCCATAATGAGCATCGGCTTGCGGCCGGCGCGGTCGGCGAGCCATCCGGCCGTCATGGCGCCTACAAGGCATCCGGCTATGGCGATACTCATGGCCAACCCCTGGAGCGAGGGGGAGGTCTCGATGCCGAAAAACACTTCGTAGAAGGGTTTGGCCCCACCGATTACCACCCAGTCGTAGCCGAACAGGAGGCCGCCCATGGCCGAGACGGAGCAGATGAAATAGACAAATTTACTGTTGAGATTTTTCATGGCATGAAATAGGTTAAATACCTGATGGTTTTCTTTTCACCGCAAAGTTACGGCGCTTTTCCACTAAGGGAAATGTATTATTCGACGAAATAGATGGACGATTTTATTATTTTATCCGTAACTTAGCACTGTAAACGCCACATCTTTGTTTTGCTCATGAAACTGAAGGACGGATTCGTGGGCGAGCGTACGCTCGTTCTCCCCAAGATTATTATCGATCAGGCGGTCGACGACCCGCTGCTGGCCGCGCTATACATTACCGATATAGGGTATTACCCGCGTGCGTCGCACCATTTCCGCGAACGGATGGAGCCTATCGGGCAATATGTGTTCATCTATTGTGTGGAGGGGCACGGGCGCATGGCGCTTCGTGGACGTACGTATGAAGTAGGCTCGAACAGCTATTTCATCCTACCGCCCGGCGAACCCCACTCCTATGCCGCTGCCGACTCCGATCCCTGGACAATTTACTGGATTCATTTCAGCGGATCGCTTGCGCCGCTTTATGCCGAGGGTGCGTCTACGCCGCGCGAAGTGGATCTCAATGCCGACTCGCGCATCCATACTCGCATCAATCTCTTTGAGGAGATTTTCAATACGCTCTCGGCCGGTTTTTCCATCGAAAACCTCGGGTTCGCCACGTCGCTGCTCCACCACTATCTGGGGTCGCTGCGGTTTATAAGTCAGTATCGCCGTGCGATTCGTCCGGCTCCGGTTTCGGCAGTCGACCCGGTCGATGCTGCACTTCATTTCATGACCGAAAATATTGAGCGGACGCTCACACTCGGTTCGGTTGCGAACTACGCCGGAATTTCTCCGTCGTATCTTGCGGCGGCTTTCCGCCGGCGCACCGGCCACGCCCCGATGGCATATTTCAATATGCTGAAAGTAACTGAGGCATGCCGCCTGCTGGATGAGACATCGATGCGCGTCAACCAGATATGTCATAAAGTGGGCATCTCCGACCCGTATTACCTCTCTCGTCTGTTCACGCGTATAATGGGAATGTCTCCTCAGGCTTACCGCAACCGCGTGAGGACGTGATTTCTGTTTGTCGGTTTTCAGTCGTACTGCTTCCGGTGACGCCCTCCCGCACCCGAACGAAAAATATATGACTATTTACTGAACTCCTCACCTTCGCAGATCCGGCACTACGACATCGCCTCTCCGAGGCTTAGATGCTGAGGACCCTCTCTACTCCAGGCTCGGCCTACGGCTTTCACCTGGGGTTGCAGACAATCTCGGCCCTCCGGGCCTCAGAGTATAAAATTGATTAGTGGGGATGGGAAAATGTAGATAGTCATTAAAAAATATTCCAAAACTCTTTGTCGTTTCAAAAAAACTCTCTAACTTTGCATCGCAAAAGCGAAAAGGCGTCGCAAAGACAGAATTCGCTGAAGCGTCAACGATGACTCCGTAGCTCAGTTGGTAGAGCAACTGACTCTTAATCAGTGGGTCGAGAGTTCGAGCCTCTCCGGGGTCACAACATTTGGAACTCAACTACTTGCAAATCGAGTGGTTGAGTTTTTCGTTATAGGTATTTTGTCCACATATTGGCCACCGGGCTGAAATCACATAGAGACTTCAAGATTAAGCGGACGGTGAGAGAGACCTTATATCGGCGACAATTTTTTACCCATAGAATCATAATATAACCGTCATATAAAGGCGAGGCCTCCACGGATTGCGGAAGCCTCGCCTTGCCAGTTCGGGGAGATTGTTGAGATCAGTCTCATAAGAGACGCCGGGAAAGATGCATTGCTCTCTGATCCACGGTGGTGCGAGGGAGAAAAAATATTTTATTTGATGTTTCCACCATCTTTTAATGCCGGGCCAAGCCAACATATTACGCAAATCAGTGCTATTATCCACATAACAATTAGGTTATTTTGTCAAGTCTTGTGTTTCTGGCGTCTGGTTCACCTTTATCGTCCGGGAAACTTGGCCGGGTGATTACTCTACTGTAATATCCTGCATTACAGATGCATTAAATGTCGTCCCTTCTTCAATCTTAGGCATACTGCCTTTCATGCAACCACTTATAAGACCAAGAGGGAATAATAATACTGATAGCACGATAACGCCACCTAATTTACTCCCTCCGTTTTTGCAACTGCTTAAGCGAAGTGAAACACGTTTGTTGTCGATTGTTTTAGTAGCGGCATGAGTAAGGCATATTTTGCCAGCTTTGCCCCATGAACCATTGGGGTCAGCGGAGAACTCTATGCAAGCGGGCGTTCCAGCCTTAATTAGTACTCTTGTTCCATCTGCGGAATATACATCTGTATCAACAATAGAGTTGATAGAGCCTGTATCTGCCGTGTTATCCGCTTTGAAATTTTCGTTGACACGGAGAATCAATTGGGTGCCGTTCTCCAAGACGTTGCTTCTGTTGCCTGGTGTTTGTGCTATTGCCTCAAAGGGAGCGCAGAACATGAGTAGCACAATAAGCATACACGAAACAATGCTTTTCCATAGCTCAATTTCTTTTTTCATCGGTTTGTGATATTATTTGTTTTGTGCAATATTGCCATTATGTCTGTTTGACTTAGTTATGCACTATTGCTTACAAAACAAAAGCGCAGACTTTCGTCATACGCAGTCTTGGCTCACCACAAGCCATAATAATCCTACGAGAAAGTCCGCGCCGTATGGCACGCACTCACGGATTACTATTTTAGCTCGGTCATGTGTCGAGGTGGTGATTCAGACTGCGATTGAGCTAATATGTAAGGTCGCAATACTCCACAAGAAATACTGCGCCGCAAATTTACAAAGATTTTCTAACTTGGCAATGGTGCAATTGTCTTTGTGTTCTATTGATAGGCTTTTATTTGGCATTGATCTCGACATTTATATACTCTCTTGTGCAACGAGAATTGTCGGTGCAGTGGAAAACCGGAATGATGGGCGTCGGATGGGCCGGGGTTTTTCGAAGAACACGATTGGTTAAAAGGGAAAGGTATGAGCGGAAATAATGTACCACTTCTCAGGTGGTATATTTGTGTGCGAGTGGTATGTTCAGACTTCCTATTCATATGATGGTTTAAAAATATTATGTAAAAGGTTGTATCGATACAACCTTTTTTCTGAGATTTATTATTAACTTTGCACGGGTATAACGCAAATTTTGTATGAAGTATCTCAATATCAAAAAGGCGCTTGCCGCTTGGCAGAACATACAGCCGCTCTCTGAGAAAGACAGGGAGAGGCTTAGTCGTCGTTTTACTGTGGATTTCAATTACAACAGCAATCATATCGAGGGCAACACGCTGACTTATGGGCAGACAGAAATTCTGTTACTGTTCGGCAAGGTAATCGGCGAGGCCGATGTGCGCGACGTTGCGGAGATGACGGCAAGTAATGTCGGTCTGCGGATTATGACAGAGCAAGCCGCCGTTAAGGATATACCGTTGACGCAGAATTTTATACGGACTTTGCATAAGACCCTCTTACGCGATGATTACATAGTCTATCGTAATTTGCCGGGTGGCGTACAGACAAGCTATATAATCCACGCAGGGCAATATAAAACAAGGCCCAATAGCGTAATCACAAGATACGGTGACCGATTTGAGTATGCCTCGCCGGAGGAAACTCCCGGACTTATGGCTGACTTGGTGGACTGGTACAATACCGCTGAACAGGAAGGCAAATTATCTCCGGTTGAGTTAGCCGCGTTGTTCCACTACCGCTATATCCGCATACATCCTTTTGAAGACGGCAACGGACGTATTGCCCGACTGATGGTGAACTATATTCTCACTCGCCACAATTATCCGATGATTGTAGTCCGCAGCCGCAGGAAAAGCGAATATCTCGAAGCACTCCGTCAGGCAGATCTCGAAGTAGGTCCTGTGCCGACCGACGGAGCTCACGCGGACATCAAGGATATACGCCCATTTCTAAAGTATTTCAACAATCTGGTAGCGACAGAGGTATATAATGATGTATTGTTTGTCAGCGAGAAAAATGAAAATGTATGGTGGTATGACGGAGAACGGATTGCTTTCCGTACATCCAATTATACTAAAATTCTGAACGCTATGCGTACCCAACCGACGCTGACACTCGCAGACATGAAAGAAGAAACCGGCATCAGCATTACAGCCATCCAAAAACTGCTTGACCAGCTTATTTCAAAAAAGTATGTGGAACGCGGCGAGAAAGAAGGAAGCTGGAGAGTGTTCCTGACGCAATAATAGACCACTTTATGGGAGGGATTTTCAATCAAAGGGGACAATAGACCATCCGGACCATTTCAGCGGATGAAGTTTGTGGGCTGCCAGGGGAATTCGCGGTCGGGAGCGGAGGTAGTCGCTACGCCGTGGAATTTCTTGAGTATCCAGGCCATGTTGCGGGCCATGGTGCGCATTGTCTGCATGCCTTCCAGATCGCGGCTTACTTCGCCTTTTTCGCGGCCGTAGGCTATGTTCCAGTATTGCGAGGTTACGATGGGCATGTTGCACATCTCGAACATAGAGTTCATAGTCTGCAATGCCGATGTGGCGCCTCCACGGCGGCAGATGCAGACGTTTGCCACGGGTTTGTAGTGGAACGCCGTGCCGTTGCTGTAGAGCATGCGCTGGATAAGGCAGAGGACGGAGCCATTGGGTTGCCCGTAGTATACGGGCGTTCCGAATATGAAGCCGTCGGCTTCGGAGGCGATGGCCGAGATGCGGTTGGCGATGTCGTCGGAGAATACGCAGCGTTGCTCTTCTGGATGGTTCTTACACCACTGGCATGCGATGCAGCCGCGTATGGGCTTCGTGCCGATTTCTATAGTTTCGGTAGCTATCCCTTCCTGCTCCAGAATTCGGGCCGCTTCCGTGAGTGCAGTGAATGTGTTGCCGCCTATACGCGGGCTTGCGCTTACCAATAATACTTTCATGGTTTGAATTCAGGGGACAGGCTGCCGGCCGATACCGTTATATGAGGAGGCCGACAGCCTGAAAGATTGTTCGATTCTGCAAAAATACGGAAAATTTGGAAATAAGAGGGCTTTTGAAGCCCCGCTTGGCGGGTGGGCTTATGCCTGAGGGCGGGAAGAGGTAGAGGTTGTGGTAGATGCCGTGGGCGCGGGGTGTTCGTAGGAGGTGGCATCAGCACGGAAAACAAACGATTTGCGTTTCACGATGGCCAGCACGAGTACCGCTACACATAGGAATCCGTTGAATATGAAGGAGAAGTTCGGGTCCGACTGGGCGTCGAATAGCCGCTTCATGGCGCTGACAATGAAGGGTACGCAGGAGATGCCTATGTAGTTGCATGTGAGCAGATAGGCGAAGTATTCGGTCGACTTGGCCGCTGTGGGGGCAATGTAGGATGTCTTGTCGTAGATAATCGGCTGGATTACGCCGTAACCGAGGCCCATTATGAAGACGCCGGCGATGTAGCATGCCGTGTGGTGGAACAGCCCGGTGATGAACAGCCCGAGAATGCATAGCACTATAGCGGCCTGAACAGTGGAGCTGTTGAATACCGATATGATTCGTGTAAGGAAGAAGCCCGCCACGGTGGCCGCAGCGAAAAACATTGCCGTGGCTACACCGACATCGCCGGTGGATAGGCCGTAGTGCTCCATATCGAAGGGAAGGTAGTAGGAAACGACCTCGGTGGCATAGGTCATGATGAAATATAGTGCCATCACTCCGAAGAGCAGCACAAGAGCCCGGCGCCCCTGAAAGTGGAAGTTAGGGCTTGCTGGTTTGTGGGTTGCTATGGTCTTCTTGATATCGGCGTCGGAGGGACGCGCCGGTTCCGCTTTAGGCTCGTAGGGAGGTCCGGGGCGCACCGCTTTGTGGGAGTCGATATAGGTGTCGGTCATAAACGGGATGAGCAGCATCGGTATGATGGGAATCATATAGACGACAAAGGCCAGATGCCAGTTGATGGAGGCCATCCAGCCGACGAAGAGCGTAGCGAAAATCACGGAGAAGTTGGAAAGGCTCGATTTCATGCCGAGTTGCTTTGTACGCGCCTTCCCTACGAAATGCTGCGAGATCAGGCTGGCGGCGAGCGGTATGACCAGTCCGCAACCCACTCCGAGCAGACAGCTCAGCAGAATGAGCTGTATCATCGAAGTGGCGAAGAAATAGAGTACGCCGGTAAGGGTGTATATGCCCAGCCCCGTGGCGAGTATCGCCATCTGGTTTTTGGGTGTGCAGATTTTGCCCGAGCAGAGAATAAATGGAATCGTCACCAGATTGGGAAGCACCGTAAGGAGTTGAATCTCAAGCTCGGTGACGTTTTTAAAAATCTGGTCGAGTTTGCCCATGATGGGAGATATGGCCAGTCCCGGAAGATTTACCACGAGCGATATCGAAAGTATCGCAATCAGTGAGATGTATGGAATTTTACCATAGCCGGTTTCTATGTATTTCATGACATATACATATAATTGGTGAAGTGGGGGAGTGTGTCGGTAAGAGACAATAATGCGCTGAATACGGGTAAATCAAGGGAATCACACTCTAATAAACGCGGGCATGATTGAAAAGGTTTTGACCCCGGGATAAAATGTTGCCATAGTGGAAACAAAACCATTGGCCGGATGTTTATAAATTATCGATAAAGAGCTAAATCGTGTATTTTTTCGGAATCAAAAACGTGAATTCAACTATTCTGGTAAATTAAAGAAACATCAACATGAACTTCTCAAGAATAACAGCGGCTTTATGGCTGTGGGCGCTCTGCACGCTTGCCGCGTCGGGAGGCGATTCCATTCCCGACGCCGATAATCCGATAAAATTCGCCCGTGCCACCGATGCTGACCGCGCGGTGTTGAAAGCAGCCCGGGTGGAGGAACCCGGCAAGGCTCCCGCACCGGCTTTTGTAGTCAAGACTGCCAACAGCGATTTTGTGATGACTATAGGCGGTGAGATAAATCCCATACTCGGCTGGGACATCGGCAATAATCTCTACAAGCAGTCGGGTGCCGGCATCAGTTTCGTGACGGCAGATATCCCGGTACCGGCCTCGGAGGGCCATAAGGGCGATTATTACATCAATCCGATCAATGGTTTTCTGGACCTGCAGGTTGTGGGCTTCGCCGGTACGCCCAATCAGATTACCGGCTATGTCAAGGCGGGGACCAACGGTATCGACTCGGATATAATGCTCCAGCGTGCCTATGTGTCCTGGCGCGGGTTTACCGCCGGCATGAAGCTTACGCTATTTCAGGATGCCTACGCCTGCCAGCCTCCCACCATCGACCCGGAGGGTCCGTCGGGATGCGTGTCGACAGTGGCTTATGAAATAGGGTACACATCTCGGTCATACAATGGTTTCCGATTCGCCGTGGCCGCCGACATGCCCTCCTATTATACTTCCAAAGGCTACTACAGAGGGAAGGATTATCCCTCGTTCGACGGCCATCAGGTGCTGAACGCCGACGCCGAGGAGATGGTGCCCGATTTCCCGGCATGGATAGAATATTCATGGTCGGAGTGGAACCGCGTGCGTGTGTCGGGCATACTGCGTCATTATTCCTATCGCGATCTTGTGGCCGACAAGCGGCGCGGAGTGATGGGATGGGGTGTAATGCTGTCGGGCAATCTGCAGCCTGCACGGCCGGTTACGTTCTACTATCAGTTTGCCTACGGCAAAGGGATAGGCGCCTACCTTCAGGATATCGCCGGCAAACCTATTTCATTCGTTCCCGACAATGAGTGCCCCGGCAAGATGAAGGCTTCGCCCATGATGGGCGCCAATATCGGTGTGAGCATCAATCCGTCGGCCAAATGGCAGATAAATGCAATGTTCTCCGAATCGCGCATCTGGGATGTGGAGGACTATTGCAATGCGCTCCCCGAGAGCCAGAACTACAAATATGCGCTCTATGGGGCGGTAAACTGTTTCTACAACATTACTTCCTATCTCCAGGCAGGAATCGAATACCTTTACGGCCGACGCACCACCTGGAACCACGGGAGCGCTTCCGACAGCCGAATCCAGACTCAGCTGGCATTCACATTCTGAACCGGAAGCGGCCTATCCTCCAGCCTTTATCTTAGTTATTTCAATTTCAACTTATTAAAACCATAATATTATGAGAGGCATAAAATCCGGCTACGGCAATAATACGTTGCCACTATGGGCCGTTTTCAATCTCTACGTGATTTTTATAATCACGTCGCTCCCCGGGCTCGCCATATCGCCGATTATGGGCGACCTGCAGAAGATCTTCCCGGGCACAAGCCAGCTCGAAACACAGTTTCTTACGTTCGGCCCCAATATCGCGGCTATCCCCTTTGTGTTTATCGGAGGCTGGATCGGCACGAAGTTCAACAACATGAAGCTCCTCAACTGGTCGTGTCTGCTTTATGGCATAGGCGGTGCATTGTTTTTTGTGGCGCCCAACATGATTACCCTCATTTTGCTCAGTTTCCTCATCGGAATTACAGCGGGTATCGTGTCGCCGCTTTCCACCGCCTTTATCGCCGACCTTTTCGGAGGCTCGAAGCGTACCGAGCAGTACGGCTACACTTCGGCCGTGCTCAATGGGGTGCTGATGATTTCCGTAATCGCCACCGGCTATCTTGCCAAAATCTGGTGGCGCCTGCCCTTCATAATCTATCTTCTTCCGTTCGTTCCGCTGTTCTTTGCCGCGAAGTTCAAGAAGTACATCAAGGAGCCGCAGGATATCCGAAAGAGCGACGCCAGCAAGGTCGGCGTGCCCAAGGTGCACTATAAATTCTCCGAGCAGGTGAATATGCCGATGCTAATCCGGTATTGCGTCTATTATTTCGTGATTACGCTGGTAATAGCGGCCATAAGTCTTTACATCCCCTTCCGTTATACCAATTCGTCGACCGCCGGCAATCTCACCTCGATTCTGTTCCTGGGCATCATGGCGTCGGGCTTCTCGCTCAACTGGTGTCTGCGCATTTTAAAGAACAGGGTGGCCATCGTGGTTATGGCGCTTATCGCTTTGGGCTTCGTGCTTATGGTCGTCTCCGACGCGGCCGTGATTGTGGGAATAGGTATTCTTATCTCCGCCTACTTCTATGGCATAGCTCAGCCGTACTACTACGATCGCCTTTCCGTAGCGTCTACGCGTGTGGCTCTTACCCTCACGCTGGCATGGTTCGCTTCGATGGACTCTATCGGCAATGTGGTGGCCCCGTTTATCATCGACGGTATAGCCAAGGTGGCCGGAACATCGACTTCGGCCCATCCGCTGGTGGCCTTCAAGGTTTGCATGTGGATTGCCTTCGTATCGCTTGCTGTAGTGGTTGTGCGTAAGCTTATCGTAAGCGCACGCCGCAACTCCGCCAGCCACGCTCCCCTTGCGGTTGCCGTGCAGCACGGAGACGAGGGCCCGACGGCAACCACCGCTCAGTCGGCCAACCCGATACCGGCCGACGTGCCTATCAAGAAGGTCAGCACCGACGAGATGGTCGGCATAGCGGCCAAAAACGCTGTGAACGCCGCCAAGGCTGCCGACCAGGCAGCGGAAGTAGCCGCTCAGGCAGCCCAGACGGCATCGGCCGACGCCATACATGCCGCCGAAGCGGCCCGCAAGGCCGCCCAGGCGCTCGACGCGACCCTGCAGGCGGAGGTGCATCCCGCATCGGCAACTGAAGCGGCTCCCGACAGCCAGGCCGATTCCGCCTCATCCACCAAATAATCTCCCTACTACATAAAATCCATATCAGGATTTCCCTTTAACAATCTACCACTATGTATCAACCCAATTTCAAGAACACCGCACCACGCGAGTTCGTGCTCAACGAGTATACCCGCGGCTTCGCCCAGTGTATCGACAACAACTGGAATTATGCCGTCTACGCCCAGGATCCGTCGGTCAGCATCTATCAGAATGAATACAATGCCGGCTACGTGCAGGGCAAGGTTCAGACCAACCGCGTAATCAAAGCCACCCGCAATAATACGTGGCGGTGGTATGTGCTCGACGAAGGTCCGGGAGCCGATTCGGTCACTCCTCCCGAAGGCGCCGTGGAAGCCGCCGTGAAGACCTTGGTCGACAACTACAACTATCTGACCGACTGGGCCGAGAAGAACAGCGGCGACGAAAAGGTGCAGGGCATAATCCGCCTGATGTACCGAATGCTCGGAATCTATCACGGCGCAGCCGACAAGGAGCCTCTGAAAGCCGTGACTTTCGACGACCTCAAGCTCGCCAACATGGATGCCGAGGACGCCACTTTGCATTCGGCCGACGAGCCGCTCACATTTATCGACATTTATTTCCTCAACGGCCAGATGGACCTCTGGGACGCCGCTTCGAAGGAGATCGGGGTGGCCTTCAACAAGGTTGCGAAAGACGATGAGGCCAAGAAGCTCGACAAACTCAACGGGCCTGCCGACCGGCTGAAGCCAGGCCGCTGCTCCGGCTTCGTAAAGAAGATGGACAACGGAGAAATCTACTGGGCCCACACAAGCTGGTGCTGCCTGTTTGCCCAGACGTGTGCCATAACCTATGTGATAGGATCTGATTTCCTCACGCAGAACGCTTTCTGCCCCGGCCAGTTCGGCTCGAATACAGACTTCGGTTTCAATGGCCACGGCATCGGCTTCAACGAGACTACCGAAACGTATTTCTACAACGAATCGAAGACGCTCGGTGTATGGCTCACATGGCGCGCGGCGGCAGCCGAGAATTTCGCGCGCTCCATCGATGAATTCTATGACTACTGTCGGCTCGACAATACGGGCACCTATCTGAACGCGTATATGCTCGTGGATGCCTATCGCGGAGAGTTCGGCATGATCGACATGAGCTATGCCCGCTTCGCGCTCTTCAAGAGCGACGGCGAGAAGCTTACGGTGGTCGATTCCACCGGCTACGAGCCGAATTTCCTCGACTGGGACCACCATATGGTCACGGAGCGCCACGTGCTCGGCTGCAACATCCCGAGCTACAAGCGTATATGGCGTGAACTCCAAACCATCGACGGCGCTCCCAAACGCCGCTATCAGCTGTGGCGCAATATAGCCAACGTACACGACATCGACAGCGCCAAGGCCCTGATAACTTACAACGAAAGCCTCGAGCCGATTTCTATAGCCGGCCGCTGGGACAAGAATATGGGTACGTCGGAATTCCTGCGCTATCAGCCTCACGGCTCAATCGACGCCAAGGTGTTCGGCTCCGAGGAAATCAAAGCCGTGCTTTCGTCGCTCAGCATGAAGCCTTCGATTGATGGCGCCAAGACCTCATTCTGGATGAAGTTCGGCAGCCCGTATATCGACGGTACGCCTTTCGTGTGGAGCGCGAGCCGCTGGGCCCGCTTCAAGCTTCCCGAGGAGGTCGATTGTATTCCCGACGCAATCGATGGCGCCTGGAACAAGGTGAAAATGTTTATGGAATAACCCGCTTTAAAATCAATTGAATACTATGGCTACATATAAACCCGCCTTCAGGAATACGGAACCCACGCAGTTCGTTCTCGACGAATATACGTGTGGCTTCGCCCAGTGTGTCGACAACAACTGGAATTATGCCATTTATGCCCAGAATCCCGACGTGAGCATCTATCAGAACGAATACAACGCCGGCTACGTGCAGGGGAAGGTGCAGACCGGGGCAACCATACTTGCCACCCGCAACAACTCCTGGCGTAACTTCCTTATCGGGGCGACGCCACAGAATGCGCTCTCCATCGAGGTGAAGCCCGAATATCTCACGGTGTCGGCAAAGGTACTGGTCGAGAACTACAATTATCTTTACCAATGGGTTTCGGCCCGAAGTTCCGACGATAAGGTGCAGAAGATAATACGCCTGATGTTCCGTCAGCTCGGCATCTACGACGGCGCCGCCGGCAACGCTCCGCGCACCGGCGTGGAACTCGCCGACCTCCAGCTTTCCTCCATGGCCCCCGCGCAGGCTGCGCTCGGCTATGGCGATACGCCGCTTACTTTTCTCGATGTGGTGTTCATCAACTCCCAATACGATCTTTTCGATTGCCTGGGCGACCAGCTCGGACTCGTGATGGGATACGGAACCGCACACAAGACCTCTTCGAAAGACCGCCCGGACCACTGCACGGCCTTCACCAAAATGATGCCCGACGGCGAGGTGTTCTGGACCCACAATTCCTGGTGCTGCTTCTGGGCGCAGTCGTGTGCCGTTACGTACTGCATCGGTGAGGATTTCGTGACGCAGAACGCCAACTGCCCGGGCCAGTTCGGCTCCAACACCGACTTCGGATTCAACGGCAACGGCATCGGCTTTAACGAGACCACCCATGTCGACCTTTACGACAAGACCCGTGTGGCCGGCATATGGCTGACCTATCGCTCGGCCGCCGCAGAGCAGTTCGCCCGCAATATCACAGAGTTCTACGAATACTGCTCGCTCGATAATACGGGAACCTACCTCAACGGCTACCACATCGTCGATGCCAATACGGGCGAAATAGGTCTGCTCGACATGAGCTACAACCGGTTCGTCCTCTTCCGCTGCGACGGCAAGGAAGTGAAGCTCACCGATTCCACTGGCTACGTGCCGAACCATCTCGACTACGACCATCACCTTATCTCGCCCAGCCATATTTTCGGTGTCAATCAGCCCGTGTCCTGGTGGGTGGGCTATGAGCTCGAGAGCATGAATCTCCGCCCGATGCGCCGCAACCAACTGTGGACGCGTCTCGACACCGTCAGCGACATCGAGACTGCCAAAGACCTGATTACCTATACCGAAGACCGAGAGCCGCTCTCGATCTACGGGCGCTGGGATCTGGGCTACGGCACGACCGAGATGCCGCGCGTGCGTCCCGACGGCTCGGTCGACGCCAAGGCTTTCTCGCGCAACCTGATAAAGGAGACGCTTGCCGGCCTCACCCGCAAGCCTTCGATCAACGGCACGCGCACATCCTTCTGGATGAAATTCGGCACGGCCCATGTGAATCAGCTCCCGTTTATCTGGAGCCAGAGCCAGTTTGCCGACATGAAGCAGCCTGAGTCTGTGGACTGCGTGCCCGATGCTCTCGACGGCCGCTGGAACCGCGTAAAGATGTTCAGGGAATAATTCTTCCCTCCGACGGGACGTCCGGCTTCTGGTCGGGCTACGTACAGGCGGTGTGTCAGAATGTCGAGTTCTGACACACCGCCCTATTATTTACCCGGATGGCCGAGGTGTTGCCGGTCAATCCGCCGCAGCTTAGGGGTGAAAGGCCGCTGGCACGTATGTCTTTTCAGAAAACCTGCGGTGACTCTAAAGAAAATTAAAAATCGTGGCAAATATTTGTAAAATCAGTGCAAATGGGCTAAATTCGTTGTTGAATATCAGCCACGAGGCTAATATTGATAAGTACCAATGGAAAACTGCTGCAAAGCTATGTTGTGGGACAATTCCGGCCTGCTTCGGCTTTGGTGCGGACGAGTCCGCACACATTTTCCACCGGGTCTGCGCCCGGCTTTAAACCTTGACAATTCTAACAACTTCCAAACCTATCTCAATGAGCTATCTTAAATTTGATAAGCACCTGCTGATCAATCTCGACCAGAGTCTTCCGAAGGAGATGCTGCGTACAAACCAGGCCGGCGCTTATCACTGCACCTCGATTGTGGGGTGCAACACGCGCAAGCAGCACGGACTGCTTGTGGTGCCCATCGGCGATGAGGAGTACAAGCCCCACGTATTGCTGTCGACTCTCGACGAGACGGTGATACAGCATGGCGCTGCCTTCAATCTGGGGCTCCACCGCTATCAGGGTGGGGTCTACAGTCCCAACGGCCACAAGTATATCCGCGAGTTCGACTGCGAGAGCGTGCCGCGCGTTACGTATCGCGTGGGCGGCGTGATTCTTACCAAAGAGAAAATCTTCATCTCCAAGGAAAACCGCATCCTTATCCGCTACACCCTTGTCGAGGCCCACTCGCCCACGACTCTGCAGTTCCGCCCCTTCCTGGCGTTCCGCGAGGTCAACTCGCTCTGTATAGCCAACGACCGCATCAACACGGAGATGACACCGGTGCCCAACGGTATGGCCTGCTGCCTTTACGAGGGGTATCCGACGCTCTACATGCAGCTCACGCGCAAGCCCGAATGGGTAAGTCAGCCCGACTGGTACCGCAACGTGGAGTATGTGAAGGATCTTGAGCGCGGGGTGCCCTACTGCGAGGACCTCTGGGTGCCCGGCTATTTCCAGGTGAACATCAAGAAAGGCGAGTCGATTATCTTCTCTGCCGGCCTGAGCGAGGTCAGCACGCGCTCGCTCCATAAGATGTATGAAAACGAAATAGCCTCGCGCACGGCGCGCACCAGCTTCTTCAACTGCCTGAAGAACTCGGCCAAGCAGCTCTATCTGAAGCGCGGCGACCACGAATATATGCTCTCTGGCTATCCCTGGGGCACTATCCTGGCCCGCAACACATTCATGTCGCTTCCGGGCAACACTATAGCCATCGACCACCGCGACGATTTCGAGGAAATCATGGGCACCGCCGTGATGGCGCTCGACCGCTTCATGGCCGACGGCCATATATCGCGCACAATCCATGGCATAGACCTTCCCGACATCCCCTGGTGGGCCATATGGGCCATCCAGCAATATGCCAAAAACTACGGCCGCGAGGCTGCCGCCGGGCGCTACAGCCAGATTGTGACCGACCTTATCGACTTCACGCTTGCCGGGCGCCATCCGCGCCTGCAACTGCAGGAGAGCGGAATGCTCTCCACCGACGGCACCATGCAGCCGGCTTCGTGGATGAACTCCACGTGGGACGGCCGCCCGGTAGTGCCGCGCACCGGGCTGCTCGTTGAGCTAAATGCGCTCTGGTACAATGCTCTGCTCTTCGCCGCCGACCTTCTGGAGGGGAATCCCGACCTGGCGGAGCGCCGAGAGGCCTACATCGCCACGGCCGAGAAGATGAAGCAGCCTTTCATCGACACCTTCCTCAACGACTACGGCTACCTCTACGACTATGTGAACGGTTCTTACGCCGACCCCTCGGTGCGTCCGAGCATGGCAATCGCCATCGGCCTTGACTACTCGCCGCTCGACCGCCGCCAGCGCAAGGGTGTGCTCGACGTGGTGACGCGCGAACTGCTTACTCCCAAGGGGCTGCGCACGCTCTCGCCCAAGAGCTACGGCTACCGTCCATTCTATCTCGGTTCGCCTTACGACCGCGAGATGGCCATGCACAACGGCCCCTCGCGTCCGTGGCTCATGGGCTTCTACGCCGACGCCTACCTCAAGGTGTTCGGACGCAGCGGCGTGAGCTACATCGACCGCATGCTCATAGGCTTCGAGGAGGAGATGAGCCAGGGATGTATCGGCTCGCTGAGTCAGCTCTACGACGGCAACCCGCCATTCTCCGGCCGCGGAGCCATATCCCACGGCACCAACATCGCCGAGGTACTGCGCACTCTGCGCACACTCCGCCGTTTCGACCACGATTAATCCCACTCTAACCAACCATAAACCAACAAGATGAAAGCTTTAATGTTCGGGTGGGAGTTTCCACCTCATATCCTCGGCGGATTAGGCACTGCCAGCTACGGCCTCACCAAGGGCATGTGGGAGTGCGGCGACATGGACATCACTTTCGTAATCCCCAAGCCATGGGGCGACGAAGACCGTGAATTCGCCCATATAATCGGCTGCTCGCAGGTGCCCGTGGCCTGGCGCGACGTGAACCGCGACTATGTGGAGAGCCGCATCGGAAAGCTCATGGATCCCGACCTCTATTTCCGCCTGCGCGACAATATCTACGCCGATTTCAACTACATGCGCACCAACGACCTGGGCTGCATCGAGTTCTCGGGCCGCTATCCCGACAACCTGCTTGAGGAGATCAACAACTACTCGATTGTGGCAGGTGTGATCGCCCGCACCGTCGACTGCGACATAATCCATTCACACGACTGGCTCACCTATCCCGCCGGCATCCACGCCAAGCAGGTGACGGGCAAGCCGCTGGTAATCCATGTGCACGCCACCGACTACGACCGCTCGCGCGGCAACGTGAATCCCACAGTGTTCAACATCGAGCGCGACGGCATGCTCAACGCCGACCATATCATCACCGTATCCAACCTCACGCGCCAGACCGTAATCGAGAAATACGGCATAGACCCCGCCAAGGTGACCACCGTACACAACGCCGTGGTGCCACTGAGCCAGGAACTGCTCGACGTGCAGGTTACCAAGCCGAAAGACAAGATCGTGACCTTCCTCGGCCGAATCACCATGCAGAAGGGTCCGGAATACTTTGTGGAGGCTGCCGCCAAGGTGCTCAAGCTCGACCACAACGTGCGTTTCGTGATGGCCGGCTCGGGCGACATGATGGACAAGATGATTTCCCTGGCCGCCGAGCGCGGTATCGCCGACCGCTTCCATTTCCCCGGATTCCAGAAGGGGAAGCAGGTCTACGAGATGCTCAAGGCCTCCGACGTCTACATAATGCCTTCGGTAAGCGAGCCATTCGGAATCTCGCCGCTCGAGGCTATGCAGATGGGCGTGCCTTCCATCATCTCAAAGCAGAGCGGCTGCGCCGAAATCCTCACCAACGTAATCAAGACCGACTACTGGGACATTGACGCCATGGCCGATGCCATCTACTCGATCATAACCTATCCGGCCATGTACAATCAGCTCCGCGAGGACGGCCTCGCCGAGGTTGCCCAGATTACCTGGGACAAGGCCGGACGCAAAGTAATCGACATATATCATAAAGTGCTCGGCTGGTAAATCCGGAGCATCATCGGCTCTCTCCGCTATATTTTCATCCCAACCGTAAAAATCATAAAAACGACAACCGATATGAAAGCAATCTGCTTCTATTTCCAGATTCACCAGCCGTTCCGCCTGAAACGTTACCGCTTCTTCGATATAGGCAACGACCATTATTACTACGATGACTTCGCCAACGACGACATCATAACCCGTATTGCCCACCGCAGCTACATTCCCGCCGCCCAGAGCCTTCTGCGCATGATCGAGGATACCAAAGGGGCTTTCCGCTGCGCGATCTCCATCACCGGCGTGGCTCTGGAGCAGTGCGAGCAGTATGTGCCCGAATTCGTCGACCTGCTCAAAAAGCTCGCCGACACCGGTCGCGTGGAGTTTCTCGCCGAGACCTACGACCATTCGCTCGCTTCGCTTGCCGATCCCGAGGAGTTCGCCATTCAGGTGAAGCTCCACTCGCAGAAGATCAAGGAACTTTTTGGCCAGACACCAAAGGTGTTCCGCAACGCCGAGCTGATTTATTGCGACGAGATGGCGCCGCAGATCTACGAAATGGGCTTCAAGGGGTGCATCACCGAGGGCGCCAAGCACATCCTCGGCTGGAAATCGCCCGACTACGTCTATTCCGCCGCCTCGCAGCCAAAGCTCAAGCTTCTTCTGAAAAACGACAAGCTCAGCGACGACATCACCCGCCGCTTCGCCGACACCAGCTGGAGCGAATATCCTCTTACCGCCGACAAATATATCGGATGGATTGCCGACACCCCTCAGGAAGAGCAGATTTTCAATCTGTTCATGAATCTGGAGACGTTCGGCGAATTCCACCATGCCGATACCGGAATATTCCAGTTCCTTGAGGCCCTGCCGCGCTTCGCCGCCGACCGTGGAGTGCAGTTCATGACGCCGACCGAGGCTGTCAAGACGCTCAAGCCCGTCGACACGCTCTCGATTGTTCACCCAATCAGCTGGGCCGACGAAGCCCGCGACACCTCGGCATGGCTCGGCAACAAGCTACAGAACGAGGCATTCAGCAAACTCTACTCCGTGGCCGAGCGCGTGCGCCTCTCCGACAACCGTCAGCTCAAGCAGGACTGGGGTCGCCTCCAGGCTTCCGACCATCTTTTCTACATGTCGACCAAGCATTTCGCCGATGGAGCCAGCCACTCGATGTTCTCTCCCTACGAGACTCCCTATCAGGCGTTCACCAACTATATGAATGTGCTTTCCGACTTCATCGTGCGCGTTGAGGAGCAGTATCCCATGAGCATCGAGAACGAGGAACTCAACTCGCTGCTTACCACCATCCGCAACCAGGCCCGAGAGATCGAGACCCTAAACAAGGAGGTTGAGACCCTGCGCCTCAACGAGGAGCACCTCAATGAGGAGCATCTGCTGCGTCAGCGCGCCGAGGCCAAGCCCGAACCCAAGGCCGAGAAGGCTCCGAAAGCGAAAGCCGAGAAGGCACCCAAAGCCACTATGAAGGCTGAGAAAGCCCCTAAAGCTGCCTCCAAAGCCGCCGCAGAGCCCAAGGCAAAGAAAACCACCAAGGCCGCAAAATAAGGCTCTAAAAGGCGGCAAAATAAGGTCGCAAAAAACCTCTTATATCAGCAGGCGGAGCACCCCCATCCGGGCGCCCCGCCTGCCGTTTAAACATTGCCCTATTGGGCATGCGCCCGGATGGTAGGAGGTGCGAATTATTTCGCACCTTACGCATTCGCGAAACGCTAAAGCCATAAAAGATAGTGTATTTGGGGGCCATGTGAGCAAAAGCCCGAACGCGTAAGGTGCGAAATAATTCGCACCTCCTAAGCTTCGCGCTGGGTTATGGCGATTTATTATATTTCGCGCTATTGGCCCCCTCCAAACGCTAAGACGGTGTGTCGAAATCCACGATTTCGACACACCGCCGGTTAGGGGAGTATCTTTGGGATGTATCGCCCCCGGGGCGGGGGCGCGGGTATCTGCTGGATTATCCGCAGGGGGAAATCAGATGCGAACCTTGGTTACGTTGCTGCCCTGACGGCGGATGTAGATGCCGTTGGAGGGATTAACCACGCGCTGGCCCTGCAGGTTGTAGAATTCCACGGGTGCATCGGCATCGTTCTCGTCCAGGTTGATGCCATCGATGCCGGTTACTACGTCGTTGCTGTCGAGGTAGATAAGCGAAGTTGTGCGGTCGGGGGCGATGGCGTGTACACCCCATGCTTTCACGTCGGAGGGCTTCACGTTGAGAGTAACCGAGGTGGAACGTATGGCCTGGTCGGTAGTCCCGGTGAGCAGGGCGCGTGGACCGGCTGTTACGTCGGAGCTTTCGCTCGTCACGGCGGGGACGGCATAAACCATTGAGCCGTCTTTGAGTTTCACGATGTAATTGTAGGAGTATTCGTCACCCAGACTTTCCCAGGAAAGTTGAACCTGGTTGTCGTTTAAGTCTGTCTTGGTGCAATCGAGTTTCTGATAAGGATTGCTCTTGAACGAAATCTCATCGGCGCCGTCAGCGAAGTTCACGCGGGCAGGAGCTTTCTTGGCAGCAGCGGGGCTGGGAGCGATAGGCATCTGGTCGTAAACTGCGAAGCCGTCTTCGCCATAGCCCATCACAGCAAGCGAAACATTGCCGTTACGGTTGTAGTCGGCCAAACGGATTGTACCTCCGCCGCGCAACTGAATGAAATCGAAGTCGAAACTGGAGAAAGTGCCGTCGCCCTGATTCATCAGGACGCCTGTGGCTGCGCCGTCCTTACGGTCGCCATCCGAAGCTCCCTGATAGGCGATGTCAGCATAGCCGTCGCCGTTAAGGTCGCAGATGTCGAGGCCGCTGCAATGCAGACCGGGGAAATTGCTGTTGTCAACAGCTGTGAAGTTATTTCCGCCCTGGTTGAGGAGGATGTTGAAAGTATGGTCGGAAGTGGCTGTTTCGCCGGTAATGACGAGGTCGAGCAGCCCGTCGTTGTTCAGGTCGGCAGCTGCGATGGCGCCGAATATGGTGGCGTATTGGCTGAGACCAGTCAGTTGCTGGCAGTTAAAAGAATACTGATGTTCAGACACTGTGGTGTTGAGGCAGAGCCATATCTGGCGTACGCCCTCGGATGTGCGACCGGTGATAACGAAGTCGGGGCGTCCGTCGTTGTTGAAATCGCCTACTGCCATTGTGCCGTCAGCCACCTCGGGAAGTGTAATATTGGCTCCGTAGAATGTGCCTCCCTCGTTTTTAAACAGAGTGGGATAGGCATTTCTTGTTACGTCGTCCTCTCCTTCTTTTGTGTCGTTACCGCGTTTGAATACAACTACCTCGGGGCGTCCGTTCATGTCGAAGTCGGCTGTTATCATCAGCCCCTGCACTCGCTGTTCGATATCTTTGTCGTGCATGTGGAGCTCCTGAGAATAGAGGGCAGATGTGATGTCTTTTCTCACTTCGTATGAGCCTCCTTTGTTGTCAAGTATAAAAGTTCCGCCCCATGTCCAATCGGAGCCGTTATATTGCCAGGTGTGTTGTCCGAAATTGAGAAAATCAACCTTTCCGTTGCGGTTGTAGTCGATGGGAACGAGGATGCGGTTGTAGCCTTTTGAATCGTTGCCCCATGGGTCGGTAGGATGGGCGCAGGGAATGCTGCTCCGAGATGAAAGGGTGTTGCCGTCGTTGTTGTAGAGATTGATTTCCAAATTCCAGCTGTCGGCGGTATTGCGATGCTTGTGGATAAGATCGAGTTTGCCATTGTTGTTCACGTCAACAAATTCGAGATTGCCACGGAAGCCATTATAATGGAATGCGTCGTTTTTCACTTTGCGGAAGAGCGGAGCGACAACGGAGGGCGAGATTGTGCTTATGTAGCTGAAATTGTTTTCTATGATGGCATTTACCAACTGCTCACCATAGGTGGTACGGGTCTTAGTAAGTATGCCACCATTGTTATATGTGTGAGATTCTGCGCCAACGAAGTCTGCAAGCACCAACCCTAACGGACCGGGGTTGTAATCTGCACGTCCGATATAGTCGATAAATTCCTTGTTGCAGCGTTCTGCGTTTTCTGCGTAGCCGTCGGCGGTAGAAATACTGGGGTTAGTGTATGCAGAAAGGAAGTTTATACCCCATGTCAGGTTAGTAATGTTGGGAGTGAAGCATTTGGAACTGGTGTAGTCCACAAGGCTTTTCATTGCCGTTACTTTCTGATTGAGTGCGTTGCCGTTTGTGTGGGCAAGGTCTTGAACGCCAATCATGAATTCCTTGTAGTTGTTGTATTCCGTTGCTGTCTTGGAGTTCGGGAAGCTATAGACGTTGCTGTTATTGTCATTCCAGTTGTGCAGAATTACGGAATTCATATCGTTTTTCCAATCGACTAAATCATATCGGGGCAGAAGGCAGATTTTGCCACGTAGATGGCCGACCTGAAGATTTGGCTGAAAAGGAATCAGATATTTTTTGAAGCGCTCGTTGGAAACAAGTGCGTTAAGATAATCCGAGAGTTCTGCGGCGGTATAATCATCTGAAAGAACGCCCTTGCTACCTGGCAGCAGATGCATGATGAAGAACTCAGTCGGGTGCTGGTCAAGATAATCGCATAGTGTGTTGAAGGCATCGTTGAAGTTCTTATTGGTCTCGTGAGGACCATGGTTACACCAAAGCTGGTTGTTGCGGATGGCCGGGCGTAAATCAAGGCCACGCACGCCTTTGGATATTTGATCAGCAAGAGTCAGTGTCTGTGTCTGGGAGTTGTAGGCATTGCTTGCCGTAATGAAGCCTTCTCCGGTCATGGTGTCGTGCGAACCCGGAATCGATAGCGTGTATAAAAATGCTCCGTCGGGGAGCTCGGCCATCCAGTTGGCGTAGTCGCGGGCTATGGTGGCCTGCGAGCATACCAACGAGGCACACAGCACGGCCGCGGCCTTCATGAATTGTGTAGCATTTAAGGTCATAAAGATAAAGTACTGGTTAAAAGTTATTGTTGTTAGGTTTATTATTCTTTGGATAAATCGCGTTTTGGGTATGCAAATATAATTTTATGAAATATGCGAAACTGGGGCTAAAAACGTCAATAAAGGATAATTTTGGGGCGCGGATGCGCTTTTTAGCGCGTTTGAGGCAGCGCAGAAGCAATTTTTGCAAAAAAAAATGGGGCGAGTCATGGTAGCCTTTAAAGTCGTTAGGGGCGTTAAAGTCCTTAAAGACATTAAAGTCAGATCGGAATTGCCGCACGCTCTTTCTGGTTGGTGCCTGGATGTAGCAGAGGAATAAGCACGCAAAGGGGGTGTGTCGGGTTGAAGTGACCCCCGGACGCAAAAAGGCGGGGCGCCCGGGTGGGCGCTCCGCCTTTTGATGGAATTGTATGGAGGGGTTACTTCACTTCGGGTGTGCCGTCGCCGTAGCCCCAGGGCTCTTTGCTGAGGCGCACATAGTTGTTATAGCGCCACTGCGCGTTGCTCTTTGCTGCTGCGAAGAGTTCGGCAGCCTCTGCGGGATACTGCTTGGCTACGGAAGCGTAGCGCACTTCGCCTTTGAGGAAGTTCTCGAACTCGGCCCAGTCGGGCTCTTTGCTGTCGAGCGTGAAGGGGTTCTTGTTCTCGGCTTCGAGGGCGGGGTTGTAGCGCCAGAGGTGCCAGTAGCCGCAAGCCACGGCGCGGGATTCTTCTTCCTGCGAGTGACCCATGCCGGCTTTGAGGCCGTGGTTGATACAGGGGGAGTAGGCGATAATGATCGAGGGACCGTCGTAGGCCTCGGCCTCGCGGATGGCCTTGAGGGTCTGGGCCTGGTCGGCACCCATAGCCACCTGTGCGGCGTATACGTAGCCGTAGGTGGTGGCGATGAGACCGAGGTCTTTTTTGCGCACGCGCTTGCCGGCTGCGGCGAATTTGGCGATAGCGCCGATCGGGGTGGCTTTCGACGCCTGGCCGCCGGTGTTGGAGTAAACCTCGGTGTCGAGCACGAGAATGTTGATGTTCTTGCCGGAGGCGAGTACGTGGTCGAGACCGCCGAAACCGATGTCGTAGGCGGCGCCGTCGCCGGCGATAATCCATTGCGAGCGCTTCACGATGAAGTTCTTCAGGGCCACGATGCCGTTGCATACGTCGCAGCTGCATGCCTCGCAGAGCGGAACGATGGTTTCGAATACCTCGCGGGTGGCTTCTGCGCTGTCGCGGTTGTCGAGCCATTTCTGAGCCTGCTCTTTGATTTCAGCGGAGCAGCAGTCGCAGGTGAGGGCCTGCTTCATGAGGCCTTCGAGGCGGAGTTGCATCTTCTCGTTGGCGATGGTCATGCCCAGACCGAACTCGGCGAAGTCCTCGAAGAGCGAGTTGGCCCATGCGGGGCCGTGACCGCGGAAGTTGGTGGTATAGGGGGTGGAGGGCACGGAGCCGGAGTAGATCGAGGAGCAGCCGGTGGCGTTGGCAACCATCTCGTGGTCGCCGAAGAGCTGGGATATGAGCTTCACGTAGGGAGTCTCGCCGCAACCCGAGCATGCGCCGGAGAATTCGAAGAGCGGAGTGGCGAACTGAGAGTTCTTCACGTTGGCCTTGATGTCGACGAGGTCCTGCTTGGAGGCTACGTCCTTGGTGCAGTAGTCCCACTGCTTCTGCTTGTCGAGCTGGGTTTCGAGGGGCTTCATCTGCAGAGCCTTCACGCCCTTCTTGCCGGGGCAGACGTCAACGCAGTTGCCGCATCCGAGGCAGTCGAGCACGTCGACGCTCTGAATGAAGCGCATGCCGGTGAATGTCTTGCCGATTGCGGGGATAGTGGCATCCTCGCCGAAGGGAGCGGCAGCCATCTCGGCCTGGTCGAGCACGAAGGGGCGGATGGCGGCGTGGGGGCAGACGTAAGCGCACTTGTTGCACTGTATGCAGTTTTCCTCAAGCCATTCGGGCACGAAGGCTGCTACGCCGCGCTTCTCGTAGGCGGCGGTGCCGTTCTGCCATGTGCCGTCGGCGATGTCCTTGAAGTCGGAGACTTTCAGGAGGTCGCCGTCCTGGGCGTTGATGGGGCGCACGATGCGGTTGATGAATTCGGGATCATCGTTGGCCTCGCAGGCATCTACGGAGAGGTTCTTCCATGCGGGGTCTACGTCGAGACGGTGGTATTCGCCGCCGCGGTCTACGGCCGCATAGTTCTTGTCGACAACGTCCTGACCCTTCTTGCCGTAGCTCTTGACGATGAATTTCTTCATTTGCTCAACGGCAAGGTCAACGGGGATTACCTCGGTGATACGGAAGAATGCGCTCTGGAGGATGGTGTTGGTGCGGTTGCCCAGACCGATTTCCTGAGCGATCTTGGTGGCGTTGATGTAGTAGACGGTGATGTTGTGGTCGGCGAAGTATTTCTTGACCTTGGCGGGGAGGTTCTTGGCGAGTTCGTCGCCTTCCCAGATGGTGTTGAGCAGGAAGGTGCCGTTGTCGCGCAGGCCGCGGGTCACGTCGTACATATGCAGGTAGGCCTGAACGTGGCAAGCCACGAAGTTGGGCGTATTTACCAGATATGTGGAGCGGATGGGAGCGTCGCCGAAGCGGAGGTGGGAGCAGGTGAAGCCGCCCGACTTCTTGGAGTCGTAGGCGAAGTATGCCTGGCAGTATTTGTCGGTGTTCTCGCCGATAATCTTGATGGAGTTCTTGTTGGCACCTACGGTACCGTCGGCACCGAGGCCGTAGAACTTAAGCTCGGTAGTCGACTTGTCGCCGAGAGCAACCTCTTCGGGGAGGGGGAGCGAGGTGAAAGTCACGTCGTCGACGATGCCCACTGTGAAGTGGTCCTTGGGCATGGGGAGGGCGAGGTTCTCGAACACGCCGATAATCTGGGCGGGAGTGGTGTCCTTCGAGGCCAGACCGTAGCGGCCGCCAACGATGAGGGGGGCGTTCTCCTTGCCGTAGAAGCATTCCTTGACGTCGAGGAAGAGCGGTTCGCCGGATGCGCCGGGCTCTTTGGTGCGGTCGAGCACTGCGATGCGCTTGGCCGTAGCGGGAACGGCGGCGAGGAAGTGCTTGGCCGAGAAGGGGCGGTAGAGGTGAACGGCCACGAGGCCTACTTTCTCGCCTTTCTCAACGAGCGAGTCGATGGCTTCCTGGGCGGCCTGGGTTACCGAACCCATGGCGATAATCACACGCTCGGCGTCGGGAGCGCCGTAGTAGTTGAACAGGCCGTATTTGCGGCCGGTGATTTCGGAGATTTTGTTCATGTATTCCTCGACAACCTCGGGCACGGCGTCGTAGGCCGTGTTGCATGCCTCGCGGTGCTGGAAGAATACATCGCCGTTCTCGGCCATGCCGCGGCTCACGGGAGCCTGGGGCGTAAGGCCGCGCTGGCGGAAGCGGGCGAGAGCCTCGCGGTCGAGCAGCGGTTCGAGCTGATCCTGCTCGAGCATCTCGATTTTCTGGATTTCGTGGGATGTGCGGAAACCGTCGAAGAAGTTTACGAAGGGAATCGACGATTTGATGGCGGCCAGGTGGGCGACGCCGGCAAGGTCCATGACTTCCTGAACGGAGCCTTCGCAGAGCATGGCGAAGCCGGTCTGACGAACGGACATCACGTCCTGATGGTCGCCGAAGATGCTCAGGGCATGCGAGGCGAGTGTGCGGGCCGAAACATGGAAAACGCAGGGAAGCTGCTCGCCCGCGATTTTATACATGTTGGGAATCATGAGCAGAAGGCCCTGCGAAGCAGTGTAGGTGGTAGTGAGCGCACCGGCCTGAAGAGAACCGTGAACGGCACCGGCTGCGCCGCCTTCCGACTGCATCTCCTGCACGAGAACGGTCTCGCCGAAAATGTTCTTGCGGCCTGCGGCAGCCCATTCATCCACGTATTCGGCCATTGTGGACGAAGGCGTGATGGGATAGATGGCGGCCACTTCGCTGAACATATACGAGATATGTGCGGCGGCCTGGTTGCCATCACAGGTTAGGAATTTCTTTTCTTTACTCATAAAGAATTGTTTTGATTTTTATGTAGCTTTTGTTGTTTTCTGAATCGGGTGTGGAAGCCTGGCTTCCCGTGGAATAGATACGATTGAGGCATGGCCTTTCACCCAACATGCAAAGGTACAATATTTTTTCTCAAACGGCGCTTTCCGAGGCGGATATTTAACCTTATTTGGCCTCATGGGCGCTGTTAGCCGGCCAATGCTTCGGCGATTGCGCGTGCGAGCTGGTCGGGACACGAGGTTTGTTTGTTGCCGCATCGTATGCCGGCGACGGTGGCGGCCACTTTTGCCGCATCCTGCCCCTCGGCGAGGGCGGCGATGCCCTGTAGGTTGCCGTGGCAGCCGCCGTCGAAGCTTATGCCGGAGATGCGGCCGTCGGTTATGTCGAAATGAATTGCGCGCGAGCAGGTGCCGCAGGTTTTGTAGTCGTAGTGCATGGTGTGGTTTCGGTTGGTATTTTCGCCGCAAATTTAGCTATTTTTTCGGAAATTCCGGCGAGTGAGGAATGGCATCGGGCTTCCGCCCTCAGCACGGTGATGAGGATGGAAGCCCGGAGGGTTAGTTTAGGGTTTAAACCTGATTTATCGGGATAAACTGGATTAAGCGGGATTAACCCCGAAGTGCTACCGCGAGGGATGGGTGGGTCAGTCGCCCCCGAGGGGCTTGAAGGTGGAGGAGGTCCCGATGGAACCGCTTTCGGTCGAGATGGTGGCGGCTGCATAGGCATGCCCCATAGAGGTGACTTTCAGCTGGCGGCGGAAATCGTCGGGCGAGATCGGGGTGGTTACGCGGATGGTGCGTTTCCCGCCCGGAAGTATGTCGAAATAATTGTCGGAGAAAAAGTTGTCGATTCCGTCGAGCGAGAGGAATACGGCGCGGGCGAAGACGTCGGAGCCGAGCGTGACGTCGTAGCCACCTTCAGCCGGAGCGACATAGACCGAGAGCTGAGGCACGGTGTAGTTCATGAATTTCTGCTTGCAGGGATAGGCCACGTTGGAATAGGTACGGTCGCCCTTCACAGCGAAATCCGCTGTGAAAATCACGTCGCCGCGCTTATTGTCGCCCAGGAGGTTGCGGATGTCGTCGGCGAAAACTTCGACAGAAGTGAGCGGGGCGGCGGAGTAGGGGAGATACTTCTCCCATACGGGGGTGCCGTCGAGGCGCATCGCGCGGAGGGTTACTACACCTTTGGCCGGGGTACGCCGGTCGGTTACCACGTTGACGTGGAGCGAGTCGCCGAGAACCACGGGAGAGACAAGAATGTCGTCGTAGGCCTGGCGGGAGTAGTATTGCTGGGCCTTCCAGCGGCCATAGTAGTCGCGGCCGGCCCAGGAGGCCACCGGCCAGCAGTCGTTGTGTTGCCATACGAGTGTTCCCATACAGTGGGGCATGTCGCGGCGGTGGGCCTCGACGGCTGTCTTGATGGCGTCGCCCTGAAGCACGGAGCCTACGTAGAGGAATGTGGGGAAGTCGGCGGGAGTGCGGAACTCATTGTCCATGTACTCCTTGATGAGATTGTTGGCGTAGGAGCCGGCGCGCTGATGGCACATCATCACGTCGGAGGTGATATGCCAGTCGCGCTCCTGTGGAGCGTAGATTTTCACCGATTCAAACTCGGGGAACGACTGGAAGCCGTATTCGGAGAAGAAGCGGGCTTTCTCTATGTTGTAGTGACCGATGGAGTCGCGGCCGTGCCATACCCCCCAGTAGTGGGCGTCGCCGTTGCGGCCGTCGGATGGGGTGTCCTCGAAGGCGAAGGGGGAGGAAGGCCAATAGGCTATCCCGCCGCCGTATTCCTTGACGACTTCGGGGAGAACTCGGAAATACATATCCTTGAACTGGCGGGTGGTAAGCTCCTCGACCCCTTTCTCCTTATAATAGTTGTATTTGCCACCCCAGCCGTAGTACACGTCCTGACACTCGTTGTTGCCGCACCACAGGGCGATTGAGCTGTGGTTGCGCAGTCGCTTCACGTTGTCGATGGCCTCCTGGCGGATATTGGCCAGGAATATGGAGTCGGCGGGATAGGTGGAGCAGGCGAACATGAAGTCCTGCCAGACGAGGATACCGTTTCGGTCGCAGAGCTTGTAGAAATAGTCGTCCTCGTAGACGCCGCCACCCCATACGCGAATCATGTTCATGTTGACAGCCTTGGCGTCGAGCACATGCTTCTCGTAGCGTTCTGGGGTGATACGAGGAAGGAAATTGTCGAGCGGTACCATATCGACGCCTTTGGCAAATACGGGCTTGCCGTTGAGCTCGAAATAGAAGCAGTGGCCGTCGGGGTCGGGCTTGTGGATCAGCTTGAGCGAGCGTAGACCGATTTCGGTGTCGGTGGCTTCCACGCGGTTGCCGTCGACGTCGAGTGCGGCGGTGAAATTATAGAGGTTGGGCTCGCCGAGACCGTTGGACCACCACAAGCGCGGTTTCGACACCTTGCATGGAACTTCGATACGGTTCACGCCCTTCTGCAGGGCGGTTTTCTTCGATGCGAGGAGCTTGCCGTCGGCGCTGACCGAGATGGTGGCGTCGGCCACAGATTCGTCGGCCTCCACTTCGACGAAGGCCGTCAGCGATGCGGAGCGGGCGTTGACGTCGCCCTGCACATACTGCACGTCGGAGATGCGCTGGCCGCTCCAGGTCTGGAGCTCGATCGGGCGCCAGATGCCGGAAGTTACCAGACGCGGCCCCCAGTCCCAGCCATAGTGGTAGCCGGCCTTGCGGGCGAACACGCTGAGGGTCTTATGGAAGATTCCGCCGTTCTGGCTCTGGTCGGGACCGGTGTTGAAAGCGTAGTCGTATTTGTCGAATTTGGGAAGATCGACCTTGATAGGCGAGTTGAAGTAGACTTCGAGCAGATTGTCGCCTTCCTGGAGAATACCCTTTACGTCGATGCGCCATGTGCGGTGCATATTGTCGGCGCGGAGTATGCAGTGGTGGTTGAGATATACGTCGGCATAGGTGTCGAGACCGTAGAAAACGAGCTGCTGATTGGTCTGAGCTACTTCATCGGCGGTGGCGCGGAGATTGGTCTCGTACATCCAGTCCTCCTTGTCGACCCACTGCACGGAGCGCTCGTTGAGCCGATAGAACGGATCCTCGATGAGATCGTTGGCCATCAAGTCGGTATGAACTGTTCCGGGCACTGTGGCCGGATACCAGTTCTCGCCGCGTCCCTGGCGAAAACGCCAGCCGTCGTTGAGGGCGCGTGATGATACTGCGGCGTCGCAGCCGAGAACCGTCATTGCGAGCGCGGCGATGGCTATAAGCTTATGGTTCATGATAAAGACAGGTTTTAAGATGTCGGGAGGCTGTTTTAGCTTTTTTTGAAAGAGATTTCGATGCGGTCGGCGGGTTTCACCTTGAGCGATACGCGTCCGTCGGCGTCGGTCTTGGTCTTTAGCGGAGTGCCGTTGAGCGAGAATTCGGCCACAGAGCCTTCGGGAAGGGCGATGCGGCAAGGGATTTCGGCCGATGCGAGGAGCGTGGCTTTCTGCATTTTGCCGTCGGCCCAGAAGAGGTCGGCTGTGATGCCGCCTTCGGCGCAGATTCCTTTCACGGAGCCTTCAGCCCAGGCCTTGGGGAGCGCGGGAAGGAAATCTATGAAGCCGTCGTGGCTCTGGAGGAGCATGTCGCACATGGCGGCTACCGAGGCCTCGGTAGCGTCGAAACTGAAGATGTCGCGCTCGGCTCCGGCGATGCCTGCGGGCGATACGGTCATGAGGTTCTCACGGGTGAAGAAGCGGAAGAGGTCCTGAAGCCAGTAGTGGGCTTTTTCGCCGTCCTTAAGAAATGCATTGAATCCAAGCATATTGGCGGCGCTCCATTCGGTATCTTCCCAGCCGTTGGCGGTTGTCTGGTTGGCGATGGTACGCTTGGCTGCTTCCATGAGTTCGGGTGTCTTGGTGTAGGTGAGCTGGCCGAGCGGATACAGAGTGAGCAGATGGGAAGTGTGGCGGTGGGCCGGATCCTGGCGAGGGAAGCCGTGGAGCCATTCCTGCACTTCGCCGCGGTCGTCGACCTTAATGGGAGGGAGCTTGGCGAGATCTTTCTGCAGCTGCCGCGCGAAAGGCTTGTCGACTCCGAGGATGCGCGAGCTTTCAATTACGGCGTTGAAAATGTCGGCTACGATTCCGCGGTCGATTGTAGGCATCATCGAGGCGGAGAGTCCCTGGCCATCAGGGGTTACGAAGCCGTTTTCGGGCGAAATGGAGGGCCCTGTGAGGAGGTATCCGGTGTTGGGGTCCTCGGTCATGTAGGTGTGGAAGAATTCGGCACACCCCTTGAGCAGCGGGTAGCCGGTCGAGGCGAGATAATCCTTATCCTGCGTGTATTTGTAGTGGCTCCAGAGGTGTGTGGCAAGCCATGCGCCTGCCGACACGTTGAGACCCCAGTAGATGGCACCGTCGGGCGATGTGTAGCCCCAGGGGTTTACGCAGGTGTGTGCCACCCAGCCTTTTGCACCGTAAATTTTTTCGGCGGTCTCGCGGCCGGGTTTCTCGATATGTTTCAGGAAGGTGAACACGGGCACGTTGGTCTCGGCGAGATTCGCTTTGTTGGCACTCCAGTAGTTCTGCTGGATGTTGATGTCAAGATGGTAGTCGCATGTCCAGGCCATCTGGCATGCGAGGTTATCATTCCATATTCCCTGGAGATTCGAGCAGAGCGGGGAATTGGGGCGGGAGGACGCAATCTGCATGTAGCGGCCGTAGCGGAAGAACAGGGCATCGAAAGCGGGGTCGACCGCGCCGTTCTTGACCAGGTGGAGGCGTACGTCGGTGGGAAGGGAAGCCATCTCGCCGGGAGTGCCGAGCGAGATGCTCATACGGTTGTATAGCGCGGAATGGTCGGCCGTGTGTGCGGTCAGAGCTTTGTCGAATCCTTTTGCGGCAGCCTTGGCCACCGTTTCGGAGGATTTCGCGGCGGGGTCTGCCTCGAACATGTCGGTGCGAACGTCGAAGTATGCTTCGACCGAGTCGGCATTCCTGACTTTAACGGCAGAGCCCTCGGCAGCGACAGTACCACCATATACGTTGAGTTTCAGGGCTCCGGCGAATGCCACTCCTCCTTTGCCCTGTTTGGGAAAGTCCACTTTGCCCGAAAATTGCAGAGTTCCCTCGGGAGTGGATTCTATTTTGGCGTCGCGTAGAAAGGAGAAAAGGAAGTCGGATGTAATCTGGCCGGGTTTGGAGGCTGTAAGCCGTAGTGCGAGCACGTCGTCGGGATAGTCGCAAATCACTTCGCGCGAGAAGCGCACGCCCCCTTTCTCGAACGTGGTGGTGGCAACGGCGCTCTGCATGTCGAGTTCGCGGCGGAATCCGCGCACCTCGCCGGCCGGGTATGCTGAGTTGATAAGGAGGTCGCCCAGCGGGAGGTGAGTGCCGAAGTCGCGGCGGGTGCCCGACAGATGATTTATGGTTTCTTCGTTTGCTTTCGCGAAGTCGCCGGCGAAGAAGAGCGAGCGAATTTCGGCGAGCTTTTCAGGACCGCAGATTGTGTTCTGGATTGTGTCGGGCTGACCGGCCCATAGGGTGATTTCGTTGAGTGCTATTCTCTCGCGGTCGATTCCCCCGTAGACAATGGCGCCCAGTCGGCCATTACCCAGGGGTACGCCTTCCATCCATTCTCGTGCGGGGGCCTGATACCACAGTTTGTCGGTGTCGGCGGCAGAGGCGCTCCAAGCTGCTGCAAATACAGCGGTGGCTGCGGCGACGGATTTAGCAAAATGCAAGGTTGCGAATCTCATGATATGGTTTTTGGTTAAGGGGTGCCGGCTCTTCGTCCGGCGCGAGTTGGAAATATATAAGAATTGGAAACGTCGGTGAACGGAAGCGCAGAAGATGAAAATTCTGTGTATGCAAAGTTACAATCAGGGTAAATTCCAAAATCCACCGGATGAACCAAAATATAGCCTTAACTCTTCATTGAAACCAAAAAATTGTTTAAATTCGCGGCGATGTTGAACTGTCGAAGGAAGCGCCATCATACGAGAATAAGGCGCTGTAGGGCGGTTTTATCATAAATTCGTCACAAATTCGCGCGTTTGCGCCAGGAGGATATAGCAACCATGAAAAATTAGGCATATGTATTAAAATTAGGAGAATTAATTGCGCAAAAATGGGGTGCGCACGATGTAATTTTGCTTTGAAAAACCGAGAGTTCTGCTGCGGATTGCGCTCCGGAGAAACTCTTGACGAAAAAAGCCTCAAATCTAAACTAATCATAAAATGCATTTCAGATTCTACACCTCGAGCGTGAAACTCCTCGTGCTGTCGGCTGCACTGGCCGGAGGGCTCACGCTGACGGGCTGCAAGGACGACTACGTCCTCGACGACGAGGAGCCGTCGGCCGAGCTGCTTGGCGCAAGTATCTACGACTATCTGCGGGAGGACGGAGGATTTACTTATTTCCTGCGCCTGATCGACGACCTGGGATACGGCGAGACACTGCAGCGCACAGGAAGCAAGACGCTCTTTCCGGCCCGGGACGATGCTTTCGAACGCTTTTTCAGGAACAACCCCTACGGCGTACGAAGCTATGAGAAACTCACAGCCGCCCAAAAAAAGGCAATCATGAACTCAAGCATGATCAACATGGCATATCTTGCCGAGATGCTCTCGAACGTTGCGGGAACAGACGGCGCCGTGGAGGGTCTGGCCATACGACGGTTCACGTCGGCAACGCAGCTTGATACGGTGGCGCGCGTGAACGATCCCGAACTGTTTGAGAATCCTCAGTGGGCCCGTTTCGCCGAAAAGCCTCTATATATGGTGGCCGACGCGCCGATGATGGTGAATTTCACCCCGGCGCAGATGCAGACCATGGGGATGACGGCCGACGACTTCTCGGTGATTCTCAACGGTAAGAGCGTATCCACCTCGGGCATATATATCAACGGCATCCGCGTGGTGCAGCAGGATATCATATGCAAAAACGGCTATATCCATGTGCTGGCCGATGTGATGGTGCCCGTAGGCACGATGGCCGACGCTATCGCCTCGGCTTCCGAAGCGAAAATTTTCAATCGTCTGCTCAATAAATTCAGCGCCCCCTATTTCGACAAAGCCACCGACGCCGCTGTGAAGGAGTATTACAACGGCTCGTCGGCCATGCGCCCGTCGCTGGGCGGGGTCGACTCGATATTCCGCAAGCGCTTCTTCAACGAGCGCAACTGCACCCGCGGTCCGCTTGGCGAAGATGTGTCGGGCAACGGTCTGCTTTATTACGATCCTTCGGAGGCTGCCTATTCGCAGTCGTCGTCGGAACAGGATATGGGCACCATGTTCGTGCCTACCGACGAAGCGATGAACGAGTTCTTCAACAGCGGCAAGGGCGTGTATCTGCGCGATGCCTACGGTTCGTGGGACAACGTGCCGTCGGACATTCTCGCTTCCTTCCTCAAGAACCATCAGAAGCGTTCGTTCACAGCGTCGCTGCCACACCTGTGGCCCACACTGACCGACGAGACCTCCTATCCGATCGACATTACCCCGGCCAATGTGGTGCGCACGGAAATCACGGGCAACGGCACGGTATACTTCATCAACACGGTGTTCCCTCCCATCGACTATCAGGGTGTCTACGGCTCTGTGCTCACAGCCGATAATACCACCATTATGAAATGGGCGATAACCGACGACTGGAGCAACCTTGACGACAAACAGGCCATGCGCTACTATATGTATCTGCGCTCGATGGAGAACATGTACAACCTGCTCGTGCCCACCGACGAGGCTCTGCAGAACTACCGCGAACCCATCAGCTGGGCGCGCGGAGGCAGCAACCGCGAAATCTGGAGCTTCAGCTACGACAAGGCCACGAACTCGGTGCGCGCAGCTGTCTACGCCGCCGATGCAAACGGCAACAAAGGAGAGTTCAAGCGCAACGTAACCTCCAAGAGCATCATCCGCAACCGCATGCGCGATATTCTCGACCTCCATATCGTTGTCGGCGACAACGACGGCAGCACGCTGAGCGGCTATATCGACGACGGGCGCCGCCGCTTCGCCCTCACCAAGGGTGGAGGCACGATCGCTCTGTCGGGCCGCGACAACGGCCTGACCGTAAACGGCGGAGGCGACATGGAACTCAACCAGGCGCCGGCCGGGATTGTCACAGGCTCCAACGGTGACATTTGCCGCTATTCGTCGGACAACGGCCGCACCTTCTTCATCGACCACATCATCCACGACGCCACCACAAGCGTATACAACCGCCTGGGAGAATCGCCTGAGTTCAAGGCGTTCTTCGACCTCTGCCGCGGTCACGACCAGGTGTTCAACATCTTCGCCAACGACAAGGAAATCGAGGAGATTTTCTCCGTGAAGACCACTACGGGCACCACAAGCGTGGGAAGTATCGTAAGTTTCTTCAACAACTACCGTTACACGATACTCGTGCCCACGGCCGAAGCGCTCGACCGCGCTTTCGCCTCCGATCCGAAACTATACACCTGGGAGCAGATCGCTTCCGACTCCAACCTCGAGTCAAAACGCGCCAAAACCATATATCTGCTGCGCTTCCTGCGTTACCATTTTGTGGACAATTCCGCTTATATCGACGGCACGGCCTATGGCCCGATGATCTATGAGACGGCTGCACGCAATGCTTTCGACAAGTTCCACAAGATATCCATCTTGAGCGACGGCATGGGGATGACCATCCGTGGCGTGGACAATCCTGTCGACAACGAGGCACACGTGATTATCTCGACCGGGCTCTACAACATCATGGCCCGCGACATTATCGTCGACAATTCGGACCTCAACAGCGCCACCGGCATCTCGGCATCGAGCCGTGCTGTGATTCACCTTATTGATAAGGCCCTGAAGTTTGAGTAACATATATAGAAGGCGCCCCTGCGCGGGGACGCCGGGCCAACCAAATATCTTTAACCGAAACCGATATTCTCAAATGGGAAAAGTGAAACATATATTCCTCACGCTATTGCTGACGGTGCTCCCGGCTCTTGCGGCAGCTCAGTCGGCCAATATGGTGCGGGGAACCGTTGTCGATGGCGACAACGAACCGATTATCGGTGCCACCGTGCATGAAATCGACAAGACCAACCGAGTGCACAGCATGACGGTGACCGACATCAACGGCGAATTCTCGCTTCAGGTGAAGAATCCGGCCAACAAGCTGAAAATTTCGTTTGTGGGCTTCACGGCGCAGATGCTCCCCATCGAGCCTGTGATGAACGTGAAGCTCGAAGACTCCTCGACACTGGCCGAGGTGGTCGTGACGGCCCAGAAAGTGATGAACGACGGCACGATGCCGATTCCCATCCGCGAAATCTCCGGCGCCATGCAGACCATCAACACCAAGGCCTTTGAGGGCGTGAGCGTATCGTCGATCGACGACGCCCTGCAGGGCCGTCTGGCAGGTCTCGACATCGTGAACGCTTCGGGCGACCTCGGTTCGGGCTCGGCCATGCGTATCCGCGGCTCCGGCTCAATCAACTCCAACTCCACGCCTCTGATCGTTCTCAACGACATCCCTTACGAAAGCCATGTCGACGGTTCGTTCGACTATGCCAATGCCACTTCCGAGCAGTTTGCCAACCTTCTCAGCATCAATCCCGAGGACATCGAAGAAATCACCGTGCTGAAGGACGGCGCCTCGGCTGCCATCTATGGCTCGCGCGGTGCCAACGGCGTGATAATGATCAAGACCAAGCGCGGCGTCAAGGGTCCGCCCAAGGTGCAGTATCTTTTCAAATTCTCTGCTCACAAGCAGCCCCGCGGCCGCAAGATGCTTAGCGGCGACGACTACACCATGCTCATGAAGCAGGCTTACTTCAATCCCCGCCAGGATGTGAACGCCGCCGATATCCCCGAATTCAACTACGACCCGACATTCTCGGAATACTACGAATTCAACAACAACACTGACTGGGTCGACGCCGTGACGCAATACGGTTACACCTACGATAATACGGTAAACATTACCGGCGGCGGCGACAAGGCCCGCTACCGCGTTTCGGTGGGCTATCTCAATCAGTCAGGCACAATCATCAAGCAGCATCTCGACCGAATCTCCTCGCTGATGAACCTCGACTACCAGGTATCGGACCGTCTGCGTTTCTCGACCGAATTCTCGCTTACCCACTCCAAAAACAAGCAGAACTATAAGGAGAACTGGGATTCCGAAGGCCTCCTCGACATCGCCTACCGCAAGATGCCCAATGTGGGCATATACCGCCACGACGCGCAGGGCAACGAGACCGATGAGTTCTACAATATCCCCATCACCTCGCAGCTCGACGACAACCAGAAGAACCTGGTGAACCCCGTGGCTCTGGCCCACAAGGCCAAATACGACGAGACCAACATGCGCATCATCCCCACGCTGCGCCTCAACTACGAGATTCTCGACCCGGCTAAACACCGCCTGCGCTACACGGGCTACGTGCAGTTCGACATCGAGAACAAGAAGGAGGACAAAATCCTGCCGCGCGAAATATCCTCGCAGCCATGGACCAACTGGGCCATCAACCGCGTGTACGGCCGTGAGGCGGAGAGTCTGAATATCCAGACCAAGCACGACCTCCTTTTCGTACCGAAACTTCCAGAGAAACACTCCCTGTTGCTCTACGCCGCATGGGAGCTCACCACCGGTAACTCCCAGTATCAGGAATTCCGCAAATACGACCTCCCCAACGGCATCCACAGTCCCACAGCCGAAGGATATGCCGACACTCAGGAGAGCATCAAGTCGGAATGGCGCTCGATGGCCTATATGGGTCGAATCCACTACGCCTTCGACAACCGCTACATTCTCGACGCCACCATACGCCGCGACGGCTCCACCCGCTTCGGCCCCGACAACCGCTGGGGTACCTTCCCCGCCGTATCGGTGAAATGGAACATCTCCGACGAGCACTGGATGGACTGGAGCAACGACTGGCTCAATCTGCTGGGCATCCGCCTGGGCTACGGCAAGACCGGCCGCATGCCCGACTACGAATATCTCCACTACTCGCGCTACACCGGCGGAGGCAACTACATCGACATCTCCACCATGAAGCCCTCGACCATCCGCCTGTCGAACCTCAAGTGGGAGACCAACACGAGCTACAACCTCGGTATCGACCTGAACCTATTCAACTACAAGTACAACCTCGACTTCAACCTCTTCCACGAAAACAATCAGGACCTGCTCTTCAAGGACTTCACCATCCCGTCGAGCACCGGATTCGGCTCGCTGAGCTATATCAACGGCGGCGCCATGGAGAAGAACGGCTGGGAACTCAATTTCTACACCAACAACCTGGTGAAAGTGGGCGACTGGAGTTTCGACGTGAATTTCAACCTCGCCAACTATACCAGCAAAATCACCGAGCTGCTCCCCGCCATCGCCGAAATGAACAAGGGCGAGTTCAATGGTCAGAACGGCTCTTATCTCTCTCGCTTCCAGGTAGGCAACGCCTACGGTTCGGTCTACGGCTTCCGCTATAAAGGCGTATACCAGTACTCCGACTACAACGAGAACGGCACTTCGCCCGTGGTACGCGACGAGGCCGGCAACGTAGTACGCGACGCCAACGGCAATCCGCTCTACATGACCTTCGGCTACGGCACGGCCAACTACCGTTTCCGCGGCGGCGACGCCATCTATGAGGACGTGAACCATGACGGCACCATCGACGAGCTCGACATCGTATACCTGGGCAACTGTAACCCTAAATTCTACGGCGGCTTCGGTTTCACCGTACGCTGGAAGAATCTATCGGTCAATGCCTTCTTCAACTTCCGCACGGGCAACAAGATTGTGAACTACGCCCGCATGTGGTCGGAGAACATGTATACCAACAACAACCAGAGCATCGCCGTGAACTGGCGCTGGCGTAAGGAAGGCGACCTCACCGACATGCCGCGCGCCCTCTATCAGTACGGCTACAACTGGCTGGGAAGCGACCGCTTCGTGGAAGACGGCTCGTTCCTGCGCTTCAAGTATCTTACCTTCAATTATGAGTTCCCCAAGACTCTCTGCGAGAAGATAAAGCTCAGCCAGATCAATACCTATCTGACGCTCAACAACCTCTGCACCTGGACCAAATACTCGGGCGTCGACCCCGAAATCTCGCCCAACCAGTACGGCATAGCCGAGGACAAGAGCAACACACCGCGCTCGCAGTACTTCACGCTCGGCATAACCGTGGGCTTCTGATTTCCCAACCATCCTTAAGAATTTCCAATCTATGAAATCCCGAAATACAATGATAAAATCAATCGGAAAGGTTCTGGCTGCCGTGGCCGTGGGCGTTTCACTGGCCGGCTGCAACGACTTTTTCGACCTGCAGCCCACCAACGAGATGGTGCTCGACGACTTCTGGAAGTCGGAGGACGACGTCAAGGCCGTAACCGGCTCCTGCTACCGCAATATGCAGGAGAGCGACTTCCTCAAGCGCGTAATCGTATGGGGAGAGTTCCGCAGCGACAACATGCTCCTGAGCCCCTCCAACGGCGACGACAACCTCCGCTACATCGCCAATCTAAACCTGTTGCCATCGAACGGCTACACATCGTGGGGCAATTTCTATAATGTAATCAACCTCTGCAATACCGTTGAGCACTTCGCCCCCGGGGTTCGCGACGAGGACCCCAATTTCACCCAGTCGCAGCTCAACGCATATCTGGCCGAGGTGAAGGGTATCCGCGCCTACTGCTATTTCACTCTGGTGCGTGCCTTCCGCGATGTTCCTTTCGTCACCGAGCCGGTAATCGACGATACCGACACCTTCGAGGCTCCGCAGGCCGATCCCGACCATATAATTGACTTCCTGATCGACGACCTCAAGGCTGTTGAGCCCCGTGCGGCCGCCACCTACAGCAACAAGACCTACACAAAGAGCCGCATGACGCAGGCCGCTATCCGCGCCCTTATCGCCGACATGTGTCTCTGGCGCGGCCGCTACGGCGAGTGTATCGAATACTGCGACCGCCTTCTCCGCGACGCTAACAACGTCTTCACCCTCGTGCCTTCGATGAGCTACAGCCGCGAGGTGTTCACCACCGGCCTCAGCTCCGAGACAATTTTCGAGCTGAACTACAACACGGTCAACTACTGGAACTATGCCGTCGCCGACTTCTACGGCGAGCAGAGCCAGGGCTACGCCCAGCAGATCATTCCCTACGACTTCAAGACGGGGGTACGTCAGCTCTTCGGCGAGACCGACCTGCGTGAGCGCACCTCCTATTATTCCAACTCCGGCGGAGGGGCCATCATTCGCAAATATGTGAGCTATCTGGAGGGCACCGCACTTACTGCCTCCAGCGTATCGTCGGGCGACTATATCCGCGTATCGCCCTACGAGACCAAATGGATTGTATACCGCCTGCCTGAAATCTATCTCATGAAGGCCGAGGCCATCGTAGAGAGCGGAGGCGACCTTCAGGAGGCGTTCCGCCTGGCCTGCATCAGCTACGACCGCGCCAATCCCGAGGCCGGAGCCGGCTCGCTCAGCTTCGACAACTATAACTCCACCGAGCTGATGCTGAACTTTATCTACGACGAGCGCCAGCGCGAGTTCCTCTACGAGGGCAAGCGATATTTCGACCTGCTGCGCCGAATTACGCATCACCGCGACCAGTTCCGCAATCTTGTGAGCACTTATCTCGCCGTGAAATACGACAATCTCGACCAAAGTACCGTATCGAGCAAACTCAGCAGCTACGACGCGCTTTATATGCCAATCAACGCAACAGAAATGCGTGCCAACAGCCTGCTCGTGCAGAATCCCTTTTATAAGCAGTCGACCGACATAACGAACTGATTGCCGGGCATCGGCATATCCTGAATTACGATACCATAGCAAAAGCAACACAACATCACTCCGCAATATGACCAACATAAGAAACATATTCAGCCGCATGGCTGCCACCGCGCTCCTTCTGGTGCCGGCAGTGGAAGCCACGGTGCTCACCGGGTGTTCCGACGACGTTGACGACGAGGCTTTCTACACCTTCACCGGCCACACTGTCTCCTCCTACATCCACGAGGACGGCCGATTCTCCATTTTCGCCTCGCTACTCGACGAGACGGGCATCGGGGGCCTGCTCTCCACCTACGGCCACTACACGCTCTTCGCTCCCACCGACGAAAGCATACGCCGCTATCTGTCGGACAACGGTCTGCGACTGGGCAACCTCACCCTCGACGAGAAACGCGAGCTGGTCTACAACCACATCGTCAATTCCAAAGGAATCGACTATACCTCCGATCAGTTTGAAGAGGGCGCCCTGCCTGAGTCGTCGATGAGCGACAACTATATCACCGTGTCGTTCGCCACCGATGCCACCGGTTCGGGTCTGGTAATATACCTCAACAAAAATGTGCCCATCATCGAGAAGGACATCGAAGTGCACAATGGCGTCGTCCACGTGGTCGGCAACGTAATCGTGCCCTCGAAAGATTTCATCGCCGACGTAATCGAGCAGGAGGGCCGTTTCACTATCTTTGCCCAGGCTCTTCGCGCCACAGGACTCAACCGCGCCATGGAGCCCATTCGCGACGAGAGCTATGTGTCGCCCTATCCGTCGGGCGTGGTGGTGCGCGGCGAGAATTCTTTCCGTGTTCCCACCGTGAAACGCTACGGCTACACTCTCTTCGCCGAGCCCGACAACATCATGGGCCTCTACGGCATCCACACCCTCGATGAACTCGTGGCCTACGCCGAGCAGTATTACGGCACCGACGACCGCGGTGACTACACCTCCGAGGCCAATGCGCTCAATAAGTTCGTGGCATACCACATCCTCGACCGCCAGATGTCGACCAACTCCTTCCTCTACAACGGCCCATGCACCGTAAGCTCGCGCATGAACGAGCGCACCGAATATTATGAGACTATGCTCACCTACCGCCTGATGGAAATCAAGGCCGGCAACCGCATCAATACTCTGAGCGACGGCCGTTGTGTGGGTCTCGACGAGCAGCTCTCCAACATCAGCGCAATCAATGGTTTCGCCCACTCGCTTACGTCGATGCTCGTCTACGATGAGAACAACATGGTGAACGACGTGCTCAACAAGCGCATCCGCTTCGACTTCTACAACGTTCCCCCCGAACTTACCAACAACAACATCCGCTGGCAGCTCGCCGACATCCAGGGCGAGAACGGCTACGTGATACCCAACGATTTCTGCTCCAAGCATCTCAGCTTCTCCGACGAGACGGAAATCACCATGTGGGCCTCCAACGGCTGGACAAACTTCGAGGCCGACGAGCTCAAACTCAACGGCTGGTATGACTTCACCCTGAGAATGCTTCCGATGCCTCCGGGCTCCTACGAAGTGCGCATCGGCTACCGCCAGGAGTCGTGGCGCGGCATCGCCCAGCTTTTCGTCGATGGCGAAATCCAGGGTATTCCCCGCGACCTCCGTATCGCCGGCACCGATCCGCAGGTAGGCTGGCTTCCCGACACCGACAGCCCCGCCGACTCCGAAAACGACAAGGCCATGCGAAACCGCGGGTATATGAAAGCTCCCGCATCGATCTATACGCCCCAGAGCGGCGGTGTATCGCTCCGCGCGGTCAACACGTGCCTGCGCGTGATTGTAGGCCAGTTCACCTGGCAGGAATATGGTGCCCATACCCTCCGCGGCAAGAACGTCTACGACCCTAATCAGGAGTTCCACGGCGACTATATCGAGATTATACCCGTGAGTCAGATCGAGCGCGAGGACATCTACTGATTCCTGCTCCCTTTCCTTCCCATCGAAACCTGTAAATCAGAATATCAGATAAAGCAATGCTGAAAATAAACGCACATATCCACCGTTTCCTCGCTGCGGTCTCCACGCTGGCCCTTCTCGGCGCCTGCTCCGACAAGTGGGACGACCACTACGATCCGGACCCCTCGCTGGTGGCTGCCGACCAGACCGTCTACGAAATGGTGAAGTCCGACCCCGCGCTCTCGCAGTTCGGCAAGATGATTGAGGTGGCAGGCTACGCCGACCTTCTCAACACTTCTCAGACGTTCACCCTCTGGGTGCCCGACAACCGGGCGCTGGCCGACGTCGACCTCACCGACGTGGCCGAGGTGAAACGCATCGTGGCAAACCACATGGCCCGTTTCAATATCTCCACTGCCAACGGCGCCTCCCGTGGCGTGAGAATGTACAACGGCAAGGTGCTCTACTTCGATGGCGCCTCCTTCGGCGGGGCGCGTATCACCCGTTCCGACATCGTGCTCAACAACGGCGTGGTCCATATCCTTGGAGAGCGCATCCCCTACAGCTACAACATCCGTGAGTACATCGACACGCACTCCAACACCACGATGATACGCGAGTTCCTCAGCCGTTTCGACGAGGAGCGTTTCGACGAGGCCTCGTCGGCTCCCATCGACATCGACGAGAACGGCAATACCGTCTACGACTCGGTAAAAGTGGTATACAACCGCTTGTTCGAGCATCCGGTCTATGGCCTGGGCAATATCCTGGCAGAGGACTCGGTGTTTACCATGGTGATTCCCGACGATAACGCATGGACAAAGGCCTACAGCGAGATTTCCCCGCTCTTCAAGGTATATAATGCAGACCAGGCCGTGGCCGACTCCATCCAGCAGACCCAGACCTGCCTGGCCATAGTGCGCGACCTGGTTTTCCGCCAGCGTATCACCGACCCGCTCGCCCTCGGCACCCTGACCGCCACCTCGGGCAGTAAGATTTTCGACCCGCTGGGCCTCTTCCGCGGCTCCGAGCAGATTCAGGCTTCCAACGGCATGATTTATCTCTCGGGTTCAATCGACTATCCGCGTGAACAGACCTACTTCAAGCCCGTAGAGGTCGAGGCCGAGAACGCCAACGGCCGTGTGCGCGGTGCCAACACGATTATCACCACACGCACCGTAGGTACTTCCAATCCTCTCTTCTCCGAGGTAAGCGAAGGCGGCTATATCGAGTTGTCGGGCACGTCGCCCTCCACGCAGCCTTCCGTTACGTTCAATCTCCCCGACGTGCTTTCCGGTAAATACGACATCTACGCCGTGTTCGCTCCTGCATCGATCGAGGACGCCACCGTAACCGGCGAGTCGACCAAGCTGCGCTTCGTGCTCAGCTATATGGGCGCCAACGGACGCACTGCGCGTCAGACCTACACAAGCAACGACTTCACAACCTCGCCCACCGAAATGACCACCATAAAAGTGGCCTCCGGATTTCAGTTCCCCGTAAGCAATTTCTACGATTCGCTCTGGCTGATGGACGATGCAAACGATGAGTCGGCCAAAACGTGCACTACCACTATTTTCGTGCAGACCAACGTATCCAATTCCGAATTCAACAGCAATAAATTCGTGCGCCGGTTCCGCATCGACCGCATATATCTCGTACCTTCCGAACTATAAACCGCCAACCCAGTAATTTTGCTTTTTAAGTAACTGGTCGAAATTATTTTAATATTTCCGGGAGGAAAATTTTCAGGAGATTTTTCTCGATGAAGAAGGAGTGTAGATGTCTACACGACTGATGAAGAGAGGAAAAGATTCGAAAATTTTACCGCGGAAATATTGAAATAATTAGATCAGGAAAGTATAAAATAATTTTGAACAGTTACTTATGAAAAAGAATATCATAACCACCCTTGCAGCCCGAAATCTCAAGCCGGCGGCAGCGGCTCTGGCAGCGGTTTGCTTCGGCATGATTCCCGCTCTGGCGGCCGATCACCAGGTTAGCGGCTCCATAACCGATGCCGCTACGGGCAACAGTCTGCCTGGCGCACGCGTCACGGTGGTCGACGGCCAGGCTACGGCCATGACCGGTGCCGAGGGAGGTTTCTCCATCACCGTTCCCTCCGCCGACGTTACACTCCGCGTTGAAGCTCCCGGCTACAACGTGATTCTCGTGCCCGTACAGAATAAATCTACTATCGACATCAAGCTCACCGGCCAGACCGGCGACAACTTCTATACTTCGCCCCGACTCTCGGCCAAAGCCGGCGAGGGATTCACTCAGTTCGGCGTTGGCGAGACCACCGGCGACCAGAGCGTCGAGGATCTCCAGGGTCAGCTTTACAGCATAGCCCGCTCGGGCATGCCTGGTGCCGGCCACGCCGTGTTCGTAGAAGGTCTGCACTCCATCAACGCCGGTTCGCAGCCCCTCTACGTGGTCGACGGCGTGGAGTGGAGCGTTACCGAGAGCGACGTTCAGCTCCTCGGCGGACATTACAACAATCCGCTGGCTCTTATCGACCCCAAGGACATCGACCGCATCTACGTGATGCGCAACGGCTCTGCCATCTACGGCGCGAAAGCCGCCAACGGCGTGGTGGTGATCAATACCAAGCGCGCACGCTCCGAAGCCACCGAAATCGAGGCATGGGCGCAGCTCGGTGTGCGCCAGAAGCCCAAATCGATTCCCGTGATGGACGCCCGCCAGTATCGCCTCTATGTTTCCGACGTGATGGGTGGAATGTTTGAGAACTCCACGGCCGTAAACCGCTACAACTTCCTCAACGACGACCCCACCTCGGCAAGCTATGCCTCGACCCACAACGATACCGACTGGCTCGACCTGGCCATGCGCAACGGTCTTATGATGAACTACGGCGTGAGCGTGCGCGGCGGCGACGACCGCGCCCTCTACGGCTTCTCGCTCGGTTACACCAAAAACGACGGCGCCGTCGACAAGACCTCGTTCGACCGTATCAACGTGCGCTTCAACTCCGACATCAACCTCTGGAAAGGCCTCAAGTTGCGCTTCGACGTAGCTTTCGCTCAGGCTACATGGAAGCTTTTCAACGACGGCATCGACGCTGTGGGCTCGCCGGCCTACCTGGCGATGATCAAGTCGCCGCTTTACCATCAGAACGTGATCTCCAACAAGGGTGAAGTCACCGTGAAATTCTCCGACGTCGACGAACTGGGCGTGGGCAATCCGCTCTCGATTCTCGACCTCGGTCAGGGCGACAGCCGCAACTACCGTTTCAACCTCAATGCCTCGCCCGAATACCGCTTCAACGACACATGGGCCATCCGTGGCCTCGTGGGCTATACCTTCGACAAGGTGAAGGAAAACGCCTTCCTCCCCGACTACGGCGTGGCCGACATAGACCTTCTCAACGCCAACGGCGAAGTCTACGCCACGATGAAAAACCGCGTGGAGAACATGATGAACCGCCACACCACATTCATAGCCAATATCTACGGCCAGTACACCCCGCTGCGCGGCATCTACCACAAGCTTGACCTTAAGCTCGGCTGGCGCTTCCGCAACGACTCCTATAACCTGGCCTACGGACGCGGCCTCAACACCAGCTCCGACTATATGAACTCGATGGGCAACACCACGGCGTCGCTCCGCACGTCGGTTGGCGTCGATTCCAAGCAGCGCAATCTCGCCTGGTTCTTCAGCGGAGAGTATTCGTGGATGAACCGCTACTTCCTGGCTGTCGATGCTTCGATGGAAACATCCAACCGCTTCGGCAAGGAGGCCAAAGGAGCCCTGCATATGGCCGGCGTAAGCTGGGCCTTCTTCCCCGCGGTGAACGCCTCGTGGGTGTTCAGTTCCGAAGAATGGATGAAAAATCTCACTTGGCTCGACTACGGACGCCTGCGTCTGGGCTGGGAGCTCACCGGTAACGATAATCTCCCCGATTACGCCACGGAATCCTACTTCACATCGGCCGGCCTTCTGGGCAACGCCTTCGGCCTCGTGCTCGACAATATCGGCAACGACGGCCTTAAATGGGAGCAGACATCCACTTTCCGCGCCGGTCTCGACGCCTCACTCTTCCACAATCGCTGGAGTTTCGCTCTCGACTTCTTCAAGTCGCGCACAAGCAATCTGTTCGTTCGCAAGCAGCTCAACGAAATCGCCGGTCTCGACTGGTATTGGACCAACGGCGGCTCGCTCGACAACACGGGCGTGAACTTCTCGACCACAGTGCGCGCCCTCGACCTCCGCGACTGGAAACTCGATCTTGGTGCCTCGATCGGCCACTACCGCAACCGCGTGCATAAGCTCGACGACGGCTCGTTCATCACCACAATCGACGGCGCCCAGGTGCTCACCTCCGAGGGCAATCCGCTGGGCGTATTCTACGGCTACCGCACCGAGGGAGTATTCTCCACATCGGCCGAAGCCGGCGCCGCCAATCTGGCCGTGCGCAACGCCAACGGCACGCTTACTCCCTTCGCTGCCGGCGACATGCGTTTCGCCGACAACGGCGACGGCATAATCGACGAAGCCGACCGCACCATTATCGGCGACCCGAACCCCGACGTTTACGGCAACTTCAACTTCCGCCTGCAGTGGAAGCGCTTCGCGCTGAGCTCGCTCTTCACCTATTCGGTTGGCAACGACGTATACAACGCCCTGCGCGCCAACCTCGAATCCGGCTCGGAAATCCACAACCAGAGCACGGCGCTTTTGAACCGCTGGGTGGCCGAAGGGCAGCAGACCTCCATCCCCCGCGCCACCTACGGCGACCCGATGGGCAACGCCCGCTTCTCCGACCGCTGGATTGAAGACGGCAGCTATCTGAAGTGGAAATCCATCCAGCTCACCTACGATATTCCTATCCGCTCGACTTTCCTGCAGGGCGTATCGGTATGGGTGGCTGTCAACAACCTCTGCACCTGGACCAAATATCTCGGCCCCGATCCCGAATTCTACAGCGGCCTGACTCCATTGTCGATGGGTATCGACAACGGCCTGACGGGCGCCTCGCGTGAATTCAATTTCGGAGTGAAGATTCACCTCTGATTCGCGCCGGCATGTTTCCGCAGGATTTCCAAAACACCTTCCATTATTACATCAGCATCAATATATCAGCATCACAACGATGAAACTCAGACATATAATTCCGGTCTCGATTGCACTGGCGGCCATGGCGCTGACGGCGTGCTCCGACATGCTCGACCTCAAATCGGACGATTACGTCTACGCCGGCGACAATCCGCTTAACTCGGCCAACGACTCGCTATACTCGGCCATGGGTATCCTCACCCAGATGCAGAAGCTCGGCGAACGCTACGTGCTCCTCGGCGAGTTGCGCGGCGATCTGGTCGACGTTACAGCCGACGCTCCGCTCTCGATTCAGCAGGTATCGAATTTCGCCACTTCGGAGGGTAACGACTTCTCCGGCCGACGCGACTACTATAGCGTGATCAACAACTGCAACTACGCCCTGACCCATATGGACACCACAATCACCGAGCATGAAAACCGCGTGATGGTGCCCGAATATGTGGCTATCCGCACCCTCCGCGCCTGGACATATCTCCAGATGGGCCTTACCTACGGACGCGTGCGCTATGTGGAGACTCCGCTTCTCTCGCTCGAGGAGACGGAGATGAACTACCCGGTAGTTGAACTTGACGCGCTCATCGACCGCCTCGTGGCCGACCTCGAGCGCTACGCCGGCAACCGCACGCCCGACTACGGCTCGAACGACGGCCTCGATACGCGCCGCTTCTTCATCGAGCCTCGCCTGCTTCTGGCCGACCTCTACCTCTACCGCGGCCAGTATGAGGATGCCGCCCGTTTCTACTACGACTACATCCGCGAGCACTCGCTCACCGTCGGCTCCTACCTCAACACCTGGATAACCAACCAGGCTACGGCTCCCTCCACTCAGGATTTCCTCAACTCCTTCAGTATCGAGACGCTCTCGGAGATCCCCTACGCTTCAGACGTCAAGAAGATTCACCCGAATCTGGTCAACATGACCTACAATCGCAAGCCCACCATGGTTGTAGCTCCGTGGTTTGTCGATGAGATGGGGCTGCGCACCCATTACCATACCGACAACGCTCAGGCGGTGGCAATCACCGGTGTGCTCGAAGGCGACCTCCGCGGCCGCTTCCTCATGCCCGCCACGGGCGCCCAGATTCCGGTATCGTTCGGCTCGGTGGCCGGTATGCCCGATAATCAGGTGCTGATCACCAAGTTCTACAATACTGCTACCTACGAGAGTACCCTGCTTAACCCCGACAACACCATTGCCGCCGGATATTATACCCGCGAGGTGCCTCTCTACCGCATTCCGCATGTGTATCTCCGCTATGCCGAGGCTCTCAATCGCCTGGGCAAGCCCTCGCTCGCTTTCGCCGTGCTGCGCTACGGTCTGAGCTCCGAGACTTTGGCCGACGAAACCAAGGTCAACCCCTTGGAGCTTGAGGACGAGGTATATTGGACCAATTTTTCAGCCACGACCTTCGACAGCAACATCGGCATAACCGCGCGCGGCTGCGGCCGTGGCGTCAAGCTCCCGGGTTGCTCGTATGTTATGCCCGAATTTGATACTACTCTCGAACTCACTGAATGGGTGGAAGACCAGATTCTCTATGAGCTTGCCGCCGAGACCCAGTTCGAGGGCAACCGCTTCTTCGACCTGATGCGTATATCGCGCCATCGCGGCGGAACGGAATATTTCGCCGACTGCGTGAGCCGGCGCTTCGCCAATCCTGCCGCCATCCGCGCCCGTCTGCTCGACCGCGAGAACTGGTGGGTGAAGTAAACCGCGGCTCCTCCGCTCAGAATTTTAGCAAAGAGGCGTATCGTACATCTTTTCGGGCGATACGCCTCTTTAGCATCTCCACAGAAGCAGAGACCTCAAAGACTTTAAGGACTTTAAAGGCCATAACGACCTTAAGGACCCTAACGATCTGAACGACTTAGAAGGCTTTGGTAAAATATTGTCGCCGGTGTGCTGAAATGTAGCCGAAATTGCTAAAAAGCGGCTGTAGAGGCGCCTTGAAGCAAAAGTTTCTAAAATTTGGCGTAATTTTTTACAAAAATTTTGCATCCGGATATAATTTTGCCACCGAAAACCTCCCGGCAAACACACGATTTTCATCTCCGTCGGGAGGCGGCGGACCCAGCGGCGGAAATGCCGGCCGCGACACTCCGAAAATCTCAACTATGAATTCTAAACTTTAATTTCTAACCAATGAAAAAATCTACCCGATTAATTCTTGCAGCAAGTGCAGTCGGCTTTGGTTTAGCAGCCAACGCCCAGGTCACTTTCACCAAATCGGAAGGCACTTTCCCCGAAGGTGGTGTTTTCTCCAATACACACCGCTATAATGCTTTCGCAGCCGACCTGAACAACAGCGGCCGTATGGACATTATCTACGGTGGTCAGCTCGACAGCGAACTTAACGGCGAAAGCGGTCTTCCCGGTATCTGGGGCTGGTCGCAGCAGCAGGGCATATATTACAACCTCGGCAGCGACAGCTGGAAGCAGGACAAATACACGTCTGCGATTTCGGAAGGCGAATTTGAGGAGAAAGATGGTCAGCAGGTTCAGAAATATCATGTAGAACCTGCAAAACATGGACTTCGTGGCAACTGCTATGCCAACTACGCCGCCATCGACTACAATAACGACGGTCTCGTTGACCTCATTTTCAATGGCAAATCCAACGGCGACGACTGGCTGCCTTACGACGGCGAACTGAAAAAGAACCACCTCTGCCTTTATAAGAACAACGGCGACGGCACTTTCACCATGGTTCCTGAAGCAGTATTCCCCGTAGGATCTCCCGACAATGATGCCAAGGGTTTCAATATCTCGACCGGCGACTTCGACCGCGATGGATATGTCGACTTCCTGGTAAGCTACTGCCTCGATATCGACGACGAGAAAGCTGAATTCAACAATGGTATGGGCCGTTTCGTAGGTCTCTACAAGAATATGAACGGCACCGGTGAATTCAAGCGTATCAACGACATCGCTGAAACAAAAGGCGGCGTATGGACCAAGGAGGTACGTGACGACCAGAACAATGTTGTTACTCCCTCTGAGAAAATCGAAGGTGCATTCCTTCAGATTTCCGGCAATGCCATTCTCGCCGACGTCAACAACGACGGCTGGCTCGACATCGTCCTCGTAGGCTATGTAAGCGACTGCTGGGACCCCAACCACACAGGTGGTGGCTACAAGAGCCGCATATACCTCAGCCAGGAGGGTAAGAAATTCGTTGACGTAACTCCCGAAAGCGCGGCTTACGTTACCTGCGGCGACGCCGCTACCGCGTTGGCCGACATGAACGGCGACGGTTACCTCGACATGCTGAACTACGGCTGGGACGGTAACCAGCGTGGTGCATACCTCTTTATGAATACTCAGGATGCCGAGGCTCCTTTCGACGATATGCCTCTGACTTCGGACGACACCAATCTCCCTCACTGCCAGGCCCGCTTCTTCGTTCGCGATATGGATGGCGACGGCACCCCCGACGTTGTCATCTCCGGCAAGGAATATACGGACTTCCCCGGCGAATCGAGCCGCGACATGGAGTACCTCACTGTTTGCTACAACACAGGTATGGATACCTTCGACCGCACCGAATATGAGGATCTCGGCAAAATCGGCGACGCCGGCCGCGGCATGGTTGCCGACTTCGACGGCGACGGCCTCAGCGATTACTTCTGCGGCGGTTACGGCCAGAAAGCAGGTGTATTCTACAACAAGGGTGAAAAGCCCGTCGCTGCCGAAGCTCCCGCAAACGTACAGGTTGAGTATGTCGACGGCAAACTGAACATCACCTGGGATGAAGTTGCCGACGCAGAAGCCTACAACGTATTCGTTACCGACGCCGTCGGCAAGACCTACGCTCTGATTCCCGCCGATCCCGCTACCGGTTTCGTTAAGGTAAGCGCTTCCGAGCGTGTCGCTGCCCTCCGTCCGAACCAGACCTCATACTCCATCACAGTTCCCGAAGGCAACTACAAGGTCGGCGTTCAGACCGTATCGCTGCTCAACGAGACCTCCTCGCCCTTCACAACCGCCGACCTTTCCGGTATCAACGGCGTGGGTGCTGACTTCGAAAGCGTGAAGATGGACATCAACGTAACCGACAACGGTATCTACGTAGCCGGTACTGGCGAAGCCGTTGAGGTCTACAATGCCATGGGTCAGAAAGTAGCTGCCGGAGTTGCCGGCAAGTTCATCCCGACTTCCGCCAAGGGTGTGCTTATCGTAGCCCGCGGCACCGAAACTGCCAAGATTGTGAAATAACCCGATAGATATATTTAGGCAAGTTAGATTCTAAAAAATCAATGATTGTAAACTGCATCCGATGAGGTGCGATTTCCAAAGGTAAAAAAGATAGGTTGAACATACAGGCGGTGTGTCGTGATTGACACGCCGCTTGTTTTCGTCTGATGGATTCGCTAACTTTGAATCCGCATTCACGGCCTGGAATATGAAACGATATATCATTCTTTGTATGGCTCTTATCGGCCTGTTCGCGCAGGGCGACGCGAGAGTATCGCTCCGCTATTATCCTTACGAACTGCAGCTCAGGCATGCATTTAATCTTGCGTCGATGTCGCGTACGACGACTCCTGGCGTGCAGGTGGAAATCTCGATGGATTCCGTCGGCGTGGACGGAGTTCCGCTTATCGGCTATGGCGAAGCCTCGATGCCTCCCTATCTTGGCGAGTCGGTCGCATCCGTGACCGAATTTCTGAGCCGTGTGGACGCCTCGCGACTTTCCGACCCCTTCGCCATCGACGCTATCCACGCCTATCTCGATTCGCTCGCACCGGGCAACATGGCGGCAAAAGCGGCGGTAGATATAGCCCTCCACGACCTTACGGGTAAACTTATGGGGCAACCCTGGCACCGCATCTGGGGAATCGACGAGCGTAACGCTCCCTGCACGAGCTATACTATCTCGAACGACACTCCCGAAGTGCTCGAGCAGAAAATAGCCGAGTCGGCGCCTTATAAGGTCATAAAAGTGAAGATGGGAGTGCCGGGCGACCGCCAGCTGATCGAGACCATCCGACGCCATACCGACCGCCCGATTTGCGTCGACGTGAATCAGGGGTGGAAAACTCCCCAAGAGGCGTTGGACAACATCCTCTGGCTTGCTGACAAAGGTGTAATATTCGTGGAGCAGCCGCTCGACAAGCACGATATGGAGGGGCACGCATGGCTCAAGGAGCGCTCGCCGATTCCGATCGTGGCCGACGAGGCCGTGCAGACTTCGGCCGACGTTCCGGCGCTCGCCCGCGCCTACGATGGCATCAACATCAAGCTGATGAAGTGTGGCGGCCTGCACGACGCCTACCGCATGGCTGTCCTGGCGAGCGGCCTGGGTATGAAAGTGATGATCGGGTGCATGACCGAGACGTCGTGTGCCGTCTCGGCTGCCGCGCAGCTTGCGGGGCTTGCCGACTGGGTTGACCTCGACGGCAATCTTCTTATCGCCAACGACCTTTTCGACGGCATGAAGATTGTAGACGGCCGAGTGGAGGTTTCTGATCTCCCGGGCATCGGCATTACCCCGAAAAAGAACTAAATAATTTAAGGTCCCTAAGGACTTTAGAGACCTTAGGGACCTTAGAGACTTTAAATGCCTTAGAGACTTTTAATACTTTAAAAAGCCTTCGGGATATTTCAATAGTTTTCCTGGCGGCGCTGGAAGTAGGCCTGGGGCTTGCGGCATACGGGGCAGGTCTTCGGCGCGTTCTTTCCGGTTGCGATATATCCGCAGTAGCGGCATTGCCACTGGGTGTTGGCGTCGGGATCGGAGAAGACTTCGCCTGCTTCCATGCGGGCGAGAAGTTTGAGGTATCGGGCCTCATGGCCCTGCTCCACCACGGCGACATTTTCGAAAAGTTTTGCGATTGCGGTGAATCCTTCCTCGCGGGCCACACGTGCGAATTCCACATACATGTCGGCCCATTCCTCATGCTCGCCGGCGGCTGCTTCGGCAAGATTCCGTGCGGTGTCGCCTACCGGGCCTGCCGGATATGATGCCTGAATCTCAAGCATACCTTCGTCGAGGTAGCTGAAGAAGTTTTTGGCATGTGCGAATTCCTGTTCGGCAGTCTCCATGAAGATGGCGGCTATCTGTTCGTAACCCTCCTCACGGGCCACTTCGGCGAAAATAGTATAGCGGCCGCGGGCCTGCGATTCGCCTGCGAAGGATTTCAGAAGATTGACTTCGGTGCGTGTGCCTTTTATGCTTTTCTTGTCCATAACTGTTGGGTTGTTGTATTGTATTTTCCTTTTTTGCTGTCTAATAATAACAGATGGGCACGATAGAAAGTTCTCGGCAGCAATGGTTGTGTGTGGTTAGAGCGTCTACTCTCCGATGGCATCAGGTGCGGCTGAATGAGGCCTAAATTCTCATTTTTGAGGTCTGTGAAGCAGATGTGGCATTATTTGAACTGAATTTGACGATTTTTTTTTATTTTAGCATCTAATTTTGTAACTGCTAAGTACAACTGACACCAATCTAAATACCGAAAAATTTCAGCGATGAAGACAGCAGCTCTTGCTTTTTTTGTTACGACCTCTCTGCTTACAGCCATGATTGCCGCGACTCCCCGGGCGGAGGCAGCTCTTAAAACATTTGAATGCGGCCAATGGAGCCTGACGGTTGATACCGCCGACGGCAGTGCCACCCTCAGTCTTGACAACCGGCCGGTAGCGGTCGGCGCCGGAGCGGAATGGGGGCTCGACTCCGTGGTTGCCACCATGAAGGGGATGAAGAACATCATTGCCAGCTCGCGCCCCTTCGCCGATAAATTCGGCAAGGGAATGAAAGTTGCCGTTGCCGGCCGCGACGGCAAACTTACGGCCACGCGCACTTTCCGTCTCTATGAAGGGAAGCCTTATGCCATCGCAGATCTCACCGTGGCCGATCCGGCCGGTGTGGAGGCCAACTATATGGCTCCGGTGGCATGCGCATCGACCTTCGAGGCATTCAGCCGCCCGGGCAACAGCACGGTGTTCGTGCCATACGACAACGACGCCTGGGTGCGCTACAGCATAACGCCCTTCGGAGAATCCATGCCGGTGAGCTACGAGGTATCGGCCATCCTCAACGCCGATACCCGCGAGGCCATCGTGGTCGGGTCGGTGGAGCACGACGTATGGAAAACCGGCGTGCGCACTGTAGCCAAAGGAGCCACGGCCATCGACTCGCTTTATGCCTTCGGCGGCGTGGCCACCAGCCTGACCCGAGACATCCGTCCCCACGGAGCCGTGAAAGGAAAAAGCGTGAAATCGCCCGCCATAATGCTCGGGCGTTTCGACGACTGGCGCGACGGCATGGAGACCTATGCCGACCTCTGCGCTATCGAGGCGCCGCGCATCCAGTCGGCCGGCCCGCGGCCGTTCGGTTGGAACAGCTGGGGCAAACTTCAGACCCGCGTGAACTTCGAGAACGCCAATCAGGTGGGCGAGTTCATCGCCGAGAAGCTGGAGCCTGAGTCGTTTGTCAACGCCGACAGCACCGTATACATCGGCCTCGACGCTTTCTGGGATTTCGGACTGACCGAGCAGCAGCGCATAGACTTCGCCAAGGCCTGCCACGACCGCGGCCAGAAGGCAGGCATCTATTTCTGCCCGTTTACCGACTGGGGTAAGAATCCCGAGGCAACCGTGGCCGAGGCTCCCGAATACAAATACAAAGACATCTATCTGCGCCACGGCGACAAGATTCTGGAATTCGACGGTGCCTATGCCATCGATCCCACCCATCCCGCCACGCGCGCACGCATCGCCCGCCAGGTACAGCAGTTCATCGACTGGGGCTACGATTTCATGAAAATCGACTTCATGGCCCACGGCGCCTACGAGGCCGACTCCCACTACGATCCATCGGTGACCACCGGTGTGCAGGCCTACAACAGCGGAATGGCATTCATCGACTCCGTGGCTCAGGGTAAACTCTGGATCAACCTCTCGATTGCGCCGCTTTTCCCCGCCAACTATGCTCACAGCCGCCGCATAGGCTGCGACGCATGGGCCGACATCAACAATACCGAATATTCGCTCAACGCGCTGACCTACGGATGGTGGCTCGACCATGTATACCACTACAACGACGCCGACCATATCGTGATGGAGGGTGTGACCGACGGAGAGAACCGCGCACGCCTCACCTCCTCGGCTATCACGGGTCTCTTCCTGCTGGGCGACGACCTTTCGGAGGTGAGCGGCAAGCCGGAGACGCGCGCAAAAGTTCTCCGCACTGCAACCAACCCCGACATCAACGCTATAGCCCGCGCATGCAAGTCGTTCCGCCCGGTTGAACCCGGCAAGGGCGACCGCGCTGCCGACATGTTTGTAGGCCGCGACGGCGACACGATGTATGTGGCCATCTTCAACTTCTCCGACCGCTCCGAGCGCAAGCACCTGCCGCTCCACCGCCTCGGCCTGAGCGACGGCGCCGATTATCAGGCCGTGGAGCTGTGGTCGCACGACCCTTCGACACTCCGCGGCGCCATCGACACCGAAGTGCCTGCCAAAGATGTGAAAGTCTACCGCATAGCCCTCTGAGGCATCGGCCAACGTAGACTGAACATATAAAACCAGACAATAAGATTTAATACTCCATAACCGCAGATTATGATAACCAATAGAATTGCCGCCAGCCTGACAGCCGCCATCTTCGCCATGGGGATGATCCACGTTTCGGCTACCTCCATCTCCGAAGGGTCCTTGAAACTTGACTACGACAACGGCAAACTCACGCTTTACCACAACGGCTTCGCCGCATTCAATGATATATATTCCACTGCCACCTACAACTTCGAGGGTGAAGAGACAAAAAGCATCTCGAGTAAAGACTACGCCCCGATGGTGACCGTGACCACCGCGCTGAAGGAGTTCGGCGACCAGAACGAATTCGGCGAGGGCCAGGTGCTGAAATTCGTCCACACCGGCGACGGCATGCAGCTCGTGCGCACCTATGCCATGTATCCCGGACTTTCCTACGTTATCGCCCAGGCGAGCGTGGTTTCAACCAACGGCAAGACCATCTACTCCAACTGCCTCGTGCCGATGACCGTCGGTGAGAACACCGACCTCCCGGAAGCGAACAACAACCGCATCCTGTGGGTGCCCTTTGAAAACGACGGCCATCAGGCATATGGTTGCCAGACCATCAGCACCAGCAGAGAGTATACCTCCGTATCCCACGAGGTCGGCTGCACTTTCAACATCGACAGCCGTTTCGGCCTCGTGGCCGGATCGGTCGACCACGACAACTGGAAAAACGGCGTTACCGTCACGGGTAACTACGGGCGCCGCATCCTGAAATTCGAATGCCTTTCGGGTCTCTCCAGCGAGCTGACCCACGACCAGATTCCCCATGGCAAACTCCACGGCCAGAAGGTCAGCTCGGCACGCTTCATGTTCGGAGCGTTCGACGACTGGCGCGAGGGTCTCTATGCCTTCGCCGACGCCAATGCTACCGTTGTGCCTCCGATGGAATGGAAAGACGGGAATCCCATCGGCTGGAGCTCCTACGGCTCCCATCAGGCGAAAGTGAACCTTGAGGGCGTTCACGGCTGCGCCCGTTTCCTCAAGGATGAACTTTTCGACAAGGGATTCCACAACGCCAACGGCCAGACGGCTATCAGCCTCGACGCCTTCGGCGAAGACAATATCAGCGCGAGCAACCTCAAGCGTCTGGCCACTCAGTATTTTGCGCCTGAGAACAAATCCTATAACTATGGCGGCCAGAAATACACAGGTACAAATCAGATTCTCGGCCTTTACGGCGGTCCGTTTGTAATCTGGGACTGGACACTCGACTCGCAGGTATATGGCGCTCCCGAATATACAAACCGTGATATGGCGCTGAAAGTCAATGGACAAATCCAGCCCGTATGGTATAATAACTCCGGCTGCCATTATATCGCCAGCGATCCGACCCATCCCGCTATGGAAAAGCTTATCAAGGCTGTATTCAAAAAATATAACGACCTTGGAGCGAAATATGTGAAAATCGACTTCATGAACAGCGGTATCGTGCAGGGCGACAGCTATTACAATCCTGAAATCACTACAGGCGTACAGGCCTACAACTATGGTATGAAGATGATTCGTGAGGAGGCAGAGAAATACGGCATGTATGTCGTGCTGGCCATGTCGCCCGCTTTCCCATACCAGTATACCCAGGGGCGGCGCACGTGCTGCGACCGCTTCAGCGAAATCGGTGAAAGCGAATTCGTGATGAACTCCATTTCCTATGGTTTCTGGATGGACCGCCTCTACAAGGTGCTCGATCCCGACCAGCTCGTTTTCTACAAGAACGACAGCGGCCTGAAGGAAACTGAGGGTGAGAACCGTGCCCGCGCCACTACAGGCGTAGTAACCGGTGCCTACATCTTCGGCGACAACTACTGCGAGACCGCTCCGAAGGATGATAACGGCAATATAGTTGGCCATCCCGTGGAATCGAAAGAGCGCGCCCGCCTCATAATGGGCAACGAGCGCGTGAATGAATACGTCCGAACCCATACCGGCGCCTTTACCCCTGTTCCCGGCAACGAATATAATTCCCCCTACCGTTCGGAGACTGTTTTCGTGCGCCACGACGACAATGCAACCTATGTAGCCGTGTTCAATTTCAGTTCATCAGCTACCAAGCGCGGCGACCTGAAATTCACCACCCTCGGCATCCCTGTGGGAAAATACAACAAAATCCAGGAACTCTGGAGCGGCGACCTCGTTTCGATGAACAGCGGCAACAACGGCTTCTCCTACGAAATCGGTCCGAAAGACGCTCATATCTATAAACTCTACAATACCTCCTCGGGCATCGAGGATCTCGCGGTCGACGGAGGAACGGAAGATGCCCGACTCAATGTGGCCCTCGACGGCGAAGGCCGCTGTCAGGTTGCTGCGGCCAAAAAGATGACGGAAGTGGCTGTATATGGCTACGACGGCCGTCTGCTCGGCCAGGCCAGCCGTCCCGACGGCGCCGCAGGCATATCGGTAAGCCTCGCCGGTTCGCCCCGTATCGCTATCGTAAAGGCCGTGATGGCCGACGGAACAATCGCTGTAGTCAAGGCCGCGCGCCGTTAAGGCGCCACGGTCGCGGGCAATGGCGTTCGTAAAATCTCCATTCATCTGAACATATGCGCCATACGAACATCATAAAGATTCTCATTGCGGGAATGCTCGTGCTGACGGCTGGAGTCGCCGTTGCGGCTCCCATGAGATTCTCCATCTCGAAAATAGACAATTCCGACGGTCTTTCGTCGAACAATGTTAAAGCCATCCACCAGGACCGCTTCGGTTTCATGTGGTTCGGCACCAAGAACGGCCTCAACCGCTACGACGGCTTGAGCGTGCGCCGTTACAACTGCTACGACCCGGTGGCTAAGCGCGGCAACAACAATATCAGTTCGCTTTACGAACGTAACGATACACTCTGGGTAGGCACCGACCGCGGCGTCTACATCTACGACATGCGCCGCGAGACTTTCACCCATATGGGTGTGTACTCACGTGAGGGGATTGCCGCCGACGACTGGGTGGACCGTATTTTCGGCGATGCCGACGGAAACATCTGGGTGCTCATCCCCAACCAGGGCGTGTTCCGCATTAACGGCAACACCATGGACTACTACAGTGTGACAGACCATAAGGGAGATAAGGGGAAACTTCCGCAGTGTATCACCGCAGTGGGTGAAGAGATATTCGTGGGGACCTCCTATCAGGGCCTATATAAGTACGACAAGAGTTCCAACCGCTTCAAAGTGGCCGGCGCGCCCGAAGTGCGCAGCCAGTTCGGCTCGATGCTCATTTCGGTGCTCGCGCCGATGACCGACCACGACGTACTCGTGGGCGATTCCAACGGCGTGCTCCTCTGCTACGACATTCATTCGGGCGACGTAAGGCGCATTCAGTTCTCAAATGCCGGGAAGGTATACCTGCGCAAGATATGCCGCCTTGGCGACGAGCTATGGATCGGTACCCACGATGGTATCTGCATACTCGACCTTAACGACGGAAGCGAGACAATGGTCAATACCGACACCATGGGCGAGAGCACTTTCACCGACAATGTAATCTACACCTTTTACCCCGACTGCATCGGCAATATCTGGATCGGTACGCTTTTCGGTGGTGTAAACTTTTTCCAGCGCACCGGGCTGGTGTTCGAGTATTTCACCAAGGGGAAATCGCAGCGCTCGCTTTCGGGAAATCTGCTGCGCGGCATGGCCTACACGCCCGGGAAGGTGTGGATGGGCTTTGAGGACGGTGGCCTCGACGTGCTCAATCTTCCGGACTGTACGATAGACCGCAGCATGACCGGGAAAATCCCGTCGAAAAATATCCTGAACCTCTACAGCGCCGACAACACCGTGATGGCCGGCAGCGTGCGCCACGGCCTCTCGGTATTCGACGCCGACAAGCGCTCGGTGACCAACATTTGCAGCAATCTCCACGGCTCGGACAACAGCGTCTACGCCATGCTCGACGACTCACAGGGCAACATGTGGATTGGTCTGGAATGGGGCCTGTATATCCGTCCCGCCGGGAGCACGGAGTTCGCCAACGTGACCGAACTTGGCTACGACTGGATAGCAAACATAATTGAGGCACACGACGGCCGCATCTGGATTGCCACTATGGGCAACGGCGCGTGGATGTTCGACCCCGCCAAACGCGCGTTCACCCACTATGCCTTCGACGAGCAGTATACCAACGGCCTGCGCAGCAACTCCGTAAGCTCCATATTCGAAGACTCGAAGGGGCGCATCTGGCTCACTACAGACCGCGGCGGTCTGAGCCTATTCAACCCCAAGACGCAGAAATTCACCACTTACAGCACCGACGAAGGGCTACCCGACAACGTGGTGTACAACGTGCTCGAGGATAAGCTCGGTTACCTCTGGTTCGGTACCAATAGCGGGCTGGTGAAAATGGATCCGGCCACGCAGAAACTGAAGACCTTCTCGTCGCGGCGTGGCACGATGCCGCGTGGATTCAGCTACAACAGTGCTGTTGCCGACGACGAGGGCTACTTCTATTTCGGTGGTCAGGGCGGCATGGTGCGCTTCGACCCGCTCAAGGATGCAGACACCGACAGCCTCCCGCCGCTCTATCTTACGCGCATGCGCATCGGCAATGAGGAGGTGGCTCCCGGCGAGGATTCTCCGTTGAAGGAGAATCTGCTGTTTACGCGCACCATCGAGGTGCCCCACTCGGCCGGAACGATAAGCTTCAACGTGGCGCTGCCGTACTACGCCGACAACCAGACAGTGGCCTACAGCTACCGCCTGCTTCCCAACGACAAGGAGTGGATCTATATAACCAATCCGCGCAATCTCTCGTTCGTGGGTCTGGCCCCCGGCGACTACGACCTTGAGCTCCGTGCCGAAAACGGCTCGAACCAGTCGGTGAACACATATAAGCTTTCGATTCTCCCCTCGTGGTACGAGTCGTGGTGGGCCTACCTGATCTACGCGTCGCTTTTCGGAGGCCTGCTCTATACCGGATGGCGCTACTACCGCTACCGCCAGGAGCGCGAAATGATCAAGATGGCCAACGAGATGAGCATCCGCAAGGAGAAAGACCTCTATAAGAATAAGATACAGTTCTTCACCGAGATAGCCCACGAAATCCGCACGCCGCTCTCGCTGATAGGGTCGCCTCTGGAGGCAATTGACGAAATCGGAGTGCCCGACGAGCGCGTAGAACGCTATCTGAAGATTATCCGCCTGAACACCAACCGTCTGCTCGACCTGACCACCCATCTGCTCGACATCCAGAAAATCGACGGCAACCAGCCTTCGCTCAATTTCGAGAATGTAGACGTCACGGCGCTCGTGCAGAAGATTCTCAGCCGCTTCGAGCTGACGATGTCGCTGAAAAACAAGACAGTGACGTCGTCGATTACCGATAAGAGCGTCTTTGCAACAATCGACCCGGAGGCCATCACCAAGATAATCAGCAATCTTTTCAACAACGCGCTGAAATATTCCGACTCTGCCATTGAAATCAGTCTTACGGCCGATACCCAGAAGTTCACGCTTGCGGTGGCAAGCGACGGCCCACGCATCGAGGGCGAACACCGCCTGCGCATCTTCGAGCCGTTTTATCAGATTGACTCCGAGACTTCCCACGCCGGCGGCGTGGGCATCGGGCTGCCGCTTGCAGCGTCGCTCGCCAAGCTCCACAGCGGATCGCTCACGCTGGCCGACACGAGCATACTTGCCAATACGTTTGTACTCGAAGTACCTCTGCACCAGGAAAATGTAGAGGTAGAAAGCGATACCAATCCCGTGATGGCCGAATTCGTGATGGAAGAGGACAACGCCGTGACGGCTGCCGACCGAGCCTACTCCATGCTCTTCGTGGAGGACAATGCCGACATGCGCGATTTCCTCTACGACCAGCTCAGCCGGTCGTTCAACATCGAGACGGCCGTGAACGGGGCCGAAGCCCTCAAGTTGCTGGCTGAACGACGCTTCGACATTGTGGTAACAGACATAATGATGCCTGAAATGGATGGCTACGAACTCTGCTCGCGCATTAAGGAGAACGTGGATTCGAGCAATATCCCGGTAGTGTTCCTGACGGCCAAAAACGATCTCGACAGCAAGCTCAAAGCGCTGAAATGCGGCGGCGAGGCATATATAGAGAAACCATTCTCCATCAAGTATTTCCGCCAGCAGATCATGTCGCTGCTCGACAACCGTCAGCACGAGCGCAAGGCCTTCCTCAAGAAGCCCTTCTTCACCATCGACAGCATGAAGCTCAACAAGGCCGACGAGGAATTCATGAACAAGGTGGTGAAAATCGTAACGGATAATATCGCCGACGAGAATTTCTCGGTGGAGGCGATGGCCGAAGCATTCTGCATGAGCCGCAGTTCGCTGCTGCGCCGTATCAAGACGCTCTTCAATCTCTCGCCGGTGGAACTTATCCGCCTTATCAAGCTGAAGAAGGCCGCCGAGCTCATCCAGGAGGGGAAATACCGCATCGGCGACGTTTGCTTCATGGTGGGCATCAATTCGTCGAGCTATTTCAGCAAGCTGTTCTTCAAGCAGTTCGGTGTCACTCCGAAGGCGTTTGAAAAGCAGTGTCAGAAGAATTCCGCACCGGCCAAACTTGACGACATTACCCCCGGCCCTCCGGAAAACTGAGCCGCCCCTGAGGTGGGAATGACAACCGTAAGCAACTGGTCGAAATAATTATATCTGGATAGTATAAAATATTTTTGAACAGTTTCCTAATACCTAATAAGTGCAGATAATGAGATTTCGAGGGATATATCTTTTTACGCTATTGTGGTTGGCCGTTGGGCTCGCCGCAGCGGCCGGTAGGCCGCTCTACCGCGACGCCTCGCAGCCGGTAGAAGCCCGCGTGGCCGACATCATGTCGAGAATGACTCTCCGCGAGAAGGTGCTTCAGCTTCAGAACCGCGCCGTAGGGGCGGAGAGTGAGATACCGTCGACCTTCCGCGGCGAGAGCTACGGCGTGACCCACGAGATGAGCCGCGACGCGGCCGAGGTGAGTCGCATCTATGTGGCGTTGCAGAAATATATGCGCGACTCCACACGGCTGGGCATCCCCGTAATAACCTCCGTGGAGGGTATTCAGGGTATTCTCCAGAACGGCGCGACGCTTTTTCCCCACGCCATAGCGCAGGGGAGCACTTTCAACCCCGCGCTTATCGGGGAGATGACCTATGCCGCCGGAGAGGAAGCCCGGGCCATGGGCATCCATCAGATTATGTCGCCAGTGCTCGATATAGCGCGCGAACTCCGCTGGGGGCGCGTGGAGGAAACATTCGGTGAGTGTCCCTATCTCATTGCCGAGATGGGTACGGCATTCGTCGACGGCTACCAGAAGCATCGAATCACCTGCATGCCTAAGCATTTCGCCGCCCATGGCACACCTTCGGGCGGTCTGAACTGTGCCGGAGTTGCCGGCGGTCCGCGCGAATTCCATAGTATTTATCTCTATCCGTTCAAAAAGGTGATAGAGCGCTGCCACCCTCTGGCGGTGATGAGCTGCTACAGCGCCTACGACGGCGTCCCGATGTCCGGCTCACATTATTATATGACCGACATACTCCGCGGTCAGCTCGGCTTCGACGGATATGTATACTCTGACTGGGGTTCGGTGGAAAGGCTCATGACGTTTCATCATGCCGTCGGCTCGCGCGAAGAGGCGGCCATGATGGCTCTTCTGGCAGGTATCGATCTTGATGTTGACTCCGCTTATGAGACACTGGAGCAGTCGGTTGCCGACGGCCGCATTTCGGAGGCCGACATCAATCGCGCTGTGGAGCGCATTCTGCGCGTAAAATTCCTTCTTGGCCTGTTCGACGCCCCTTATGGCGAGCCCGACCAGGTTGCCAAGGTGGTGCGTTCGTCCGAACATGTGGCGCTTGCAAAGCGCGTGGCCGACGAGAGCGCCGTGCTGCTGGAAAACAACGGAATCCTGCCGCTCAATCCCGATAAGGTCAAGACTGTAGCCGTGGTAGGCCCCAATGCCGACCAGGCCGTTTACGGTGACTATGCATGGACTCAGCGCGACACGCGCGAGGGCGTCTCGCTCCTTGAGGGGATGCGCGACCGCCTCAATGGGAAAGCCGACGTAATCTACGCCGAAGGGTGCGACTGGTGGAGTGCCGACACCACAGGGATTGCCGCGGCCGTCGATGCAGCTCGCCGCAGCGACGTGGTTGTGGCAGCCATCGGCACGCGAAGCACCTTCCTTGGCCGCTCACCTAAATATTCCACCGCCGGCGAAGGGTTCGATCTCTCGAGCCTTGAGCTTCCCGGCGCTCAGCAGCAACTTCTCGAAGCTCTCAAAGCCACGGGAAAACCGCTCGTTGTGGCCTTCATCGCCGGGAAACCGCTCGCCATGCCGTGGGTGAAGGATAACGCTGACGCGGTGATATGCCAGTGGTATGCCGGCGAGCAGCAGGGCAACTCTCTGGCCGATATCCTTCTGGGTAATGTGAATCCTTCCGGGAAACTCAATGTGTCGTTCCCTCGGAGCACAGGCAATACTCCTTGCTTCTACAACCACTACGGTACTGACCGCGAGGAGCCTTTCGACTCACCCGGTTCTCCCTCCGACCCGAAAGGACATTATATATTCGATACTCCTGAGCCTCTGTGGAATTTCGGTCATGGTCTGAGCTACACGCAGTTCGCCATCGGCGAGCCTGCTCTCGACCGAACGGAGGCCACACCGGCGGATACGGTGACCGTTACGGTCCCGGTGGCGAACAGCGGAGGCATGGCCGGAAAGGAGGTCGTACAGTTGTACGTTCATCAGCCTGTAAGCTCCGTTTCGACACCGAAACAGCAACTCCGTGCCTTCGCCAAAGTAGACCTTAAGCCGGGCGAGGAGAAAACGATTACGCTACGCCTTCCCGTCGACGAGCTGGCGCTCTACAACCCCGCTATGGAGCGCATTGTGGAGCCCGGCGAATATCAGATACAGATTGGAAACGCCTCCGACAGTATTTCATTTGTAAAATCTTTTACCGTAAAACCATAAAATGAACAGACTCATAACGCTATCGCTTCTTTCGCTGGCGGCGTTCGGCGCTTCGGCCGAAGTGGTGCTCCCGAAATTTTTTACCGACAACATGCTCGTGCAGCGCGACGCCACGCTCACGGTAGCCGGTAAGGCTACGCCTGGCGCCGAAGTAAAGGTAACGACCGACTGGGCTAACGGAAATGCCAAGGGAAAGGCCGGAGCCGACGGAGCTTTCAGTATCGCGCTGCCTACTCCCGGCGCGGGAGGTCCCTATACAATTATTGTGGACGACGGAAACGGGGATCCGGTAGTGCTTTCCAATGTGCTGTCGGGCGAGCTGTGGCTCTGCTCGGGTCAGTCGAACATGGAGTTCCCGGTAAAAGGATGGACTCAGGTGATGAACGCCGACGAAGTCGTAGCTACCGCCAGGCATCCGGAAGTGCGTCTGCTCCAGATACATAAGAATACAGCCTACACCCCTCAGGCAGATGCCGACGTCAATATGGGCGGATGGGTGGAGGCTTCCCCGGCAACCATGGATTTCTCGGCGATAGCCTATTTGTTCGCAAAGGAGATGAAGGATTCCCTGCAGGTGCCTGTTGGCGTTATTGACGCCACCTGGGGCGGTACGCCAGCCGAAGCATGGACTTCGGCAGAATATCTTGCCGGAGTGCCCGGTTTTGAGGCAGAGGTAGATGCATTGGCTAAGGATACCTCACATCCCGGCTACCTCAGGGACGACTACGAGCGCCGCAACGCGCAGTGGCTCGAGCAGGCCGCCACTCTTACTGGCGACTTCGATCTCGCCGCCGAGCAGACCGGCGATAACTGGATGAGCATTCAGATTCCCTCTATGTGGGAGACCTCCGTGCTTCCCGGTTTCGACGGCATTGTGTGGATGCAGCGTGTTGTCGACCTTCCCGAGGATGCAGCCGGTATGCCCTTGACCCTTAACCTCGGCCCGGTCGACAATGAGGACGAAACATATTTCAACGGCACAAAAGTGGGTGGAGCGGCCGCGTGGGATACTCCCCGTCACTATGAAGTGCCCGGCAATGTTGTTCGTGCTGGTAAGAATGTGATTACCGTCAAGGTATCCGACTACGACGGTGAAGGCGGAATAGGTGGCAAGCCCGAAGACAATTGCGTTGTTGTAGACGGACGCACTTATCCTCTTGCCGGAGAGTGGAAACTCTCCGTGGCAAAAGATTTCTCGAAGATGCCGCCGCGTCCGGCTTCAATCTATGGGTCGAGCTTTCCGTCGGTGCTTTTCAATGCGATGATTTCGCCGCTTAGGCTTATGCCGTTAAGGGGAGTCCTGTGGTATCAGGGATGTGCCAATGTGGGGCGTGCCGAGCAGTATGAGCCTCTGTTCCAGAATCTGATACGTAACTGGCGTTCCATCTGGGGCGAGAATCTGCCGTTCTATTTCGTGCAGCTTGCCGGGTGGCTGCAGCCGCGCAACGTTCAGCCAGATTCGCAGTGGGCCGCCCTCCGCAACGCTCAGTCCAAGGCTCTCTCGCTGCCCAACACCGGCATGGCCGTGGCAATCGACCTCGGCAATCCGGCCGACATCCATCCTACCGACAAACAGGAGGTGGCTCGGCGCCTGGGGCTTCTCGCCCTCAACCGCACCTACGGCCATAAGATGACCGACGCGGCTCCGGTATGCGTTGCTTTCAAGGCCAAGGGGAATACTATGGAACTAAAGTTCGACGGCCCGCTTGCCTCTGAGGCCGGAGTACTCACCGGTTTCATCATCGGTGACGGAAAAGGTAAATTCGCTTACGCCAAAGCCCGACTGACGTCGCCTGATACCGTAGTGCTCTCCTCGCCGCTCATCGGCAACCCGAAAACGGCCCGTTATAATTGGGCCGATTGCCCCGGGGGAAATCTTACGGGACCCACCGGTCTGCCGGTGGCTCCATTTGCAACCGACAAATAAGAAAAATCCTTAAATATATGAAAACCAACATTATTGCATTGTCGTTGGCAGCCTTTTCGGCGCTGACGACATCGGCGGCCACGCAGATTCCGGTGCTTACGCCCAATACCGCGCTGATCCTGGAAGTAGGCGACAATGGCCGTGTTTATCAGCGTTATTTCGGTAAGAAACTCGCCAATGCGGGTGAATATGAGGCAGCTCCGCGTGGCGCGGAGGCATATCTGACCCACGGCATGGAGGATTATTTCGAGCCTGCGCTCCACATAAACCATGCCGACGACAATCCTTCGACTGAACTCCGATATGTGAGTCATTCGTCGGCTCAGCAGGCGGATGGGTCCACGCTTACCACGGTGAAGCTCACCGACAAGGAGTATGGCACAGGCGTCGACCTCAACTACGTAACATATCCCGACGTAGATATAATCAAGAGCTACACCGTAATAACCAACGGTGAGAAGAAACCCGTCGAGATGGAGAAGTACGCCTCTTCGCTGCTCCATTTCGACCGTCCGGCCTACTACCTGACGCAGTTCAACGGCGACTGGATCAGTGAAACCACTATGAGCGAGGCTCCGCTGAGCTTCGGCAAGAAGGTGCTCGACACCAAACTTGGTTCGCGTGAGAACATGTTTGTTTCGCCTTTCTTCCAGCTTTCGCTTGATGAGCCCGCACGCGACGAGGAGGGGGAGATGCTTGTAGGCACACTGGCCTGGACGGGCAACTTCCGCTTCACGTTCGAGGTCGACAATCTCGGCAAGCTCCGTGTGATTTCCGGCATCAACCCCTATGCCTCGAAACGCATCCTCGCCAAGGGGGAATCGTTTCAGACTCCGGAATTCATCTTCACCCTCAGCGAGGGTGGCCGCGGCGAGGCAAGCCGTACTTTCCACGACTGGGCACGCAAATATCAGGTGAACAAGGGTGAAGAGTCGCGTATGACGCTGCTCAACAACTGGGAAGCCACCTATTTCGACTTCGACGAGGAGAAGCTCGTAAAACTTATCGGTGAGGCCAAGGAGCTGGGTGTAGACATGTTCCTGCTCGACGACGGCTGGTTCGGCAACAAGTATCCCCGCCACAGCGACACCCAGGGCCTCGGCGACTGGGACGAGACCGCCAACAAGCTCCCCAACGGCATCGGCCGCCTCACGGAGGAAGCCAAAAAGCAGGGCGTGAAGTTCGGCCTCTGGATTGAGCCGGAAATGGTGAGCCCCAAGAGCGAGCTCTATGAGAAGCATAAGGACTGGGTGATTACGCTCCCCAACCGCGACGAGTATTATTTCCGCAACCAGCTGGTGCTCGACCTGAGCAATCCGCAGGTACAGGACTACGTATTCGGCATAGTCGACAACCTTATGACGAAATATCCCGATATCGCCTTCTTCAAGTGGGACTGCAACAGCCCCATCACAAACATCTATTCCAACTATCTCAAGGACAAGCAGAGCCACCTTTATGTGGATTACACGAACGGCCTTTACAAGGTGCTCGATCGCATCAAGGCCAAATATCCCGACCTGGTGATGATGATGTGCTCCGGTGGTGGCGGACGTACCGACTACGAAGGGCTGCGCTACTTCACAGAATTCTGGTGCAGCGACAATACAGACCCCGTCGACCGCCTCTACATCCAGTGGGGCTATTCGCAGATTTTCCCCGCCAAAACGCAGTGCGCCCACGTGACGACCTGGAACAAGACTGCTCCCGTGAAGTTCCGCACCGACGTGGCCATGATGGGCAAGCTCGGCTTCGACATCAACCTCCACGACCTCTCGGCCGACGACCTGAAATACTGTCAGAACGCCATCCGCCACTACAATCGTCTGAAACCCGTAATCCTCGACGGCGACCAGTATCGTCTTGTTTCCCCCTACTCGGGCAACCACGCGTCGACTATGTATGTCGGCAAGGACAAGAAGAGTGCCGTGGTGTTCGCCTTCGATATTTTCCCCAAGAATGTTGAGCACAACACGCTCGTGAAGCTTCGTGGTCTGAACCCTGATGCCACCTACAGCGTGAAGGAGATCAACCGCGCCGACACCTCCGATGGCGAAGTCAAGACCTATAGCGGCGACTACCTGATGAAGGTTGGGCTGCCCCTGTTCGGCACTTCGCGTCTGAACAGCCGCATCTATGAGCTGACACAGAACTAATCCGCAAAACCTTCTGAATCCGGAAGCGGGGAGCCGTGCAGAAACTGCTCCCTGCTCCCGGAATCAGGCAATTATACAGACACAACACAATGAGACTCAAAGCCCTCTTTGCAGTTTCAGTACTTTTTGCCTCAGCCAATGGCGCAGAGACATACTGGAAGCTCCACCCTGCCTCCATGGCCATAGAGTATTCTCCGGCAGAGGCCGGACCGCATTCCGACCATCTGGAGATGTCGGGGAAGCGGATTTCGGCCGTGGTTCGCTACGGCGCGCGTCCCGACGGCTCGCTCGCGCTCGACAAGAGCCTCGTATGGCCCGGATTCCGCACCATCCCCAACGACACCCACGGCTCGCTGATGCGCCATGTAGCATTCGACGTGATTGACGAACTCGTAATCGAGCGTCAGCCGGCAGCTCCGAAAGTGGAGGGCGTGAGCTTCGACGGACTCCTGACAATCACGCAGTCAACCCCCAAGGATGTGAAAATCGAGCGGACGCTCTTTCCTTCTGTCGAACATCCGATGTTTGTGGAGCGCGTGAAACTTGCCAACGTGGGCCGCGAGGCTGTCGACATCGAGATTCCTGCGCTCGATATGTCTGTTGCGACTCCCGACGCGCGCGGCGTAGACGGATCATACCGAATCCTGACAACAGTGGAGGGTGCGCGAACCCTGCGCCTCGAGCCGGGTTCGGAGGCTGAGTTCGCCGTGGTGAGTCAGGCGCTCCGCGAAGGCGACAAGCCGCTGACGCCCGATGTAGCCGCCGAGGAGGCTGCCCGCAGGGTGCTTGTAGGCGACCTTACAGGCTCGCTGGTGCTCGATACTCCCGACGAGGTGCTCGACCGGATGTTCGCCATGTCGAAAATCCGTGCGTGCGAGTCGATCTACGAAACCAAGGGAGGACCGCTCCACGGGCCCGGCGGCGAGACATACTACGCCGCCATCTGGGCCAACGATGAAGCTGAGTATGCCAATCCGTTTTTCGCGTTCACCGGCTATGCCTATGCCGACAGCTCGGCGATGAACTCTTTCCGCCATTTCGCGCGGTTCATGAATCCTGACTATAAGCCGATTCCGAGTTCAATCGTGGCCGAGGGCGCTGACATATGGAATGGTGCCGGCGATCGCGGCGATGCCGCCATGATAGCCTACGGAGCGTCGCGCTATGCGCTCGCATCCGGCTCGAAGGAGGTTGCGAGCGAGTTGTGGCCGCTCATAGAGTGGTGTCTGGAATATTGTCGCCGCAACCTAAACGCCGAGGGTGTGGTCCGGTCCGACCACGACGAGCTGGAGGGCCGCTTTCCGGCCGGCGAGGCCAATCTCTGCACGTCGTCGCTCTACTACGATGCTCTGCTATCGGCGGCGATGCTTGCCCGAGATCTGAAAATGCCTTCGAAAATGTCGGTCTCATACCGACGCCAGGCAGCTGAACTCGCCAAATCCATCGACCGCTATTTCGCAGGTCCGGTGGAAGAGTTCGACACATACGCCTACTATAAGGGGAACGACCGTCTGCGGTCGTGGATCTGCATTCCGCTCACCGTCGGAATCAACGATAAGCTCGAACCGACGCTCGACGCGCTTTTCTCGCCGGAACTCTGGACTGAAAACGGGCTGCTCACCCAGTCGGGAACCTCGACATTCTGGGATCGCTCCACGCTCTACGCCTTGCGCGGCGTGCTGCAGGCCGGTGCGGTTGAGCGTGCCATGCCCTATCTCACAGCCTATTCCACCAAGCGACTGACGGGCGACCATGTGCCCTATGCAATCGAGGCGTGGCCGGAGGGGAATCAGCGTCATCTTTCGGCCGAGAGTGCGCTCTACGCCCGTATCTTCACCGAGGGGATGTTCGGCATACGTCCGACCGGGCTGAAACGGTTCGAAATGACTCCGCGTCTTCCCAAGGAGTGGCCTTCGATGGCCCTTCGGAATATAAAGGCTTTCGGTGAGGATTTCGATATCGAGGTTTCGCGCCTGGAGGACGGACGTCTCGATGTTCGCGTTATGTCTGCTGGCAAGCCTCTGGCTCGCAAAACGATAAAAGATGGAGGTAAGATTGATGTCAAGTTTTGACAGACTGAGCTATAGGGCGTTGACGCTCGCTGTAGATGTGGCCTGCGCGCTTGCCGTCTGTGGCTCCCATACGATTCGAGTGAATCCGGTGGAGGGCGACGCCACGCGCGCTTTGCAGGCCGCAATCGATAGTGCCGCCACATTCGGGGGAGACCCAGTGGTAATTAGTCTTGGACCTGGCGACTACCATATCTCGCGCGAGAATTCCACCCGACGCATATATTATATTTCGAACACTGCATCGGCCGAGGAAAATCCCGACCCGACGAAACATATAGGCCTGCTGTTCAAAGGGCTGAAAAATGTAACGCTGGAGGGAAACGGCGCGTGGATTGTAACCCACGGCGAGATGACTCCGCTCGTGGCCGACAGTTGCGTCAATATCGCTTTCCGCAATTTCACGCTGACTGCCGCCGACCCGTCGGTACCGGAATTCAAGGTCGAGGCAGTGGACTCCGCTTCGATGACGGTGCGCGTCACGGCCCCTTCTACCTATCAGATTGAAGACGGCAACTTCAACTGGGTAGGGGAGGGGTGGATGTTTGCCGACGGACGTCGGAAGACCACCTATCCGGAGTTCGCCCAGGTATTTTATCCCGACCGCAACGTCACGCTCCGCGTTGATTCCCCGCTGGCGGGGAGAATCTCGGCCGAAGAGCTTGAACCGGGCCTGATCAGATTCCACTTCGCCAAGGCTCCGGCTGTACATGTCGGGGAGGTCTACCAGATGCGCCACGGAATCAGAAATGAGGCGTGCGGTTTTTTCAACCGGAGTAAAGACGTTTCGCTGACCGACATAACATTCCATTTCCTCGGTAATTTCGGCCTCGTGGGCCAATATTCCGAGAATCTCACCTACGACAATATCCGATGTGCTCCCGACAGCAGGCTGGGACGCACCGACGCCGGTTTCGCCGACTTCGTCCAGATGTCGGGATGCCGGGGCAAAGTACGCATCCTAAACTCTTACTTCGAAGGAGCACACGACGACCCCATCAACATCCACGGAACGCATCTGAAAGTCGTGGGCAATCCCGCCACCGACCGCCTGATTGTGCGTTTCATGCATGGGCAGACTTATGGATTCCTTCCGTTTACAGAGGGAGACGAGGTTGAGGTAGTCGACCGCCACACTCTCAATTGCCTCCAGTCGGCTATGCTGAAAGAAGTGCGCGCCATAGACCTGTATAACTACGAGCTGACGCTCGACCGTCCTGTGGCGGCGTGGCCAGAAGGATACTCCGTTGAAGACCTGGCGGTTGAAAACGTAACGTGGACTCCCGAAGTGGAAATCCGCAATAATTGGTTCGCGCGCTACCCTACCAGAGGTATCCTGATAACCACGCGCGGGCGCTCGCTCATCGAGGGAAATACATTCTTCCGCTCGCCGATGCCGGCGGTGCTTGTCTCCGACGATGCGCGCGGATGGTATGAATCGGGGCCTGTGACCGACCTGACAATCCGCAACAACAGGTTCATCGAATGTGCTTCCCCGGTAATTTGCATAACTCCGGAAATCGACCGCTTTAACCGTCCAGTCCATTCCAATATCGTTGTGGAGAGAAACCGCTTCATTCTCACCGGTCTTCCTGCCGTAAAGGCCGTGGCAACCGACGGACTGCACATCGAAGACAATGTTTTTGAGGTTTCCGGGCTTCGGCAGCTTGCCCCCGAGGCATTCATTCAGACCGAAAATGTCGAAGGTCTGAAGGTTGAGGGCAATAGGGTGCTGAGAACCTATCCCTTGAAATAATCAATTGAAATACAAAAAATAATCGACTATGCTACGAATTACCGCACTTGCAATTGTAGCCGTTTGCGCACTCAGTGGCGTGGCACGCGACTACGCGCAGTATGTAAATCCGCTCATCGGCACGGGCCGTGTGGGCGGAGCGCTGTCGGGCAATAATAATCCTGCGGCTACCGTGCCTTTCGGTATGGTGCAGCTCGGCCCCGACACGCATCCGGCTCCCGATTGGTTCAATGCCTCGGGCTACGATTACACCGACGGCCGCATCTACGGATTCACCCATACTCGCCTGAGCGGAACGGGCGCTTCCGATCTTATCGACGTATCGCTCTTCCCGACCCTGGGGGAGTCCCGCTCATCGGCTTTCTCTCATGAGCGCGAGACTGCTTCGCCCGGCTACTACCGCGTCAATCTCGACGACGAGAATATTTTGGCGGAGATGACGGCCACCTCGCGCGTAGGCGTACACCGCTATACGTTCCCAGCCGACAGCGCGGCCCACATCATAGTGGACCTCGATCGCTCGGCGCAGAAGGGGAGCTGGGACCGCAAGATTATCCAGTCGCAGCTGCGCGTGGTGTCGCCCACGATGCTCACCGGCTACCGCGTGATTACCGGGTGGGCGAAGCTCCGCAAGGTATATTTCGCGGCTGAATTCTCGCGTCCGTTCGAGGCCGTGCTTTCCGACGGCTCGACGGTGCGCCCGAAAACCGACGTAATCAACGGCCGCGAACTGCGTGCTGACCTCTCGTTCGCTCCTTCAGCCCAGCCGGTGGTGGTTAAGGTGGGAATCTCTGCCGTTTCGCCCGATGGCGCTATGGCCAACCTGAAAAAGGAGGCCGAAGGCCGAAGCTTCGACGAGATAGCAGCTGTCGCACGCAAGGAGTGGAACGATCGCCTCGGAGCCATCGACGTGGACGATGAGGGGGAGAAGGCCACTATCTTCTATACGGCCCTGTATCACGCCATGGTACAGCCCAATCTCTTCAGCGATGTCAACGGCGAATACACTACGCCTGTGTATTCCACGGCACGAGTTCCCGAGGGTGAAGAGCAGTACACTACATTCTCGCTCTGGGATACTTATCGTGGCGCGCACCCGCTCTATACGCTGCTATATCCGAAACTCGACGCGGCATTCGTAAACAGTATGCTACGCCACTACGACGACTACGGTTATCTCCCCATCTGGCACCTCTGGGGTCAGGATAATTACTGCATGATTGGCAACCACGCTATTCCCGTGGTGGTCGATGCGGTGCTCAAGGGTCTTCCGGGAATTGATCCGGAACGAGCCTACGAGGCTGTAAGGCAATCATCGGTGCGTAGTCATCCCAACTCGCCGTTCGACGTATGGGAAACCTACGGCTACATGCCCGAACCGCTGCAGACGCAGTCAGTGTCGATTACACTCGAGATGGCCTACAACGACTGGTGTGTGGCACGTCTGGCCGAGCATCTCGGCAAAACCGACGATGCCGAGCGCTTCTACCGCCGAGCCGGATTCTATAAGAATCTCTACGACCCCTCTACCGGCTTCTTCCGCGCCAGGAATGAGAAAGGGGATTGGATCGAGCCGTTCGACCCTCTGCGCTATGGCGCAAATGGTGGATATCCTTATACGGAGGGGAATGCATGGCAGTATTTCTGGTATGTGCCCCACGATGTCGACGCCTTCGTAGCCATGGCCGGAGGTCCGAAAGTCTTCGAAAAGAAGCTCGATGATTTCTTCACCATCACCGACAGCAGCGGCGAGAAAAACGACAATATTTCTGGAATGATAGGGCAGTATGCCCACGGCAACGAGCCCAGCCATCATGTGGTCTATCTCTACAATGCCGTCGGGGCTTCGCAGAAATGCCGCGATCTGGTGGCCCGAATATGCTCGGAGCTTTACAATACATCGCCCTCGGGCTACGCCGGTAACGACGACTGCGGCGAGATGTCAGCATGGTATATTTTCTCGGCCCTCGGCTTCTACCCCGTGAATCCCGCCGACGGGAAATACTGGCTCGGCATACCCGCCTTCGACAAAGCCACCATCAACCTGCCCGACGGCAAGACATTTACGGTGTTGACCACAGGAAATGGCCGTGTGCGCCCCTCGGCAATCGACGGAGGCGCCGGCGCGCCGCGCGTTAAGTCGGTACTCCTCAACGGCAAACCGCTCAAAGGCTACACCATCAGCCATTCCGATATCCTCAAAGGCGGCACTCTCGAATTCCGCCTCGGCTAAGCGGCCGGTCGAGGTCTGATTATAACCGGCAATTTACGATTAAAGAGGGCGTGTCATAATAGCCCATCTGGGTCGTCGCCTGAGGGCTTCGGGTTCGGTCATTGACCTTAGTCAACTCCCTTCACCCTCACCCTCAGGCTCCTACCATCTGGACCATTCTGACAGCGCCCTCACCATCCGGGTAAAAAATTAGGACGGTGTGTCAATTTATTGAATTTTGACACACCGCCTTTAATTGTGTTGTCTTACCTGGATTCGAACCAAGACAGGCAGAACCAAAAACTGCAGTGCTACCATTACACCATAAGACAATCCTTGCTGCCCAAGGCATCCGCACGGGCGGATGCCCTAAAGCGTTGCAAATTTAGCTGTTTTCCAAATCCTGCGCAATACCCGCCACTCTTTTTTACAAAAAATGACTAAATTTGCCGATTAGGAGGGCGAGGGAAAAATATTCAATAGCATTCGTTCAATCATGGCTACGAAAACGGAATTTGCGAGTAAGATAGGGCTGATAGCTGCTACCGTCGGGTCGGCTATCGGTCTGGGAAATGTATGGCGCTTCCCGGCCGAGACACAGGCCAACGGTGGCGCGGCCTTCCTTTTGATTTATGTGGTATGCGTCCTCCTGTTGGGCGTACCGGTGATGCTGGGTGAGTTTGCCCTGGGGCGCGGGGGACGCAGCGATGCAATCGGGGTATTCCGCCGCCTGTCGCCTGGAAGCCGATGGTGGATTGTAGGGGCCGGAGGCATCCTGTCGTCGTATCTTATACTGATTTTCTACATGGTGGTGGCCGGATGGACGCTGGAATATCTGGTGGCCTCGGCGGGAGGATGGCTTTATTCGTCGCCTGAGCCGGCAATGCTTACGGGCGCCACCGGAGAGGCCGATCATGCACGCTACACTTCCGTGATGGAGCTTCTGCTGACGGATGTATGGCGTCCGCTGATAGCCACATGGGCCGTTATCGCACTCAACGTCGTTATCCTGCTGCGGGGTGTGCAGAAGGGAATCGAACGGCTTTCCAATGTGCTCATGCCCTTGCTGTTCCTGATTCTTATCGGACTATGCGTGGTGGCTTTCACGCTTCCGGGAGCTGCCGACGGGCTACAGTTTTTCCTGAGTCCGGATTTCTCGAAGATTACGCCACGTGTGGTAGTCAATGCGCTTGGTCAGACGTTCTTCTCGCTGAGTCTGGGCATGGGTATTCTCATAACCTACGCCTCGTATTATCCTGCGGATACGCGTCTTACAAAGACTGCGATGACCGTGGCGTTGCTCAGTCTGCTTGTGGCTCTGCTGATGGGATGCGTTATTTTCCCGGCGGTGAAGACCTTCGGGCTTGAGAACGAAAGCATGAAGGGCGCGACGCTGATTTTCGTGACGCTGCCGGAAGTGTTCGGTCGGCTGCCGCTGTCGCAATTGTGGTCGTCGCTGTTTTTCGTGCTGCTGCTTGTGGCGGCCGTAACATCGACGGTTTCGATAGCGGAGGTGACTATAGCGTTTCTGGCGGATACGTTCGGCATGAAGCGCCGCAACGCGGTGCTGATGTGCCTGTTGCCGTTGTTTGCGCTCAGCGCGGTTTGCTCGCTGTCGATGGGTGTTTTACGCGACTATACATTGTTCGGCCTCAATCTGTTCGATCTGCTCGACACTTTCGCGACCAACATTCTGCTCCCTGTGGTAGCCATCGGAACGTGTCTTTATGTGGGATGGTTCGGGCCGCGCAGACTGCTTCAGTCGCAGATAAGCAACCGCGGCGTCCTGAGGTCGGGCGTCGCGGGTGTAGTGGTGTTCATCCTGAGGTGGGTGGCACCGATATGTATCGCCATGATACTTGTCGGTAGTCTTTGACAGTGTAAATTCCGGAGGTTCGTAAAGATACCGGCCCTTCAGTCAAATTCCGCAGGGTCGAGGCCGGCCTGCTCCAGAGCCTCGTGTCGCTCGGTGCACGTGCCGCACACACCGCAGTGGTGCTCACCTCCGCGGTAGCATGAGTATGTGTGGTGGTAGTCGACTCCCAATGCCACGCCACGCTTTACTATGTCGGCCTTCGTGAGATTGGTGTAGGGGCAGAACAGCCGGATGTTCTCATAGGTCCCCGCGGCTACGGCTCCGGCCATCGCCTCGACGAAGTCCGGGCGGCAGTCGGGATAGATTGTGTGATCGCCGGAGTGGTTGGCGAGCATAATCTGGCGGAGTCCGCGCGTTTCGGCCAGCCCGGCCGCTACGGCGAGCATGATTCCGTTGCGGAACGGCACGACGGTGGAACGCATGTTGGCATCGTCGTAATGTCCCTCAGGCACTGCGTCGGCTCCTTCGAGGAGCGAACTCTTGAAATGGTCGGCCATGAAACCGAGTGGAATCACAAGGTGTTCGATTCCCAGACGGCGGCAATGCCACTCGGCGCAGGCGGTCTCGCGGTCGTTATGGTTTGAGCCGTATATAAATGTCACGGCCAAAGCGATATGCGGTGCGTACTCATATAGCATCGTGGTGGAGTCCATGCCTCCGGAGAGCACAATCAGGGCGTCGCGCTTTGGGAATACCTCGGGTCGGTCGGGTGTAAGCACCAGTTCCTCCTCTTTCGGAGGCAGGAACACTTCGGCGGTAGGATGATGAAATTCAAGAGCCATAAACCTTTGAAGCTTAAATGGGAATAGGATGGTTATTCCATTGCCGACTGCATTGCCTGGGTCATGCGGAGTTCAGCCATAGCGCGGTGCTCGGCGTCGGCGTAGTTGGCGAATGGATGGATGCTGATGCCTCCGCGTGGGGTGAAGAATCCTTTCACCTCGATGTAGCGTGGATCCATAAGCCGCACGAGGTCGTTGAGGATTATGTTGATACAGTCTTCGTGGAAATCCCCGTGGTTTCGGAAAGAGAACAGATAGAGTTTAAGACTTTTGCTCTCCACCACACGCTCACGCGGGATGTATTGTATCACGATTTTGGCGAAGTCGGGCTGGCCGGTTTTCGGGCAGAGCGAGGTAAACTCAGGGCAGTTGAACGTCACGAGATATTCGCGCTCGGGATGCTTGTTGACGAATGTCTCGAGCAGTTCGGGCGAATAGTCCGTAGGGTATTTCGTGCCCTGGTTGCCAAGGAGCGTCACTCCTTCGAGTTCATTAGGATTTCTGCTCATAAAGCCTTTAGGATTCAATATTTAATGTCGTGTACTTTGAGGCGCTCGCCGGCGTCGTCTACAATCGAGCGGAAATAGCGTTCGTCGTAGCCGGGGAATTCTGGATAGAGCGGCATCCCGGTCTCGGAGCGCATGAACTGATTGTTTTCGTCGACCTTTTTGCGGTTGCCGTCCATGAATTTCACGAACAGGAAATCGCCGAGCTGCTTATAGGCGGTGGTGGCGCGCTCGGCCCAGATATCGGCAAGGTCCTGAGTGAGGCTCGCGCGGATTTCCGCGTCGGCGAATTCAGGAATCTGCTCGTAGGCCACGCGTACATCCTCGGCAATGGCGTTCTCAAGTTCCGACTGCACGCGGCGGATGTCGGGAATCATGAGCGAATAGCGGTTGTAGGCCTGGTTGGCCACGTAGTTGTTAACCCAGAAATTGGCGTTCCAGTCGAGAGTGTTCACGTCGCCATGGGCGAGCTGGGCAGGAGCCTTGCGTACACCGCAGAACACGGGGAGGTAAACGCACGTATTGGCGTCGTCGGTTCCGAACCAGAGGAGGCCGCGGAGTTCGGGGGCCACATCGTTGCGGAGCTGAGCTACAAACGAGAAGCCGGTCTGCTGGGTGGCTATGGCGCGTTCATGGGTGTATTCCACCGAATCGACCTTGAACGTCATCGGGCGCCAGCGGTAGGGAACTTTGTATGGACCGGCACCAATGTCGATGGTCATATCGTAGGGGGTACCCTCGAAATGGTCGCGCATGGCCCGCTTCATGTCGGCGGCCGAGAGCGTTTTCTCGGGTTTTACCCAAAGTGGCATCGGGTCGCCTTCGGCGCGGTCGATCCAGGGCAGGTATTTGTCCATCCCGGGCGTGAAAAGGTTGAAATAGGCCCATACGCGTGCGTCGCAACCACGCAGCGCGCCGAAATCGGTCACGCCGTAAGCCTTGGAAAAGTCGAATTCCTCGTCTTTCCCGTCGAAATAGCCCTGCGAACGGGCGAACTTAATTACATCGGGGCTGTAAAGGGTCTCGCCAGATTTGTCCTTGAGCGGGAAGCGGTGGATGCGGGGATGGTTGGCGTGGCCCGCTATATGGCCGTCGGGAACGCGGCGGGCGACCCATACGGCGCCTTTGTCGGCTTTTCCTTTGCCGATGAGGTCCATTATCCAGGCCTCTTCGCCGTCGGCTATGGAGAAGGATTCTCCCTCGGAGGCATAGCCGTGAGTTTTTACCAGATCGGTCATCACGCGGATAGCCTCGCGGGCGGTTTTGGCGCGCTGAAGGGTGATGTAGATAAGCGAACCGTAGTCGATAAGGCCGGTTCCTGCAAGTTCGTGGCGGCCGCCCCATGTGCTCTCGGCAATCACAAGACCGTGTTCGTTCATGTTGCCTATGGTGGCGTATGTATGAGCCACTTCGGGAATTTCACCGAGCGGTTTTCCGGTATCCCATTCCACCACTTTGCGCAAGGCTCCCTTTTCGTGGTCGGCTGCGGGCTGGTTGTAAAGCTCCCCGTAGAGGTTATGGGAGTCGGCGGCGTAAGTCACCATTACCGAACCATCGGCGGTGGCACCTTTGGCGGCAATGAGCGAGGTGCATCCCCACGCGCCTGTTGTGGCGGCGATGGCCATGGCGGAGATTATGATTTTTTTCATCTGCTGGGAAATTATCGTGTGGAAATATCGGTATTTTTGATTACAACGGAAAAATATATCGGTTTATTACTGCGGTTGAGGCTGCGGGGATGTCAGGATTGCAATGGCACGGAAAGACGCTGTGTGGCAGGTTTAAGGAAGCGGCTCCCTATGAACTTCCACGAAAGGAATGCCGCGACAACCGTAATGACGATTGCCATCGTGAGACAACGGTACGCTCCCAGGGATTCCGCGCACCCGTAGTAGAGCAGCAGCTGGATTATCGGGTAATGGAAGAGATAAATATCATAAGAGAAGGTGTCATGACGGGATAATGCTTTCCCCCACGAGCCTGTGAGGCCTGCGGCAAGAGCCATTATGCCGGCAAAGATGGGATAGACGTAAATATGCGTGATGATGGCAATCGGCATCCATCCAGCAAGAAGGTCGAACACATCGGCGGCATAGAGAGCAAGACTTAGGATGATTATCCACCATCTGAATTTAAATAATAGGGTGATATATATGTTGGCCAGACCTCCGGCCAGGAAAATGGAGAGCGATCTGACAAGTTTTAGAAAGACCTCGAAATCCGCCCCTTTGGCTATTTCAATACATTTCATCCCCCAGAATATTGCTGTGGATGCGACCAGACAAATCCATAGGATCGTGGCGGCGCTAAACCGCGAATTTTTAATCCATTTATATATGAGGGGAATCAGGAGATAGAATGTAACCTCGCATTTCATAGTCCAGAGCGAGCCGTTGACGGAATTTACAATATTGTGGCTGGAGTCGAACACTCCCGGGAGGTCGGGATGGAGGAAATTCAGGAAAATGAGATTCGCGCCAAGATACTTCCAGAAGCCCGAAGTGGTGAAGTATTCGGCAATCGGCAGGGTGGAGACAACTGACAGCCCGATGGAGGCAAGAAGAACTATAAGTATATATGGCGGAAGAATACGCCGGGCGCGTCGTAGGAAATATTGCCTGTTGGAAGATGACTTCTCATAGGAGTGAAACATCAGGAAGCCGCTTATGGCGAAGAAACTGCCTGCATTGCCGAAGATACGCGGCAGGGTAACAATCGGAAGTCCGGAAAGTACGGCGAAATGCCCCACGAGGATGCTTACCGCCAGATAATAGCGGATGGCGTTGAGGTTGTTGTCGCGCGATATGGAGTGAAAATGCGGTTGGGCCATAAGAATACAGGTGTCGGCGTTGCGGCCGACACCTGTATAATAACTCGAAATGTGGGTAAGATATTATTCCGACAGAATAGAAAATTGGCTCGGTGAGTCAATCGGTCCACTTCCGGTGAGGTTTGCGGTTATTTATTGAGAAGGGCCTTGGCGGCCGGAGTGAGCAGCGGGGCTATACTGTCGTAGGGAAGTACGCAACCGGGCAATCCGGCGGCATAGCAGGCGATTTCATACTGCTGATAGACTACATGGAAGCCGTCGGGCATGAAGTAGGGTGGTGTGACGGGCAGCGGAAGCGTATCGGGATCAATCAGTAGTGCGTCTTTAAATTCCTGTGCGGTCTCTACATCGAAATACTGGCGCATGAGACCCTCGCGGATAAGCGGCATAAGGCGCCCCTTGGTTCCCTCTGCTATGGTGTTGTTCCAGTCGAACTCACGTCCGTCGAGTCCGAAGGTCTGGCCGGTGAAAAACGTCGAGCCATGTGCCCCGGCCAGATAGGCGTAGGTATTGGCGCCGAAAGTGGCATACGTCGGAGTGCTTGCCAGCAATGATAGGGTCCAGTCGTATTCGTATTGCAGCTGTATGTCGCCCCAGGCTTCGCCGTCCATCCCTTCCAGTTCCTTAAGGCCGCCCTTTACGGCGCATTTTGCCACGCGGGCCGACAGACGCTGACCGTCGGTATTGTCGGAGGCGGCTTCGGCATATGGTGTGGTGTTGGTGCCATACCCTATGTTGGAGAGCTGCCGAGTCATCCACGCGCGCACTGAGTCAACAAGATTCGCAGGTCCGTCGACCGGGAAATCGAGAGTTACGGAGGCTCTCACGGAGCTTCCACTGTCGGTAGCCGCCGAGTCGGTGTAGGAAACTTTCTCGACAATGAGCGTATCAGAGGTGCCAGGGTTGGTTTCATCGGAGGTTTTGGCTTTCTTGTTGCAGCCGGAGGCTGTGGCGAGCAGCAGAGCCGCGATTGCCGTCGGGAAAAGAAGATTCAGACGTTTCATTGTTCGGTCTTTATTTTGGGTTGTATTTTCGGTTTTATGGACTCAAATTTACGCTAAATGAGCAATCTTCGCAACATAAAAACATTTTAATGCAGCTAAATGTTGGATTAATGAGGAAATGTGGGATGGGAAAAATCGCTGATAATTTATAACTTTGCAGCTTCCGGCGAATCTGTGCGGTTTTTATGCAGAGAAATTCTGACGTGCGTCGCCGCCGTTTCAACTAAAATATTCAAACTCCATACAGACATTATGAAGAAATTTTTATTTCCGATGCTGGCGGTTCTGGCCGCTTTGGGCGCCCAGGCGCGCACATTGACTCCGGACGAGGCTTTGAGCCGCCTTCAGACCGACCCTGTAGCCGCGAAGGCTTCCGCAGCGCGTGGCGTAGCAGCAGCGCAGCCACATCTGGCATTTACTCAGACCACAGAGACCGGGCAGCCGGCTGTGTATGTTTTTGATAACCAGGCGAGCAATCAGGTGCTCTTTGTGAGCGCCGACGATGTAGTGGCTCCGCTTCTCGGTTATGCAGACTCCACTCCCGCCGGAATCGAGATGCCCCCGCAGCTCAAGTGGTGGCTTGAACAGTATGCCTCTCAGATTGCCTATGCTCAGCTCAACGGCTTCGCCGACAGCGGCCAGTCTGCTCCCGGCGCAGTTCTCGCACCCGCCACTGACCGCACGCCCATCGCCCCGCTGGTGAAAACCACGTGGGACCAGGGCGCTCCCTACAATAACGACTGCCCTAAAAGTGGTACTCAGACAACATATACCGGTTGCGTAGCCACTGCCATGGCGCAACTTATGAACTATTTCAAATATCCTGAAAAGGGAACAGGTACGGTAAGTGTGACTTTCAACAATAGGACGCTTTCGATGAACCTGGCCACCACTACACTCGACTGGGCCAACATGCTGGACTCATACCCCACTGCAACGTCGGGTACGACACAACAGCGCAGAGCCGTATCCAAACTTATGCAGGCATGCGGCTACAGTGTGGACATGTCGTACGGTACAAGTGGTTCTGGAGCTGTTACCTCTGAGGTCGTTTCGGCACTTGTGAATAATTTCAACTACGATTCGGGGTGCAGCTGGGCTGACCGCTCATATTATTCGCGTGATGACTGGCATAATCTGATTTACAATAATCTGAAGAACTGCGGCCCTGTGCTCTACTCCGGACGCTCGACCGACGGCGGCCACGCATTTATCTGCGACGGCTATTCCGACGATGGTTTCTACCACTTTAACTGGGGCTGGAGCGGCGCATATAATGGATATTATTCGCTTGAGGCCCTTAATCCTGACGGCCAGGGAATCGGTGGCTTTGCCGGAGGCTATAACTTCATGCAGGGTGCTGTAATCGGGGCGCAGCGGCCAACGGGATCGGCATCCGAATCCGCTCCTCTGATTGCAAGTTACGAGGGACTGACAGCTTCCGTCAGTGGCTCACAGCTTACGTTGGAGGGCGGGTTCCAGAATGCGACTGGAGGTACCCTCAGAGCCGATCTGTATGCAAAGTTCGTACCGGTGGGCAATGGTTCGACTGTATATGGCAAGATCTATACGGTAACGCTTGGAATGAACCAATATTATCCCACTCTGCCGTTGAGCCTGAGCGGGGTGTCGCTTGCAAATGGCACATACGATGTATATATAGTCTCGACAGCTATCGGCAGCCGCGATCCTTATTATCCGATGCTTGTAGAGCACGGTCATGCCGACCATTTCCGCCTTACAAAGAGCGGGAACAGCTATTCAGTACAGAATATCAGTGTCGGAACGCCTGCAATTACGTTCAGTAAGATTTTTAATGAGATATATTTCTCATCCAAGAATCAATATGTTCCGGTAAATCCTTCGGTCGCCTATACTGTGACAAATAATACTCAAATGGAACAGACCGGCGGTGTAGCATTCCAGATTGTAAATGGCGGAACGGTTTATGCCTATACTACCGGCGATTACTATGACCTGATGCCAGGAGAATCAAAGTCGGAGGATATCAGTCTTGAGATTTCGATGCTGTATTTGCCCACGCTTAATTATGACTACGATCTCTACATGTATGATCCGAACCAGAATGCAAGCGCTTCGTACTTTGACTCGTCGGCTGCGACTAAGGTCGGAACAGTGAAGTTTGTGGAGTATCCGACTACAACGCTTACGTCTTCCAGCTTCGCGATTGACGGCGACGCTCAGAATGTCGATCCGTATAATGTGCCTTTCAAGGGCACGGTTAACTGTACGGCCGGCGTATACGGCAATACCCTTCTTGTAGCCTTGTTCAGCGGCCAGACCAACGTAGGTCAGGGCAGTATTGCCGTTGTAAACCTCAAGGCAGGAGAGAGCGTGGATTTTTCCGGAACTCTTGCCGCGAATCTGGAGCCAGCCACTTCCTATAATGCTGGACTTTATTATCTTGACATGACCAGAGGTGGGTATGCGCAGATTAATGGCTTGATTTTTACGACCGCCAAGACAGGCGGCATCGGCGATGTCGGCGCCGATTCGGCCGACGGTCTGAAGATTTCGATGGACGGGCGCAAGGCCATTGCCTCCTCCTCGGCCCGCATAGAGCGCGTTATGGTTGTCAGCGCCAACGGCTCCGAAGTCTATGCGCCTGTAGCACATCAGGGTATCTCGGCCGTTGTTGACATGGAGGCTCTCCCAGCCGGAATCTATATCGTGAGCGCAACGGATGCCGCCGGCAATACGTCGACCAGCAAAATAGCCCTGCGATGAAAACGTTACCTCTTATGGCGTTTGCCGTGGCTACCGCAGCAGCGGGCTGCTCCACGCCCGTCGCTACCGGCGACGCGGGGCAGCCGCGCCGCGAGTCGGTGGCCGTGGCGGTCTCACCATCGAAGGCTCACAGCGGCAACAACCGCCCGGTATCGGGGCGTCCGGCCATGGCTCTCCCGAAGGCACGCATCTACCGGATGACCGGTGCGTATGCCGACAACGTACCCATTACCCTCGGCCCTGACGGCCGGATAGTCAGCTATCCCGCTCCCACCGACATCAGCAACGCGCAGCGCCCGCTGCCGCTGCGCGACGGGTGGTGGCTCGACCGCCGCGGAGTAGGGGAGGGGTCGGTATTTATCCGATACACCTACAGCGAGTATGCAGCCCTCAGGGAGGCTCCGAGCCTCGAGGAACTTAAGAAAGCAATCATCCCTGGCGCACGAGTAGTTGACGTAACTCAGTTGCCGATTACGCTCGAACAGGCTCTCGCCGACACTGCGGCAATCAGCCGCTATATACCCGCTCCGCTGAAACTCAATCTGAAGTGATTGCGGAACCGGAAAGTTTTCGTAAATTTGTAGTGGTGGCCGAAGCACGCTTGTGCCGGCCGCCACTTTTCGAAAAAAACCGCATTAATCAATAAAAGACACAGATACAATTATGGCAGACAACAAGCAGGAACTCAAAATAGAACTCACGCCGGAAGTGGCCGGCGGTAACTATGCCAACCTCGCCGTGATTTCCCATTCGGGCAACGAGTTTTTCCTCGATTTCATCAATGTGGCACCTAACATGCCTCAGGCACGCGTGCAGAGCCGCATTATCATGACCCCCGAAAACGCCAAGAACCTTCTCGGTGCCCTCCAGGACAATATCCGCAAGTATGAGGCTACTTTCGGCACCATCGAGCGCAAACTCCCCAAAGGCAACGGCAACAACGGCAATCTCCCCAATCCTTTCCAGGCTTAACTCCCAAACCAATCCGACCATGATGCAGCAGAATCTGCTTATCTATAACTCGCTCACACGGCGGAAGCAGCTGTTTGTGCCGCTCGTGGAGGGGCGTGTGGGCATGTATGTATGCGGTCCCACCGTCTATGGCGACGGCCATCTGGGACATGCGCGTCCGGCCATCACATTCGACGTACTTTTCCGCTATCTGACCCATCTCGGCTACAAAGTGCGCTATGTGCGCAACATCACCGATGTGGGCCATCTGGAGCACGACGCCGACGAGGGTGAAGACAAAATCGCCAAGAAGGCGCGTCTGGAGCAGCTGGAGCCTATGGAGGTAGTGCAGCACTACCTCAACCGCTATCACGACGCGATGGCGCGCCTCAACGTGCTTCCGCCCTCGATTGAGCCCCACGCATCGGGTCACATCATCGAGCAGATCGAGTATATCAAGAAGATTCTCGATGCCGGATACGCCTACGAGAGCAATGGCTCGATATATTTCGACGTGCCCAAATACAACAGGGATCACAACTACGGAAAGCTCTCCGGCCGAAATATCGACGAACTTCTTTCGGAGACGCGCTCGCTCGACGGTCAGCAGGAGAAGCGTAATCCGGCCGATTTCGCCCTCTGGAAGAAGGCGCAGCCGGAGCACATCATGCGCTGGCCATCGCCATGGAGCGACGGTTTTCCCGGCTGGCATCTCGAATGTTCCACAATGGGCGAGAAATATCTCGGCGAGACATTCGACATTCACGGCGGCGGAATGGACCTCAAGTTCCCCCACCATGAGTGCGAGATAGCACAGAGCGTGGCCCACCACGGCCACGACACCGTGCGCTACTGGATGCACAACAACATGATTACCATCAACGGCCAGAAAATGGGCAAATCGCTGGGTAATTTCATCACGCTCGATGAGTTTTTCACCGGAAGCCATCCGCTGCTTACCCATGCCTATACGCCGATGACGATTCGGTTCTTCATCCTGCAGGCGCAATACCGTTCCACCGTCGATTTCTCCAACGAAGCGCTTCAGGCCTCTGAGAAAGCGCTCGACCGCATGCTCGAGGGGTGGCGACGACTGGCTGATCTCAAGGGGTCGAACACATCGACCGTCACCGCCGAGATTGCTGACCTTGAGCAGAAATGCTACGACGCCCTCAACGACGACCTTAATACACCGATTGTTATCGCCCACCTCTTTGAGGCGGTAGGAATCATTAACCGTGTGGCCGACGGCCACGCAACGGCCACTGCGGCCGATATCGATGCATTGAAGGCTCTCTTCCAGACTTTCCTCTTCGACATCCTGGGTATGCGTCCCGAAGCCGCCGACCTCGGTGGCGACGAGAAGGCGCTCGAACCCTATCGCGGCGCCGTCGACCTGCTTCTGCAGGTGCGCGCCGAGGCCAAGGCAAAAAAGGACTGGGCGACCTCTGACCTTATCCGCGACCGCCTTGCCGCCCTCGGCTTCAACGTGAAGGATACGAAGTCCGGAGTGGAGTGGAGCGTGAAATAACAGCATTGCAGTCGAAATATTCCCGATGATACGTCTCTCCGACATACACAAGCGGTTCGGCTCCCTGGAGGTTATCCGGGGAGTCGACCTGCACGTGGAGCGCGGCGAAATCCTTGGAATCGTAGGCGCCAGCGGCGCCGGCAAGACGACGCTGTTGCAGATTATGGGCACCCTTGAGCGGCCTGATGCGGGGTGCGTTATCTATGGGGACGAACGTGTCGACACGCTCTCCCCATCGCGCCTGGCACGCTTCCGCAATCAGCGCATCGGATTCGTGTTTCAGTTCCATCAGCTGCTGCCGGAGTTCTCGCTGCTTGAAAATGTGGCTATGCCGGCCATGATTGGAGGTAGGAGCAAAAAGGAGGCTATGGCTGAAGCCTTGCGTCTGATCGGTTATCTCGGTCTGGCCGGCCGCGCCGATCACCGCCCGGCGCAGCTCTCCGGCGGCGAATGCCAGCGGGGTGCCGTAGCCCGCGCATTGATCAACCGCCCCGACGTGGTGCTTGCCGATGAACCATCCGGCAGCCTCGACAGCCATAACCGTGCCGAGCTCCATCGCCTTATCGCCGATCTGCGCCGCGATATGGGGCAGACATTCGTTATCGTCACTCACGACGAGCATCTGGCCTCTAATTGCGACCGGGTAGTGCGCATGGCCGATGGCCGTATTACCGACATAATCTCCAACCAATGACACTCCACAGGGCATACGCACTCATACGCGTGATATTATTTGTCTCCGCTGGCATCCTGGCCGCCGCGTGCCGCGACGACGGAGATGACGCTGAGCATCAGCCTACCCTTTACGACATCGCCGAGATTTCGGATAAGACGGCCACCTCGACCGTGTTCACCGTCTATCGCCCCGACGCATCGGAAACGGCAGTAACGCTTTCGGCTCCCGGCGTTTCAGTGGGCGACATAGAAGTCGGCACGAGCGTATTCCTCGCATATATCCCGGAAAACGGCAGGCCTTACACCTCCGGACGCATCAGCGTGGAGCGCGTCAGCACAATCAACAACTCCAACCTCAAGCGTGGCACGGAAATGAGCCTCCGGGGGTGGGATGAGGATCCCGTCTGGCTTCAGAGCCTATGGCCGGCCGGCGACAAAGTGTGCGTGCGCCTCCTTCTGCCATATTCCACCGAGCCGCGGCGCTTCGTGCTTGTGGTCGACGATGCCACCTCAGGCAATCCATACCCCGACGCCTACCTTTATCATCGCCGCAACGACTTGCAGCCCAACTTCAGCCGCCAGTATTACGCCGCCTTCAACCTGGCCGCCCTTTGGGCCACCCCCGGCATCGAAGGCCTCACCATCCACGTCGCCAACTCCAACAACCCCACCCTCACCACCTTCCGCCTTACCAATCCCCATCCTCAGCCAAACTCTTCCGGTGCCGTAAAGTGAACTTGGTCAGTAGACCATTAAAGATTCAAACGGACTCAACTTCCTGACGATGACGGAGGTGTATAATGAACGAAAACTTGAAGATGCTCTTGGTGCTGATGTGACGAGTACCACACGCATACACGACTGTTGCTGTGTGGAATTGACATCGGGCTAATTCGAGGCATTCCATCTCGGTCCGTTAGGTCACCTCTGAGACTGATTGCCGTTTCTTCGAGTATTTTATCGCCGTTGCATGATAATGGCTTTTCAATCGCCCTGCTACTTGTCGCTGGTGTCAGCAGTCCACGAATCAAGCCTGTGATAATCTATGTTGTCGGCGTCTTACATATTCGCCCGGCATGGCCTGGGGAGTGTCATTTTTACAAATCGATTGAATATAGTTTGTGCTCTTTCAACCAATGACCATCGGCTAACGTCGGGTGCATAAATGTCCCCTGAAAACTCATGCCAATGCGTTTCATTACGTTCTCCGAGGGATTGTTTGGAACGGCAGTGAAGGAATAAAGTCTATTACAGAAGTGTTTATCGCGGGCATAGCCCAAACACGCCCGTGCAGCTTCAGTTGCATATCCTTTATGCCAGAACCTATCTGAGATACGCCAGCCAATTTCCCAACCGGGTGAGAAAGGAGCCTCGAAAGTAAAATGATGGAATCCGACATATCCTATAAACTCACCGGTTTCTTTAATTTCAACGGCATATAATCCGACGCCTGTTTCTTCAAATTCGGCGTTGATGCGATCTACGAAGGAATTTGATTCATCGGCAGACAAAGTCGTCGGAAAGTATTTCATGACATTTCCATCTCCGTTCATTTCAGCGAAAAATTTCCTATCTTCATATTTCCAGGAACGCAATAATAGCCGTTCCGTCTCCATGTAGATTTTCATATTGCTTCTGTCCACAGTCTACACCCTAAAATTTCTTATTTTCAGACCTTCGCTGACAATTGGTTGACAAAAATTGAATGAAAAATCCCGCAACTCTTGATTTAAATGAGTTACGGGATTTATGGGTGCCCAGAACAGGACTCGAACCTGCACGCCTCTCGGCACGCGCACCTGAAACGCGCGCGTCTACCATTCCGCCACCTGGGCATCGCGTTTTGGTTGTGCAAAGTTACGATATTTTTTTTATCAAACAAACATAGTTGAAAAATTTTTAATGATCTTTTCGGGAAGGAGCAATTGGGAAGGACCAATTGGGTCAACAGTGAGGGATTAACCTGGGAGGTCCCACCGGATTAGCATGGCAGCGTCAACTGGTCAGCTGGGCCGGATTCGCCTGTGAGTTCCAACCAGGTCAATAGATAAGTGCCTGCTTGGACGGGCAGTGAGACCGTGTTTCTGGGAATGCTTTCTATAACAATATATGATGGCTCGGCGATAATTTGTAATCATTTGGATGTCAGTAAAATAGACAAGGAATCCCGCTGCGGTTAATTGTTTGATATTCAGGCGTTTGTTATTGCTAAAGACGGCGACACCCCGTGTCGTTGACATGGGTGATGGAATGATATGTGTGTGATGACGTTTTTGCAAATTGAGATAATGTATGTTGTGCTATAGATATGGTCGGGAGAAAGGGTAGGTGAAAATATGCCGTAATTAATAATAATTAACAATTTTAGGGGGGTAATGTGAAAAGGCATTTAACTTTGTGCCGATTTATTAATTTAATTCTTGATTCTATGAAAAAGTTTTTTCTTGCAATGATGTTGGTTCTTTCGGCATCGTTTGCGGTGGTTGCCGCTACGCCCGAGGAAGAGGCGGCTACGCGTATCGCTAATCTCGAAAAGATGCTCAAGTCCATGCCTGCGGCAACGGGCTTGGCAGATCTTGATGCCTATGTAAAGGCTTCGGCCGATGCTGGAACGCTTGCCGTGTCCAACAGCGTGCTTCTCAAGGCTGTCGTCGAGGGCGATGCTACTCCTGAAAATATTCTGAAGCTTGGCCTGGGGGTTAAGGCTGAGCAGGAAGCCCTTACGGAATCTACGAAGCTCGCTCCGAAGGCTGCCGAAGGGATGAAGTCGCTTAATCCTATGAAGATGGGCAAGGCCAAGAAAGCTCTCGACTTCGGCAACAAATGCAATCAGATTGTAACTGAAGAGACTGCTTATCAGGCTGAGGTCGTTGCCAAGCTTGGTAAATAAAGCTTGGTAAATAATGAGTGTGAGCGAAACGCTCCCGTGAAGGAAAGTAAGTGGCCGGTCGGACGGTTGGCGTATGAGCGCCGGCAGTCTGTCCGGCTGCACTTTTGTCGCGCGCCCAAATTGGCTTCCGGTTGGATGCGTGTCGCCCCGATGCGCTGTCAAGGGGCCTTATTATTAAGAATTTCGCGAGATTTTGCGGAAAAGCTTGGTGAAATAGAATCAATTGATTAACTTTGCACGGTTTTTCAGCCGACAGCAACAATGGAAAAATTCAGCCAGTTCAAGCTTCCTCTCAAAAGCATGTCGCCGGGTGTACATGAATTCGACTACCGCCTCGGCAAGCAGTTTTTTGAGGATATGGAGAGCTCCGACGTGCGCGATGCCGATGTGTATGTGCATCTTACGGTGACGTATGCCAACGATGTATATGCGCTGGCTTTCGTTTGCCGTGGGACGGTGACAGTGCCCTGCGACCGCTGCCTTGACGACCTGACGCTGGATGTCGACGCCTCCTACGGTATCAAGGTGAAGTATGGCGACTCCTATCGAGATGATTCCGATGAGCTGATGGAGATTCCCGCGTCTGACAACGACCTCAACGTGGCGTATATGATTTTCGACACCGTGTCGCTTGCCATCCCCATCAAGCATGTACACCCTATGGGTAAATGCAACCGGGCAATGAGCAGTCTGCTGAAAAAGCACAGGGCCACCGACGCCTCCGATCCGGATTCGGAACTTGAAGACCAGCTTATCGACGAGATGGATTCGATGCCCGATACCGCCGACGGCGCCGCTCAGGCTTCGACCGACCCGCGTTGGGACGCTTTGAAAGGGCTACAGCCCGACGGAGGGGAATGAGACGACAATCTGACGCCCCCAAACGAAAGACATAAACTGAACAATAAAGAATAATATAGAAGAAAAGAATCATGGCACATCCTAAACGACGTCAATCCAAGACACGTACGGCAAAACGCCGCACCCACGACAAGGCCGCTATGCCCACGCTGGCAATCTGCCCCAACTGCGGAGCATGGCATGTTTACCACTGCGTTTGCAATGAATGCGGTTACTATCGCGGAAAAATTGCAATCGAGAAGAACGCTGTGGTATAACGGCGCATCAGAACCGAATGGCTGCACCAGACTGACGACTGAACTCCCGACGAGCGAGACGTCTTTCCCCGGGGCAGCCTTTTAGCAATTACAGATTTCAAACAAGAATGTCCGGAGGCACCTCCGGCCACGCGACGCGGGGCCCGGCACCTCCGGCAAATGCACACATATACCGATATGCTCAACGCAAAAATCTCTGGTATCGCCTCGTATATCCCCGATGACATCCTCGACAACGAAATGCTCTCGAAGATGGTCGACACCAACGACGAGTGGATTACTACCCGCGTGGGAATCAAGGAGCGTCGCATCCTCAACAAGCCCGTCGGCTCAAGCTATATGGGCATCGAGGCGGTGAAAAAACTGCTGGCCGATACCGGAACGGATCCCGGAGAAATCGACCTGCTTATCTGCGCGACATCCAATCCCGACTACCGTTTCCCTTCCACCGCATCGATAATCTGCGAGGGCACAGGACTTAAGAATGCTTATGCCTACGATATTCAGGCCGCCTGCGCAGGCTTCATCGTAGCGCTCGAAGATGCCAACGCATATGTAAAGAGCGGTCTCCGCAAGAAAGTTGTGGTCGTTGCCACTGAAAAAATGTCGTCGATGGTCAACTATAAGGACCGCGCCACATGCCCGCTTTTCGGCGACGGAGCCGCTTGCGTGCTTGTAGAACCCACCGAGGATACCTCCAAGGGTGTAATCGACGCCGTATTTCATGTAGATGGCCGCGGACTGGAGCATCTGGTCATGTGGGGAGGCGGTTCGGCAGAGCCTACGACTCAGGAGACACTCGACGCCGGAAAGCATTTCCTTTTCCAGGACGGCCGCAACGTCTACAAGAATGCCGTTACCGACATGTATACCGCATCCGTCGACATTCTCAACCGCAATAATCTCACCGCCGAGACCATCGACTGGCTTGTGCCTCATCAGGCCAACCTGCGTATTATCGAGGCCGTAAGCTCTCGCGCCGGGATTCCGGAAGAAAAGGTGCTGGTCAACATCCAGCATACCGGCAACACATCGGCAGCTTCCATTCCTCTCTGTCTCGACGAATTCAAGAATAAGCTCAAGAAGGGCGACAAAATTCTCCTCACCGCTTTTGGCGCGGGCTTCACATGGGGCTCGATGCTGCTGGTGTGGGATATTTGACCCTCTTTATCCCTGAATACCAAACCGAAATAGCATCTTCCCACCAAAGATGCTATTTTTGTTTTATTAAACCCCCGGGAGCGGCCTCTTATAAACCCTCGACGACTCCGGAGCGTTTATAAGATACTTATCAATCCGAAATATAACGACCCGAAAACTATGACAGAAGATAAAAATACCCGTATCTCTGACGAGATTGAGCGTCAGGACGCTGAATCGCTGCTTGCAGCCGCAACCGATGCCGTAAGTTGCCCCGGTGAGGCGCCTTCCGAATGTCGCGAAGGCCATAAGGCCGGATTCGTTAACATTGTGGGGAACCCCAACGTGGGCAAGAGCACGCTGATGAATCAGCTCGTTGGCGAGCGCGTGAGCATCATAACCTCTAAAGCCCAGACAACGCGCCACCGCATCACCGGGATAGTAAATACGCCTGATTATCAGATTGTTTTCTCCGATACCCCCGGTGTGCTCAAACCCAACTACAAGCTGCAGGAAAGCATGCTCGGATTCGCTCAGGGCGCACTTACCGACGCCGACGTGCTCCTATACGTTACTGACGTCGTGGAGGACCCCACCAAAAATGCCGATTTCCTTGCGCGCGTGGCCAAGGAGAAGATACCTGTGCTGCTGGTAATCAACAAAATCGACCTTCTGAAAAACAATGGGGAACTTGAGGCTATCGTAAGCCGCTGGAAAGAGATTCTTCCCAACGCCGAGGTGTTCCCGCTGTCGGCCAAGGAGAATTTCAACGTTGCCAACCTCATGGCCCGCATTGTGGAGCTCCTCCCGCCTTCGCCCCCATACTTCGGGAAAGATGCCTTGACCGACAAGCCCGCCCGCTTTTTCGTCACCGAAATTATCCGCGAGAAAATCCTCACCAACTACGACAAGGAAGTGCCATATTCCGTAGAGGTGATTGTGGAGAAGTTCGACGAATCCGAGAACGCCATCCACATCATGGCCACAATCTATGTGGAGCGCGACTCGCAGAAAGGAATCCTAATCGGGAAAGGAGGCGCCATGCTTAAGAAAGTCGGCACCGAAGCCCGCAAGGACATAGAGAAGTTCTTCGACAAGCGCGTATATCTCGAACTCTTCGTCAAGGTCGAACCCAACTGGCGAAACCGCGAGAACAAGCTTAAGGCTTTCGGCTACATGGAATGATGGGGCTTAGCCTTCCCACGTCTGCATGCCCTTCGGCGTAGTATCAGCATTTATACCGCCCATCTTGGGTTTTGGGAGGATTTTAGTTAACTTTGCAATTGAAATTTAACATCAACGAATCAACGCAATGTCGCAACTCGTAGCAATAGTCGGACGTCCGAATGTGGGCAAATCCACGCTGTTCAACCGCCTGACCGAAACCCGTCAGGCCATAGTCGACCCGACGGCCGGAACAACCCGCGACCGCCAGTATGGCAAGGTCGAATGGTGCGGACGTGAATTCTCCATCGTCGACACCGGCGGATGGGTGGTGAATTCCGACGATATTTTCGAAGGCGAGATTAACAAGCAGGTCGAGCTGGCCATCGAGCAGGCCGACGAAATCCTTTTTGTAGTCGATGCCATGAACGGCGTGACCGATCTGGACGACCATGTGGCTGAAATTCTGCGCAAGTCGCGCAAGCCGGTCATACTTGTAGCCAATAAGGTTGATTCCAACGACTGGCTCTACAACGTGCCTGAATTCTATAGCCTCGGGCTCGGTGATCCGTATCCCGTCAGCGCCATCAACGGCTACGGCTCCGGCGACCTCCTTGACGAAATCGTAAAGAAACTCCCCGAGCCTACCGACGAAGAAGCAGACCTTGAGGAGATTCCGCGCTTTGCCATCGTCGGCCGACCCAATGCCGGCAAATCCAGTCTCATCAACGCATTCATCGGCGAGGACCGCCATATCGTCACCGATATCGCCGGAACCACACGCGACAGTATCTACACGCGCTACAACAAGTTCGGGTTCGACTTCTATCTGGTCGACACCGCCGGCATACGCAAGAAGCAGAAAGTCAACGAGGATATCGAGTACTATTCCGTTATCCGGTCTATCCGGGCCATCGAGGCCAGCGACGTCTGTATCCTTATGATCGACGCCACCCGCGGCATCGAGGCTCAGGACGCCAACATCTTCGGTCTGATTCAGCGCAACAAAAAGGGTCTGGTGGTGTGCGTCAACAAATGGGATATAGCCGAGGACAAATCCATACAGGCGCAGAAGCATTTCGAGGAGGCAATCCGTAACCGCTTCGCCCCGTTCACCGACTTCCCGATAATATTTTGCTCGGCCCTGACCAAGCAGCGTATTTTCAAGGTTATAGAGACTGCTGTCGACGTATACCGCAACCGCCGCCGCGAGGTGCCGACCTCGCAGCTCAACAAAGTAATGCTCGAGGCTATCGGGGCATATCCCCCTCCGGCCAACAAAGGCAAATACATCAAGATCAAGTACGTCACCCAGCTGAAGGGCGCTCAGGTTCCGACGTTTATCTTCTTCTGCAATCTCCCGCAGTGGGTAAAGGAACCATACCGCCGTTTCCTTGAGAATAAAATCCGCGAGAACTGGGATTTCAACGGTACCCCCGTCCAGGTGTTCATGCGCGAGAAGTAATATCCCTCCCCATCTCCCTTTCCGCCTCCACCCCGAATATCGCCTTCAACGATGAGCAACAACAATAATCATCCGCTCGGCCAGGCTCCCTGGTTTCATGTGATTCTTTCCACCGGTTTCGGCGCAGGTTTTGTGCCCGGAGCGCCGGGTACGGCCGGAGCCTTCGTGGCTCTTGTCATCTGGTATGTGCTTTATCTCGTTCTGAGTCCGATAGCGCTTATGTGGGCCACTATCGCTCTTGTGGTTGTCACACTCGTGGCCGGAGCGTGGACTTCCGGAATTATGGAAAAATACTGGGGCGAGGATCCGCGGTCGGTGGTAATCGACGAATACCTCGGCACGTGGATACCCATGCTCGCCGCCGGCGTGGCCGGCCATCCGGGAATTACGGCCATTCTGGCAATTGCCGGATTCGCCGCCTTCAGGGTCATCGACATAGTAAAGACTCCGCTGGCGCGTCGTATGGAACGCGTGGGTGGCGGCTGGGGCGTGATGCTCGACGACGTCGTGGCCGGCTTCTATGCCCTGCTTATCGTAATCGTGCTCCGCTACAGTATTCTATGATCCACTGCCAGTGGAGCTATAGATATAAAATAATTTTGAACGGTTACTTAATATCCTTACATTTCATCTGCTTACATGACCGCAACGCCTCCCAAGGCTGCCGGAGGGAATGCCTATCCGGGGCTTACTGATATCGAGGTGGCAGAAAGCCGCCGCCTCAACGGCTCTAACGTGCTGACACCTGCCGAACCGGTGCCCTGGTACCGTCAGTTTCTTGCAAAATTCCGCGACCCGCTGATTATAATTCTGCTCGTGGCAGGGCTGCTGTCGGTATGCATATCGCTTTACGAGTATTTCTCGCTTGAGCAGGGGCCGACTGTATTTTTTGAACCGGTAGGCATATTCATCGCCATACTCCTTGCCACAGGGCTTGGTTTCTACTTCGAATGGCGAGCCAACAAAGAATTCGCCATCCTTAATCAGGTGAACGACGACGAGCCGGTGCAGGTGATGCGCAACGGTAATCCTACCTCCGTCCCGCGGCGCGATGTGGTGGTAGGAGATATACTCCTGCTCAATACCGGCCAGGAAATACCGGCCGACTCGCGGCTGCTTGAGTCTATGATGCTCAGCGTAGATGAATCCACCCTTACGGGCGAGCCCATTGCGCGCAAGAGCGCCGATCCGGAGCAGCAGGACCCGGAAGCGACCTTCCCCACCGACATGGTGCTACGCGGCACACGGGTGATGGAGGGTCATGGCGTGGCACGCGTAACCGCCGTAGGCGACGATACCGAGAACGGCAAGGTTTTCGAGGCGACCCGCATCGACGATTCGGTACGCACGCCGCTCACCGAGCAGCTCGACCGGCTCGGACGCCTTATAGCCCGCATGAGCTATATCGTTGGCGCGGCCGTGGTAATCGGCCGTGTCATCATGTATCTTCATATGAACCCGTCCTTCGAACTGGTTCCCTTCCTCACATATCTGCTCCAGACGCTGATGATTGCAGTTACGCTTGTGGTTGTTAGCGTGCCGGAAGGGCTTCCGATGGCCGTTACGCTCTCGCTCGCCTACAGCATGCGCCGAATGCTGCGCACCAACAATCTCGTTCGCAAACTCCACGCCTGCGAGACGATGGGAGCGACCACCGTGATATGTACCGACAAGACCGGCACACTCACGCAGAACCGCATGCAGGTCTACAGCTTCGATTTCTACGGTTTACCCCCTGAAGGTCTACGCTCCGATACTCCTCTTTCCCGACTTATCGCCGAGGGCATTGCAGTGAATTCCACCGCGCGCCTCGACCGCAGCGGGGAGGGTTTACCATCCGTACTCGGCAATCCAACAGAGGGAGCTCTGCTCCTCTGGCTTGACGCCAACGGGATTGACTACGAGAGACTGCGCGGTCAGTTTGCCGTAGTCGATGAGCTCCCGTTTACTACCGAGCGGAAATATATGGCCACCGTTGTGGCCGACGGAGCCGGCGAGCGGCGGCTGCTCTCTGTGAAGGGCGCGCCCGAAATCGTCTATGGGCTCTGCTCACGTTATCCGGAAGGCGCCACGCGAGCCAACGTCGACGCCCGTCTGGCAGAATATCAGGCCATGGCCATGCGTACGCTCGGTTTTGCATATGCGGAGCTCGCTCCGGGTGTCGACCCGATTGTCGACGGTCAGCTACAGCCTTCCGGACTTGAATTTCTCGGATTCGTTGCTATTTCCGACCCCGTTCGCGCCGATGTGCCTGATGCCATCCGCGAGGTGACCGACGCCGGCATAGCCGTGAAAATCGTAACCGGCGATACTCCGGGCACTGCCCGTGAAATAGGCCGTCAGATTGGCCTCTGGCTCCCCTCCGACGGCGACCGCAACATAATCACCGGGCCCGAATTCGGCGCACTATCCGACGATGAGCTCCTTGACCGCGTTATGGACTTGAAAATCATTGCCCGCGCCCGCCCGATGGACAAGAAGCGCCTTGTCGAGGCTCTTCAGAGGAAGGGGCAGGTGGTTGCCGTAACCGGCGACGGCACCAACGACGCTCCGGCCCTCAAGGCCGCCCATGTCGGCCTGTCGATGGGCGACGGTACTTCTGTGGCAAAGGAAGCGAGCGACATCACCATAGTCGACAATTCGTTTGCCTCGATAGGCCGCGCCGTGATGTGGGGCCGTTCGCTCTACCGCAATATCCAGCGTTTCATTATGTTCCAGATGACGGTCAATCTGGCCGCCTGCCTGATTGTGCTCGCAGGCGCGTTTATGGGAACGGAGTCGCCGCTCACCGTCACCCAGATGCTTTGGGTGAATCTCATCATGGATACTTTCGCGGCCATGGCGCTTGCGTCGCTCCCGCCCTCACCGAGCGTGATGGCTGACAGGCCTCGCAGCCGCACGGCGTTTATAATCACACGTTCCATGTGGCGCAACATCATAGCCACCGGATTGATTTTCTTCGGGATAATGTTCTACCTGGTGTATGCATTCGAACATGCCGACATCACGTCGCTTCCACAGCTTTTGCATGAGCATCTTGGTGCTCGTTCGGGTCTTACGGCCTACGAACTTAGCCTGACCTTCACGATTTTCGTGATGCTTCAGTTCTGGAATATGTTTAACGCACGCGCCTACGCCTCGCATAGGAGTGGTCTGAATCTGACCCACTGCGGCGAGTTCCTGCTCATTGCGGGAGTGATTCTTGTCGGGCAGATTCTTATCGTGGAATTGGGAGGCCGGTTCTTCACCGTGACCCCGCTGCGCCTCTCCGATTGGGCTATAATTCTGCTTGGCACTTCGCTGGTGCTATGGATAGGGGAGGGCATACGTTTAATCCGCAACCGGCGGGTGTGATAAAATTCTGAGACTCATGAATATCTGGCAGCATGTGCTCCTCAGCGCGTCCGGACTGGCGGCCGCTTCGCTGGTCGGCTCGGTAATCGGTCTGGCAGTTAAGCGGATTCCGCACAAGTGGAACGACATTTTCATGGGTTTCTGCGCCGGCACGATGCTTGCGGCGGCAATCGTCGGGTTGTTGCTTCCGGCAATCGGCCAATGCGGTCTCTCCGACTGGTGGCAGGTTGTTGTCGGCGTGGCTGCCGGGGTAGCTATTATCGGGATGCTCGACCGCCTCACACCCCATCTTCATCGCCTTACGGGTCTTGACAGTGAGCGCCACAGCGCCGATGCCACGACTCATCGCGTACTGCTTTTTGTGGTTGCAATAGCAATCCACAAGCTTCCCGAGGGGATGGCTACCGGTATTGTCTTCGACGAGTCGAATCTCTCGGGCGCGTATTCGGTCGCCGTTTCCATCGCGTTGCAGAATATTCCGGAAGGGATGGTTGTGGTGACACCACTTCTGATGATTGGTGTAGGATGGCTGCGCGCCTGCGGCATCTCCATTGTAGTCGCTCTGCTGGAGATGGCCGGTGTGATACTTGGCTTCGTGTTGGGAGGTCTGTCTGGAATGTTTCTGCCCGGACTGCTCGGCATGGCAGGCGGTGCGATGCTCTATGTCATCTCCGACGAAATGATCCCCGAGACGCATGCTCATGGATTCCAGAAACCGGCTACATATGCGCTTGTGGCCGGAGTGACGGCCATGCTGTTTATCGACACACTCACGCAGTCGCTCTGAGGCCCGGGCCCGCTCCCTCCGTTCAGCGGTGGTGGCGCAGGCGGTCGTAGGTGCGGATTCCGCGCAGGTAGTAGTCGATGAGAAGGTCCGGCGGACAATTTGCCTCAAGCAGGTCGGTGTCGGGGTGGAAGATGTAGCGGCGGCGCATCCGGGCGAAATCGCGATGGGCGCGCCATATGGCTGCGGCGTTGGCCCAGTCGAATGTGGCCGCGAATTTCAGCCATGCCAGAGTGTCGAGTAGCCGTCGCCGCAGAAGTACGGGTTTCACCCTGTGGGCCGGCAGGTTTTTATGGAGCAGAAGCAGGTTGTTGCGGAAATTCAGATATGTTTTCCGCGGATTGGAGGCCGGAAGGGAACCACCCCCCAGATGATATACTCTGCTCTGTGGAATCACCATTACCCGGTAGCCTGCCAGATGGATGCGCCAGCAGAGGTCAATCTCCTCCATATGGGCGAAGAAATCCTCGTCGAGCCCTCCTACCTTCAGGTAGAGGTCGGTGCGTACCATCAATGCCGCTCCAGTAGCCCAGAATATGTTTATCGGGTCGTCGTATTGCCCGTGGTCGGTCTCCACGGCCGAGAAGAGGCGCCCGCGGCAGTATGGGTAGCCGTTGCGGTCCAGAAAGCCTCCGGCCGCACCCGCATATTCAAATTTTTTCTTGTCGGTGTATGCAAGTATCTTTGGCTGGCAGGCTCCGATTTTAGGATCGGCTTTCATCGCTCCGGAAAGTGCATCGAGCCATCCCGGAGGAGTCTCGACGTCGCTGTTGAGCAGCACGGCGAGCTCGAAACGTCCGGCTACGGCGGCTACCGCACGGTTATATCCTCCGGCGAATCCATAGTTTTCGGGGAAAGCGAGCACCTCTACCGATGGAAACCGCTCGGCCAGCAGCTTCAGTGAGCCGTCGTCAGAGCCGTTGTCGGCCACGATTATGTGGCCCAGAGCCGGGTCGGTATTGGCCACTACGGAGGGTAGGAATTCACGGAGTAGTTTCTCTCCGTTCCAGTTGAGGATGATTACGGCTGCCTTCAATGCTGTCGGATGGTTTCGTGGGTTATTTGGTGATTACGGGCGTATGCACGGCGTCGACCGGGTGTTTCCACCGGTTGTGGGTCCAGAGCCATATAGCCGGCTGCCGGCAGATAGTCTGCTCAAGCAGCGAGGTGTAGCGGTGGGTTATGGCGTCGGGCGGCAGCTTCGTCGGTGAGTCGGTTATCAGACGGATATCGATATGGTAATGGCCGCGCGAGGGTTTCTGCATGTCCCAGTATACCACGGCTGCATCCATGCGCCTGGCTACCGTTTCAGTGCCGGTTATCATTGCCGTGGGATGGTTGAGGAAACAGGTTATGTAGCCGGCGTCGCCATGGCTCGGCTTCTGGTCGCTCATGAAGCCGGTCACGGTGGGCATTCCGCGGCGCCGGTATCGCATCAGGTCGAGAAAAGCCATGTTTTTCGCCAGCGACACGGATCCGAAACGCGAGCGCAGGCGCAGCATCAGCGCGTCCATGCGGCGATTCCGCAGGGGACGGTAGATCTGGCAGAATTCAGCGTCGACGCCAGGGCGCAGGTCGGACCACAGAGTAATCGACGGCGCCCACTCCCAGTTGCCCGTATGCGAGAAGTAGCATACTACCGGGCGCCCCTGCCGCAGGTAGCCGTCTATGATGTCGACTCCGCTGAATGTCATGCGGCGGCGCATTTCGGCGTCGCTCACGTGGAGCAGCTTTATTGTCTCGAATATGTAGTCGGCGAAATTGCGGTAGAAGCGGCGCCGTATGGCGTGAAGCTCATGGCTGCTTTTGTCAGGAAAGCTCGTGGCGAGATTGCGGTCTACCAGGCGGCGGCGGTAGCGCACTATGAAGTACAGCAGTGCGAATGTGGCGTCGCTCAGCACGTAAAGCACCGGCATCGGCAGCCTCGCCAGGGCATTCATAAACCCTGTGAGCAGTCGGAACGATATGTCGGCCGCACGGTCTTTCATATTTCCAGAGTGGCTTTGAAAGTTATGTCGCCCGTTTCGTCCTTTATGGTTTCGAGAAGCCTTACGGGCACTATTCTGTTGTCCATCCCCTCGGGGGCGTCGACCGAAACCTTCAGGTAATTGTCGGTGAATCCGCCCATAGGTTCTCCCGGGCGACTGTGTTCGAGAAGCACCGGACGCACCGTGCCTATGTATCGGCGCGCGAACGCCTCCATTTTGTGCTCCGACACGCGCATCATCTCGCCCACGCGGCGGTGTTTTTCCTCGCGGCTCACGCTGTGGGCTATTTCCAGTGCCTTTGTGCCCGGTCGCTCGGAATAGGGGAAGATGTGTAGCCGTGTAATAGGCAGCGACTCCACGAACTCCCGCGAGCGCTCGAACTCCTCCCGGGTCTCGCCGCGGGCGCCGCATATCAGGTCCACGCCGATGAACGCGTCGGGCATAAGGGCGCGTATGCGCTCTATTTTGTGGCGGAATAGTGCGGTATCGTAATGGCGGTGCATCAGGCGGAGGACCTCGTCGCTGCCGCTCTGAAGGGGGATGTGGAAATGGGGCATGAACCGGGCCGACGTGGCGCAGAACCCGATTATCTCGTCGGTTAGCAGATTAGGTTCTATCGAAGATATGCGGTAGCGGTCTATCCCCTCCACGGCATCGAGACGGCGCAGAAGGTCGAGAAGCGTAGGGCGTGGCTCGCCGGGTGCGGGGGCGATTTCACCGTCGGCGTCGGCGGTACGCCGGCCGAAGTCGCCTATGTTCACCCCGGTGATTACAATCTCCCGGGCTCCCTCGCGGGCAGCCTGCTCGGCCTGGGCAACGAGAGAATCGATTGTGCCGCTGCGCGAGCGTCCGCGAGCGGCTGGGATGGTGCAGTAGGTGCACCAGTAGTCGCAGCCGTCCTGCACCTTCAGAAAGCAGCGTGTGCGGTCGCCGCGCGCACACGAGGGGATGAACCCGCGCAGCTGCTGCGTCGGCACTACCTCCACGTGCTCGCGGTGTTCGGCCGTCCATTGCTCGATGAATTCGGCAACGCGCCCCTTGCGGTCGTTGCCGGCTACTATTTCCACCCCTTCGATTGCGGCCACTTCGGCCGGTTTGAGCTGGGCGTAGCAGCCCGTTACCACGATGGCGGCCTGCGGCCAGCGACGGTGGAACGAGCGGATGGTCTGGCGGCATTTTTTGTCGGCCTCCTCGGTAACGCTGCATGTGTTCACCACAATCACGTCGGGGCATTCGCCCGCGCCGGCGCGCACCACCCCCCTTTCGGCGAGCATGCGTGCCACCGTCGAGGTCTCGGCGAAGTTGAGCTTGCACCCGAAGGTGTGGTACATAGCCTTCATCGTTCCGAACGTGGTGTTGTCGATCATCGTGGTGGAGTGCGGTATATGGTTCAGTTTATGTACGAATCCTTGAATCCCAGAAAGTAGAGCACGCCGTCGATGCCGATTGTGGAGATGCTCTGGCGTGCTGTCTGCTTCACTTTCGGCTTGGCGTGGAAGGCGATTCCCAGACCGGCGGCAGAAAGCATGGGCAGGTCGTTGGCGCCGTCGCCTACGGCGATGGTCTGGGCTATGTTCACGTTTTCCACCTGGGCTATGAGGCGCAGCAGTTCGGCTTTGCGCTTGCCGTCGACCACATCTCCCACGTAGCGGCCCGTAAGCCGTCCGTCGGCCACTTCGAGCTCATTGGCGTAGACGTAGTCGAATCCGAATTTCTGCTTGAGGTATTCGCCGAAGAAGGTGAATCCGCCCGAGAGGATGGCAGTCTTGAAGCCCGCACGTTTGAGCACGGTCATCATGCGGTCCACGCCCTCGGTAATCGGGAGGCTTTCGGCGATTTCCTGCATCACGCTTGCATCCAGGCCCTTGAGAAGAGCCACGCGTTCGCGGAAACTCTCCGTGAAGTCGATTTCTCCGCGCATGGCGCGCTCGGTGATGGCGGCCACCTGATCGCCCACGTCGGCGCGGGCGGCCAGCTGGTCGATGCATTCGGTCTGAATCAGAGTGGAGTCCATGTCGAAGCATATCAGTCGGCGGCAGCGGCGGTACATGGTGTCCTCCTGCAGCGAGATGTCGAAGCCCTCTTCGGCCGAAATGTGCACGAAGCGGCTCTGCATTTCGTCGCGGTCGGCGGGGGTGCCGCGCACGGAGAATTCGATACATGCCTTGGTGCGGGCATATGCCGTCAGGTCGAGCGGCTGGCGCCCGGTGAGGCGCTGTATGGAGTCGATGTTGAGTCCCTGACGGGCGATTTCGGCGCTCACCAGGGCTATGTGGCGTGCCGTGAGCCGTCGGCCCAGCAGTGTGATGATCCATCGGTTTTTGCCCTGACGGCCCACCCACGCCTCGTATTCCTCACGGGTAATGGGGTTGAAGCGGATTTTCACGCCGAGGTCATAGGCTTTGAAAAGCAGGTCCTTGAGCATGTCGCCGCTTTCGGCCGAGGTGGTCTGCACGAGAATGCCAAGCGAGAGCGAATGGTGAATGTCGGCCTGGCCGATGTCGAGAATCATGGCGTTGTGGCGCGCGAGGATTTCGGTCAGTGCGGCCGTTACGCCCGGGCGGTCGTGGCCCGATATGTTGAGAAGAATGAGTTCGAGATTGTCGGGAATCTGTGTCATCGGTAGGATGGGGGAGCGGTTGCTCCGGGATTATTTCACGCGGATTTTGTCGCCGGGCTGAATTTTGCCCGACTTCACGCTGGGATTGAGTTTCTGGAGAGCCGCCACGGTGGTGCCGTTCTTTTTGGCTATGCGGGCCAGAGAGTCGCCCTTGCGCACGGTTACTGTCTTATGCTGCTGTTGCTTCTTTTTACGGGCTTTGTCGGCTGCGGCTTTCTTTTGTGCGGCCTTGTCGGCGGCTGCCTGTTCGGCTGCGAGGCGTTCGGCTTCGGCCTGTCGGGCGGCTTCCTGCTTGGCGTGCGAGGCCGAGAAAGCTCCTCCTACCTTACCGGAAGCATCGGATGCGGCTCCGGCGGAGGTTTCAGCGGTTGTGGCGGCGTCCATTCCGGCGTCGGCCACGGCTTCGCTGCCGTTGTCGATGGGGTCGAGCGCCGTAGCCTCATCCACGGTGGCGGTGAGTTGCTCCGTGGGGGTCTGGGACGTCTCGGGGTTGCGCACAAGAAGATTGTCGGTTGGCTCCACGTTCTGCTGTATCGTCGTGGAATCTGTCGGCTGCTTCTCGTAGGGTTTGAACACCCGTTTGGTGCTTACGATTTTCACCGACTGCCCGCGCCGCGGCTTGCGGATATTGCCGTTCCAGCGCTTGAGGCTCTTGAGGCTAACGCCGTAGCGCTTGGCGATAGAAGCCATCGTCTCGTTGCGGCGCACTTTGTGCCATTTCACGTCCTCGGTCACGACCCATTCCCCCTCCTGGCCGTCGACGGTGGCCGGACGGGCCTCCATGCCTGTGGCAGGTTCCACCACGTCGCGACGGGCGTAAAGGTCGGCGTTGTGAGCCGCTATGGCGTCCTCACTCATTATGTAGGCGTAGGTCTGGTTGGCCGGAAGCACAAGCGGCCAGGGGCGCTCGGGCGTGCCTGGAATCTCTTGCTTGCGGTATTGCGGATTGAGCACCTGAAGCTGCTCTACCGGGAGTTTCAGTATGTCGGCAATCTGCTGGAAGTGTACGCGACGGCTCACGTGGACTGAGTCCGTTACAATCGGCTTCTTTGCCAGTGCGGGCGAAATGTTGTGCTTGTTGTAGTAGTTCATCACGTAAGTGGCTGCGATGAAGCAGGGCACGTAGCCGCGCGTCTCCCGTGGAAGGTAGGGGTAAATGGCCCAGAAGTCCTTTCGGGCGTCGTCGCCGGCACGGCGCAGGGCCTTGTTCACGTTGCCCGGGCCGCAGTTGTAGGCGGCGATGGCCAGCGACCAGTCTTTATATATGTCGTAGAGTTCGCGCAGGTAGCGCGCGGCAGCTTCCGACGAACGCACCGGGTCGCGGCGCTCGTCAACAAGTGTATTGATTTCCAGCCCAAGCCCGCGGGCCGTCGGGAGCATGATCTGCCAGAGGCCCACGGCTCCCGCGCGCGATACGGCGTCGGGGTTCATCGCCGACTCGATTACGGGCAGATATTTCAGTTCGATAGGAATCCCCTCCTTCTCGATGGCCTGCTCGAAGATAGGCATATAGTAGAGGCTCATGCCGAGCATGCTCTCCACCAGCGAGCGCTTGCGTCCGGTATACATGTCGATGTATTGGCGCACCACCGAGTTGAATGGCATTTCGATGGTGGTGGGGATGGCCTGCAGGCGCTCGATCAGTTCGGCGTCGGTGGTAGCCACGTCCGGACGGTTGTCCACCTCCTTGTCGAGAGCGGTGTAGTTCTGCAGATACCAGTTCTGCATCATGCGGTTCACGTCGGTCTCCACACTTTCGGGAAACACCACCGTAGAGTCAGCGGCAGCGTCGGCCAGCGTGAGGATCGAGGGCCGTGCCTGCGCGCAGAGAGCGGCGGCGCAGAGGGCGGCTGAAAGAGCTATGTGTCGGAGCGTTTTCATTCGTTGTGCACTGTGTTCAGAAATTAAGGGCCCACACGAGCCCTACGGAGGGATAGCGCTGACGTCCGTCGCGCATCACGGCCGGCGCCACGTCCATCGACAGATCCGGTGAGATGTCGAAATGCGATAGCGAGGCGTCTACGTAGGCGTCGACCATGGCGAGCAGGTAGACTCCCACCATGCAGATGATGCAGAGGTCGCGGTTGCGGCGGAAATAATTCTTACGCGACTGGAGCACGTTCCGCAGCCATCCCTTGTCGAGATTCTCCTCCTTTACGTTTGGCGAGAACATATTCATGTAGCTGCGCGTGTTGGGGTCGTTGTCGAGCAGGTCGGCGTAGGCCACCGTGTAGTCGCGCAGCATCGAGTTGTTCCAGTTGGTAGCGTAGGCCAGCCCGAGGTAGCCTCCCACTATTATCGGCAGTTTCCAGTATCGGCGGTTGTACACCTGACCCAGACCGGGGAAGAGCGCCGACATCCATACGGCTTTCGTGGGGTCGGGGTTGAATTCCACCTCGCGGGGCACCCATTCGTCTTCCCTGGGTTTGTCGGCCTTGGCCAGCAGTGCGGCTATCGAGTCGTTGGCCATAGCCTCGCCCGGTGTGAGTCCGAGCGAGTCGGCTGCGGCGTTCACGCTGTCGGCCCAGTGGATCTGGCGCTCCACAGCCTGGCGGTCAACCTCCACGGGGATGGTGTCGCGTGCGGTGATGTCCACGCGGTTGCCGTCGGTAGTGAAACTCTCCTGCACCACCTCCACGTCGCCGGTGGCGGGAGCGCTCAGCCCGATGCTGTCGGGGAGTTGTGTATCGGCCTCCGGGGCTTTAGCGGCGTGCGCCGTGCGGCGCACAGGAGTTCCCTTGTGGGCCGAACTTATGCGGCGTCCTTGCTGGGGAGCCTGCGCGTAAGCCCCTATCGGCATCGACGATGCAAGCATGGCCACGGCCAGAAAGGCCGCGACTACCCGGCGGAAAGCCTCGCCACGCAAGGCAATCCGTCCGCCGATTCTGCGGGCAATGCTTCGCAACCTACGCTGTGTGTTGCGGTATTCCATCAACGGCAAATTTAGCTACAATTTCGCAAACGGCAAAATCGCGCGCCTTAATGAGTCTTAATGCGGCCCTGAGGGCCCCTATGACGCCACTCAGGACTTTAGAGCCCTTAAAGCCCTTAGAGTCCTTAAAGCCCTTAAGGACCTTAGAGACCTTAGAGACTTTAAGGACCATAAAGACGCTTTTTGCTTTTATCAATCTGGCAATTATAAAATGGCAGGCCCTCGCCCGGGAGGGCGAAGGCCTGCGGTGTTTATATAGGCAAATTAGATTGATGTCCTATAAAAGGAGCATGTCGGGAAGCGGCTTATTTGCGGATGAGCTGCTTGGAGACTTTGTTGCCCTGCTT
>URAU01000009.1 GCA_900545955.1 uncultured Porphyromonadaceae bacterium
TGAAATTTTATCATCTTTTGACTCGTTGGGAGTCAACTTTTTTCAGGGCGAGACAACAAGCGATTGACAGAAAGCGTACATCAAACCGTACAAACTTCTATACAATTGTACGTTCGCCCGGACCAATGTACGCCGCTTATGGGACAAACTGCATCCGTTCAGGTTAGAGATTTATCAGGGAAAAACCTAACTTTGCGATATGTCGATATACCCTTACATTCATCTAACGAATTATGCTTATGTTTACACACATTTCTCTATCTGACGCGCTGTGCCACCTCGTTAAAGGCTTCGGTCTGACAGCCTCGCTTGCAGTCATCGGTTTTATGTCGGTCGGCTGCTCCGACAATGAGGATGCACCCTCGGATGATCCGGCCGACTACTCTGTGGCCGTTTCCATGTCGTATCTCCTTGAAGGAGATGAATCGCAACTGGGCGCTGTTGAAATTTATACGGTCGGTGAAAAGGACGATCCTCTGCCGATAAAACAGCCTGTAAACTCAGGGTGGACACATGAGATGGAACTCCCCGGCCTTCCGGAAGCTTTCGGATTCATGGCGGCGCCGGCCATCCGCGACAATATCAGCGCCGGCACCATGGTAGACCTGCGGTCGACCGTAAGGATGGTTATTGAACTGAAATGCAAGGGGCAGATAATAGATACCAGGATTGTTGACGAGACCGACGAGTCCGGGGCAATTGATCCGTCGAAGGCGGAATGGGCTGATATGGTGGATTCCTATGTGTTTCACATCGTTGACGGCAAGATTGTCCGCTTACAAGATACCGGCTCTAATGACGAGGAGGAAACGCCCTCGGAAGATATGCCCTCAGTCGATTCGGACAACGTGAAAGTGCATGGCACGCTGTATTATATCTCCGAAGCCAACGTAGCCGAGACCCCCGACTGCCTCCACGACAATGTGGTCGCCCGTTTCTCCGTGCGTAACCATTGGAGCGGCAATACGCTTGGTAAAGGCGACTTCTTTTATGCCAAAGCCTCCGAAATAGAGGATATGCGCGGAGAATCCCCATTGGCCGCAAGCCTCGACAACGGCTGCATCCTTATTCTTGACGAAGTCGCTAACGAGACCATACTGCGCAGAATATGCGACAATCTGGGAATCTTCTGTCCGATGGCCGACGACATCGACGACATAGCCTCGTCTCTGTTTATCATGGCCGACTCCGACGATCCATTCACCCACGCTCGCGGAACATCATACCGCGGCCTGTTCATAAAGCTCTCGCCGCTTGCCGACGACGGCGAAGCCATCTCCGATTACTCACAGGGCGAAATGGCCGACCGAGCCGCCGAATGCCTCAACGGATTGCTTTCTGCCTCTCCGGCGGCACCCTCTGCCCGCAGTCTGTCGGGCCGTGCGGATCCGGAGAATCTTACTGCCGTCGTGAATGCCTACAAAGTTTATATCACCGACTACAAGCATACACTCGTTCAGTCCGACTACCGGAGCAAGTCCTATTCCAAGCCCTCGCAGACCAATGTATACAATGTGGAATTTGATATCTGGAACGTATACAGTGTTGCCGAAAAACGCAATTACTATTACATTCATCAGTCGTTCCTCGGCTCGTTCAAGAATTGCTATAAGGGCGTACACAAAACCAACATCACTACCGACGGCTGCTATACGATAGCCAAGGTCGGAGAATACTACTGCGACCACATGACGCTCTCGGTCAAGCCCGACGCATCATCCTCCGGAATGATTATCCACCGCAACTCACCCTCCACCACCCAGACCGACGTAAACTACACATCGGGATTTTCCTGGAATCTCTCCGGCGAGGTTTCATACGACGGCAAGTGGGGCGGCTCTGCTTCCGGGGGCATAGCGCTGTCGTTCTCCGACTCATATACCCGCGCCGACATAACCATAGAGAACAACTGCGTGCCCGGCAGCGAACTTTCATGGACTTTCTCACTGATGAAAGCCCGTGCGAAATTCAATCCCTTCTACGGCGCCGGCTCAAAATTCATCGAGAGCTCGCTTACCAGCCGAACATCGATGAACGCCTACATGGACTACGTGATTTCCTTCCCCGAGAGTGTAAAGGAGCCAAAACTTAACGCCACACTCGAGGTAAGCCTGCGCTCGTCGGCTGCCAAATGCGGCTCTATCTGCGGCGAACGCACCAAGGATGCAAAAACCACTAAGGAAATCAAGCTGCCCGTTCACACCAAATAAACTAACCACCTTTCGTTTATCCGTAACCCGAAAATCCATGATACGAAAAATAATATCTCTTGCGCTACCGGCGCTCTTCGCGGCCGCGGCCAGTGCCGCAGACATAGCCCCGTCTTCGGTAAATGTCAGGTTCGAAAGCCCTCAGGCAGCCGATTCAATACTGTCGCTGCGCCCCGACCTTAAACTCGAGCGCATCATCCCCGCCGCTCCAAATCCCGAACTCGAACGGCGCCATCGCGAGGCCGGTCTGCACCTTTGGTTTAAGGCCTCCACGTCGGGCCGTGAGGAAGCCTTGCGCGAGGCTGCCGCACTCCGGAAGGTGAAGGGTGTGCGCGCCGCCGCTCCAGCCTCCTTCATACGCATTCCTCGGCCGCAGCCCTTTGCGGCGGGAACGCCTCAGTCGCAACCCGCAAAGATTGCAGCCCGAAGCGCGGAGGCAACTGTAAACGACCCACTCTACCATTACCAGTGGCACTACAGTAATCCCGACTACGCCAACATCGACCTCGAAAAGGCATGGGATTTAGAGAAGGGCAACCGTAATATTGTCGTCGCTGTGATGGACGGAGCGGTAGAGTATACGCATCCCGACCTCGCCGCCAACTGCTGGGTCAACGAGGCCGAACTCAACGGTCTGCCAGGCGTCGACGACGACGGCAACGGCTATGTCGACGACATCCACGGCCTGCGGCTATTTCCCGATAATGGCTTTGCTGACCACGCCACGCATATAGCCGGCACCATCGCCGCGGTCAACGGCAATGCCACGGGGGTATGCGGCATCGCCGGAGGCAACGGTCGCGATACCGGCGTCAGGGTTATGTCGATAGCAGTGTCAAGCGAAAGCGGCAGCGAATTCGTAAACGATGCCGACCTTCTGCGCGGTTTCGTCTATGCTGCCGACAACGGTGCCGTAATCGCCTCCAACAGCTGGGCCGATTTCGACCCGGTTTCGTCACTCAAAGTCGACGCAATCAACTATTTCATCCGCAATGCAGGCAAATTTAAAGGCTCTCCACTGAATGGCGGCCTGGTGGTTTTCGCAGCCGCTAACGAGAATTCGACCGACGCTCCGAGCCCCATCAACAGCGTCGACATCGACCGGAACTCAGTGCTGATCGTCGGAGCCGTTTCAGCGAAGCGCGTCAAGGCATCTTTCTCCAACTACGGAACGTGGGTCGACATCGCCGCGCCCGGCGGAGGTTTCGACGGCAAAGGCATCTACAGCACCTTAACCGACGGCCGTTATGGCTTTATGAACGGCACGTCGATGGCATGTCCGCATGCTTCGGGCGTAGCTGCGCTTGTCGTCTCGCATTTCCGCGACCGTGGGCTTACTCCCGCCGAAGTGCGCCGACTACTGATGGACACGTCCTCGCCCATCGACGGCTATCAAGCCGGCTATCCCTATGCCGGTAAAATCGGCAAAGGCCTCCTTAACGCGGCTCTTGCCCTTCAGTCTGACCCGGGCGTCCCGCCCGCACTTCCCACAGAGCCCTCGGTGCGCCGTCTGGCCGGAACTCCGTTCGACTGCCTTCTCTTCACCTGGACAGTACCCGCCGACGGCAACGGTAACGCTCCCGCCTACTGCGCCCTCTATGAGGACGGTAAGGACTCCCCTACCATAAAAATCAGGACGAACGGACAGAAAGTCGGCAGCCGCTTTGCCTTCGACATCACAGGGAAAGTTATTCCGATCGATTGCCGCTACAGAATGCGGTCGGTCGACGCATGGGGCAACGAATCCGAACTCTCCGACATCATCCCGATACCCGAGGAGGCCGACGACGACCGCCTCTGGAACACCTACAACAACGACAACTTCGTTGTCTACCGACCCTGCGGCACCGGATTCGAATACGCTATGAAAACGGCCGATGTGGCCATCCCCGTGCGCCGCTTCAACGGCTACTATTTTGAAGTCTGCGAGCCAAACAATATCGTTGCCGGCATCCATAAACACGACCACTGCGTTCGCTTCGAACTCAAGCCAACCGATGCAACTCCCCTCGGCACATTCCCGCTCACCGTCAAGGCGGTCTCGCTCGACGATCCCTCCGACGTAAGCGAACTCAAGCTTTCATACACCGTATACGACAAACTCAGGAGGATTACAGGGCCGGCCCAAAAAGATAACGAAATCACCCACCTCTATGTCTCCGACCTCTCGGGCACAATCTCGCTCAACGTAAGGAATTACGTCGCTGACCCTCTTGGCCTTGAGTTTGTGATACCCGACGAGAACGGCGATGCCGCCGACAATTTCTTCTTCAACCGGCTTGACTACAGAGTAGAGAAGGAAACGCTCACCATCGACTACGAACTCAATCCCGAGCAACTCGAATGGTTCGACGATCCGGTCAAGCTGACCATCCATCCCTACAACACCTACTATGTCACCGGCGAAGCATCATTCTTCATCCACTATCGACCCGAATCTTCCGTTTATTCCGTTTCGGCCGATGTTCCCGGCACGACAAACCGCGGCATCTATACCATCACCGGCATCCGGCTTGATCAGCCACGCGAAACCCTGGATCCAGGCCTTTATATAATCGACGGCCGCAAAGTCCACATCTGCCGATAGACCCTTCATCATCGAATCATAAGGCACACGGCACATCCTTGAGGAATATGACATACAACCTTATATTCTTTCGATAGTTCGGCATGGGCTTTATCACTTGCGAACCTTCAAGAATACTTACATAAGGGTGACGAGTCGGCATACCCCTGTGTTCGTCGTAGTGCTTTCGCGTGGAGCCGTTAAACTCCAACGCTGTATGATGAGTATCAGCGAGTTATCAGCCCGTTGGTCGGGTGACTCACTTATCTATCACGCTGATTTTTCAATGTTCTGCACAGAATTGCAAATCCTGTAATGCAAAGTTACAAAATCTTTTCCAATCGCCAATATCCCAGACTGTTAAAAATGCTTGGGTTCGTGATGCCTGGGGTCATGGGTTCAAATCCTATTTCACTTTCTTCTCAGCGACAGTTGTCACAACATTTAATTTCGGCAATAAATCATGTTTATTGCCGAAATTAAGGAAACTCTAAATGATAATTTGCTATCCATTATTTTTATCGGACCGATAAGTTGAAAATGTATTATACATTAGGTTTGCGATGTGTCGTTGATTTTCTTTGGCTGAGATGCTGTGATTTTTTAACTTAAAGTTTGAAAAGCTTTAATTACAGGATTCATAAAGTTCATATGAATTGTTGCGTCGCTATCCTTCTTAAGTATATCTATAACATATGATGAAGATTCAATTTTATCACTTTCAAAATGATACGAATAAGTAGATAGCGATTTATCTACCATATGACAAGCAAATAATGATATAGGATTTTCTGTTTTAACTCTCTCTGTATAATTCTTTTTTAGTACTTCTTCATTATTAGGATAACTCCACATTTCATTGATTACAATTACTGCTTTGATTATCCCTTTAGATGCAATTATGTAATCTGCAACTTCATTAATTTTTCGATAAGCTGTAGTTCTGATAGAAGTATCAAATGAACTTAGAATTTCTAAAGTATCATCGTCATATAAGAGCATAATAGTGTCCATAATATGCTTATTCTGTTGTATATATAAGAACGCATGAGATATTACTATTTTCAAAAATATTTTATGAACCTCGTTCATTGGATTAATTCCAAGATTCTCAAGAGAAATAGCATCTCCAAACATTCCTAAGGCTTGATTAGCTTGAATACGACATTTCGGTAGTCTTAGTTCTATACGAGCTCCTCTTTCGAAATTATCGTCTTTCGAATAATACACATAGTCATCAACAAATAAATCAGTTGTATTTAATCTCAAAACTTTTAAACCCTCAATTTTACCCATTATATCATGAAACAATTTACTATTATCCATGATTTTTTGATTCAACGCTTTTAAGAATCTATAAATATTGGAGATACCCGACAATAACTTGTCAAACAAGCTTACATCTGAGCCACTCTCTTTATATATAAATTCGACAGAGAAAGAGGTTTCAATACGATCTCCTGATTTTAAAAGCATTCGCAAATCTTCGATCAGACTTGAATAATCAGAATCATTTTCTGCTGTGAAGGTTTTTGAGACTATTTTTAATGTCGAAAGACTGTCATATATTGTAATAATAACTTCTTTTTGAAGATTAAAGGGATGCTCCTTTAAAACTTCATTTCTCTTTTCAATAAACCATTTCCCTAAATCCCCGCTTAGAAATTCATCACGAGTTTCCTCATAAAAATGTAGTAAATTTGTGTGAGCTAAAGATTTTTGAATAACAAATGTAACATTTCTATATTCAGACAGGAAATTATCTAATGAAGAAATGTTATCGTAAAAATTATTGTATTTACTAAATCGTTCTAAACTTGATAATGCACTATATAACTTTTGAGCTGCGGGGACTAATAGATTGTTATTTGAATCCATAAATTTGTGACTATCAATTATTAGACTGTAGGTCGATATTCCTATCAATTATCTGAAGTTTTGCTTGTGAAGGTTCCTCGTAAGCATTGCAGGCGGCAAGGTAATTCTTCAGCTCTGTAAAGTCGGTGCCGTAAAGGTTATCGCTGAACTGATGGAGTTTCGTCATCACATTTATATATGCGAGCGGGTCTTTGTGGCGCGTCAGCTTACGCAGGGCAAGTATGTAATCTTCGCGGAACACTGTTGGCACAATGATTCGTGATTGGTCGGCACGGACAAGTTCGGCGTTCATCATCACGCGGGCGATACGACCGTTGCCGTCATTGAACGGATGCACCTCACTAATCATAAACATCATGAATATTGCACGCGCAAACGGGTCGGTCAAGGCTGCATAATATTTGAAGCCTTGCGAGAGTGTGCCTTTCACAAGTTGATAGTCCACAAACTCCGTCATTCCAGCACGATTGTTCTTCGTTTTGAAAATGCCGGGGTTCATGTGCGGTCGTCCTTCAAGAAGGATGCTGTGTCTGTGGCTAAGCATCGCAAACAATTCTTTTGGAGATGTCGGAGTCTTCATCATCTCGGCACGGTTTGACAGGACTTTAAATGTACCGAGAATGTCGTGCGAATCCTCGTCGCGTCGCGGCATAGGGATACCGGAGTCAACAATCGCTTTTGCCTCATCAATCTCAAACTCTGTTCCTTCTATATAATTGGAAAAATAGCTCTCAAAGAATGAGAAAAGCCGGAACGATACCTCATCAGTATTACGGTTGTTGCGGATAACAAAATATCGGTCCTTTATCGCATCAAAAAGCACTTCAAAGAGTTCAACCCTTGTCTGGTCAAACGGATTGCCGACAGCAAGTGCTTTTGCAGAGGCAGTTGACAGCACCCCAGCGTCATGAGTTGAGAGCAATGCGGAAATTATACTGTTGATTTTGGCAAACTCCGTCTGCATCCCCAATTCTTCAGCAACGGTTCTCAGTTCATCGCGATATTCGTTAAGACGGTCTTCACCACCGGTGAGCAATATCTGTTCAAGTTTATTTTCTATCACACTTATAGGAAGAACACGTGATTCATCACCAGATTTTCTTGACACTTGCATATTCTCAAGCATATACCGGTGTTCTCCCGATATGTGCATACCCATAAACGGTATATCATGCGGTGACGCTTTTGGCCCTTTGACAAAATTGAGAATTATACCGGGTAAGTCTGTTACTCTCCTTGTAGTTGAATTGGTAAGAAAGAAATCACCAGTCGCCGTCGGTCGCATCTCTTTGGCACTGCGATGGCTTATAAGAGCATCGGGATAGCGATATACGAGTATATCTATAAGGTTTCGCCGCACGATATTCTCTAAGTTGTCAACAAGATTGGTCGTATATATGCGTGGCGCGACTTTTCGCAACTCACCATCTTTTTCTTTCTTGCTAAGCACACGAGAAATGTTCGGATCAGATGAGCCGAAGAGAATCTCTTTCTGGGTGTCAACTTTCACTGCCATACAAAAAAACACGATTAAGAGAATACAAAGGTACAAATTTTTGCGATTATAACCGCGAGTTCTACAAAAAACTGAGCTTAGAGGATGCTACAATGGTGTTATTACACCTCTTATTTCATCAAGTCTAAACGCTTTTCCACAATCCAAGGCCGCGAATGTTTCCGTAATTATAGGATTCGATAATGCTGAATGCCCAAAGATTTGATAGTATGGGTCTAAGCCCAATTTACCATGCTGTATTTTCCCCCAATCATCCAAATAAAGCCAAACACATGAACCCCATCTCTTAGGGAAAAAACCTCTTTCGATTGTCAAATAATTCAATCGTCTGCGGAATTTCTTAACTGGAGAGATTGTTAAATACTCAATAGCCGCCTCTATGCTATGTTTTTGTTTTACATATTTCTTAATCCAAGAAGGGTGTACGCCGGCATGAGAAAATAGGAAGGGTTTACTATCATATTGTTCTACATGCATCAGTTGAAAATTAGAGATCTCTTTCTTTAGGAATTTTTTGTAGGCAAAATGCCTACCAAAATTATGAGGGAAAGTAGTCCACCACCCGAAAAGATAACTGAGCTCATGATTCCCAAAAAGCAAAATACAAGACTCTTCGTTTACTTTTTTGAACTCCAAGATTTGACATAGATTGTCAAAACATTGTTCAAAAGCAGCCTTATTTATTTTGCCCTCATGAGGATCAAGATAGTCTCCGAGAAAGATTATTTTTTCATTATCTTGACGTGTGGAGACTGCATCTTTCCAAAAATCTAATCCATGAGTATCGGGTATGATAATCATTTTTTAATTTCAAATTGAAGTATCAAAAAGCGAAGTTTAGGATTTCAATCATAATTCAGAGCAAAGGCATCCTGATAAGATATAGCAGAGCGATTATCCTTGTTTTCTATCCAGCCTTTTTCAAGATGGCTTATCTGTGAAATTTCTCCGGCGTTCATTTTACCGAAGTATTCGCATACTGCCTCTATGGTAGATAGTTCAGATTCACAGAGAATATTCTCGCTATTCTCAACAGACTCCAATTTGATGCCACTTTGACCACTCGGATAAACAAATTCTTCCATATCAATTCCCGGGAGAGAATTGTATAATGTTCCCCAATGTTCTGGAACGGGGCCAAATGGCAAAGCCTTATATGTAATGCCGGTTATTCCATATCCATGCTTCTTGTAATGAATGAAATCAGCATAGAACAGGAGCTTATTCATTTTGGTGACAAAAGTCGAGCCTATATTGGCGATAATCAACTGCACGATATTTGCAATCTTATCTAACGATATAGAACGGAACCCGGTGTATTCCGACGGCTGTCCGCTTGGCTTGTAATCACCTTCCGCAACTTCGATTTTCTTTTTAATCCGTAGATATTCCTGTTCACTCATCTCGGACTTTGAGGCTTCTACAAAGGACATAAAAATGTCCTTTTCGCGGGCTGCGATGATTGTCCGAGCGTTTGATACACTCGGCACCTCGCCATCTTCATACATACGGTATTGGTTTATGCCGAAACCAAGTATCTGCGCCATTTTAGCCGCCGACAGACCGTAGTGTTCCCTTATCGCTGATATTTCGTCAGGAAAAGGAATACCATGCTTGACACGATACTGATTATACACCTGAAATATGTTTGCCTCGTCCATTTCGGTTGTGGTCCACATTTCACCTTCCTCATCAATAATTCCGGTGTGAATATAGGAAAACTCCTCTTTTCGGAAAGTTATTGTTCTTACTTCCTGAAAGTATTTTTCTCCGGGTAATAATTTGTTATTGTCCATTGTGTTCATTCTTTAAGGGGTAAGACATCGGATGCTCCGCTTTATGAAACGAAATACAAATCGTATGAGAGTTAGGCTTTCCAAGAGTAATCTTGATATAGATCTCATTTCCTCTTACATCTTTGCCGAACACCCACATTTCACCTTGATTATTCAAAGCATCCACAATCGGACCTTCGGAATAATCGTAGCAGTTCAAATTCATGACAACCTCCATTCGTTGATTAGGAGTTATGCCCAGCTCAACGAGACTGTTCTGGTTCTTTTGGCGATTATCACGGAAACGGATTCCGAAGATTTTGACCTTCAGACTAAAGTCCTCTAAGAATTTCTCGACTTGTTCCTTCGTAATCATAGTGCAAAGATAGCCATATTCTTTTAATAATACAACTTTATCGTTGCGTTTGTTCTAAAGAAATCTATAAATTTGGACTTAAAATAAAATACTACCTCTCCTGACTAAATACAAAAACACACGATTATAATTTGGTGTAGGTACAAATTTTCGCGATTATAACTGCAATTATTACAAAAAACTGAGTTTAGGACACATCTCACTGCGAAAACTGCGAGAGGCGTGGCGGCTCATGGTGTTGTCGTCGGCTATGCCGTCAGAGTGTGACGGCGAAGCAGGCTTCACTGACACCCTCCGACCGCACGCCGACTATGGGAGCAGGCTGAACACCGGCTGCCTCATACGCCTTGTGAGATTGCGACAGGGATGTCGCACACACAAGACTTCTAATCGACAGCCCGTGTTCGTAACGCCTGCTACTTGATATGGAATTTGAGCCGCCGCGCCACTCTACGTTTGTTACGGCCCACGGCGGCAAAGAACGTGTCGCTTACGATCCCTCCATAAATTCCGGGGTCGTCCCCGACACATACATTGCCTTATACCGGGGCTGTCATAGCGGTTTCTAATGAAAATATTGACATTGTCATCGGTGAGAAATTATAACATACATTAGTTTTCGGAAATGGTTATGGGGCATTGCTATTTTCTTATGGATAGCATTTTCTGTATGTCTGTCGTTCAGTGTCACCTCATGGGGCGATGCCAGCTCTATGTTTCGTGCGGATTATAATCATAGTTCAAAGTCTGTTCGCTCGGAGTTGATGAACACGCCGGGACGGGGTATTCTTTTGCATTCGCCTGAAAAAATCTCCACAGCTCCCGTTGGTCGGTAGTATTTTTCCCGGCGAGTGCAGAACACCCCTTTCCTCCCGTCGTGCAAGTGTGTCAACGAGCGAACAAACTTCAAACAGCGATTATACGCATTAAAAAAATATCGCTTTATGACACTGAACAACAGACATATCAAAAATACGAGCTTCACTCCTTCTCCAGCTCATACCGCATTAAAAAAGGCGGCAAAACTGATAGGGATAATCGCCGGTCTGATTGTCGGGGTACTACTTTGGGCGATACTGAAACCGATATTCCGAGGCGTAGGCTGGATAATATCAATCCTCACCTCAATAGAGATAATCTATTGGATTACGACACTCTAAAACATTTACGGCTATGGCAACGAAAAGACATTCAAAGACTTGGGAACAGCAAGCCAAATACTACGGGGTTGAAAACATCGCCGAGTATATGGTGGAGACATTCTGCAACGGCAATATCTCAACATTCCGAGAACTTTACAAAGAACTCAAACCCGCAGGGCGAAAGCTCTTCATCAGTTGGCTATTCCACATGGAAATCCCGACTGCCGAGATAGAAAAAATCATACTCGCAACTTTCTAACAACATACGACTATGGCAATGAACACAATGAAAGGAACACAAGCGTTCCAAGACACAATCGCCCAATATCTTATGGCAAGGGCAGAAAACGACCCTCTCGTAGCGGTCAGGATGGCAAATCCCTCCAAGACTATGGAGCAGTGTTGCGCCTATATCATCGGAGAGGTCAAGAAAAGCGGATGTTGCGGTTTTACCGACGATGAAATCTATGGCTGGGCTATGCACTTTTGGGATGAACCCGAAATCGAGGTAAGCAATATACCCACCAACTGCCAAGTGGTAGTGAACCATACGGTAGAACTTACCGAGGAGGAAAAGGAGCAGGCACGGCAGGACGCCATCAACCGACTGCGTGACGAGGAAATGGCTAAAATGCGCAGACCCAAGACCACCGAAAAGAAAGCACCCGAAATCCAACCAAGTCTATTTGACTTTTAACACATTACGACTATGAAACCGAGAACGAAATACGAACAAGCGGTAATAGCACAGAGTGGGCATCTTCGCCCACTCCCGACCGCCCCCCGCCGTTGGGCGTTCACCAACACTATCAACCACTATGCCTTCCGTCTGCCCAAAGGACGCACCACTTGTATGGACTGCGGACACTCTTGGCTGATGAACGAAACCGCCGAGAGATGCAGCTGCCCCAACTGCAAGGCTAAACTTAAAGTCAAGGAAACCTATGAGCGCAAATGTCGGCAGAAATCCTATTTCAACGTGATAACCACTTGTGGGAAGTATCAGATATTGCGTATGTTCCTGCTGATAGTGGAAATGCGGAAAGGTATGAAGGCATCCCCCGCCTTTCTGGAAATAGGACAGTATTGGATTGCTCCGAATGGAAAAACCTCGCTTGTGGCTATTCAGCGCACTATGGGGTGGTATCTTGACTGTTTCGCTTTCGGTTCTCCTTTTGAGATTAGAAAGGATAACGATACCTATCAGTATATCGCAGACCAGTATCTCTATCCGAAAATCAAGGTCATACCGGAACTGACACGAAACGGCTTTGACGGCAATTTCCACGACATCCGCCCCGTCAGCTATTTCTCAATGCTCCTTTCCGCACCGCAAGCCGAGACACTGTTGAAAGAAGGCAACATAAGGATGCTTAAATATATGGCAGACCACACCGCAGAGGTAAAGCACTTTTGGTCTTCGTATCTCATCGCCAAGCGACACGGATATGAAATCCCGAACCTTTCAACGTGGTATGACTATCTGCGGATGCTGGAGCGTTTCGGCAGGGATACCCATTCCCCGAAACTGATAACTCCATCCAATCTCGTTGAAGCACACGATGAATATGTGCGGAAAGTCAACCGCCAGCGGGAAAAGGAGCGCAGAGAGGCTGACCGCATAAAGGCGTTGGAAAACGAAGCTAAGTTCAAGGAACTCAAAGGTCGCTTTATCGGACTTGTGTTCACAGACAACGAGATAGAAATCAAGACCCTTGACAGCGTTGACGAATACTATATGGAAGGCAATACACAGCGTATTTGCGTAGGTACCAGCCGATACTACCTTAAAGCTGAGACTTTGGTATTCTCTGCCCGAATAGACGGCAGGATTGTAGCAACGGTTGAGATCGACCTAAAGACTCTCAAAGTGATACAATGCCGAGCCGCCTGCAACAAGGAGAGCCAGTATCAGGAGCGTATAGAGAAGGCTATCGCAAGCCACCGAAAAGAAATCAGAGCGAGGATGACTGCCTAATGTTTAATCCGACCTGCGTCAGCAATGGCGCAGGTCATAAAAACCACCTATTATGAACGTAACATTTGAACATCCGATGAACATCCGACTATCATCTTTGATGATAAGATAGCCGAAATCATCATAGAGTTTGTAAATCACATTCTCTATGCTGACAGCGAGGAAACGCTACGGCAGATAGTAGCCGATTTTGCCGACAAGTACGACCTTGACCGATACTTTGTCTATGGCTATGGCAGCCACCACCTATGGCTGAAACAAAGGAAGATAACTAACCCCGATATAACATTTGAATATCGGATACTGATTGTAGAATACTAACACCGCATTACTATGGCAACGAGAATGACCGCCAATGGAGTAAGCACAACCACAACTCCCGGCACTGAACAATACGAGGTGTTCTATAACGCCTATCGCCCACGGCGCAAGCATTACCAATACGATTATCGGGACACTAATGGAGAATTATTCTCCTGCGTAGCCCCCACTCTCAAAGAGTGCAGACAACGCCGCGATGAATGGCTGAACAAAAAGAAATAACATTTGCCAAGTCGTAATATTGCAGGCGGAGCGACCTCGTGATGAAGTCGCTCCGTTGATTTTGCTGAAAATTTCGGCCGCCACAGGCGGCAAAGGATGATTAACGTTTTGTCGATATTTGTTTCCAAAATCTTGTTGCTAGCCAAGCAAAAGAGCCACCATATATAAAAATGATGATGCCTATACCCGCATTTCGCTCAAGCTCATCAAATTTATTTAACCAGACAAATAGTTGGTGGATATAATTATACTTCCAATCATGCATGAAGAAGACTAAAAGGCAGAGCAGAATCATCAATAGGATTAAAAATCCCTTTAATATCAACAAAGCGGTTTTTTTCCATTTTAGAAGAGGGGCTATGGTTTCTCTTAATGAATCATTTTCCGCATTTTTGGATATGAGATCATTCTTAGTTTTAGAGAGTTCCTCTTGAAGTTTTTGAATCGTACGATCGGTCTCATTTGCATGATTTTCAAATTCGGACTTGAGTAGCATCCTGCTTTCCTTCTCTATTTCCAAAGATGATTTAGTATCTTCAAGAGATTTGGACATTTCTTCAACCTGTAGTTGCAATTCAGACTTAGCAAAAATCTTGGACTGTTCCAGAAGTGTATCTGATTTTTCCTGCGACAGAGCCTTTTCGGTTCTTTCAGCAATAAAGTGTTTTAGAATATTACGCTGCTGCTCACCATCAGTAGTAATTTGCCCTATTCCAGATAGTATCGCATAAAGTTGTTCCTCATTCAATAATCTCTCTTGTATTGGGAGGTTTAAAAAACTTACAAAACTGTAATAATCATCGTTAGTTCTTTCCATGAAACGAAGAACTATACTTAGCCATTGGCTTGGCAGAAGAACAACTGGTACTTTCGCACTTCGGCTGTAATCCCATTGCTGAAGTCTATGATCCGATGACAAAAGGAATGCTTTTGCTTCATATATATTTTGAGGTACTGAGGTCACCAAAGACTCAATCCATAGCACGTTTTCTGCATCATGTTTGATTTGACTATCATATGCCAGAGGTTTATAGCAAGCTATACTCTGTTTATATGCATCCAGTGTTACTATTACTCCATCGCTTGATAAATCATAAGGATAAAAAGTTTCAACCTCAATTTTGAACTGTTTTCTGAAATCCTCATATTGAGACAAAAGAAATGCCTTAAATAGGGACAACGATGGATTCGGACGATGTAATCGCCATTGCTGGTAATAGCGATAAAATTCACCATTGTCTATAGTTTCGTCTAAATATAGTTGGGCACTAATTGCAGGAGTCTCGTTACGCTCTATTTGGGAGATGTGATGAGCAATTGAATTTTTAAACTCAGCATCAGTAACTTTACTAATATACAGATTTTCGTTTATTTCATTGAATTTGTTTAACAATGAAATAGTCCGATTCTTTCGAAGATCTCCATTAATTCCTAATACACGATAGATGATGTTTGTGTCTAAGTAAAATCGCTTATTCCGAAGCGAATCTAAATCTATAGCTGTATTTTTGTCATTAGTTAACATGCAATATTCCAATGCGTAACTTGCTATTCGGAAAATTGCTTTGTTTTTATCTTCATTATCCCAGTTCAAAAATGAATTGATTACTTTCTTTCCATCTTCCGAAATAGAGGTTAAGTCAGAATCAACAATATCTGATAATGACTGATTATCCAATAGACGCTTGAAATTTTCTACATTTTGAGTAAAGACCTTGTATAGAAAATTTGATATTAATTCACGGGTGTCTTTCAACTCAAGTTGGTTGAGTTTGCAGAATTCGTCAATATACGAGAAAATTGTAGGAAGATTAATTCTCTGATTTAGGACTTCAATCCTATTTGGAGACAATGATATTTTCTTTTCTTTGCCGTCTTCAAATACCCTGAATATCTTTTCAACGAATTTAGAGTTATTTGCCGTACGCCAAATTTCATCATCAGTAAAAACAAGTTTATAGGCGGATTGAATAAATTCACCCACAGTAGAAACTTCTACCCAATCTTGAGCTTTCATCTCAAAAAGGGCATTTTCCAATATTTTCCTATGAAGCTGCGTATTGGAGATGTTATAATTGTCATCTGCGTATAGAACTGCAGCTAAACGGAATAGATTTCGTTCTTCTGAATTACTCATATTGCAAAATTACAAAAATTTTTTGAGACCAAAAATAAGTATCGTAATACCGAATAATTATATCATCTCATATTTTCAAGGGGACACACTCCGAAAAGAGTGCATCCCCTCGGTGCATTTATTAGACGCTGATTCTACGGAATGAAAAGTGCGACGAACTCGGTCAGACGGCGGGTGTATAAGCCTTTATGTCTCTTGCCTTTATAGCGGCAATGGGCGGTGTAAGCTTTGAAGATGTCGCGGTTGCCGGCTTTGAGTTTTTTCATGACACTGCTCTTGTTGACGACACCCGGACCGCAGTTGTAGGCGAGGCAGGCTAAAAGGATAGAGTCTTTGCCGTATTGCGAATACAGGGCGCAGAACTTGCGGAGGTCTTTTCGTAACAGTGCGTCGGCCTGTCTTTCGGTGAGCTGCACGCCACGGCGGTAAGGTTCTCCCGGCTGGACTTGGTGACCGTAGCCGACATAGGGCCAGTGTTTCGGTTTGTGGAGCGTCTCAAACTTTTTTATTATCAGCACGGCACGTTCAAACGGCGGCAGCTCCATAATCGACCGCTTTGCGTTGGCGGCGGGCGTTGCCGCCACAAGGGACAGCAACGCCACGAAGAAGAACAATAGTTTTTTCATCGGATAACGGGTGTTACGGGGCCTACTACCGGGCCAATGATCGTACCTCCGTTATCATCGCCTTTATCCTTGCCGTTGAACTCGAAGGTCTGCTCCCACGGGGTAGAGCCGAAATTGTCTTCGACCACCACGAGGACTTTATGTGCATCGGCACTCTTGGCTGTATAGTTGAGCCGGAATGTCTTGCTTTCCAGAAGAACACGGTCGTTGTTGACCAGCACCGGGCCATCGACCAGCTTGAGAGTGCCTTCGCCGTCATACTGGAAATAGCGGATTGTGTAGAGGGTGTTGGTGTAATTGCCCTCCGGCTTTATCTCAAAGCGCAGCTCCACGGTCTGCCCCTGCGTGATTTTGTCAGCATAGGGCATCACTTCCACCGTGAACGGATAGGACTGCTGCACATCGAGGTCGTCGGAACAGGAAGTCATGGAGATTACGATTGCGAACAGAGCAATCCAGAACCCGAAAAATCGGACGGGTGTAAGGCGAATATCGCCGATGCGTGAAAAGAAATTTGTAGTCATAATTTGAATTTGGGTTTAGTGATTTGTTTCGGATTGAGCGACATCAGATAGTCGTTCAGATCTTTGTGGTCGGGATAGAGCGCGGATTTGTCGCTCACCCTGTCGCCGAACTCGTGGCGCAGTCTGGCAACTGCGGCACGCCCTGCGGTGTCGTTGTCGAGGTAGCACAGTATCAGCGGGTATTCTGCAAGAGCCGGGATTGCCTTGCCGACATTAGCCACGGAGTTAAGCACAACACTGTCGTTGCCGTCGTTGTAGCCGAGGCGTTCAGCCGAAAGAAAGTCGATGAAACCCTCGAACACGTTGCATCGGGGATTGCCGCCGGATATTCGTGTTATGTTCTTTGGCGGATAGCTCCCCTTGAAGAACGGGTTGCGCAGTTCGTAGCTGTGGGCGTTGTTCTCAAAGCCGATGGCGTAATACCTTTTGCCGTGCAACTCATAGTCAACCTGCACGCAGTAGCGTTGTGCAATCTATTTCGGTATGCCGCGCTCGGCCAGATAGCGGAGCAACGCGGACGACTCCAGCCGGGATATTTCCACATTTTCAAACGTCGGTTCTTCGACAAAAGGCACAGGTTTGTAAGGTTCTGCCACGGGCATATCCATCTTTTCGGCGATGTACCGTGCCTGCTCAACGAAATCAGTCTTACCCGACATTACTCCGGCGAGCGTGAAGATGTCGCCACCTTCGCCTGTGCCGAAATTGTTTCAATATGGGAACAACATTGCCTTGGCTTAATTAGTGCAAATCGCTGAAAAGCAGCAAACTATCTATATAGAGGGGGGCAAACCGAGCTTCAAAAACTCTGCTCCCTTCCTGCACACTGGATATTGCAATATATTGCGCCTATTTGGGGTAGAGGCATAAAACAAAAACCTCTGAAAATCGTTGATTTTCAGAGGTTTTCTGCGATTTGATAAATCTTTAAGTGATCCGCCTGGGGCTCGAACCCAGGACCCCAACATTAAAAGTGTTGTGCTCTACCAGCTGAGCTAGCGAATCATGATGTATGGGCTGAGGGAAATGTTCTACGGTAGATTGAGGAGGCTTGCGCTTCGCTCACAGAGGTTATTTCCCAAAAGCGATGCAAAGGTAGGAAGTATTTTTCAATTGAGCAAGAGTTGAGGCCGATTTTTCCAAAATTTTTATTCTACGGTTGCGTAATGCCGTGGGTATTCGTACCTTTGAATCCGTTTACCGCCTGACGAGGCGATTCGCCATCGGTATTCAGATTGCCTTATCTCTGTTTTTTGCAAATAAATATACCATGAGCCATACTTCCAGCAATATCTCCAAAGCTACGGTAGCGGCCGTCAACGCCGGGACTAAAGCGGACGCCAAGCCGCGCAAGTCGGGGCGCATCCTGGCCATCGATGTAATGCGCGGCATCACCGTGGCCGGCATGATTCTCGTAAACAATTCCGGCGGTCCGGGCACCTACACGCCGCTCGAACATTCGTCGTGGAATGGTTTGACGCCCACAGACCTCGTTTTCCCCTTCTTCATGTTCATCATGGGTATCTCCACGTTTATCTCGCTGCGCAAGTTCGATTTCCGGCTGAGCGCTCCGCTGGCGTGGAAGATTCTGAAGCGCACGGTGCTTATCTTCGCTATCGGCATGGGTCTGGCGTGGCTGTCGCTCTTCGCCAAGGGACTTATTGTAGAGGGTAAGACCCTCTGGGAGGCCACGATGCACTTCGGCGACATCCGCATTCTTGGTGTACTCCCGCGCCTGGCAATATGCTACGGCATCGGCTCGCTGCTGGCGGTGACGCTGCGCCACCGCTGGCTCCCGATTGTCATTGTGGCCACGCTCGTGTTCTACGGCATCATGCTCCTTGTGGCCAACGGCTATGCGCCCGACGAGACCAACATCCTCTCCATAGCCGACCGCGCGGTGCTCACCGACGCACATATGTATTATACCAAGGTCGACGGCGTGCGCATACCCATCGACCCCGAGGGTGTGCTCTCCACCATCCCGTCGATTATGCATGTGATGATCGGCTTCTGGTGCGGACGCCTCATAATGGAGATACGCGACAACCGCGACCGCGCTTTGCGCCTGTTGCTCGTGGGCTTCGTGCTGACGCTCTGCGGCTGGCTGCTGAGCTACGGCCTCCCCATCAACAAGAAAGTATGGTCGCCAACGTTCGTGCTCACCACCTGCGGCATGGCCTCGGCACTGCTCGGCTTCCTCGTCTGGGCCATCGACATACGCGGCATGCACGGCCGCTGGACGCGCTTCTTCGAGGTGTTCGGCGTAAACCCGCTCTTCCTCTACGCCCTGGCCTGGGTGGTGGCAATATTCATGGGGCTGAAATGCTTCCCCGACGCCGCTGCCCCCGACGGGGTCTACAGCGCCAAGAGCTGGATATACTATTGCGTACTGCTGCCGCTTACTGGCAATGCTTCGCTTTCGGCCTGCCTATACGCCATAGCTTTCGTGCTCTTCAACTGGCTCTGCGGCCTTCCGCTTTACCGCAAGAAAATCTATATCAAGATCTGATATGACACCACTACGCCGTATCTCCATAGGCGCCTTGCTTTTCTGTTCAGCTGCTGCAAGCGCCGCCGATACTCCCGCTCCGGGCTACCCCATAAGCCAGGTGCCCTTCACCGCCGTCAAGGTCGACGACTCATTCTGGACACCGCGCCTGCGCGCGAGCCGCGACGTGACCATCCCCCTGGCCTTCAGCAAGTGCGAATCGACGGGCCGCTACGACAATTTCGTGCGCGCAGCCCATCCGTCCGACACCATCCGCATCGGCGGATTCCCATTCGACGACACCGACGTCTACAAAACAATCGAGGGCGCCTCCTACCTCCTGCAGACCTTCCCCGACAAGCGTCTGGAGGCCTACATCGACAGCGTCCTGACGCTCGTTGCCGCCGCGCAGGAGCCCGACGGCTACCTCTACACAGCCCGCACGATGAATCCCGCCCACCCCCACGACTGGGCCGGCTCACGCCGCTGGGAGGCCGTGGAGAATCTCAGCCATGAATTCTACAACCTCGGCCACATGGTCGAAGGCGCCGTGGCTCACTTTCAGGCCACCGGCAAACGCAACTTCCTCGATATCGCCACGCGCTACGCCGACTGCGTGGTGCGCTCCATCGGCACCGCCCCCGGCCAGATCGACTGCGTGCCGGGCCATCAGATAGCCGAGATGGCGCTCGCGCGCCTCTATCTCGCCACCGGCGACCGCCGCTACCTCGACCAGGCGAAATATTTTCTCGACCGCCGCGGCCACACCTCGCGCCGCGACGCCTACTCGCAGGCCCATCTCCCCGTGGTCGAGCAGACCGAAGCCGTCGGCCATGCGGTCCGGGCGGCTTATATGTACTCCGGAATGGCCGACGTGGCCGCACTGACGGCCGACAGCGCCTACATTCGCGCCATCGACCGCATATGGGACAACATCGTAGGCCGCAAGCTCTACATCACCGGCGGCATCGGCGCCACCAGCCATGGCGAGGCTTTCGGAGCCGACTACGAGCTGCCCAACATGTCGGCCTACTGCGAGACCTGCGCCGCCATCGGCAACGTCTACGTAAACCACCGCCTCTTCCTGCTCCACGGCGACTCGAAATACTACGATGTAGTGGAACGCACGCTCTACAACGGTCTCATCTCGGGCGTTTCGCTCGACGGCGGCTCGTTCTTCTACCCCAATCCGCTCGAATCGGCCGGGCAACACCGGCGCCAGCCCTGGTTCGGCTGCGCCTGCTGCCCGTCGAACGTCTGCCGCTTCATCCCCTCGATTCCCGGCTACGTCTACGCCGTGCGCGGCCGCGACGTCTACGTAAACCTCTTCATGGGCAACAGCGCACGCCTCGACGTCGACGGCCGCAAAGGCGCCGTTTCCCTGAGCCAACATACCGACTACCCGCGCAGCGGTCGCGTCGACATCTCCGTCGACGCCAACCGCCTCGGCGAGTTCGCCCTGCGCGTGCGCATCCCCGGCTGGGCGCAGGGGCGCCCCGTACCCTCCGACCTCTACAGCTACGCCGACTCTGTGCATACGCAGTGGACCATCGCCATCAACGGCCAGCCAGTCGAGGCCGAACTGCGCGACGGCTACGCCACCATCTCGCGCCGCTGGCGCAAGGGCGACGTCGTATCGCTCGACCTGCCGATGGAGCCGCGCGTAGTGGCTGCCCACCCCAAGGTGAAGGCCGACCGCGGCCGTGTGGCCGTGGAGCGCGGTCCGCTGGTATACTGCGCCGAATGGCCCGACAATGAGGCTGACATAGCTTCCGTGCTGCTCAACCGCTCTCCCCGATTCGAAGCTGAGGAGCCACCCGACCTCCCCGGCGGCGTCACAGCGCTCTACACCCCTGCTCAGCAGCTCGCCTACCGTCCCGACGGCACCATCGAGGCGCTCCCCACGCGCCTCACGCTTATCCCCTATTTCGCCTGGGCCCACCGCGGCGCCGGCAAGATGGCCGTATGGCTCGCCCGCGACGTCCAGGCCGTGAAGCCGACCCTCCCCTACTCGCTCGCCACCTCGGCGCGCCTCTCGGCCTCCGCGCCGGGCGAGGCGCTGGCCACAGTGAGCGACGGCGCCGTACCCTCCGACGCCTCCGACCGCTCCGTAGGCTATTTCCCGCTCGAACCTCTCGCCGAGGGCGCCGACGCCCACTGGCTGCAGTACGACTTCCCCGAGGCCACTTTCGTGCGCTCTGCGTCGGTCCACTGGGTTGACGACGCCCCCTGGGGCGACGTGCGCCTGCCGCGTAAGTGGCGTCTGCGCTACCGCGACACCTCCGGCCACTGGCATTCCGTAGGCTTCAACGCCGTGCGCCTCGCCGACCCCGACGCCGAGGTATACCCCACCCGTAAGGGCGAGGCGAGCACCGCCGCCTTCGATCCCGTCGAAGCCACGGCCATCCGCCTCGAGATTTCGCCCGCACCCGGAGCTAAAGCCGGCGTGGCCGAATGGAGCGTGGAGTAATCCATCTTGAATTTCCTCCCGAATATTTCGCCAAAATCGGCGAAAGCAGTAATTTTGCACCCGAAAATCGAACCGGCCCCCCAAAAAGCGGGACCACAATGGATATGCGGATAGTACGTTTCTTAAAAGACTGGACTCTCATAATCTCCATATTGGCAGGCATTTTCGGCTACTTTATCTATACCGGCATCCCCGCACTCGAGCCTACACGCGCCGCGGCCAACCGCGCCGTGGCCATTGTGCAGCCGCTGCTCATCTTCGCCATGCTTTTTCTCACCTTCTGCAAGGTCGACCCGCGCCAGCTGCGTCTGCGCCGCTGGCATGGCTGGCTGCTCGCCATCCAGTGCGGCCTCTTCGCCGCCATAGGCTGCGTGCTTATGGCAATGCCCCACAGCGGCTTGCGGGTGGTGCTCGAAGGAGCGATGATATGCCTCATCTGTCCTACGGCCACGGCGGGAGCCGTAATCACCCGTCGGCTCGGCGGCGACGTCAACAACATAACCACCTACACCATGCTCATCAACCTTGCCACGGCGCTTCTCATCCCCGCCATGGTGCCGCTGGTGCATCCCAACCCCGACCTCAACGCCTTCGCCGCCGCTGCGCTGATACTCGGCAAGGTATTCCCCCTGCTGTTGCTGCCGCTGGTCGCCGCGATGCTCCTGCGCTACTTCCTGCCGCAATTGTGCGCGCGCATCGCCCGCTACCAGGACCTGTCGTTCTACCTCTGGGCCGTGGCCCTCGCCCTTGCTATGGCCGTGACCACGCGAAGCATCGTCCACTCTACCGTAGCACTCTCCACCCAGCTCTGGCTCGTGGCCGTATCGCTCGCATGCTGCGCCGGCCAGTTCTACTTCGGCCGCCGCATAGGGCGCCGCTACGGCGACACCATCACCGCCGGCCAGTCGCTCGGCCAGAAAAACACCGTGCTGGCCATCTGGATGGGCTACACCTTCTTTACCCCCGTCACGGCCATCGCCGGCGGCTTCTACAGTATCTGGCATAATCTGGTCAACTCATACCAGCTCTACCGCGCCGCTAAAGGCGGCTCTTTATAGCGGCGCACCTTTGGCGTCGACTGCGGGACTCGGCTTCGGGGCCGTACTTCAGTACTGTCCCCGTCAGCCATCGCCCTTGTCTCCTAAAATCTGCACCACTCTAAAACGCCGCCTCGCCATCCGGATTCCAGCCCATCCGCGCGTTTCTCTTTGTCTCTGGTGCCGGAGGCTTGCCTCCGGTTTCCCCTTTCATCCCCCCTAATCTCCCTGCAAATTTGTTTCCGATTCGAGCTTCCGCTCGGTTTCCCATCGCAAAAGTATTTATTTGTCTCTGCGCCGAGCTTTAGCGAGGTTTCCCCTTATTGCCGTCCTCAATACCGCGCTGAGGGCGTAAGCCCGAAGTCCACCGCCAAGCGCCCCCTCCGAGTGGCAATAAGGTAGTTCTGTGAGCGAGCTTCAGCTCGCGTTCCGGCCAGGCAATAGCTTTTGTTCCTGGTGGCCGAGCCTTGGCTCGGCGCGATATGGGTATGCGAGGTAGGCCTCGCCGCACCCGTTTGGACCAAACGCCCTCGCCCCGCTATGGAAGCATGTTCAGGATCCATGCTCCCGTAGCGGGGCGTCGTGTTTTTCACCCAATTATCTCTATCTTTGCAAATCATCAGGAACTTTCCCCTGCAAAATTCAAACCATCAAATTATGTCAGATCTACAATTCTATCTTAATAATAGCTATTCTCCAGCCAGATTTATGATTAAACTGGATTGGTACCAGGATCTTCCATCTGGCAACTCCAATTTCTCTTTCGATACAATAGGCCAAAAATCGTTGTTTCTCCATGAGTATATCCACTTCCTTCAGGAAATCTCTACTGCCTATGGACGGATGAAAACATCTTGCATGCTCATGGGGGCGCTCCAACGCTCTCACCAACTGAGAATGTCTAATTTTCCTGACCTGAAAGTTCCCATTGAATTTGACCGCAAATCATGCAATGAAGTTCTATTTTTCAACGAAAGTGCATCCCCGTTCTACGCCGGCACTGCTTTCATCCAAAGATTAAGGGAGAAACCGTTTACAATCAAAAGTCTGAGACCAATAAGTCACGTGATAGCCGGGAAAGAATTAAGGTATTTAAACGGCAACATCGAAGACTCCGACGGCAATACATATGAAATCAACGTTGGAGGTGAAATCCTTTCAGAGAGTATGGCATACCTCGCCGAAAAAAATTTCATGGATGTCAACTACGAGCCGGGGCGCCCCGTAAGTCCCTATCCCTACCTGATGGTCAACAAAATTGCAGAAAAAATTTATCCCGAAATTGCCCATAATAATCTTCTGCTGTACAAGATAGTGGATTTATGCCTCTCGAAAGCCTATAATCCCGGAATCGTATTCTATGATTTTCTGAAGCTCCTCAAAGAAAAGAAGTTCTCCGATGCCGCCGACGATAGCAAACTAATATCTCTGTTCGAAGCTAATCCCCCGCACTCCCACCCTCTTTCCCTTATTGCCGACGAAGTTCTTCTCGAGATGAACCAATGCTTTCAAAGCAAGTATTTCGACACTACCATACAATGGATTAAAGAGTTGTATAGCCGTGCTGATTTCCTTCGGCTGTGCGATCCTCTTTTCATGAAAGAATTTTTCACCCCGGATGGCATCAGTTCGCTTGGCCAAAGTTTTATCGAGAGGTTATTCGGCTATCCTTACATCATTAACTATGAGCATGAAGGCATATGGCGCGCTCCACATAGTTTCAAATTTAATCTCCGGCAAAATATCGAATTTCATTTGCTCGCAGCTGCCATCGAAATTGGGCACACGCTTAAAACCTACGGCTCCTGTCGTTTACGACCGTTTTGTGAAGTTTCTCCTGAAGAGGCTGTTCGGAATATGGTCAACGAAATCTGCAACCATCCATGCGACAAATTCACAGAAATAACCGATTCATCTCCATCCAAACGCCTTTGCCCCTTCGCCGCCATGTGGAAACATTGGGGATTGCAGGGCAAATCCGTTTCTCCCTCGTAGACCGCTCATCCAAGCCTCTTCCTGAGCCTTTACCTCAACCTCTCTTCTCCTAATCTTCCCCGCCGTTCCCCTCAGCGCGGTGCTGAGGGCGGAAGCCCGAAGTTCCCCGAAAGTGGTTCTATGAGCGAGCTTCAGCTCGCGTTACGGCCCGGCAATAGCTTTTGTCACCGGTGGACGAGCCTTGGCTCGGCGCTGCCGCGCAACCGACCCGAGGGCGAGAACTGGAGGCGGTTCGAGAAAAAAAATGCGCTCTTTGACTGAAATTTAACGTTTTGGCAACACATCGTAACGAAATTATACATACCTTTGCAAACAGAAGGAGGAGTCCAACACACATCCGAGTGCTCCTCTCCCATTTCCTGCTCATGCAGAGGCAATTGCAGCGAATTCTTTAACCAAATAATTTCTACTTTATCCTTATGAAAAAACTTCTACTTCTACTAACCATGTTGGTAGTAGTCGGCATTTCCTCCTATGCCGCAGAAACCACGTGGAAGTCGCAGCCGACGACAGCTGCAGAATATGATGCAGTATTTGATTACACATCATATACCAGTACGACTGCCCCTACAACATGGACAGATACATCTAATAATCAAAATGTCGTTTGGTCAATAACTCCAACTTGGCGAAAAAGTGTCTATTTTGAACGAGGTAAAAATGGCGCAAAATGGGGTGCCGCAGATAAAAGTGGCAGCAGTCGATCGTTAAGTGCAATTGAATTCTCCACTTCCGACATTCCCGGTACCATTACGAATGTTACTATATTAAGTATTAACAGTAACGGCACTGCCAATGCATCAGTTTCTGTTGGCGGAACTACTTTTGAGACCTCAAAAGCAATTTCCTCTACTGTAAAAGATTTATCATTTACCGGAAGCGCTTCTGGTAAAATCGTGATTAGTATTCCTGACGTTGCTTCAGGAAAATATCTCCAAATAAAAGGTCTTTCCGTTACTTATGACCCTAATGGCGGTGGAAATCCCGTAACTGCTCCTCAAATTACCATCGACAAGGAACCCGTTGACGGCGTCTATGAATATGGCGCAAAAGCTACCATTACGGGCGACGAAGGAAATACTTTTATGTATACTCTCGATGGAAGCGACCCCTATACATCTTCAACTGCTGTAGATTATGAGGATGCTTTCACTCTTCCTGAAGGTGAATATACAATTAAAGCAATAGCTCTTGATGAGGAACTTAATGCAAGCTCTGTAACGGAACTGCCTGTTAAGGTTGCAAAAACCGGTCCGGTTGTGGACATGCCCGAAATCATTATTACCGGCGAAAAGAGCGGCGACGACTACCTGATTGGCACTACCGCTGCTATCAGCGCTCCCAACGCTGCCGCAATCCAGTATACTACCGACGGCTCCGATCCCAATAATGCCGATATGGTGGAAAAGCAGACAATCGAATTGGGTAAACTTGCTCTCGGTGAAACCACCATCAAGGCGATTGCCCTTGATAGCGAACTTAACATAAGCAAAGTAGCTGAAATAACTGTAAAAGTCGTCAAGAAGCCTGCAGGAATTTCCTGGAGCAGCGACCAGTGCAAGGTCTACATCGACGAAGAGCCTTATTCCTTCCCCACTCTGACCAACCCCAACGAGCTTAAGATTTCCTACTCGATTCCTGCCGCCGACGCCGCTATCGCAACCATCGACAAGGCAACCGGCGAAATCACTATCGTTGGTGAGGGCTCAACTACGGTGCGTGCAACATACACATCGACCGACGATTCCGAATTTGCTGGAAGCTGGGTTCAGTACACCCTCACCGTTGCCAAGCGTCCCGCAGGCGAATCGGTTCATGCCACAAGCTACATGTTCGACTTTACCGATGAGGCCGATTTCCGCGGTTTGGCCAGCTACGGAATGACCTTCTTCACAAATGGACAGGAGAATAACAAATATGAAACCGATATGGATAATCCTGTAACCACGATTATCCGTAAAGGTGTAACTTTAGACTTCATTGTTCCAGATGGTATTTCAACATCCTATCGCCTTTATCAAGGTTCTCTGAAAAAAGGCGATGCCTTGCGCGTATACAATGCTAAACTTCAGTTCTCGGTTCCCGCACCCGGTCGCATCAAATCGATTGTCTTCCACAAGGGTGGCAGCAACAACTGGAATCTTACCGAAGTAAGTGAGAATAATGGTACCAATCCTACCGGTTGGGATGGAGATGTCGCAACATGGACATCTGCTGAAGACGAATCGATTTCGACAATCTGGTTTAACTTCAACGGCAATAAACATACCCGATTTACCGGAATCACAGTTGAATACGACCTTCAGAAGCCCGCTATGCCTTATGTTGTGAGCGAGACGGCCGATGCGATTGTTGTGGAGTGCGACGACTGGTGCGAACTCCATTATACGAAGAAACCTGAGTCCGCTTCCAAAGCGCCGAGCCGCGCTCAGCTCAACGACGGTACTATAGAGGATACCGACGAATGGTACAACCACGGTTCTTATCAGATTACCATTGACAAGAACAATACTGTTCATCAGGACCGCGGCTACAGTTTTATCGCCAATCATGCCGAAACCGGCCTGAAGAGCGACGCTCTGAATCTCTATGTCGGTTCCGACGGTACGCTGACCGGAGTAGAGGGGATTTCGGCTGAGGCTGATGCCGAAGCTCCCGTTGAGTTCTACGACCTGCAGGGCCGTATGGTGGCCAATCCCCAAGGCGGGATATTTATCCGCCGTCAGGGCTCGAAAGTCACCAAAGTAGCTATGTAAGGCGCGTTATAATGTCCCATCTGCGGCGTCGCATGAGGGATATTCGGGCTCGGTCATTGACTTTAGTCAACTCCCATCGCCCTCACCCACATGCTCCTACCATCTGGAACATTCTAACATAGCCTTAACCATCCGGCCAAAAGCTAAAGAAGCGGCTCCGCATTGCGCGGGGCCGCTTTTTTTAGGAGGTGCGAATCATTTCGCACCTTACGCATTATGTACACGCCGCCAATGTTTTCATTAACCTGATTCCATTCGCGCTACGCGGGCGCGTGAGGTTCGAAAGAATTCGAACCTCCTATGGGGGCCGCTATTTTTTAGGAGGTAGGCATCAGAAGCCGCGGCGGCGGATTTTGACGGGGATCATCTCGGGGGTGCGCTCGGCGCCGTCGGGGAGCACGAGGGCAAGGTGGCCGCCGCCTCCGGCGCCCAGCATCTTCCAGGCGAGGGCCGTCGGGCGGTAAAGCTCGATGAATTCGGCAACTCCGGGCTGCATCATGGCAGGGAAGAGCGCAACCTGAGCGTCGAACGATGCAGCAAAAGCGGCGGCGAAGGCCTGCAAGTCGCGCGCCATGATGGCGTCCCAGCAGCGCGAGGCCGCCGAGGTAAGCGCCTCTACCTTGGCGGGAGTAATATCCTTCCCTTCGACCACGGAGCATCCCGGACGGCGCGGGAACATCGGCACGAGCACGATATGGTTTTCCAGCCAGGTGAGCACGGCCTCGTCGTGGCACGACTCGATGCGCTCAGGCCAGTAGCGGCCGTTGTAGTAGTGGCGCGTAAGGCCCGACATACAGATGCCGATGGCGTCCTGGGCGCCGGAAACGTGCCCCTTGTTCTCCGGGTCGTTCTCGAAGCAGAATAGCAGACGGGCGAGCATTTCCTCATTGTAGTCGGGCAGCTCGTAGGGCCATATCTTGCGGGCGGCATTGCGCGTGGAGGTCGACATACCGCCACGCTCCATAAATTCCACTGTAGGCTCGATGGATATGGTGAGCGCCCAACCGGCGCCGAGCTGCGATACGTAGGGCTGGTCGATCCACGTGCCTGCAAGGTCTACGCGGTAAGGGAGGTGCGATTTCACCCCCTTGCGGAGCGAAGTGGTGGAGCGGGCCTCCAGTCCGGCGTCGGGCACGCGCTGAAGCTCGATGTACTCGATGCCGCGGTCGGCGCAGAGGCGGCGTTTCACGTCGCTGCCGCCGTCGGAGTTGACCACGAAGATGTCGGGCTTCACCAGATCGAGCGTATCGAGAAAGTCGAGCATGCCGCTGCCGGGGTTGATATAGGCATCGGTGACGTAGCGTATCGCCTTTACCATATATAGACGTTCCTTCTCGGAGTAAACGGTCTTGCGGTTTTTCAGCTCCTCGATGGTGCGATCGGAGCCGATACCAACGTAGAGGTCGCCGTAGCGCGAGGCCTCCTTGAAGAAGGCCACATGGCCCGAATGGAGCATATCGTAGCAGCCGGAAACGAAAACTTTTTTATTCATTATATGATGATGAGAGTGTTACGGACGCACGAGCCGTGCGTCCCTACAATTTTGATTATCGTATTTGCGGATTGCGGAGGATAGAAGCGGCATACAGGAGAACGACGGCGAAGCAGCCTACGGGCACCCAGAAGGAGGCGCCGATGCCGAAGGAATCGCTCAGAAGAGCCTGAAGCGGCGTGATGAGCGCACCGCCGAGGATGGCCATAATCAGACCCGAGGCGCCGAGTTTGGCGTCGTCGCCCCCGACGCCCTCGAGAGCGATGCCGTAGATGGTGGGGAACATGAGCGACATACACCCCGATACACCCACCAGCGCCCAGACCGACGGCCACCCGCTGCCGTAGATCACAACCAATGTGCAACATATGGCCGCCACGGAAGCCACAGCGAGCAGACGCACAGGACGCACGTAGGCCATCAGCCACGTGAACAGGAAGCGGAAAGCCGTGAAAGCCAGGATGCTGTAGAGGAAAACCATCGAGGCTTCGCGTTCGAGCACGCCCAGACGCGCCATAGCCAGGCGGATGGTGAACGACCACACGCCCGTCTGCACGCCCACGTAGAAAAACTGCGCTACCACGCCGTAGCGCCAGCGGCGGTTGGCGAACAGCCGGCGGAAACTATCCGAGATTCTGAACGAAAGGCCTTCGGAACGTTCGGAGGGCATGCGCACGAAGGCGATGACCACCAGCAGAGCGAGCAGCACGATGCCGATGAGCATATATGTGGCCGACACGGCGCTGAGTTCGTGAGCCTGCACCTGGCGAAGAGCCTCGGCGTCCATGCCGGCACGCTCGGCGGCGTCGGCGGCATTTAATTCCGAGAGGATGAAATGGCGGCTTAGCAGTATGCCGCATACGGCTCCGACGGGATTGAGCGTCTGGGCTATGTTGAGGCGTCGGGTGGCCGTCGCCGCCGGACCCATGGAGAGGATGTAGGGGTTGGCCGTAGTCTCAAGAATGGCGCATCCTCCGGCCATTACGTAGATGGCGAAAAGGAAGAAACCATAGGAAGCCGCCTCCCCGGCGGGAAAGAAGAGCAGCGTGCCGGCCGCGTAAAGCGCCAGACCGAGCATTATGCCGGCTTTATAGCTGTGTCGACTGATAAAAATAGCCGCCGGAAGAGCGAAGCAGAAATAGGCGCCGTAGAAGGAAAACTGCACCAGCGAGGTCTGGAGGTCGGACATCGACATGATGCGCCGGAATGCCGCCAGAAGCGTATCGTTCATATTGTTGGCCAGGCCCCACAGCAGAAACAGGAGCGACACCAACGCGAACGGCACACCGAAAGCTACGGCACTGCGTTTACTATGATTTGTAATGGAATTTCTCATGGCGTGAATCTTACTTGCAAAGTTAGGGCTTTCAGCGGAAAAATTTCAGAAGTTGCAATAAATTCAGTAGCTTTACAATGCGAAAACATCCAAAACAGATAGCCATATGGATATACTTGAAGCCATGACGGTGCGCCGGTCGGTGCGCACTTTCACCGGACGACCGATAACCGCTCTTCAGGCCGAACGCATCGTGGCGGCCATATCCGACGCCGCCAATCCGTTCGGCCAGACCCCCGACATAAAGCTGATCCGCTTCGGCGAGGAGCGCGACCTGCGGCCGTCGACCTACGGAATGATACGCGGGGCATGCGACTATCTCGCCATGGGCTACGGCTGCAGCGAGGCCGACGCACTTGCCGCCGGCTTCGCCATGGAGCAGGTGGTGCTCGAAGCTACCCGAATGGGGCTCGGCACCTGCTGGATAGCAGCCACCTTCCGCGGAAGCGACTTCGAGCGGAAAGCTACGTGGAGCCGGGAGCAGCCGCTGAAAGTGGTAATCCCGGTGGGCGTGGCGGCGAGAAAGAGCCTTGTGGAGCGCGTGGCGCGCATGGCCGCCGGGAGCGACCGGCGCAAGCCGATGGACAGCCTATTTTTCGCGCCCGGATTCACAGGCCCGCTATGCGGGGATGCGCCTTTCTACGAAGCGCTGGCCATGATGAGGCTCGCCCCGTCGTCGACCAACTCACAGCCCTGGCGCGCCGCAGCGGGCGCCGACGGGCGCAGCGTGGACTTTTTCAGCCGCGACACAAGCAGACTGTCGACGCTCGACTGCGGCATCGGTATCTGCCATTTCGCCATGGCCGAACGCGCCTGCGGCCACTCCGGTAGTTTCATGCGCCTCGCCGAAGCCCCCGCCCACCCCGCCGGGTTGCGGTACATCACCACATATATCAGAGAATAAATTGTTGATTCTGCACTCGCTTCCCACATTGATGGTAAAACCCTGTTTGCAGGCTGTTACCGAAAAGTTAAATACAAGGGCGAATGTTTTCAATAATTTTAAGAGACTGATAGCGCAAGAGTTAAATCCGAGTTAAACCTATAAGCCAAATTAAACGCAGGGCTGTTATTCTTATCAAAGAAGGCGAAAAGAATAACGAACAATAGCTTTAAAAACGAAATTAATTAGACTTATGAAAAAGAAAATTCTCGGACTTGCTGCAATTGCAATGTCGCTCATCGCTCTCCCCTCCGTAGCCCAGAACAAAAAGAACAACGACGGCCGGAAGAAGGAGGCACGTATTGAAAACACCCAGTGCACCAAAGACTTCAAGAAAGGCGATCGCGCCACCTGCATATTCGAAGGGCTCACCCTCAGCGATACTCAGAAAGACCAGCTGAAACAGCTTAACGAAAAGCAGCTTGCCGACCGCAAGGCCCGCAAGGAGGCACTCCGCGCCGACCGCCAGCGCAACGACTCGACCATGCGCGCCGAGCGCCGCGCCTCGAAGAAAGCCTACCTTGAAGAGGTGAAGGCAATCATCGGCCCCGACCAGTATGTAGTGTTCCTTGAGAACTTCTATCTCAACGGCGGCCAGGGCAACGGCCACGGCAAAGCCGTCAGAGGCCAGAAAGGCCACGGCCATCACGGCCACTTCGCCCAGAACGGCAAGAACCGTAACGGCAAAGGTATGAACCGCGCCGACAAAGCTCAGAAGACTTCCACCGAAGCCAACGCAGCTTCTTAATGTGAGGTTTCCTAAAATTACACCATAATTACATCCGCCAGGGGCGGTGTAGAGGCTTCCGGGTCGATACACCGCCCCTGCCGTGTTGTATACAGCGAAATATACGCCTGTATGCTTGGAATGTCGGCGGAAAAGCTTAAATTTGCGCGATTTAACCATAAAACCGACATGAAAATACACATCGGGCCGCTGCGCCGCCCGAGATTGACACTGGTATTAGTTCTCGCCGCTCTTCCTGCGGCATGCGCCCAGGTAGTGGACACTGTCAAAACAACTGATAAGCCGCTGCCGCCGGTGGTGCGCAGCTTCACAGGAGATTTCGCCGCGAGCGCCGACGGCGCCATCTCCCTGCGCAACGCCACAAAGCGCCAGCAGTTCAACGGCTCGCAGAAATCCACCTTCGACCGCGACATCGCATCGCCCAAATCGGCCGGATTCCATCCCGACGGAAGCCGGCTGTATGTCAACTCGCTCGAAGGATGCGCCACGGTGGTGTACGACGCCCGCACAATGCGCAAGCTCAAGGTCATAAGCCACCGGTTCGAACCCGCGGCCGACACACGATGGGCCACTCCTTCAGGGTTCTATCCCTGGACACACTATGCCGACGGCGCCAGGCGTCCATTCAGTGGCAAACCCGTAGAAATGGCCTTCTCCCACCGCGGGCGCTATCTGTGGGTACCCTACTACCGGCGCTCGTTCGACATCAACGCCCAGGACCCCTCGGCCGTGGCGGTAATCGATACGCGCACCGACTCGATCGTACGTATGTTCGAGACCGGACCGCTCCCCAAAATGGTAGCGACATCCAACGGAGGCGACCTTCTGGCCATAACCCACTGGGGCGACAACACGGTGGGACTCATAGACATATCGGGCGAACGACCCGATACATGGCGCCATCTGCAGCCAATCGTAATCGGGAAGAAACTCCAGCTCGACTTTCCGCTCGACCGGAGCGTGGACCGAGACTCGAAGTCGGGGCTGCTGCTTCGCGGCACGATTTTTACCCCCGGCGACCGCCATATGCTCATAGGATGTATGGGCGGTAGCATAGCCGTGGTCGACGTGGCCCGGCGCCGCCACACCGGCTTTATTAACGACATCTACAACGTGCGCCATCTCGCCCTGCGCGGCAACAGGGTCTACGCCTCGCAAAATGTGGCCGGAAAAATCTGGAGCATCGCCGCCGACAGCCTTACCTCCGCCATCGACCGCGCCGCAGAGGCAGGCCGACGCGCGATTTCGGCCAACGGCTGGCGCGGATGTCAGGTGGGGAAGGGAGCGCGCACGCTTGAGGTATCGCCCGACGGACGCTACACATTCGTGGCCTGCAACTTCGACAGCCGTGTAGACGTAGTCGACAACGAAACAATGAAAGTGGTGACTTCCATACGCTGCGACTCCTATCCCGTAGGACTCGCGCTCTCGCGCCGGGGCGGCACACTGGCCGTAACGTCGCAGGGGCGCCGCGGCCAGGGAGGTAATGCCCTCAATCTCTTCAATATCCACCGGAAATAACCATACATTCTAATAATTGGGGCGGCGTGTCGACAGGTTTCGACACGCCGCCCTGATTTATACCTATAAACTGATTTTAGCGGACTATTTCCTTGGCAACACTGTTGCCGCGGCGCACGATGTAGATACCCGGAGCCGGATGAGCAACACGGATGCCCTGCAGACTATAATATACCGGAGGAAGCTGGCTGTCGGAGTCGGAAGCGACACCCTCCACACCCGACGAGGCGGCTTTGAAGTAGAGGCGGAAATTGTCGAAACAGGTCCAGTCGGTGGCCATTGTCACCGTCTTGCGAATACCGACGCGGAGCGCACCGCGTTCGGGCAGAATATATTCCACGGAGTTACCGGTATATTTGCCTGCGGTGTTGAAGGCCGTGTTGGCCGACCACACGTCGTTGGGGACATTCGAGAGCGTGTAATCCTCGCTGTGGAGTGAGACGAAGGGAGTCCCCATGTCGGCGATATAGAGCACCGGGTGCAGACGCTCGTAGCCGTCGCGGTGGGCGGCAAACGAATACTCACGGCTGCCATAGCGGTAGAATCCCTGTGCCTCAAGCCGATATGTGCCTGCCGGCATATTTTCGAGAATCTGGTAAGTGTCGAAATTCTTGTCGAAATGCTCGGCCACACCGGCATTGGCGGCCGTAAATACCGTACCGAGCCAGCCGTTGCCATTGTTGGCGTTGAAATCGGGATTCTCGAGAAGATACGTCACGTCGTTGAACCCTTCGGGAGCTTCAGCAGAGAGGGAGGCTGACTTGGCAGCGGCGAGTGCATCGAGCGCCTGACGCAGAGCGGCTGTGAGCGACTCCACCGTGCGGTTGGAATCAACCAGAGTCTCGGCCATGGCAATGGCTGCATCGTAGGATGCGTCGCCACCGGCCTGCGCCGTTTTGGCCTTGGCAAGCTCCGAAGCATAAACGCCCCAGAGCTCGAGCATCTGCTGTTCGGCAGCCGTGACGGGCATCACGCCGCCGACGCTCATATTGCCGACTCCGCCGAGAGCGAACGCCTCGCCGGGGGTCGAGACTGCGAAATCCGTATCCGTTACTTTTGCCGTGCCGGCCGAAGTGCGGTAATAGAGCCCGTGAGTATCGCGGCCGATAAGGCGCACAAGCACGGGCGACGACACAGCGGCACCACCTTCGAGAGCCATGGAGGCAGACTCACTCCACTCGCCATCTATAGCATCAGCTACATAGTGGACGAGAGCGGCACGCGTGGGCACGGCGGCAAGCAGATGCCAGCGGCCATCGTAGCCGCTCTTCCAGATGTCGAAGCCGGCAGGAGCAACACCCTCAGGACCAAAATCTTCAGGGGCCGACAGGGAGCCGAAACCGGTATCGGCCGCTGAACGTACGAGTTTCACACCGTCGGCCGTGCGGAGCAGGAAGCAAACCTGAGCTTTCCCGGCGTCGTCGACAACGACACGCGGACTCTCCACGGCAGTTACATTCGAATCGAACGTCGCCGGAGCCGACTCCCAGTGGTAAAGGTCGGGCGACTGCATCAACACTACAGAAAGTCCGTCGGCCGATACTCCGGCCATAAGATAACGGCTGTTGCGGGAGTCGCGGGCGATGAAAGCATCCTGAGCGACGATGCCACTGCCTGCGCCAAGCCTTTCAAAACGTTTTCCCATCGTCGACTCTCCGGCGAGCGCGAACTCAACGGAGCCGCCCGAGGGAGCGCCGGTGAGCAGATAACCCGTGAACGCCTCGGCGGGAGCAAGCGTAACCGGGAACTGAAGCACGCCCTCTGCTCCGTCGGGCATGCGCACCGTAGCCGAAAGCGTCCCGGCAGCGCGAGGCTCTTCAGAACTGTTGGGCCGGAGAATATCGAGCGTAGCCGAATACAGACCCGAAACGGGTGCGATGTCGGCCGAGGGAGTTTCCATGAACCATTCAACGGACGCCCCCGAGGGGAGAACTGTCGGGAGCTGAACGGGTTCGTGAAGCCAGCGGAGTCTGTCGGCTACCGGAGCGAGCGCGGCAAGCGCCTCCTCGCGTGCGGCATCGCTGAGGTCGGAGCGTCCAACCTCCGGTTTCACAGCATCTCCCAGAGCGAAGCGGATGATGCTGAATGAATATGGGGGCACCTGATAGACTGATGTGGAGGGAGCTACGCTTTCCATAGCTCCGGCGGCCGGAGCCACATTGCGCGGATTGGCGAGCGTGTTTATGTCTGTATCGGATGCAGAGGTGAGCACCGTCACGTCGGCCGACAGCATCGAGGCGTTAGCCATATTGATTGTGAGAGGAGTGGCATTTCCTGATGTGTTTACCACCTTTACAAACATGGAGTTGTCGTCGTCGTTGACGGTCGATGAGAAGTAGAGCGAACGACCCACGGGGAATGTAACGTCGTGGACAAGTTCGCCGTCGAGCCAGCATTTCACCGACGGCCCGTTGACCTCCACCTTTATATGGTAGTCGCGGCCGGATTCAATCTTGCCCGGTCGCAGGTCGAAATCGGATTTAGTGCCGTTCTTGCAATACTGGAGGCCGTGCTGCGAATTGTTCCATCCGCCTATGTTCCACCAGCAGTAGTTGGAGGCGTCGGCATAGTTGAACACGATGAGGAAGCCCTCGCTTCCGGAAATCTTGCGCGCGTCGCATTCGAAAACGTAGGAATCGGGCAGTCCGGTGTTCAATATCGCCATATCGCCCTGCAGCGAGAGGTTTTTCTGATAGAGCGTCTCATTGTTGTTGCCCCAGGTTGAGCCGGCCGTCCAGTTGTATATGCCTGCGGCGAAATCGTCGGTGAATATTTCCGTGCCATCGGGGCGGGTGATTTTCACGTTGTCGAAATAAGCGCGGGTGCTCCAGGTCGACACGCCCACCTGCTTGCCAAGCGAGGCTGTATTGTTCTCCTCGGTGAATTTCACGTTCTGGCGCCCCACGTTGGTGGCCATAAGCTGCTGGATATAGTAGGAGGGGATACCGAACGCGTCGGCGTGGGTAAAGCGGATCATGTCGGGCAACCAGCCGCCGCCCCGCTCTTCGTTGTAGAAAATCGGGGCATAGGAGTTCATCACCACGATGTCGGAATTGCGCTCCATTCCGAGCATGTAGACGGCCTCGCCGAGAGCGGCGCGCAGCGGACCGGCGCCTACCTCGCCGGCAGGCTCCGTGACGGCATATTCTCCGACATAGATTTTGGGGCCGGTGCGGTCGTAGGAATCATATTTCCCGTACTGGAGCTCGAACCATCCGGGAGTGCGGTAATAATGCTCGTCGACCATCTCGACCGGATAGGGATTGCGCCAGGAAGGTGTATCCGTGCCCCACGACTCGACATTGCCGATAAGGGTGATTTCCGGGTAACGCGACTTGATGGCATCGTAGAAAGCCTTGTAGCGCTCGGCATAATGGTCGAAACGAAGATCATTGGGGTCGTAATTGTAGTTTTCGTTACCAATCTCCAGCAGGCGGAGATTGAACGGCTCGGGATGGCCGGCGGCTGCACGGCGTGCGCCCCACTCGGTGGTGACGTCGCCGTTGCAGTACTCGATGGCATCGAGAGCCTCCTGAATGTAGGCGTCGATGTCGGTATAGTCCACCGCATAGAAATGGCCGAGACCGATATTTACCACAAACAGCGGTTCCGCACCCAGATCTTCCGTAAGCTGCAGGAATTCATGGAAGCCCATGCCGTCGGTGCAGGGGTATCCCCAGTTGTGGTTGTAGTGGCCGGGACGCTCCTCAACCGGGCCGATGGTCTTCTTCCATTCGAAGCGGTTGTTGTTCTCGGCCGTACCGTAGCCCTCGATGTAGCAGCCGCCCGGAAAGCGGACAAACGAAGGCTGCATCGCCTCAAGCATTTCGGCCAGGTCGCGCCGGCATCCGTTGGGACGGCCACGGAACGTGGGCGGGAAAAGACTCACCATGTCGAGGCAGAGCGTGCCGGGCTTGTCGAACGTGAGGTTGAACTTGCAGTCGGGAGCGGTGACCGTGGCCGTCATCTCGCCCGACACCTTGGTCCATTTGCCGTCGGCCCGGAATGCCACAGCCCCCTGCGCGGCGACTTCGCCGCCGGCAGTGGCCAGAGAGAACGAAGCGGTTCCGGAATAAGGCGTATCCGATTTCACCCAGAAAGAAAATGAATACGTATCGCCTTCCGTAGCTTTGATGCCCCAGTAGCCTGTGTTGGATATCCCCTGCCCTGCCTCTGAAATTTTCAGCTCGAGGGCCGCGAGATGGGCGTCGTTCATAAGGCCGGTTCCGATAGCGACTGCCTCAGCGCCGTCGAGAGGTGTCCAGAATTCGAGACCGTTGGTCTCGAACGAGCGGTTGCGGATCAGCTCAGCATAAAGACCGCCGTCGCCGGCATTGTTGATTTCCTCATAGAAAATACCGTAGTGGAGCGGACCGATTTTAGCGCCGCGAGAGGCGGCATCGATATTCAAAGTGACCTGAGCGCCCGCCTGGACGCCACATACGGCCAAAGCAGCTCCCAGGAGAGCTTGTCTGAACAAGTAAGAAGGCATAGAATTCATGGTATTAAGGCAGCCGACCCTTTCAGCGGCTGCATTCTGCATAATATAATACTGTTTACAAATTTACGGATTGAAACATACATTTACAACAGCAACGCCGGAAAATCGGCTAACGGCAAAATAACTTAAAAATTAGGGTGGTGTTTGAGCAATGAGAGAGGTCAAATCGTAGTTTATTATAAGAATCAACAAAAATAATACCTAAGTAACTGGTCGAAATTATTTTAATATTTCCGGGAGGAAAATTTTCAGGAGATTTTTCTCGATGAAGAAGGAGTGTAGATGTCTACACGACTGATGAAGAGAGGAAAAGATGCGAAAATTTTACCGCGGAAATGTTGAAATAATTAGATCAGGACAGTATAAAATAATTTTGAACAGTTACTTAAATAATACCATATGGCAAAGAAAGAATACTTTCCCACGATAGGAAAAATCAAATTCGAGGGGACGCAGAGCTACAACCCGCTGGCGTTCCGTTATTACGACGCAGAGCGCGTGGTCCTCGGCCGCCCCATGAAAGAATGGCTGAAATTCGCCATGGCATGGTGGCATACCCTCACTGCCGAGGGTGGCGACCAGTTTGGCGGAGGCACCAAGAAATTCCCCTGGAATGATGCGCCCGACGCCATGACGGCAGCAAAACAGCGCGCCGATGCCGGCTTCGAAATCATGCAGAAGCTCGGCATCGAGTATTTCTGCTTCCACGACGTGGACCTCATCGGCGACCCGGCCGACATCGACGAATACCAGAGCCGTATGGCCGAAATCACCGAATACCTCAAGAGACTGATGGCCGACACGGGCATAAAGAACCTCTGGGGCACGGCCAACGTATTCGGCAACGGCCGCTACATGAACGGCGCAGCCACCAATCCCGACTTCGACGTAGTGGCCCGCGCAGCCGTACAGATCAAGGGTGCCATCGATGCCACGATAGCCCTCGGGGGCAGCAACTACGTGTTCTGGGGCGGCCGCGAAGGCTACATGAGCCTGCTCAACACCGACCAGAAGCGAGAAAAGGAACATCTGGCAATGATGCTGAAAATGGCCCGCGACTACGCCCGCTCCAAAGGTTTCACCGGCACTTTCCTCATCGAGCCCAAGCCCATGGAGCCTTCCAAACACCAGTATGACGTCGATACGGAGACCGTAATAGGATTCCTTAAAGCTCATGGCCTCGATAAAGACTTCAAGGTGAACATCGAGGTGAACCACGCCACGCTCGCCGGCCATACATTTGAGCATGAACTGGCGGTGGCCGTCGACAACGGGATGCTCGGCTCAATCGATGCCAACCGCGGCGACTATCAGAACGGCTGGGATACCGACCAGTTCCCCATCGACAACTACGAGCTTACCCAGGCCATGATGCAGATAATCCGCAACGGAGGCTTCGGCAACGGAGGCACCAACTTCGACGCCAAGACGCGCCGCAACTCCACCGACCTCGAGGACATTTTCATCGCCCACATCGCCGGGATGGACGCCATGGCCCGCGCGCTGCTCAGCGCCGCCGAAATCCTGGAAAAATCGCCCTATAAGAAGATGCTCGCCGACCGCTACGCAAGCTTCGACGCCGGCAAAGGCAAGGAATTCGAGGAGGGCAAGCTCTCGCTCGAGGCGCTTGTTGACTACGCCAAAGCCCACGGTGAACCTGCCCAGACCTCGGGCAAGCAGGAACTGTATGAGGCAATCATTAACATGTACTGCTAAGAAGGTGCCCCCATAACGGCCCGGATGCGGCGTCGCCGCAGGAATGCAAAATACAAAATACGGCGGTGTTTCAAGAATCGATTTTTGAAACACCGCCGATTTTTTGCTAATTTTGCAGCCACGAAACGCGGGGATAATCCGAAAATCGGGGATAATACAGAAACAGGTTGATTAAAAACAGGTTGATAAAAGGTACAGTTTAATGAAGAAATCTTTGCTCTCGCTCGCCATGGGCACTTTTGCGCTCGGAATCGTGGAATTCGGCATGATGGGAATTCTGAGCGACATAGCCCGCGATTTGAAAATAAACATAGTAGATGCCGGCCATCTTATTTCAGCCTATTCGGCCGGAGTGGCCGTAGGCGCTCCATCGCTGATATTTCTGCGCCGGTTGCCTCTGAAGCGTCTGATGCTGCTTCTGGCAGCCGTGATAGCGGTGGGAAACGCGATGGTAGCCTTATCGCCTAATTTCGGTTGCCTTCTCGGAGCGCGCTTTGTTTCCGGATTGCCCCACGGCGCATTTTTCGGAGCGGGAGCGATAGTATGCTCGCGTCTGGCCGATAAAGGGAAAGGAGCTTCGGCGGTGGCGGTTCTTGTCGGCGGCATGACCATAGCCAATCTTGTAGGCGTGCCGGGGTTCACGTTTGTATGTCAGCTCGTATCGTGGCGTCTGCCGTTTGCCATAGTCGCGGCTATAGGGCTGATTACCTGCGTGGCTATCAGATGCTGGATACCGAGGCTTGCGCCACTGCCCGACACAGGGATGAAGGGCCAGTTCCACTTCCTTTCGCGGCCGGCGCCATGGCTGATATATGCCGGAGTGTTTTTCGGCCAGGCAAGCGTGTATTGCTGGATGAGCTATATTTCGCCGATAATGACGCGCGTGACCGGCTTTTCAAATTACGACATGACATATATCATGGTAATTGTAGGCGCAGGCATGGTATTCGGCAACTATATTGCCGGACGACTGGCCGACAGATACCCGTCGTCGCTGGTGACGGCTGTAATTGCGAGCCTTATCTTTGCCGTCATGCCGATGATTTACATCCTCTCGCCATATAAGGCGCCTTCTTTGCTTCTGACGTTCATAGCGCCGGCACTGCTCTTCGGGCTCGGAGGACCGCTGCAATACCTGATAGTTCGCTACGCCAGGGGTGGAGAGATGCTCGGGGGAGCCGGGATTCAGATTGCGTTCAACGTATCCAATGCCATGGCGGCAGCTATCGGAGGCGCGGTAATACATCACGGCTTCGGATTGGCCTCTCCAGCATTGGCAGGAACACCGTTGGCCCTAATCAGCGCCGCAGCGCTTTTCACGCTGTATCATATGGAGCGTCGCAGCGGAAAATCCGGCGCATCCCGGTCCGACGACTGACTGGGGGGAAACGGGCTGTCAGACAGCAGTTTTATCTTTTTCTACGATATCCATCCCAGATTCCACCCTTCATAAACTCTTCATTAATCCTTCTGCCACGCTCAAAGGTATCAGCCCTTTCCTTATGTTCTCTGGCCTCTCGTTCATCCTTTGCTTTCTGTTGTTCGTAGGATAGCTCATGACGACCGGATGAAGGGTCTTCTGCGTGGCCTGCGGCAAAGAGGAAAAAAGCGCAGAGAAGCCAAGGCAACATGGCAACCAGCATCTGAACGAAGAGATTCCATAAAGCAATGGCAAACCCTAACACGGCAATCATGGCGCCGACAATATATACAACTCCGAATATAGTCAGCCACATTCCTTTAAAGAAACCGTATGATTTGATATTCAATACTATAGTGGACATTGACCCAAACCCTATAATCGCAATGAGGATTATCCCTGCGATTATTTGCAAAGTCGAATTGCTCACGCGTAACAACCCCAGCACCAGACACACAATGAACATAACCGGAATTGCAATAAGAAAAGAGATTGCCATGGGCGTAAGCTCTCCCATTGGAGTGCAGTCCCGTGAAACCAACCTGCCATAAAGCGGGAAACTGGCTAACTGAGCCAAAATCACAAAGCCAAACGGAAGCACGCGGAGCACCGAGCCCCAGAAACCATAGACATCACTGTCGCACCACCAAAACATACGGGTCCCGAGCGCAAGGTAGCCTCTGACTTCGAGGTAACAGGCCAGCGCTATCATCAATGGTACAAATATCAATGCAATCAACCTTATCAGCTTCAACTTTAGACCGATAAGCAACAGTAACAATGAACCCAACACTAACCCAACAATATATTGATATGGTGTCAGGGTTGAGTAGAGCCTTCCGTCGGGAGTGCGCCACTTGGCTGTCAGGGTTTCCCAGGGGTCTTCGACCTCCTCGTCATCTATGAAACATAAATTGCCAAAGACGCTTATCGCATATTCCTTGCCGTCAACCTTTATAACTCCGTAATCCGGAAAACCATCCACTCTCCTAAGCACACTTACAGTATCGCCCGCAGCAATACTGACGGCATCAATGCCAACTGCCTCTTTCCCGCTGATGATTTGTATCTGATTCAATGTGACCGAATCACGCATGAACGGATCCACCACGTATTTCTGCCCGGACATTTGCCCGGCACTCAACATCACGATTGCAATAAAGATAGTTTTTATAAAATACGGCATTGTTGACTATGTTTTATTGGCAAATTTACACATAATACCTTGGGAATTTCTTCTCAATGAGTAAAAAACGTCTCTCAATGCGTAAAAACATTACTCCAAGTGCAAATATTCGACTATAGCCGAATACTCAACAAGAAAACAGTCAGACTACAAAATGGAGCGCAAGCCATCGAACTTCACTCCATTCCGTCATCGTTGGCAGGTGGATTCATTTCACTTTCTCAAATCTACATTGTCCGTGGTGATATACTCCGAATCCTCCATCCACTCATTAATAAGAAATCTTGATGTCATTGAAGTCTTGGCCGCCCCATTAGATGCGGCAGTTCATCTCGGCTTCGGATTGGCGTCGCCCGCATTGGCAGGAACACCATTGGCTCTTATCAGCGCCGCAGCGCTCTTCACGCTGTATCATATGGAGCGTCGCAGCGGAGAATCCGGCGCATCCGGATCCGACGGCTGACTGAAACTGGTGGTTGAGACAGCATTTTCCAGCCGCAGCATATAACGCTTGGCATCAAGGCCTCCGGCATAGCCCGTAAGGGTACCGTCAGCTCCGACGACGCGATGACACGGCACAAAAATAGAAAGCGCGTTCGCGCCTATGGCACTTGCCACGGCGCGAACGGCTTTTTTATGGCCGATGATACGGGCTATCTCGGCATAAGTCGGGGTAGAGCCGTATGGGATGGCAAGCAAAGCCTGCCACACGGACTTCTGAAAAGGTGTTCCGGCTAAATTCAAAGGCATATCAAAGCTTTTGCGAACGCCCCCAAAATACTCATCGAGCTGCCGCGCAGCCGACTCTATTACAGGGCTCGTACCTTCGGTAATATCTGCGCCAAGGATACGATTCAACCTATTGGCGACCGTCTGCCGGTGGGGAGAATCCAGCCAGTCGCACAAGCAAAGACTCTCGCCCGTCGACCCGAGCACAAGTTCCCCGCATGGCGAGGCGTAGACAGATGCAATTATGATATTTCGCTGCTTTTCAGTCATCCCGTTTCAGATTTCAGTAAAAAAACTACCCGACTCCACCGATGCTTACTTACAAAGATACTCCTTAAAGAATTGCTCGATTGAGGCGAAGGGGATGATGTCCTTCCTGTCGTAAAGGTCGGTATGGCTTGCGCCGGGAATCACCATGAAGAGCTTGTTGTTGTCGTTGCCGGGAACCACGGTCAGCTTTTTGTAGGTATCGCTTCCGAAATAGAACGAGTGGGCCTTCTCGCCATGGAGAATCATAACAGCGCTCTCGATTTCGGCGGCACGGCTCATCAGCGGAAAGTTAATCCATGGAATTGCTGATGTGGTGTTGCGTCCGCCGTTGGAGTTGAGCGAGCGCGGATGGTAGCCGCGCGGAGTCTTGTAGTAATCGTAGTAGTCGCGCAGGAACTTCGGCGCATCGTCGGGCAATACATCGGGAACACCGCCGGCAAGTTTTGGAGTACCATTGATAAAATCCTCGGTGCGCTGCGCGGCCAGCTGCTCGCGGAGTGCGTTGCGCGCTTCAATATTGTCGGCAGAGTCGAAATAGCCGTTGGCCGTCACCCGGCTCATATCGTACATGGTCGATGCCAGTGTGGCCTTGATGCGCGGGTCGGCTGCAGCGGCATTAACGGCAAGGCCACCCCAACCGCAGATGCCGATGATACCGATTTTGGCAGGGTCAACGTCGGGATTTGTGACGAGGAAGTCAACAGCCGCGCTGAAATCCTCAGTGTTGATGTCGGGCGACGTCATGTAGCGTGGTGTGCCGGCGCTCTCGCCGGTAAACGAGGGATCAAAAGCGACAGTAAGGAAGCCGCGTTCAGCCATCTCCTGGGCGTACAGGCCGGCGCACTGCTCCTTTACAGCGCCAAATGGGCCGCATACGGCTATGGCGGGGAGCTTGCCTGTGGCTCCCTTGGGCTTGTACATATCGGCGGCAAGCGTTATGCCGTAGCGGTTTACAAACGAGACTTTAGAGTGGTCAACCTTGTCGCTCTTAGGGAATGTCTTGTCCCATTCGGTGGTAAGTGTCAGTTTCTCCATATCGGTGTTGTGTTCAGGCGTGGATGCATTCAGGGCCAAAGCTCCCATAGAAACGGTAAAAAGCCCCAATGTCAGCATTCTCAAGGGTTTCATAAACTATTCCATAATTGATGGGTCATGCTGCAAAATTAGGACATTTAGCCTACAACGCAATTGGCTAAAAGCTCAATTATCGTTTTCCACCGGCTCATTGCCTCCCGAAGACAAATCTAAAGAGCTGTAGGAGCGATTCCGAATTCGCGCTTGAAGGCTGTGGAGAAATGCGACGGATTACGGAAGCCGACTTCGGCCGAAACATCCACTACTCTTCGTCTGCCTGCTTTCATAAGCTCGTAAGCCTTGTCAAGACGCTTCTTTATCAGCCATTTCTCCGGCGTAAGGTTGCTGATTTTCTTGAAATCGCGCTTAAATGTGGCGAGGCTTCGTCCCGTGTAGTGCGCTATCTCTTCGATACTTAGGTCACTCATGTAGTTGTCTTCCATAAAATCGAGGATGTCAATCTTCCATGGCTCGTTGAAATCGAACATCGTGGGCACAAATCTCTCATCGATAGCTAAAAGAGCCATCAGCCCCTCCTGCAACTTCAGTTCCATAAAGTCATCCTTTGGCTTTACGTCAGGGTCGAAGTATGGGGCCATGGAGGCGAAAAGACTGGCCAGTTCCACCGTATCGGGCAACTTTATTACGCCGTCGGGGAGCTTTTCTGTGTTTGGCCTGAGTTTGTTGAGCGACAGCCTGCCGTACATTTCCCTAAGAAAACTCCGGGTAAACATCAGAAAGATACCGCAATACCGTTGGCCCCGATAAGTTTTCTTATACATTGTAATGTGATGGTCGCGCGGAATAAAGACACATTCACCTTTGCGCACGTGAATCTTCTCCGTTCCGTTGTCGAGAATCATCTCGCCGGAATAGACATAATTGAGCGCATATTCCCGCGAACGGTGTATGCAACCGCTCAAATCGTCGTAAAAGAAACTAAAAAACACATTGTTATAGTTGAATATCAGCTTCATGGGGCCAAGATTCTCTTCATGATTGTTTGCCATGGTTTGTATGTTTGAACTACAAATTTACCAATAAAAAGGCTACACGCAATTACTCTGCGGCTCAAATTCCATACAAAGAACATAATTATCGATATACAATCCACACCTAAATATCCGGCAGGATAATTTTCAGAGTTTTTGGATACAAATACCGAAAAATCAATATCAATATCCTCTGTCATATTTTGTTATTGAAGTCATTTAAACTTTTTCTTCGAAAAGAATTTGAGCCTGTTTTTGAGCGGATTTAACCCGAATTTGAGGGAGCGATACGGGCATCATGACCGAAAATGAGGGTGAAATCAGACAAAAAGAGGCCAAATTCTTGAAGATTACATATTACGAAGCCATTTGAAGAAAAAGTTGAAATGACTTCTTTAACACAAGAGATTGAAATCTGCCGGATTTCTCTGTTTATGGCTTTAATAACCGAATTATGTGTAGTGCCGCCACGGAAATCAGGATGTAAATTTGCAATCGTAAAATAACGACCATAAGTCCGATTACACTTAATAGTGACAATATGGAATATAGAGAATTAGGACGGTGCGGCCTGCGTGTATCGTCCATAGGGCTCGGCTGCATGGGCATGAGCCACGGCTACGGGGCTCCGGCCGACCGACGCGAAATGACTCGACTGCTCGCCGAGGCTGTTGACCTGGGCTACACCATGTTTGACACGGCCGAAATCTACGGCACGCCCGACGACCCGCACGCAAACGAGGAGCTGCTCGGCGAGGCGCTCCTCCCCTACCGCGACCGGATCGTGATTGCCACAAAATTCGGGCTGACATTTGAGAATCCGGAGGGCGACGGCCCCCATCCGCTTATTCCGGATGCACGACCGGAAGCGATACGCCATGCCGTGGAAGGGTCGCTCCGCCGCCTGCGCACCGACCATATCGACCTCTATTACCAGCACCGCATCGACCCGTCGGTAGAGCCGGAGGCGGTGGCGCACGTGATGGCCGACCTGATGGCGGAAGGCAAAATTCTACACTGGGGAATCTCGGAAGCCAACGAGGAATATCTGCGGCGCGCTCACGCCGTATGCCCGGTAGCGGCCGTACAAAACCGCTACTCGATGATGGCGCGATGGTATGAGGCGCTTTTCCCCGCGCTCGAAGAGCTCGGAATAGGTTTTGTTGCTTTCTCGCCGCTTGCCAACGGACTGCTGACCACGAATTTCAATGCGGCGTCGACGTTCGATCCACATTCCGACTACCGCGCGGCGATGCCACAATTCCGGAAAGACAGCTACGAGAAGAACCGTGAACTGCTCGGCTATATACGCCAACTGGCATCGGACCACGACGCCACGCCGTCGCAGATCTCTCTGGCGTGGATGCTCTGCAAAAAGCCATGGATTGTGCCTATCCCGGGGACGCGCCACGCGTCGCGCCTGCGGGAAAATGCCGGTGCTTCGGAAATCCATCTCACGACCGATGAGGTGGGGCAGATTGACCGTGCGCTCGACGCGATGCCGATGAGCGAAGTTTTCGGCGGCTCCAAAATCGTAAAACCAAACTGATAATTCACTGGTCAAAAGCATTGTAAGAAATGAAACCGGAAGTAATCTGCCATATAATGAGTTCGGTGGACGGGCGCCTGATTCCCTCGCGCTGGACTCCACCGTTCGACGGCACCAATCCCGCCGAACTGTTCGGAGAATACGCCGCCATAGGCAAAAGTCTGGAGGCCGACGCATGGATGTTCGGGAAAGCCACCACACGCGAGTTTTTTCCCGAAAGATTCATGCCACAATCCGAAAGCCATCCTGCGGCAGGGAAAATCCATATAGGCGACCTCTACTCGCCGCGACTCTTCATCACGGTTGATCCCGACGCCGACATTTTCTATACATCCGGAAAAATCCGCGGCGACAACATGGCGGTAATCCTCGGCACCAACGCCACCGACGACTACCTGGCCATGCTCGAAGAAAAAGGGATTTCATATATCATACTTGCCGACCCCACGGCTTTGAGCGACGCCATGACCGCGCTCTATGAGCATTTCGGCGTCAGAAAAATCTCTCTGCAGGGTGGAGGCATAATCAACGGGGCCATGCTTGCCGCAGGAATCATCGATGAACTAAGCCTCGTGATATACCCCGGCATCGACGGCCTGACCACATCGCCATCCATATTCGAATATCTCGGAGCGGCCGACGAGCGGCCGGCCGAAGGTCAGTCGCTTGAATTGCTTTCCTCCCAGGCCCTCGCCAACGGCATTGTTTGGCTCCGATACAGATTTCACTCAACAGCCAAAAATCAAATATGAAAATCAGCAAACATACGGCTGCTGCCGTCTGCGCCACACTATGCATCGGCGCAGCATCTGCCCAAAAATCCGACAATATGAACGCAAAGCCTATTTTCGAAGATGTAGCCGTAGAGGATGTGCTCTCCTACAAAGGCAATCCCTACGGACTTGTGTACGACAACGCCATCAAGGCCAACGAGTCCGGTAAAGTGAACATCCACCCTATTGCCTACGATCTCAACGGCCTCCGCATCGCCGCCAATGTCTATACGCCTGCCGGCTACGACCCGGCAAAGAAATATCCGGCTCTGGTAATGGCCCATCCCAACGGAGGCGTAAAAGAACAGGTAGCTGGCAATTATGCCCAGATTATGGCCGGGAAAGGATATATCACTCTTGCCTTCGACGCCGCTTATCAGGGTGCCAGCGGAGGACAGCCCCGCAGCACCGACCGCCCCGCTAACCGAGTGGAGGATATTCACCGCGCCGCCGACGTGCTCGCCACTTATCCCGGAGTCGATTCCGAGCGCATGGGGATTCTCGGCATCTGCGGCGGCGGAGGCTATACGGCCAAGGCCGCACAGACCGACAAGCGATTTAAGGCCGTGGCCACGCTCAGTCTGTTCAATTCCGGCCTCGTTCGCCGCAACGGGTTCCTCGATTCGCAGATAAATCAGGTGCAGGAGCGTCTTGCCGACGCCTGCGCCGCCCGTCAGCGCGAAGCCGAGGGGGGCGAAATCGAGTATGTGGGAGATATGAGCGGAGTGACGCCCGAGCAGGCCGCCAAACTTCCCTTCGACCTCTACCGCGAGGGCTACAATTACTACATCGTAGACTACGCCCACCCAAACTCCACGTTCCGCTACACCAAAAGCAGTCTTATCGACCTTATGGACTGGGACGCATCTGAAGGGATGTACCTCATCGACAAGCCATTGCTGATGATTGCCGGCAGCAACGCCGACACCCTCTACATGACCGAGCAATGCTACAGCAAAGCCACCGGCACCGACCGCAAGGAGCTCTACCTCGTGCCCGGAGCCACCCACATCCAGACCTATTACGTACCCGAATACGTAGCCCTCGTCACCGATAAACTCACCACCTTCTTCGGCCAAAACCTCTGACCGCAAGGCTAAAGCATCTGATTGACAACCATTTCGGCTCCGCCCCCGATATTTGGGAAATGAGCGGCACCTCGCAAGGCGCCGCTCATTCTGTATCTTACAGTCAGACTTTATGTAGGAATAATAAGAGTAGTTTTATAAACCTCAATCTAATGCATCAAATACTGATGATTCACCGATAGGGCAGATATTAGATGACTATGCGGTATTATAATAGATGACACATGGGTAATATCAGTGATCTGAGCCTAATTAAATAGATGAAACAATCTGTTGGCAAATATCAGTCCACCAACAACTGCGGATGAGAATGCTGCAAGCAATACAGCTCCAGCAGACACATCTTTGGCGAGCTTTATGCTTTCATCTTTACACGGGCAGATACGATCGGCAAGTATTTCAATAGCGGTATTAAATCCTTCCGCAGCCAAAACCAAGCCAAAACAGATTACTATACAGCACCACTCAATAAGGGAAATTCCACATAATATCCCGGCAACAGTCGTTAATGTCGCGATTATAATATGTATGCGGAAATTGGGTTCTCTGACGAGTCTTTTAAGGCCGGAAAATGCAAATTTGAAACCTGCATATCGGCTATGACAATAAAATTTCATGATATATTCTTTTCGACAGATTATAAACAATATATGCTATCAGACTTCCGATTGCCATTCCAAAAACTATATCGGATGGATAGTGTACGCCAAGATACAAACGGGTGTAGCACTCCAATAAAGCCCAACCTATCAATAGTGCGGCAAGCCATTTTCTTCTGAACCATAAGGTAGTAAAAACGGCAATCGCGAAAGAATTTGCAGCATGGCAAGAGGGGAAACCATATTTCCATCCGATATATCCGCGAACTATATGTAACATAGCACTAACCGGATTGTCTGGATTCGTCGGTCTCAACTGTTGAACAGCAGGACGGATAATGCTGGCGCACAAATAGTCCGTACATCCTACCGCCACTATCAGCAAAGCGCAGAAAAGTATTGTTTTCGGAAATTTGTCCTTCCGGATGGAATAAGCAATTATGCAACAGACAACTCCGACAAAGAACCAGAAATCGGTTATTACAAGGATGGCATTATCCATAAATGGACTGTGGCAATTGTTGATCGCCACTACAATATTATTGTCAGCATTTCCAAAAAGAGGTTGAGGCATAGCGTATGTTATTATTCAGAATGTCAGCTGCAATGCCAGTCCCTTACTCTCTTGTGAGACGTAGGGCGACAGGAATATGTTGGCATTATACCGTTTATGAAAAAATGTTTTTGTTATCACAGGATAAAGCCAGTATGCAGCCTGAGCGCAGAGTATTCCGAATCCGGTACCTGCCACAACATCTGTAAGCCAGTGACGGTTGTTATACATCCGCAAGAATCCGGTTCCGGCGGCTACTGCATATCCGGCGACACCTATCCACGGTGATACGTTCCAATATTCGCGGCGCAGTATCTCGGCACCGGCAAACGCAGTCGCAGTATGGCCCGAAGGGAAAGAGTTGCGTGTGCTACCATCGGGGCGTTCAACTCTTGTCAGTGTTTTCACTCCATAAACCGACAGCCCCGTAAGGAGATAGGCTGTGCCGGATATAATGGTTAGGTCAACATAATCATGTAGGCCTTTTATCCCGCAAAGTCTTAATCCGTAAGCGGCTGCCAAAGGCGCATACTGGCTGAAATCATCAACACCAAGTTTTGAATGGGGATGCTCCTGAAGTTCCTCTTTTGTTTCGTGGTTTGTATATTTCAGCCAGTCACTTTCAAGCCCTATAAATCCTGCCCCAATCAATACTCCGGGTATGATAAGCTGGGTCGGGCGGAATCGGTAAGGATTCTTACTCTCATGGCATTTCAGAGTATCGACAGTCAGAGTGTCGGTATTTTCATTTGAGGCGAACACCATTACCGGCAGGATAACACTCCAAAGGAGTGTAAGTATTCTTTTCCCGTACTTCATGACATTACATTTCTTCATCATACTCCACATTATGATGCTGTTTCTTGCCTCCGCCTCCGAAGTTCCAGCTTAATCCCACATAGATAATGCGGGGATTCCTGCGTTTTTCCACTTTCTGCTTCAGTGCCGGGGTATCAAGGGTATATGATAGTTTATAAGTATCGAGCAAGTCTGTTACTGATGCAAAAAGAGCGAGATTTATTGACGGTATATCATACTTCAATCCAAGATTAAGCTGAAAATCGCCATCACGTTTTCCCTGCGGCACAAGGGTCGCTGAATGATAACGGGCATTCAGTTGAACCGTACCATGTTTTATGGGCGTGAAATCAGCGTTCAATAAACCACTCCATGAAAACATCTCGCGATTACCCCCGAAGCCAAGTCTTGATGCATTTATGCGATTGTAATATCCTGTACCGTTCAGGTTTATGTCAAGCCAGTCCGTAACACGCATATTCCATACCAGCTCGATGCCGGCATTGTGGGACGTCTGGAGATTTTCTTTCGTTGTCAGCAGTATTCCATTGTCGATATAACGAGATACCTCTGTTATGCCGTCGGATATATGACGGTAGAAAAGATTTGCAGTAAGAGAACCGGCGTTTGAAAGCCAACGGATACCGAAATCGGCGGTGTTTATTCTCTCCGGTTTCAGATCCGGATTGCCAGCCTCAAGACTCAACGGATTTATTCTTTCGGCAAAAGGATTCATATCGCTCCCTTGTGGACGGTTGATGCGCATACTGTAACCGGTGGACAGTTCTATGTCGTCCCCGATATGGCGTGATACCCTTGCCGAAGGAAATAAGTCAAAATAATGCTTGCGTCGGCTTTCTGAGATGGATTTCAGTTGATTGTCGATGTCAGTATATTCTACACGCAATCCGGCATTGACGCGCCATACACCAAAAGTCATATCGGCGTTGGCATACAGCGAGTTCACCATTCTCAGATGTGTGAAGTCATTGCTTTCATCCATATTAGGGATGAATGATGTCCCGTCCCAGTCGGAAACATGATAGTTCTGTTCGGCCCTCAGATGTTCAAACTCATATCCCGAAGTCAATTTGATATTATCCGTCAAAGCGTGCTGCCATCTGAGGTTGGCGTTATGGATATAGTCTGCATCCCAGACGGTTTCATTGTTTCGGGTCTCATCATCCTGACGCATTGTCGTGTATCGGTTCAATTCATCTTCCGATTCGGAAGAATACAGATAACCGATTGAAATCTCATTGCTGTTTCCGTAACGATGGGTGTACTGGAGACTTCCTTCCCACATATTTTCTTTGGCATCGGCATCACGGTCACGGTGATATGAATCTGAAACAATGCCGTTCAAGTCTCTTGTACGAGAATCAACATACTCATCCCGCTTGAAATTTCTTCGGTTATAATTCCCCGAAACGCTCAGCATATCGACCGCTGTGATATTGGCGGTCATTCCAAGACGGAATGTATGGGAGACCGGTCGCCCCAATCCGTAAGTGGTCTGGGTAATGGTGTCTGCGGGGGATATGCGATAATCATCAACGGTGCGGTCATAGCGGTCGCGTCTATAAGTATATCCTCCGTAAAAATTCATATTGCGGATACCGTAGTTTAAGTTCACACCGGCATTGTAGCGTCCCGCACTCCCGACGTTCGCAAGTATCGAACCATTGAAACCTTGTTTCGTATCGGTTCTCATCATTATATTTATGATTCCGCCCCCTCCTTCGGCTCTGTACTCGGAGGTAGGATTGTCAATTACCTCTATTCGCTCTATATTGGCGGTAGACAGCTGACTGAGAGCATCTGCACGTGTCTTTCCCGCCATCATCGCTGAGGGTTTGCCGTTTATCAGGATTGTCACGTTGTCGTTGCCTCTCATGCTGACATTCCCGTCAATATCCACTTCAACCGAAGGGATATGATTGAGAATTTCGCTTGCCGAAGATGCTTTTGACGTAAGATTCTGATTGACGGTGTAAACTTTACGGTCTGTTTTTACTACAGTTCCGGGCTTCTTGGCAACTATGACAATTTCATCCAGATATTTGTCAAACGCAGATGTGTCAATGCTGTCAGTTCCAACCTCGGTTTGAGCTGAAACAGACATAGTTACAAATAACGATGTAATGAATATTGCTAAACCTTTCATATCTTCTTGTTTGAAATTACGCGGCAAAGTTAGAACTTGATTTTGCAGAAATTCTGAATAGGAAGTATATCATACCCGCCTCATCAGCAATGCAATAAATTGTTAACTCTTATGCAATATTCATGAAATGGAATAAATCTAATTTTGCGGTACTAAACAGTATTTTCAATCATGCGAATTGAAAAGGTCATAAATAAGGTAAAAGAATTTATACTTTGGATTTACATCATGGCAGTCCTCATCGGGATTGTTTACGCAGCCTGTATGGGACAGGAAACAAAAACACCTGGTGAAATCATATACGAGAAAACTCATACAAGATAGATATTAGTTGCAATGAAAAAAGCGGCTTTCGTAATGCTGACTATATTAGCCGGTTTTACATCCTCTATGATGGCGCAGGAAACAAAAAATCCCTATCTGCCGGAAATTCATGGAACAATACGGGCAAAATATGAGTATGAACCGACCATTGGGAAAGGCCGTTTCGAGATTCGTAATGCCCGACTGAGTGTTGAAGGGAAAATCATACCGATTGTAAGATATAAGGCGGAGATAGATCTGTCGGACGAAGGGGCCATCAAGATGCTTGACGCTTACGTCCGGCTCCAGCCGAAGGAGCGGTTAAAATTTACATTCGGACAGATGCGTGTGCCGTTTTCTATTGATGCCCATCGTTCGCCGCATCTCCAGTATTTCGCCAACCGTTCTTTCATAGCCAAACAGGTAGGAAATGTCAGGGATGTGGGAGCATCCGCATCATGGACTTTCGGATCTGAGGCACCTGTAACACTGGAAGGCGGTGTCTTTAATGGGTCGGGATTGACCAATCAGAAAAACTTTTGGACCTCAAATTATAATTTCTCCTTCAAATCACAGATCTGTCTGTGGCGGCAATTCAATATCGTGCTGAGTTGCCAGAAAGCAGGTGCCGCGGATGTCAACACATATATGTACGACGGTGGTGTCTATTGGGAAAATTCCCGTTGGCACATAGAGGCGGAGTATCTGCGGAAGCATTATTCACATCATGCTTTCAATCCGGTCAATGCCGTGGATGCGTTTGCGGCATATCGACTGCCATTCAAAAGAAATAACATGGCTTTGTCCTTTTTAGGTCGGTATGACTATATGTCCGACCATAGCAATGGAACAAAGGGTGAAAACGGTCTCCTTAAAACCGATGATCCGGAACGCCACAGACTGACAGGTGGATTGACGCTAAGTATGGGGAAAGGCGCACTTCAAGCCGATATCCGTCTGAATTACGAACAGTATTTTTACAATAAAGATGTTGCGCCTTCAATATCAGAACAAAATAAGATTGTGCTTGAATTTGTGGCTCACTTCTGAATCATACCGTTCAGTATAACCGTGAACAGATGGGTGTCGGATACAAAGTCATATTTTATATCCCAACGATGAACATCGCAGACGGCTTTGGCTATCGCAAGTCCAAGACCGTTGCCTTTAGTGCCGGATGTTGAAGCAAACCGCTGGAACAGTCGGCTATTGTCGAGCGGTTTCCCGTTATCTGACGGATTACTTACCATAAGTTTACCTTCAGCCAAAGAGATGTCAACCTGTCCGGAATTACGGAGTGCGTTGACCACCAGATTGTTTACAAGGCTCTCAAAAAGAGTTCTGTTCGCGGTGATTTCACATTTTGCATCTGATAATGTGATGTTCACATTATACCCAAGCGATGTCAGGCTGTCAGCTATGTCTCTTATTATAGAGACCATATCAACTTTTGTATTGATGGCAAACTGGTCGTTGTCGATTTTTGCAAGCAATAGCAAGTCCCGGTTCAGGCGTTCCATGCGTCGGTTTGCATTATATAGTTCATTGATGGCATCAAGTGTTTCTTTGTCAAGATTCCGCTGCAACAACAGGTCGAGACGGCTCCTCATGACAGCAAGCGGAGTCTGGAGTTCATGCGAGGCATTTTCCGTGAACTCTTTTTGCTGACGGTAGGTTTCGGAATTCCGTTGCATGAGTCTTGTCAGCGCGTGGTTGAGCCTGCTGAATTCCTTTATGTCCCCGTTTTCAAGAGCAGGCAACGTATTGTCGGAAACCTTGAACTTTTCCATTGACTTCAAAGTGTTTTCAAATGGATGCCAGAGATTGCGCAGGGAAAAACGAATGGCGATAAGCAACGACAAGGCTATCACAACGAATATAAGAAGATATTGAATCATCACTCCGGCGATAATATCCTGCTCCAAGTCAAATGACGGTGGAAGCCCCTCTCCCCGTTCAATAGACTCTATGATGTCAATCATGTCCTCTGCATAAAAATATCTGGTTATCAGATAAAAAAGCGGAGCGGTGAGAATAAATACCGCAGCTATGCTTACAATAATCCTGTCGCTTGTTTTGTGTAAAAGAGTTTTCATTCGTCAATATTCCATTTGTAACCGGTGCCGTAAAGAGTCTTGATACTATTGGGCATTCCCGCCGCAGCCAGTTTTGACTTCAAGTTCTTGATGTGGGCATAAATAAAATTGAAATCATCGAGCATATCAGCCATATCGCCGCTGAGATGCTCTGCAATCGCACTTTTGGATACAATACGGTTGCGGTTCTGTATAAGGAACAGCAACAGGTCATATTCGCTTTTCGTCAATGCAATATGACTGTTCCCGACTGTCACTTTATGTTCCAGAAGGTCTATTGTGAGTTGTCCGGCGTGAAGCGTGTTGTCACTTGTGAATTTCTTTCGTCTCATCAGAGCGAAAATCCTCATGCTCAGTTCAGGCAGATGAAAAGGTTTGGGCAGATAGTCGTCCGCTCCGATTTTCAGTCCCTCGACCTTATCGTCAAGAGAGTCTTTGGCGGAAACGATTATCACTCCGGTCTGTGGCGATTCCTTTTTGATATTACGCAATATGTCAAGACCACTGCCATCAGGAAGCATAAGGTCAAGAAGGATGCAATCATATTCATAGGCAGCAATCCTGTATAAGGCCTCATTGCAGGTATAGGCGTGTTCGCAAAGATAATCCTCGCGTCCAAGATATTCGGCGATACTTCTTGAGAGCATCCTCTCGTCTTCTATTATCAACAGTTTCATGCTTGCATATTTTTCAAGCCGACAAAGTTAAGACCCGATTCTGTATGAAATATGAATCCCGTTATTTCCACATCATCAGTATGCTGCCGGCGCATATAAGTATGCCTCCTGCTATAACCTTTGGCGAAACAGGCTCTTTCAGCAATATAAACGCGAGTATGATAGTCAGCACAACGCTAAGCTTGTCAACCGGAGCCACACGCGACACATCACCAATCTGGATTGCCTTGAAATAGAACAGCCACGACAAGCCGGTCGATATGCCGGAAAGTACAAGGAATACCCAAGTGTAACGCGATACAGACTTGACTTCCTGCAAATGGCCTGATGCAAAGACGATACCCCATGTGAGAAACAAGATAACAGTGGTGCGAATCGCTGTGGCGAGGTTTGAATCAACATCTTTGACTCCTACTTTGGCACAGATAGCAGTCAGGGCAGCAAACAGAGCCGATAACAAAGCATATATCTTCCACATTTTAGTAACGTTGCAAGGTTGATTTATCCATGATAAAGATAGCGGTTGTGATTCTGTATAAGTGCCCGTGGGTTGTTAACTTTTTATTAAATCAATTAATTCATGTGATTTTAAGCAAAAAACGCATGGTTCTTTTATACAACCATACGTTTTGGAATACTATATACCAATATTCAAGCGAGTATGTTTACATACCATTGGCTCGACATAATGAATTATTGGTTCGGCTACCATATTTTCTTTTGATCCGGGAGATTGAGCCGGAGCCTCAATTCGCTGACATTGTGTCGGTTCATAGTGTTTGATTTCCTCACCGAAGTCCTGATTCTCTTGTTCGGGAGCAAGTTCTGTGGTTTATTATCAAGGAGTAAATTCACATTATATCCATTCGTCAACGAATAATCTGGAAAAGAAGTATCATCTAGTTCTATGATATATATCCATAACTATCCATACTTAATTTTATCTTCAAATATCGAGCTGGGGGAAAAGAAAGTTATATGGCATTTTCTCCATTCAGCCTACTCCAATAATTTCTCTTTTCCCCAGCTCCACATCCTCACCCTGAAAAACACCAATACCGCCTCAAAAGCAGTGAATCAACGAAAATCGCCGCAATTAAAAATTCCAAACAACCGTTAAATATCTGCAAAGCACTTTCTCGCTCTTTCACCATCTTCTGTCATTAGTACATTTTTAGTACATCTTTTAAGCAGATTTTAGGCTTATTTCCAAGCATTTATCACAATTAAAAAAATTATCCGGTAATGGTATAATACCATTTTGATATTCATGACTACATAATAATTTCAGTAAAAAACATCGCTTTTGCCGATTATTATTTAGGTAGGATAGGCAACGCCCAATCGGGAAGATTTTCGATATAGCGCTTGGCAAGGGTGCCGGAGGTCAGACGGAAAAGGAGATGGGCCTCGGCATCCTCAATCGAATTATCATAGACATAAAGTCGGTCGACAAATGGAGCCAAAGCGATACAGTTTGCTATGGATTTGTCGTAACGAGATATAATTTTGGGAATCGGAACATCGTGGCCTCCATTAAGCACGCGGTTTGCTACTCGATTCGCATTGATTGTAGGAGATTCCGTGGACACAAAGAACAGACGGATAAAAGAACAGACGGATAAAGAATCCGGCTTGCTTCGCTCTGAGGATATAATCGACCTTATCGGGAGCCGACATCACGGTTTCAAAGATGTGGCTTTTGCGGGATGCAAGGCATCTTTCACGCCATTCATTACAATAATTGGCTGCTTTCAGCACTGATTCCTGATTGTTCCAGTCGCCAAATATGTCGCGGGCAACATTATCCGGATTGATATACTCCGAATCCTCCAGCCATTCATGATGTAGAATCTTGGAGGTCACGGAAGTTTTGCCCGACCCATTGGGCCCGGCAATCACAATCAGGACAGGATGATGCTCACTTGCCGCCATTGCGAAGGCGGGTTAGGGTTTCTTGGACTCGTGCCTGAGCTTCGCGGGTGGCGGCTTCGATGTTGGCGGCAACACGGGCGGCGGCACGGCGGGTGCTTTCGCGAGCGTCTTCCGCGACCTCACGCATTATCTGAGCCATGCGTTCGTCGCCCGGCTCTTCCATCGACGTCAGTCGATAACTGTTCATTTCAGCTTCCGACATAGTACAATCTTATTTGTTCAACACCAAATTTACGAAATTTTTCAGATTAGATAAACAACCGGGAAAGATAATCCTGATTGTCAGGACTATCTTTCCCGATTTTTAACTTTTGGGGCTGCTCTGATTTATGCAAGGGGGCTCCCCAGAATGTTTTGCTCGCAAAGAGGGGGCGGGTCAGGCCGGGGTCCATTTGCAACGTACGGGCGACACGATGGCGCCCTCCTTTTTGAGCTGTGCGAAAACTTTGTCTACCACCTTACGGTCCAGACCGGTAAGTTCAGCTACTTTTCCGGCATTCACGGGTTCGCCGGCCTTGCGCATGGCTTCAAGAACTACATTTTTCTCGTCCATAATATAAAACTATTGAAATTTAAAAAGGCAGCCGGCCATCATTGTATGCAGCCGGCTGCCCGTGATTATCTTAATTATCTGTCTGATATCAAATTATTTCACTTCCTCGAAGTCGACGTCGGTGACACCGTCGTCGGCGGGGCCGTGGCTGCCGCCCTGTGCGCCACCCTGGAAGGGTGCGCCCTGCTGGCCGGCTGCGCCCTGGGCCTGTGCCTGGGCGTTGAGGATGTCCTGCTGGGCTGCGCCGAAGGTTGTCTCGATTTCCTTGATGGCGGCATCGATGGCTGCGATGTCCTGAGCCTTGTGAGCGTCTTTCAGTTTGGCCACTGCTGCCTCGATAGCTGCCTTCTTATCGGCGGGAATCTTGTCGCCGAGTTCGTTGAGCTGCTTCTCGGTCTGGAATACGATTGCGTCGGCCTGATTGAGTTTGTCGATGCGCTCTTTTTCCTTGGCGTCGGCGGCGGCGTTGGCTGCGGCCTCATCCTTCATACGCTGGATTTCGGCGTCGGTAAGGCCGCTGGAGGCCTCGATGCGGATGCTCTGCTCCTTGCCGGTGGCTTTATCCTTGGCGGATACGTTGAGGATACCGTTGGCGTCGATTTCGAATGTCACTTCGATCTGAGGTATGCCGCGGGGTGCGGGTGCGATACCGTCGAGGTGGAATTTGCCGAGGGTCTTGTCGTCCTTGGCCATGGGGCGTTCGCCCTGGAGCACGTGGATTTCAACCGAAGGCTGGTTGTCGGCAGCGGTCGAGAAGGTCTCGCTCTTGCGGGTAGGAATTGTGGTGTTGGCCTCGATGAGTTTGGTCATCACGCCGCCGAGGGTCTCGATGCCGACCGACAGGGGCACTACGTCGAGAAGGAGCACATCCTTTACGTCGCCTGAGAGTACGCCGCCCTGGATGGCTGCGCCGACAGCTACTACCTCGTCGGGGTTGACGCCCTTGGAGGGAGCCTTGCCGAAGAATTTCTCCACGATTGCCTGGATGGCGGGGATACGGGTGGAACCGCCTACGAGAATAACCTCGTCGATATCCTTTGCCGTCAGACCTGCATCCTTAAGAGCCTGCTCGCAGGGAGCGATGGTGGCGTTGATGAGTCGGTCGGAGAGCTGCTCGAATTTAGCGCGGGTGAGGGTCTTCACAAGGTGTTTGGGCACACCGTTGACGGGCATGATGTAGGGAAGGTTGATTTCGGTCGAAGTAGTCGACGAAAGCTCGATCTTGGCCTTTTCGGCAGCTTCCTTAAGGCGCTGGAGAGCCATCGGGTCCTGACGGAGGTCAACGCCTTCGTCCTTGATGAACTCGTCGGCGAGCCAGTCGATGATTACGTGGTCGAAGTCGTCGCCGCCCAGGTGGGTGTCGCCGTTGGTGGATTTCACCTCAAACACACCGTCGCCGAGCTCGAGGATGGAGATATCGAATGTGCCGCCACCGAGGTCGAACACTGCGATTTTCTGGTCCTTGTTGCTCTTGTCGAGGCCGTAGGCAAGTGCGGCTGCCGTAGGCTCGTTGACGATACGGCGCACGGTGAGACCGGCGATTTCGCCGGCTTCCTTAGTGGCCTGACGCTGGGAGTCGTTGAAGTAGGCAGGCACTGTGATAACAGCCTCCTTCACCTCCTGGCCGAGATAATCTTCGGCGGTCTTCTTCATCTTCTGAAGAATCATGGCGGAGATTTCCTGAGGAGTATACTGGCGGCCGTCGATGTCGACGCGCGGAGTGTTGTTGTCGGAGCGGACAACTTTATAAGGAACACGCTCGATTTCTTTCTGCACCTGGTCGTAGGTCTCGCCCATGAAACGCTTGATGGAGTAGATCGTACGGCCGGGGTTGGTGATGGCCTGACGCTTGGCAGGGTCGCCCACCTTACGTTCGCCGCCATCTACGAAGGCAACCACCGAAGGAGTGGTGTTGCGGCCTTCGCTATTGGGGATTACAACGGGGTCTTTACCTTCCAGCACTGCTACGCAGGAGTTGGTTGTACCTAAGTCGATACCTATAATTTTTGCCATAATGAATATAATGTTTTTGTTGTTGTTTTCAAATGTTGTCTGATGTGCGGCGGCTCGCTGAAGCATGATAATACGCTTTGGAATCGCCGTCCGCTCTGATATAGGAACAAATGTTGTGCCAAAAAGGTTGGCGGTTTCAGAATCAACATCTGAAACCGCCAGTTAAGAATTCATAATGACTTATTGGCAGACCGTTCTGCCATATCTCTGCCAAATTTTCCGAAACATATGGATGATGGCCCGAACAGGAAATCTACGAGCAGGAGTCGGCAGCGAAGGGCTGGGGATGATGCCGCTTGCAGAGACGCACCGTATGGTCGACGATTGCGTGGCGGTTGGCCATGGTGGAGATTACGGAAAGCTCGTGGCTTACGAGTACGATTGTGGTATGAGGGGCCACCCCCTGGAGAATCGTATAGATATGTTGCTCGAAATGCTTGTCGAGATAGCTGAGGGGCTCGTCGAGCACAAGCATTTCCGGACGAGAAATCAACGCTCTGCCGAGCAGGGCGCGCTGCAGCTGGCCTCCGGAAAGATTGCCGATTGAAGCCCGGCGATGGTCGGAAAGCTCCACCATGCGTAGAATCTCGTCGACGGCGGTTCGCCTCTCGTCGGCCTCAAGCCTTCCGATGGCCATCAGTCCCGAGGAAATCACCTCCTCCACAGAGATGGGGAAGCGCGAATCAATCATATTTTTCTGGGGCAGATAGCCGATTGGAAGCCGGTTGCACTCGCCGCCGGCCGAATTGCGGTATATCACCGCACCGGCCGAGGGCCGCAAAAGCCGCAGCATGATGCGTAGCAACGTGGTCTTTCCGCCGCCGTTAGGACCTGTGATGGCCAGAAAGTCACCTCGGTTCACCGTAAGGTTCACATCGGAAAGGATATTCTTTCCTTCCCACTGCATGCTGACTCCACGAAGCTCTATTATCGGTTTACATATCTCCATACGGCAGAAAGACGGGTAATATTAAAATAATTTCGACCGGCTATTTAAGATGAGAAAACAAGAACGTCAGCGTGACGCCGTTCCGGCCAGGGCATCTACGGTTCGGGACATCTCCCCCTCCCAGTCGGCGCTCATCGGATTTATCTCTACGGGATTGAGCCCGACGGTCCGGCCCACCATCCCGGCCCGCGCCGGATCAGCACCCTGCTCCACAAAAAATACAACCGGCTGTGCGCGTCGGATTCCGTCGAGCACGTGCGCCCTGCCTCCAGCCGAACTTTCCTTCTGGCCATCAGTAAGTGCGAGCTGGCGCAATCCGAAATCGCGGGCAAAGTAGCTGAGCGCAGGGTGACGTATGGCGAACGAGCTCCCCCCGACAGGTGCGAGCCGCCCCTTCCATGCTCCTTCCAGAGAATCGAGGCGCACTATCAAAGTCCGGTAATTGGCCGTATAATAAGGAGTGCGCGCCGTATCGGCATGGCAGAATGCACGCAATACGTTTTCCGCGATAATACGCGCATTCCCTACCGACGACCATATGTGCGGATCGGCATACAGCTCTTCGCGCTCATCCGAAGCGTCGGAATGTCGATGCACGCCGTCATGTTCATGGCCGTGAGTGCCGTGAATAAGATCGATTCCATCCGATACGCTCACAATCCGGGGTGCTCCCCCGCGAGAGGAGCTTTTTTGGGCCAGCGACTGTTCGAAAGGCATCAGCCCGGTAGACAGCAGAAGATCCGAGCCACCGAGCGCTTTCATGGCTCCCACCCCCGGCTCGAAAGTCTCGGGGTCGGAACCGGATTTCAGAAGTGTAGTTACTGCAACGCTGTCGCCGCCAATGGCCCGGGCGAAATATTCAAGCGGAGGCACCGTGACGGCCACTCCGAGCGGCTCTCCCGCCTCGGGGGCTGCATCGCCGCGGGCCGAACACCCCGAGGCGACAACCGCCATCGGAAGCGCCGCTAACCCAAGAATGCGGAACATACGGCCACATCCGGCCGAGGCTTCCGACACAAACCCTCTGAATCGCTGTACAATCGGTTTCATAGCCACAAAGTTAAGGAAAAACAATGATTTAGAATCTAATTTTATATGGAAGTTTACATTTTACCAATTTTATATTTTGAAATATAATAATTTATACTATCTTTGCAGGTACGCTATACAAGCGCGATTGTCGGTAACGGCTATTGCCGGTCCGAATTCCGGCCCACCATCAATGGCCGGGCGGCATACGGAGGCCCCGCAACGCCCACTTATGGCATTTTGAATCACTTAAATCTAAATTATTTAACGGTAATCAGGGAATTATTCACCTCAAGCTATGGCAAGAATCAATCTCGACAATCTTGACACCAAGATTTTGCAAATGTTGGTCGACAATGGCCGTAAACCGTTTCTGGAGATTGCACGCGAATGCGGTGTCTCCGGCGCGGCCATCCATCAGCGCATAGCAAAGCTACAGGCCACCAACATTCTTGAAGGGTCGCGGGCACTGATCAAACCCACCACGCTGGGTTACGATACCTGCGCTTTCGTTGGCGTTTTCCTAAAGGAGCCCAGCAAGTTCAACGACTTTGTGGAGAAACTCAAAACGGTGCCCGAAGTGGTGGAATGCCACTTCACCACCGGTCAGTACGACATGCTCATCAAAATGTATGCCCACGACAACGAGCACCTTCTCCACCTGATCCACGAGAAGCTCCAGCCGCTGGGACTTCTCCGCACCGAGACGCTCGTATCATTCCGCGAGGTGTTCTCGCGCGCCCTCCCCGTGGGCAACGATTAAAGCTTCGAGAGGCGCACAGCCGCGCCATCTATCTTAAAAACACGTCGGACATCCAAAAGGCGATGCGCCGGGATTTTCTCCCGAGGCATCGCCTTTTAATTTTAAATTGTCGTTAAGGTTGCGACGACTTACTCGCGCACGAAGCGCAGGCAGTGGCCGAAGGTATAGGTATGGGGATTAAGACCCTTGGTAGGGAATACTGCATTAGTACCGGTTGCGGTTACGCGGAAGTAATCAATAGCGTTAGATTTTGAAAGAGCATCATACGAGCTGTCAGAGGTCCAGATGTATGTATCCGAGAACTGAGAGTTAAGGTCGGTGGCCGTGCTATAGTAGCCGGTAGCCACTACGGAGAAGCCCGTATCATTGGTTCCTACATTTCCTTCACCCCACGAAGCAGGAGCGGAATCCTTATATAATTTGGCAGTGCGGGCACCTACAGAAGTGCGGATTGAGCCATAGTCGGCGCAGGAGGGCACACGCCATCCTTCGGGAGCGATCTTGTCGCTTACAGCTACGTAGCCGTTGTAGAGGCGCCCTGCAATGGCAGCCCAGTCGGCCTCAGTCTCAGCGTAGTAGCATCCGGTGGTGTTGGCGTTCCATGCGTCCTTGTCTGTGCCGGAGATGGAGGCGATAGCGGAGCCGTCCGTATATTTGGTACCGCGGAAGTTATCGGCCATCCAGTACTGCAGACCAATTTTCACGATGCGGTAGGTCTGCGTCTCGGTGCCGCGGCGGTCAACCAGCAGCTGGGGTGTGACGGTTGCGGCAGTGGTCTCCCCGTCGTAGGCGGTGAGAAGCTTACCTTCGACTACATAGAAGGTGGTTACATCGTCGCCTTCGGCGCCGATGGTCGGGAGTTTGGTCGAGGCGTCCCAAGCGACGGTTGCCCCTTTCGAAGTGATACCCTTGGTGAGGTCAGCTTTTCCCTCGGCGTCGCAGGGATAAACAACTATAACCTGCCCCAGACCCTTGACGTATTCCTTGGCTACCTCGGCAACCTTTTCGGTGCCGGCTTTTACGTCGAGCACATAGCTGGTGGTAAAGTCGTTGGGCACGGCGAACGATACGGGACCTGCTTCCTTGGCAACATCCTCGAAAGTAATATCGGCGATGTCGGCCAGAGGATAGTCAACGGTGGTGCCGTTGGCGAGATTCACGTGCATGGTGGGAACAACCTCCTGAGCGAAGATGGCGGCCACAAAGCTGAGTATTGAGATTACGAATGTGAGAATTCTGTTCATTTCAGTTGGAATTGAGCTTGATTGGTTTGGATTCAGTTGGCAACTTTCAGAGTCTTATTGTTGGCGCGTACCAGATAAACGCCTTTGGCAAGAGTGGTAAGGTCGACGGATACCGAGCCTTCGCCGGCAGCGGCCATTGTGAGCGCACCGGCTGTGGTGTATACCTTAACGTCGATTGAACCGCCCGAGATTGCGGTGAACGTAAGATGTCCGTTGAGCGCCTCCACCGTGAGGTCGTCGTCGAGATTGGCTGTCACCTTCTCCACTCCGCCCGTTACGGAGAGGTCGAAAGTAATGTTGCTGAGGGCATTGACGTCGAATGCCTGGCTGCCACCGTCGGCCGTGGCCACATTCATGGTGTGGTCGTCGAAAGTGATGCACGAGATGCTGGATACCGGTATCGCGGCGCCAGCGCCGCTTCCGTTAACCGTCATCGTGCCTTTGGCATCGGCCTGCACGCCCGTGGCGGCCAGCAGAGCTGTCGCCAGCGCAAGGTAATGATGCTTCATGTCAAAAAAAATTAGTAACTGTTCCAAAAATAATTGTTTTTTACCGTAGAGCTCCTTTGTTATCAAGAGCCGATCAAATTGAAAACCTTTTAGTCGTAATTGCGAATATTTGCAATTATATGCAGCTGTTTTCGACGCAAAGGTATTAAAAATTCCCTAAAATTCAAACACTATGAAAATATTACCCCATGCCGATTGTCTACAGAGACTTCGCATGCCAGTTTTATCCGGAAAGGATATGAAAATTTTGGGCTTATTTATTTGGCGGTTGCATGGATTAATTTTTAACTTTGCGACAACGATGTAAGGCGCTCCGGCGCCCACATAATAATATATTATAGACATTCTACCGAATACAAATCTTATCTCCGCTCAGTATATCCTATGATTTTCAACTTCAGAATCGTCTCCGACGAAGTCGACAACTTCAAGCGCGAAATTCAGATCGATGCCGACGCAACGTTTCTCGACCTGAAAAATGCCATCTGCGATAGCGTAGACTACGACAAAAACGAAATGTCGTCGTTTTTCCTCTGTTCCTCCGACTGGGAGAAGGAAAAAGAAATCACCCTGGAAGATATGGGCTCCGATTCGTCGGAGGATGTATATCTGATGGAGGATACGGTTCTCTCCGATCTCATCGACGACGAAGGGCAGCGTCTGCTTTTCACTTTCGACTACATGACCGACCGCTCTTTCTTCATGGAGATGAAGGAGCTCATCCCAGGTAAGACGCTCATGGACCCCGTCTGCACCCTCTCGCTTGGCAAAGCCCCCGCCCAGACCGTAGACTTCACCGAATTCGAAGCCAAGACCGACGCCAAAGCCAAAGCCGCAGCCGCCGACGACCTCGACGAGGATTTTTACGGCTCGGAATCGTTCAACGACGACGAATTCGACCTCGAAGGATTCGACGAAATGAACTTCGAGCAATAAGGCGCGGATGGAACGCAATCCCGAACTGCAGCTGGCATGGGAATATGCCGAGCATACCGGCATCAGCATTTTTCTCACCGGCAAAGCCGGGACTGGCAAAACCACATTCCTGCGCACCCTGCGCGAGCGCAGCGCCAAATCCATGGTGGTGGTCGCTCCGACGGGCGTGGCCGCCATAAATGCCGGCGGTACCACCATCCACTCTTTCTTCCAGCTCCCGACGACACCCTACGTGCCGGGAAGCGACTACAAGGACACCTTTAACTTCTCGAAGCAGAAGCTGCGCATAATCCGCGCGCTCGATCTGCTCGTTATCGATGAGATTTCGATGGTGCGCGCCGACCTGCTCGATGCCGTCGACAACGCCCTGCGCAAATACCGCCGCTCGTCGGCCCCCTTCGGGGGCGTACAGCTACTCATGATCGGCGACCTGCTGCAGCTCGCGCCTGTGGTGACACACACCGAGGAAAGTCTGCTCCGCACACACTACGATACCAACTATTTTTTCGGCTCGAAGGCGCTCGCCCGCATTCCCTACGTCACCATCTCGCTTTCGAAAGTCTACCGCCAGCAGAACGAGCTGTTCGTAGAGCTTCTCAATCACGTTCGTGCCAACGCCATGACACCCTCTGATGTGGCCCTGCTCAACTCCCGGCTGAATCCCGACTTCCGCCCCGGCGCTCGCTCGGGCTACATCCGCCTCACTACACATAACGCCACGGCCGACGACTTCAACCGGATGGAACTGGCGCGGCTCGCAGGCTCCGGACGGCGCTACGGTGCAAGCGTTTCCGGTGTATTCCCCGAATACGCCTACCCGACGGCAGTCGACCTGTATCTGAAAGTCGGCGCGCAGGTAATGTTCGTGAAAAACGACCCGTCGGCCGAACAACGCTATTTCAACGGCAAAATCGGCATCGTCACCGAAATGGGTGCCGAGACCGTCACCGTAGCCTGCGATGGCGATGCCGAGCCGATTACCGTAGGCGTCCAGCAGTGGGACAACATGAAATACACCGTCGACGAGAATACGCAGACCGTAATCACCGAAACTCAGGGATCGTTCACCCAGATTCCGCTGCGACTGGCCTGGGCCATCACTATCCACAAAAGCCAGGGGCTTACATTCGACCGGGTGATAATCGACGCCGGACGCGCCTTCGCCCCCGGACAGGTCTACGTGGCTCTCTCCCGCTGCAAGACGCTCGACGGTATAGTGCTCACCACTCCCCTCGGCAGTTCGCGCATGGGCACCGACCCCGAAGTGGCAGGCTATATCACCCGCCAGGACGAGGAGTGCCGCCGCAGCCTGGGGATGCTCCCGGAAATCAAGCAGGCATTCTACCGCAACCGCCTTCTCGACCTCTTCAATTTCGGAGACCTCGCCACTACTCAAGCATCAGCCGCACGGCTCATGGGCCAGACATTCCGACACTCATATCCCGACGAGACTGCCGCACAGGGGATAATTGCCACACGTCTGCGCGAAGAAATAATCGACGTAGCCGACAAATGGATTGTGCAGCTTACCAACATGCCGGCCGAGGCTCTCTCCACGCCCGACGTACTGCGACGCGTCGGCGCCGCATCGGCATATTTCGCCGAGCGCCTGCAGAGCGTGTTCGGCGCCTCCGTCGACGCCCTCGCCAAGGTGAAGACCGGCGACAAAAAAGCATCCCAGCGCATCCATGAGCTCGCCCTCGATCTGCGCGCCCTCCTCAAATCGCACTGCCAGGTACTGAAAGCTATCGCCGCCCGGGGCTTCACCCTCCCCGGCTATCTGCGTATCAAGCAGCAGGCCCTCCTCGAGGCCGACAAACCCGAGCGCAAGACCTCTAAAACCACCGCAGCCACTCCGCGACGCAGCCGCTCCGCCTCCGGATCCGCCACCCGTCGCCGCTGATCCGCGCCCCCAATGCATATTTCTGCGTTTCGGATTTTTTTCGTATCTTTGCGCGTTGCAGACGGCTTATGCGCCACAGAACCATAAGCTCCACGCAATGTAACTACTAAACCGTAAACTTTCAACCGTAAACTATTAAATCGAACATACAGCAATGGCACAACAGGAAGATGTGTTTAAGAAAATTGTATCCCACGCCAAAGAGTATGGGTTTGTGTTTCAGTCCAGCGAAATCTACGACGGCCTCGCTGCCGTCTACGATTACGGCCAGAACGGCGTAGAACTGAAAAACAACATCAAACGCTACTGGTGGGAAGCAATGACGCTTCTCAACGAGAATATCGTGGGCATCGACTCGGCCATCTTCATGCATCCCACCATATGGAAGGCATCGGGCCACGTCGACGCATTCAACGACCCCCTGATCGACAACCGCGACTCGAAAAAGCGCTACCGCGCCGACGTACTTATCGAAGAGCAGATTGCCAAAATCGACGAGAAAATCGAGAAAGAGGTGGCTAAAGCCGCCAAGCGCTTCGGCGACAGCTTCGACGAAGCCCTCTTCCGCCAGACCAACCCCCGAGTGGTAGAGCATCAGACCAAGCGCGACGCCCTCCATCAGCGTTTCTCCGACGCCATGAACGCCAACGATCTCGACGAGCTCCGTCAGATTATCATCGACGAGGAGATAGTAGATCCCATCAGCGGCACCAAGAACTGGACCGACGTGCGTCAGTTCAACCTTATGTTCAAAACCGAAATGGGCTCCACCGCCGACGGCGCCATGACCGTATACCTGCGCCCCGAAACCGCCCAGGGCATCTTCGTGAACTACCTCAACGTGCAGAAAACCGGCCGCATGCGCATCCCATTCGGCATCGCCCAGATAGGCAAGGCTTTCCGCAACGAGATTGTAGCCCGTCAGTTCATATTCCGCATGCGCGAATTCGAGCAGATGGAAATGCAGTTCTTCGTTCGCCCCGGCTCCGAGCTCGAATGGTTTAAGAAATGGAAGGAGACTCGCCTGAAATGGCACAAGGCCCTCGGCCTCGGCGACGAAAAGTACCGCTACCACGACCACGAGAAGCTGGCCCACTATGCCAACGCTGCCACCGACATCGAATTCCAGATGCCCTTCGGATTCAAGGAAGTGGAAGGCATCCACTCACGCACCAACTTCGACCTCTCGCAGCATGAGAAATTCTCGGGCAAGAAAATCCAGTACTTCGACCCTGAGCTCAACGAGAGCTATATCCCCTACGTAATCGAGACCTCGATCGGCGTTGACCGCATGTTCCTCTCCGTGCTCTGCTCGAGCTACGAGGAGCAGACTCTCGAAGGCGGCGAGACCCGCGTGGTGCTCCATCTTCCCGAAGCCCTCGCTCCGGTGAAATGCGCCGTAATGCCGCTCGTGCGCAAGGACGGCCTCCCCGAAAAGGCCCGCGAAATAGTCAACGACCTCAAGTTCGACTTCAATACCCACTACGAGGAGAAGGACTCCATCGGCAAGCGCTACCGCCGCCAGGACGCCATCGGCACCCCCTTCTGCATCACAGTAGACCATCAGACACTTGAGGACAATACCGTAACCCTGCGTGAACGCGACTCGATGGAGCAGAAGCGCGTGGCCATCTCCGACCTCCACTCCCTTATCCACGACCGCGTAAGCCTCAACTCGCTCCTGCGCAAACTCGGTTGAACCCTGAGACCTGAATTATAAGATTTCACCATCTCTCTAAACATAAATTGAAAATGAACACTAAAACAATTACCATAGGAGCCATTCTCCTTATCGTAATCCTGCTTTTCGCCGGCGGCTGCTCAAGCTACAACGGCATGGTCGACGCCGATCAGGCAGTAAGCAAGCAATGGGGCCAGGTTGAGAGCCAGTATCAGCGTCGCTCCGACCTCATTCCCAACCTTGTAAGCACCGTCAAGGGCTACGCCGCCCACGAAAGCGGCACACTGGAGAAGGTGACCGAAGCCCGCGCTAAAGCCGGCTCCATCACCCTGACCGCCGACGAGCTCACTCCCGAAAACATGGCCCGCTTCCAGCAGGCCCAGAACGAGCTCTCCGGTGCCCTGAAATCGCTTCTTGCTGTTTCCGAAGCCTACCCAGACCTCAAGGCCAACGAAAACTTCCTCGATTTGCAGAAGCAGCTTGAAGGCACCGAAAACCGTATCGCAACCGAGCGCATGCGCTTCAACGAGGCTGTCGAGAAATACAATCTCAAGGTGCTCCGCTTCCCCGGCAATATCTGGGCCGGAATCTTCGGATTCGACCGCAAGGATATGTTCAAGGCCGACGAAGGCGCGCAAAACGCTCCTAAAGTGAGCTTCGACTGATTCAATCCCCCAACATCCAGACATCTCCACCCCAAGTGAAAAAATTATTCCATCTACTCGGAGTCGTCTCGCTGGCGCTTCTGTCAGCCTGCGGAGGCGACGACGACAACGAGGTGAATCTCGAGCAATACAAGGCCTGGCACGATGAAAACATCGCATGGCTCAACAAGGAAACCGTAAAAACCGACCCCGACGGCGACGGCCTTTTCTACGAGGACATCGTGCCGGTATGGGCGCAGGGCCAGACCATCTATATGCACTGGTTCAACGACCGCAGCAAGACGGCCATGAACCTCGTGCCCGACCTCACCTCGACCATACAGGCCTATTATGAAGGGCGCCTGTGCGACGGCACCGTCTTCGACAAGTCGGAGAATCTCTCCGCCAAGATTCTTACCGTCAAGGTAAGCGGTCTGATTCAGGGATGGCAGATTGCCCTGCAGCAGATGCATGTGGGCGACACCGTCCAGGTCGTCATCCCTTATCAGCTGGCCTACGGCGTAAGCGGCTCAGGAAGCATTCCACCTTACTCGGCGTTGAAATTCAACATGCGCCTGGTCAACATACCCTACTACGAGGTGAAGCCCTGACCGGCGCGCCGTCAACTCCGCTCCCGCATCAGAAAATCCCGAAAATCAGGCAAAACCACATAAAAGCTGTTAACACGGCTAAGGTTTGGCAAGATTTTTGTAGCATACAGTTGTTATCATTAGGTACTCCACCTACTGATAACAACTTTTTTTGTTGCCTTAATAAGACTTAATGGACAAGACTTTATTTTCAGATACACGAGCCCGCATCGAGCGCTACGTAGCCTCCAACCGCCTCAAGGACGCCTTCGAGACCGTTGCAACGCTTGCCGCCGGGCTCTCCAACCGAAAAATCGGCAATGAGATTGCCGCCGCCGAGCAGAGCTACCACTATATGCTCGACTACGCCATGCAAGGCGCCGACGATCCCGGCCGCGCCGAAATGGCACGCGACCTCGGTGCCCGAATCCTCGCCCTCACCGACCGCCTCGAACGCGAATACCTCAGCCGCGACACCCCCTCTCTATATTACTCCACCCTCCGCTACGAAGCTACGCAGCAACAGGACTCGATTCCATCGCTGCTCGAGGCCTACCGCGAAGCCACGGCCGAAGGGTCGATGTTCAACTTCGTGGTGAGCGGTGCCCATTCCGAAAAGCTACGCGAGCGTCTTGCCGAGCGCGAGCGCCTGGAGCGCCGCATATTCAACCGCGTATGGACCGTTCACCCGCTCTCAGGCGCTCAGACCGAGGCTCTGGCAAATGCCCTGGCCGACGCTTCGCTCCCGCCGGAGTTCCGCATACTTCTTGTCTGGGCCATCACCCTCGGAGGCCTTAACTATTACGACGAGTACCGGCTGCAGCTCCTGCTCGACTGCTACGCCGATACCCTGCGCCCCGACCGCAACATGACCCTACCGGAGGGGGCCGTCGAGCGGCTGTCGGCTGCGGCAATCGTCGGCGCCCTTCTGCTTATGCATCGCGGACGTCGCCGTGGCTTCTCACCCAAAACGCTCACACGCATCGACGTGCTCCTGTCGGACGGCCACACCCTTGAGTCGGATATCCGCACCTGCTACCTCGAGTTTGCAAAGACTATCGACACCGACCGCATCTCGCGTAAGATTACCGACGAGATAGTGCCCGAAATGCTCAAGCTCAAACCGCAGATCGACAAGCAGATGAAGCAAGGGAATCTCGAAAGCCTCGATCCGGAGGAAATCGAGGAGAACCCGGAATGGCGCGAAATGCTCGAAAACTCCGGCCTCGCCGACAAGCTCAAGGAGATGAGCGAGATTCAGGAAGAGGGTGGCGACGTAATGATGGGTACGTTCGCCCACCTCAAGACCTTCCCCTTCTTCAACGATCCATACGGATGGTTTCTCCCCTTCCATACCGACTTCTCTGAATTTGCCGGCGACGGAGCGGCTCTATACCAGTCCATGGCCGACATCATCGCCAAGGCGCCATTTCTCTGCGACAGCGATAAATTCTCATTCATGCTGTCGCTCAAGCAGGTGCCCCAGGCCCAGCGCGACATGATGATGCAGCAGTTCCGCGCCCAGGGCGACCAACTGGCCGAAATCCAGGCCGCATCGCTCTCCGTAAGGGAACCACGCACCAATGCCATCAACAAGACCGTGCAGAACGCCTTCCGCTTCTTCCGCCTCTTCCGCCGCAAAGGTGAATTCTTCAATCCATTCTCCGCAGGCGTGAACCTCGTGGAAATCGACGCCCTCAAACCGGTGGTAATCCGCATGGACATCATGCCGCTGGTAGGCGAGTTCTATTTCTCCCACGGCTACTATCCGCAGGCCATCGACGCATTCAAGGCTATGGCTGCCGACTCCTCGTTCGCACCCGACGACCAGTTCTATCAGAAACTCGGCTACGCCTACCAGAAGTCAGGCGATACGGCCGAGGCAATCCGTTGCTATCTGCGAGCCGAAATGCTCAACTCCGGAAGCGACTGGACGCTGACACGTCTGGCCCATCTTCTTCTGGCCGACGGACAACCTGCGGAGGCCCTGAAACGCTATCTCGAACTTGAGCGCCGCAAACCCGGAAAAGCGGCCACAGCTCTTGCAATCGGCCGCTGCCACCTTGCCCTGGGCGATAACGACCGCGCGCTTCAGGCCTTCTTCAAAGCCGAATATCTCGGTGGCAAACCCGAAAAGACTCTGCGCCCTCTGGCATGGACGCTCCTTATCTCCCACGATTTCGAGCGCGCCCACAAATATTTCGAGAAGGTGATGCTCAACCTCGCCCCTATCGCCGACGACTACCTCAACATGGGGCATCTCGCCCTGGCCGAAGGGCGCCTGCGTGAGGCACTCAACTTCTATTCGCTCAACATCTCGATGCGAACCGAGGCTCCCGCTACAGCCTCATCCGGCGAACATCCATACAACAGGCGCACCGCCATCGACTCGCTCATAGCCGACATAAACCAGGACCTCCCCACACTCACGGCGCTGGGTGTCGACCCCACGCTCGTGCCCCTGCTTATCGACTCGCTCCTCTACTCCATCTGAACCGACCGCCCTCCGGGTGTGTTTGTTACTTCGGAAGACTTCTGTTGACTTCCGAGAACTTACAACCTATAAATCCTCACGACAATTATGGATACAATCCGACTTCCCCGCCCTGCTACCTCGACGCCTGTCGAGACCGCCATGGCCGCCCGCCATACCTCACGCGAATTCGCCGCGCGCGAACTCTCCGACCAGCATCTGTCCGACCTCCTGTGGGCCATGTATGGCGTGAACCGTCCCGACGGCAAGCGCACCGTGCCCGCATCGATGGGCCTCTACATCCTCGACATCTACGTAGTGCGACCCGACGGCATCTATCTCTTCAACCCCGAAAATACTACCCTCGAACCGCGCCTTGAAGGCGATCACCGCGCCCTGGCCGGCGCCCAGGAATTTGTGGCTACCGCCCCGCTCAGCGTAGTGATATACGCCGACTTCGACCGCTTCAAAATCAACGATCCGCAGCTCGCGCCGCTCGTAGAACCATTCAAGATGCCCTCAGCCTACCTCGACGCCGGTGCTGCCGCCGAAAATGCCTACCTTTTCTGTGCATCGCAGGGCATCAACGCAGTGGAGCGGCTTATGGTCGACGAAAAGGCCTTCTCTGCCGCACTCAGCCTCCCCGCCTCCAACCGCATGATGGTCGGCCTCACCTTCGGTTATCCTCCCGCCGAAGCCTAAATCAACACAGACGATATAAAACGACAGCGCCGTGTCAACCAATCGGTTAACACGGCGCCGTATTTATTAGAGTTCCTGATATATCCGGGAAATCAAATGCTTACTGCTTTACGACCTTCTTGCCGCCACGGATGTAGAGGCCGGCGGGAAGTTCCTCCCAGCTTTCGGTCAGGCGGATGCCCTGCAGGTTATAGATTTCCTTATCTGCATCGGCGCCATCGGCAGCCACATTCTCAACGCCCAGCGAAGAGTCGAGGGTGAAAGTCTGGTCCACATTGTTGGCGAGCTGCTGATAGCCGTCGAGCCCGAACGCATAGGTCATGATGCTCAGCGTATATACGCCGTCGGCCGTGGGTGCGGGGTCAAACTCGAGGTCGAAAGTGGGATAATCGGCAGTAACGGGGGTAACCGACTTCGGACGCTGATTATAGGTATAATCACTGTTCTTGAGCGAAATTCCATACTCGGAATTCAGCTCGGCGGTTGTAGCTTCGGGGAACGCGATGCGGATGGTTGCAAGGCTTGCCACCGGTTCGTCGGTCTTGGTAAGGAACTCAACGGTATAGTTGATGGCCTCTACGATGGTCCAGGTGTGGCTGATGGCGGGGCAAGGCTTACCGGAAACCGTGAGAGCACCCTCGGCGATGGTCAGAGTCATCACACCGGTCTTATTCAGGAAGCGGGTGCCGAACACATTGAAGAGCACCATATTGTTGCCTTCGGCGTAAACCTCGAAATCAGTACCATATTCCATAATGGCGTCGTCGAGTTTGAGTGTGATGTCGGCGTTGTCGTAGTTGATGGCAGCCTGTTTGCCCTCCTCGAAGATAATGGCAAGATAATAGCCTTCCGACGATGCGAAAATCTCCTCATCGACAGGATCGAAGCTGTAGAGAATTTCGCCACCGGGGGTCTCCATGTTGAATATTGCCATAATCTCGGGATTCGTCTTGCCGTCGACGGTAAACACTCCTTCAGGTATATAGAAACGATAAGTGCCGTCGACACTCGGAGTCATCTGAGGCTTAATCTCGAAAGTAGGATGTTCAGCATCCTCAACGGCATTGACTTCAAAGCCCCAGGCAGCATAATTGTTGCCGCTCATAAGCATCATGTCGCCTTCCATACCTTCGACTAACGAAGCGGTAGTAGCCTCGTCGAATGCGATGACGATAGTTTCAAGCGATTCCACGGTCTCGCCGTTGGCAGGGATGAGAGTATACTTGCCGTCGTAAACCTCGGCCACCTTGCTGAGAGTAACGGTGTGAAGTTCGCCGTCGGTTGTGAAAGTGTATGTACCGTCGGCATCGAGAGTCACCTCGTCGCCGTCGTAGAGCATGGTGGTCTTCTCGGCAGGTTTCACCACAACCTCGGTGCCGTCGTATACCGAAAGTGTATTGCTGATCTCCGGGTCGTGCTTCAATACCTTGTCGTAGGTTACCTCGGCGGTTGCGCCGTCGTTGAGGAAGAATTTTACATCACCCTTGGCGTGGGTTTTGCCGTCGGCGAAAATACGGGCAACACTGCCGTTCTTCACGGGAACGTCCACAAAGCGGCCGTAGTCGTCGGCCGTCTGGGCCACATCGTCGCAAAGCACACTCATCGACTGAACCTCACCAAGCGCACGGATAATAACCGGAGCCTCATATTCGAGGTTGAAGTTGTACTCGTTGTAGCCGGGTTTCAGAACGGTACGGGTGCTTGCGCCGTACTTCGAGGAGGAGTCGATGCGAACGGTACTCTCCGGACCTGCGTAGTAAACCCAGGCCTTCGAGTCGGGAGCCGTCGGAGCTGCCACCACGTAGATGGTCTCTCCGGAGTAGCCGGACTCGATCACACTGCTGAGGTTGGCGCCACGGGTGTGGCTGATGAAATAGCCGTCTTTTTCCGACACCTGAATGCCATTGTAGCGCAGGCTATAGGTAAGAGTGAATTTTTTTGCGGTCGCGGCAGCGATAGTGTACGCACCGTCGAGAACCGAGCCGCTCTCCGTAGCCTGCTTCATCACGATTTCTTCAGCCACATCCTCGCCGTTTTCAAGAGGAAGTTCCACCCCGTCGAGACCGTTGCCGGCAATAATTTTAACGCCTTCGGGATTTACGACATATGCCGTGATGGTGCGGGTGCCGTATTCGCGCTCTGCGACATCAAATTTCAAAACGCCGGTCTTATCAGCTTCGAAACGCACATAGGGATATTCGTCGCCCTTCACTTCAAGAGCCGTTCCGTCGTAAGTTACGCCATTGATAGTATAGTCGGTGGCATTGAGATTGAACTGCAGGTCGGATTTAGACGCCACAGTGAGTTTGCCGTCGGCAATCTCGCTTTCGATGAATTTCGAAGTAGTCCAGTTGCGGATGTTCTTCACTACCTTCTCCATTCCGACGGGAATGTCGAGAGTCAGCTCTACATCGTTGCCTAAGGTGGCGGGATCAAATACGGTTACCTCGATATTGTCGCCGGGTGCTACCTCAAACTGATAGCTGTTGGGGGTGGTGGCAAAGCGGGGAGAAAGTGTTGTGCCGTTTTGCGTAACGGAATATATCGACGTGCCGTAGGCGGTCTGCAGGTCGACCTTCTTGTTTTTGGTCGAAGCATACGGAATCGTGTTGTCGCCCTCCTTAAGAAGTGCGAGGAAATTCGCATCCGTCTCATTGAATTTGGCTACCGTGATGGCGTCAGCACCGTTGACAACCTTAAGGTTGAACGTCTGGTCGAATTCAACCTTATTGAGGTTGACTTTTACGGTTTCACCGCTGAATTTGTAGATACCGCTGATTGAGGTGCTCTTCTTTTCAGTCTGGGTTGTCGGATCAATCCAGCTTACGAACTCATATCCGTAGTTGGGCATAACTACAACCGAAAACCATTGGTCAGTGGAGGTAACGGTGTAGCTTGTGGCATCGGCAGGTATGCCTTCGATAATCTTACCTGCTGTTTTCAGCTGCACTGCGCCAGGGATTCCCCATTCGACCGTAACAGAGTAGGTCGTCTGGGCCTGTCCGAGCTGGGTAATGCCGAGCAACATTACCAGCGTCATCAGACTTTGTAGAATCTTTTTCATAGATTGCTGTTTGTACCTGATGACGTCATTTAAACGACTTCAATAAAAGGTGGTGAATAAAAATTGGTTAATTAGAGTTTCAATTTGAGTGTCACGCCGTTGGCGCGGGCTATGTAAAGGCCGCTTCCGAGCGTGGTGAGGTCGAATTCACCCTCGGCGGTGCCGACGAGCATTCCGGAGGTGTTGTATACCTCAATCAGGGCGTTGCCGGAGGCCACAAGGCTGTTGCCCTGGCGTTTGAGAAGCGAAGCCTCGTCGGTGGCGACATCCTCGACTCCGGAGGTGACCGTGCGGATGTAGACCACGCTGCCCTGAATGGGATAAAGCGAACCGGAGAACTCGTAGGCCATCAGTATGCCATAAAGCTTGCCGTCTTTCGCGCCGGTTATGTCAAGGTCGGTAACGAACAGATCCTGCTTGCCGCTGCTGTCTATATATACAGGGTGTCCGGCCGAGTTGATTATGGCGACATTGCCGTTTTCATCAACCTCCGTTGAAGTCAGGCAGGCGTAGACCGGATATGCGCAGTAGCCCTTCACGAGCCTTATGCCGGCCACCACCTGGATTTTGTCGGCCGTGTCGGCAACACGATATACGCTTACCGTCGTCCCCTCGAACTGCTCCTGGGTAAGTTGTTGACCCATAACACGCAGAGTGTTGGTCTGCAATGTCGGAGCACCCTGGTTAGCCATCATCGTATAGCTCTTCAGCACGTCGGCCGAATAGATGTTGTATGTTCCTTCGTCGAAGAATGAAAGCTGCACGGTGATGTCGCCCGTAACGTTGAAATTACGGTCGAGCAGATATAGGGCGCTGTCCCATGTGCGTTCCACAGTCTCTCCGGGCTTGAGCGAAACGAAGATGCTCTCGCCGAGCATTACGGCCGTGCCGTTGTAGAACACTACGGGAGCAAATCCGCTGGTCAGTTCTATATCGTTATCGTTGGTAATTTTAACAGTGAACTGATGCGTACATCCGTAGCTCAGTTTTCCGGGCTTCACCGACGCATCGAGAATCACCAGACGGCAAACGTCCTGGTTCGTTACCTCATAGTTGCTGCCCGAACGCGTGAGTGTCAGGCTCTTGAAATATCCGTAGTTCACCTTGATGTCCTGCCATACTGTAGTCTCGGCCTTGTAGTCGGCTGTGACGATGGTAATCGTATAGGTGCCGTCGGCCAGATTGAGCGAGTTGAGGTCGAGGCTCGGACTGAACATCGACGGGCCCGTGCCGTAGCCGGGGGCAAGGTCGAAAGTTCTATCGGAGATTTCGGCATAACGGATATCGCCGGGCGTAGTGCCCTGCGGCTCGATGCGCACACCGAATTTTATATTGAGTATATTCGGATTGTAGTTAACCCACATGGCCTCCGCCTCGGCGAAAAGGTCAATCGAGAGCACGCTGCCCTCAATCGTCCCGGCCAGCGAGCCGCACTGGGTAACGACCTCGGGCTGCTCAACTACGGGCTTTCCGGTAGGTGGCTGAATGCCGAAAACGGCATCCTGCGTGAAATTATATCCGCCCCCGCTGCCTCCGCCGCTGCCGAGCGCGTAGGGATTCAGCCCTTCGAGCTTGAAGTAGCCGTTCGACATACCGGTCCATCCCCAGTTGAAGTGGAAATAGCCGTCGGAACTATAGCCGTCGCAGATAAAGGAGTGGCCGCCGCCAATCATCGAGCCGCCGCCGTAAATCACGGGACCCACGTCGCGGAGGTTGGCATACATCTTTTCGGCCCACTCGGTCGACGAATAGTACTGACGAAGTTGATAGTCGATATTGCCGTCGTAGTCGAAATAGCGCGTAAGCGCGTTGGCTACGTTCATAGCCAGGGCGCCGGAAGAATCGGTGCCGTAGTCCATCTTGACTGCATAGCCGCAGGCCTTCATCAGATATGCCACGGCGGCAGCCTGCGTATCGTCGTACTGGCCTTCTTCATAGCGGTCGAGCATGTTGGCCCAGTCGAACGCCTTGGCGGCGAAATTCATCGACAGGCGTTTCTGGATTGTTGATGCGGTATAAGTGATGGTGCCTTTGCCGCGTTCGGGATATTTCCAGTAGTTCATCACCTGAGCCATAGAGGTGGCGACGCATCCGGTATAGGTCCGCACGCCGCTATACGAGGGGCACTGATTGTTGTAAGGCTCAATCTGGTCCCAGGCCGTCTTAATCATCGGCTCTATCGGTTCACGGCCGTCGGCATCGGCCTTGCGGGGTGCCATCACGATGTTACCCACGTTTGCACGGGCATAGGCTATCTGGTCGGCATACTGCTGAAGCCACCATTTCATAGCCTCAGGCATGTTTTCAGAGTCGAATTCGCCGCTGTCGGCATATCCCAGCACCGGGTAGGCCATATCGTCGGCCGAAAGTATCAGGTAGCCGTCGTTAGCGGCGGGTTTGTCGAATACGTAGAGAGCGGGAGAGCCTTGAGCCTCCTCTGTATAGACCAGACGGCTCTGGGGAGCGTTCTTGCCCGCAATCTTATGGAGCCCGGCGGAAGAGCCTACTCGCGCAAGCGCTTCCTCGGGTGTGAGCGTCTTTGCCTGAGTTGCCACCGCGGCCATTCCCGAGGCAATCACAGCCAACGCCAATATATTGATTTTCATATATTTTCTGTATGTCAGATTATTTCACCATTATTTTACGCGATGCGCCGCCATCAGTCACCACGATGTAAAGTCCTGTGGCCAGTTTCGATGCGTCGGTGCTTCCTACAGCCGAAAGGCAGATGCGCCCCTGGGCATCGTAGACGGTGAATTTGCCATTGAAGGCAATCGTAGAGCCGTCGAATGTCACTCCGGATCCGGCGTCGGTGTCGGCACCCACACCCTCGATGGCATTGGTGCCGTCAAGAGGCAGATTGTAGAAGTCGACGGTATAAGCACCATTGTCCGCAGAATTGTCGTAGCTTACCATGAGCTTGTTCCGCCCGTCGAACTGTACCGGAGAAATGGTAACCAGCTGACCCTTCTCGCCGGGTCCGACAAGGAGAAGATCTTTCCCCAGAGGATGGGCATCGGATACAGGATGGCCGATCAGCAACTCCTCGGTAAGTACGGTCGACGAAGTAGCACGCTTGATCAGAACCATATACGCCATTTCGTCGGCCTTGGCAAAGAAGCCCTTCTTCAAAGCAGCCTGATTCAGGTAGCTGCGGGCGTAGTTTACACCCGAACCCATATTGAGCCATTGCTGGCCCATATATTCGCCTTTATCGTTGAGCCATGCAAACCGCATATATACTAAATCCTCATCCTCGACGGGATAAGCCATCTCATTGACATATATATATCTGTCGCCGTAGGGCACGCGTTCCATATTGGCGCTCAGCGGGTCGGGGTCGCTCCCGTCGAGGGTCAGCATATAGTCGATGCAGGCCACCTCCGTACACGATTCAAGATTGACAAAATGATATGTCGAGGTATTGTTCTCAATGCGTACAAACATATACTGGGTCTCCTTGCCCGGGATATCGGACATCGGCACGCCACCGGCGCAATTGGCCATTAACGTGGCTTTCAGAGCGCCGTCGGAAGTATAGACCGCATATGTCTTGACTCCTGACTCTTCAGCGGCGCTCTGAACGTCGCTGCGCGTCACCAGAAGCTGTGCGCTACCGGGTTGGGACATCATTATATCTTCGCGATACATCAGGTCGCCCACGGAATAATATGATGCGAGAGCCCCTTCGGCTTTAGGCGCAGGGATGGATGTGGTCTGCTCCAGTACGGCCTGATTGCCGTCGATACGGTAGATTTCCACAACCAGGCTGTTGCCGTCGCGCATGGTCTGGTCCGTATTGTAGTCGCTGATATTATAATCGTTGTAAAACGGCAGGGCGTATCGCGGACATATGAAATATGGTTTGCCCTCGTGGAGCATCGACATAAATACAGGCGTATTTTCCTGGTCGCCGGGCATTTCGAGCATACGAAGTTTTTTTGTCATCACCTTCTGCAGCTTGCCGTCGGCACCCACACTTGTATAAACGTTAAGGTTTATATAAAGCTTCATGCTCCATTCGTTCCACATGTCGAAGTTTTCGGGATCTTCGATGCTGTCGAAATCAAGATCCGGCTGCTCCTCGTTGGCGAATGTGAGGAAAAGCTTCTCCTCGCCTCCTGCCGGAGTTGCGTCGAGAACGTCTGAAACAACATCGTCGATTGTATAGACCGGTTCATCGTTGCCTGAGGCGTCCTTTACGGGATTGTCCAGTTTGTAGACATACGTACGGTAATGATTGATACCGGGAGTTGTGGTATTCACGCCAAGACTGAACATAAGTTCCACATCATCGTCGTCGTTGAAAAAATGGCGCGTGGCTACCGGTATCAGATCGGCTATCACGGGGCGGATTTCATCGTCGTTAAGGCGGATTCTGTCTTTTATCGTACCGAGGCACTTGAATGTACCATCGTAAATCGTCGCCTCAAAGCCTGTGATGCGTGATTCCGTCCAGTATTCGTTGTGTACGATCCGCTCAACATCATACTTGATGGAATAAATCCAGAGGCCACCTCCGGCCACGTCCATGTCGCTGAATTTATCGACACCTGATAGTGTATTGGTCGGCTCGAAAACCACCTCGGGAGCGCGATGACCATTTTTCGAAGCCAACGAGCGGACTTTTCTGCTGAGCGACTCCACTTTATTGGCGCGTTCGGAGGCAAATACATTATGGCGCGTCGGTGTCTTGTACACGAGATTGGACATTACCTCCGCGCTGCGGTCGGGCGGACACTGCATACCGCTGGCGCCCAACGTCGCCGAGAGGCTGCACAAACAAATAATTCGGGTAAAATTGATCATTGAAGAAATGAAACCTTGATATTATGTGATGTTTATAAATTATTTCCTGAACCTACCGGAGTCTACGCACGGCTGAAATCCTGCATGGGTGCAATGAAAAATGTAATGATCTGATATTGCCAGTACGATTGTATAAAGAAAAACCTAAATAAATCTTGACTCCGCCGAATTAACCGGCTGAAAACCTCCCGGCCCCACAGGCTGGATGGCTTTACGTAAAATCCGTTGCAAAGTTACACTATTATTTTCATTTTTTATAACATAATGCGAATTATTTGATAATTCATCAGTTATACCGCATTTAACCACAATTATGTGCATAAAATCAATCCACTGCACCCTGAGGCCGTCTAAGCTACATCGCCATGAATTTATACCGCATAAAAAACTTTCAGGCGGATTCCCCGTCAGGAAAATCCGCCCGAAATAATAAATTTAAATGCTAAAAAAGATGTCAGAGCACCTGGAAGCCGGCATCTCCGAGCGAGCGGCGGATGCGGGCTATATGGTCGTCGTTGAGGGTTTCCAGCTCGAGGTGAAGCATGCAGGAATTGATGTCGGCGGCAGCCGCCACGCGTTCATGATTCACCCCCAGGATGTTGCCGCCTTCGTCGGCCACGATTTTCAGCACGGAGGAGAGTGTGCCGGGCTTATCCTGCACGGCCAGTTCGAGCTGGCAGAGGCGTCCGGTCTTGGCCAGGCCGCGGTTTATGATGCGGTTGAGAATGTTCACGTCGATGTTGCCGCCCGACACGAGGCAGACAATCTTCTTCCCTTCGACAGGCAGATGGCCGAACATGGCGGCTGCCACAGCCGTGGCGCCGGCACCTTCGGCCACAAGTTTCTGCTTCTCAAGCAGAGCAAGGATTGCCGCGGCTATCTCGTCGTCGCTCACTGTAACGATTTCATCGACATACTTCCGGCAAAGGGCGAAGGTGTTTTCGCCCGGCTCCTTCACGGCGATGCCGTCGGCTATGGTCGAGACGCTGTCGAGATGAAGTCGTTCGCTGTCGGCGAGCGAACGCACCATGGAGGGTGCCCCTTCGGCCTGCACGCCGTAGACCTTGATGTCGGGGCGGAGCGTCTTCACAGCAAAGGCAACCCCTGAAATCAAGCCGCCGCCGCCAACGGGCACCACGATGGCCTCTACATCGGGCATCTCCTCGAGAATCTCCAGACCGATTGTTCCCTGCCCGGCGATAACGAGCGGATCGTCGAAGGGATGCACGAACGTATAGCCGTGCTTCTCCTTTAGCTCAAGCGCTTTGGCATAGGCATCGTCGTAAACGCCGGGCACGAGGCAAACCTCGGCACCAAGACGCTTGGTGGCCTCGATTTTCGAAATCGGGGCACCGGCGGGAAGGCAGATCAGCGACTTAATGCCGTTGTGGGTGGCGCCGAGAGCAACCCCCTGGGCGTGGTTGCCCGCCGAGCAGGCTATTACGCCGCGCTTCTTTTCCTCATCGCTGAGTTGCGAGATCTTATAGTAGGCGCCGCGGAGTTTGAACGAACCGGTGTGCTGCAGATTCTCCGGCTTGAGATAAATCCGGCATGAATCAGAAAGTGTTGTCGGCCCGATGATTTTCGGATGACGGGCCACATCCTTCAATACCATTTGTGCGCGATATACTTCGCCGATAGTAAGTTCCGACATATTAAGTAACTATTGCCGATATATTGATATATATTGTTGAATGATTCGTTGATTGTCAATCTTATTTGAGAAGAGCTTCGGCCATCGACGCAGCAGCCTTGCGGCCGTCGCCCATGGCGAGAATCACCGTGGCGCCCCCCCTCACTATATCGCCTCCGGCATAGAGAAGGGGCAACGAGGTCTGGAGCGTCTCGTCGTTGACGGCCAGCGTGCCGCGGCGCGTAACCTCCAGTCCGTCGATGGAATTGGGGATGAGCGGGTTTGGAGAAACGCCCACACTCACAATCACCTCGTCAACGGGCATCTCGACGATGTCGCCCTCGACCGGAACCGGCGAACGACGTCCCGAGGCGTCGGGCTCACCGAGCTCCATACGCTGCAGACGCATGGCCCTGACGTGGCCGCGCTCGTCGGCAAGATATTCTATGGGGTTGTGAAGCGTCAGGAATGTTACGCCCTCCTCCTTGGCGTGGCGAACCTCTTCCACTCGGGCCGGCATCTCGGCCTCACTGCGGCGGTATACGATGTATACCTCCTCGGCACCCATGCGGCGCGCCGTGCGGCAGGAGTCCATGGCGGTATTGCCGCCGCCGATGACGGCCACGCGCTTTCCACGTATCACCGGGGTGGCCCACCCCTCGCGTCCGGCGCCCATCAGGTTCACGCGGGTAAGATATTCATTGCTCGACATCACGCCCACGCAATTCTCGCCGGGAATCCCCATGAAGCGCGGAAGCCCGGCTCCGGAGGCCACGAAAACGCCCCTGAAGCCGCGTGCAAGCAGGTCGTCGTAGCCGATGGTCTTGCCCACCACGCAGTCGGTCATGAACTTGACTCCCACCTGCTCGAGAGCGCGAATCTCAACGTCGACAACCTCGTTGGGGAGGCGGAATTCCGGGATACCGTATTTCAGCACGCCGCCGATCTCATGCAGAGCCTCGTAGACATGTACCTCGAATCCGCGTTTTGCCATGTCGCCGGCAAAGGAAAGCGATGCCGGACCGGAGCCCACTACTGCCACTTTCATACCGTTTGCGGCCTCGCGCGGGGGCAGTGCGGAATTTCCGCTCAATCGCTCGGTGTCGGCGGCGAAACGCTCAAGATAACCGATTGCCACGGGCGGCCGCTTCATCTTGTTGTAGATGCACTTCGACTCGCACTGGCGCTCCTGGGGACACACTCGGCCGCACACGGCCGGCAGGGCGCTCGTCTCCTTGAGCACAACCGCGGCGTCGTGGAAATTTTCGCGCTCGATATTCTTGATGAATCCCGGAATATTGATGCCTACGGGGCAGCCGGTGACACACGTCGGATCCGGGCAGTCGAGGCAGCGCGTTGCCTCCAGAACGGCCTGGTCGCGCGTCAAGCCCTGGTTCACCTCCTCGTTGCAGGTAATGCGGTAGGCCGGATCGAGTTCAGTCATTTTCACGCGCGGAATGGCCGTACGCTCTTTGGCAGTGTGGCTTTTGCGCAGCTCCTCACGCCACTGGGCGTCGCGGGGCGAGATGGTAGTTGACATGATATTGTTGGGTTCGAAAATTCGGAATGAAAGGTTAAGTCTGAAATCTGCAAAAGGGAGCAACGCGATCAGGGACGCAGCCGCATTATCATCTCGTCGAAATCGACCTGATGGGCGTCGAATTCCGGGCCGTCGACACATACGAAACGCATCTTGCCTCCCACAGTGACACGGCAGGCGCCGCACATGCCTGTGCCGTCGACCATTATCGTGTTGAGCGAGCAGATGGTAGGCACCTCGTATTTCTTCGTAAGCAGCGACACGAATTTCATCATCACCGCCGGCCCGATGGTGCAGACCAGATTTACAGGCTCGCGCTGAAGCACGCGCTCCAGGCCGGCCGTCACAAGCCCCTTCTCGCCATAGGATCCGTCGTCGGTCATGATTATCACTTCGTCGGAATGCTCGCGCACCTGCTCCTCGAGTATTATCAAATCTTTCGTACGGGCGGCAAGCACTGAAACGACGCGGTTGCCGGCAGCTTTCATTGCCTTCAGGATAGGCAGAAGCGGGGCGACACCCACACCGCCGCCACAGCATACCACGGTGCCGTAGTCTGCGATTTCAGTGGCGCGACCGAGCGGTCCGACCACATCATGGAGGTATTCACCCGGCTCCTTGGCGCATATTTCGGTAGTCGAGGCGCCCACGGCCTGAACCACGAGCGTTATCGTACCGTTCTTTTCGTCAGCATCGGCTATGGTGAGCGGGATGCGCTCCCCTTTTTCGTTGCATATCACGATTACGAAATGTCCCGGCTTGCGGGCGCGGGCTATCAGCGGGGCCTCAACCACCAGCTGCACAACTTTTTCCGAAAAGTGCTTTTTATCAAGAATCCTGTTCATACACTGCGATGTGCGATATGTTGATTGGCAAATCAGACGACGCTACTCCGCGCCATATCATGGCCGGAAGATTGCGATATGCAAATTTACACTTTTTCGTCAATGTGGCAAATTCAATCGGCGTTCCCAACCTGAGGATTTGCTAAACATTTCTCATGTGCCATGGGTTTTAACCATATAGATTCGCAGTATCTAAATGAGGCGCTCACGATTTCAACTGTTTCTGCACACGCTGAGGGATTGTCTTTCCGACAGCCAGCTGCTGGTGGCCATGGCCTTGGTCACCGGGCTGATCACGGGTGTTGCCGCCTACCTGCTCAAACGCCTTGTGGCGTATATATCCACCTCCATGGTAATGAACCTCGACCCCTGGGGAGCCAACTGGATGTTTCTCATCTTCCCCGTGGCCGGTATCCTGCTCACCGGTATATATCAGCGCTACGTTCTCCGGCAGAAGATCTACCACGGTGTCTCGCAGCTCGGAATGGCAATAGCCGAGCGCCGCTACCGCCTTCCCGGCTATCTTACCTACGCCCCCATAGTGGCGAGCTCGCTCACGCTCGGCTTCGGTGGCTCCGCCGGAGCCGAAGGCCCGATTGCCTATGCCGGAGCTGCCATCGGGAGCAATGTGGCCCGCAGTCTTGGCGTGCGCCCCGACCTCATGCGCTTCATGCTGGCCTGCGGAGCCTCGGCGGGAATAGCAGCCATCTTCAAAGCCCCTGTGGGTGGTGCGTTCTTCTCGCTCGAAGTGCTTAGCGTCAGCCTTTCGGTGATGGCAGTGCTTGCGGTTTTCATCGCATCGCTCACGGCATGGTTCACGGCCTATGCACTCTCGGGGTGCACCACCGATGTAGCCTTCGAACAATATACCGCCGTAACTCCCGATATATGGCCCTACATTCTGCTCCTCGGAATGTTCTGCGGCATTTATTCCTTCTACTACTCCAGAGTTATGCACCATATGGTGAAATTCTATTTCCGGATGGAGAATCCCTGGATGAAGAATCTCCTGTCGGGATCGGTAGTCGCCGTCTGCGTCTTTCTCTTTCCCTCCCTATGGGGCGAGGGCTACGGCTTCATAGCCAAAGTGCTCGCCGGCCACGGCGAAGCCATCACCTCCTATAGTCTGTGGGCTACGCGACTCCCCTCCCCCACGCTGCTGATTCTTATGGCTGCCGGAATGCTTCTGGTCAAGCCGCTGGCTACCTCGTCGACCAACAGCGGCGGTGGCGTTGCCGGAGATTTCGCGCCCACAATATTCGCCGGATGTATCGCCGGCTACTTCTTCGCCCTGACAGCCAACACATTTCTGGGGCTGAATCTACCTGTGGTCGACTTCGCATTCTTCGGCATGGCGGCCGTTATGGCCGGAGCCATCCAGGCGCCGCTCATGGCCATTTTTCTTGTGGTGGAGATGGTGTCGCACTACTCCCTGCTGCTACCCGTTACTGTAGCCGCCACCATCAGCTACGTGATAGTCAAGGCTCTCGGCAAAGTCGCCGACATCCACTGGTTCTACCGCCACCACTCCTCAACCTGACCGGCGGGTATAAAGACTGAAGGCCACTACGGCCAGGGCTGCCGGTATGGTATGCACTACATGCAGAAGCGGCAGCAGCCAACGCGAAGAGCTGCGGTAAATGGCCTTTAGCTCGGCGGCCGACGGGAAAATGAATCTTCTGCAGGCATTTCGGCGTCCCGCCTTTGTATCGATCATGAAAATCTCCCACATCCATGCGATTATGCGACGCATTAGGCGCCCGTGCGGCCCATGAAGCATTCTACGGGCTTGCCGAAGCGTGGATTCGTCGTCAGGCCGCCTCTTCATACGGACCATACCGCTACCGGGAGAATATCTGTCGAGCTCGTCGCACGCCACAAGAGCGACACGATGGAAGCCATAAAAATCACACCGCTCCGAAAGGGTCTGCCTTTCCTCCTGGGAAAAACCTTCGAGGATACGTAGAAGATCCATCAGCCACTTTTCCTGCTCAAAGCGGTGGAAACAGGCATGCTGCGCAAGAAACAACCATTCGTCCAGACGGTCCATGCGCGCTTCCGCATCTTCCGAGGGGATACAGCGCCGCAGGGCGTCGCGATTGAAATTTCCGCAATGGTGTCGGAAGAATTTCTTGGAAACGAACGCCGTATGTACGTCGACATCCGTCTCCAGCGGGGTGCGTGCGAGAAAAGCCATCTTCTGTTTCCCGGCAAGCGCCGCATCATCGTGAAGATAGTCGAACTGGCGGCGATAGCCGGCCTTTTCGAGCAGCGTGGCGAAGGACGCCGCCTGATCCGGCGGATCGACGAGCACATCGATATCGCCCGCCTCACGCCTGCCGTCGTCATATACCGTCAGCAGAAGCGACACTCCTTTGAGCGGCACGAGGCGGCACACCCCTCCGGCAAGGCGCTTCAACTCCTCATATTGGCCGAGCACAAGCATCGACCGCGCGGCGGCGCGTTCACGTTCAGCCTGTCGGGTGGGTGTCTCCTTCATGATTATGGATAATTACGGCTTTTCCGTCGCTGATTTTCACAAGTGTATCCGCAATGCGCATCACGGCCGGGTCGTGGGTAACGCAGACGGTGAGCGTAGTGCGGCATATCCGCCCTATAGCGGCCATCATGGCGGCGGAAGTGTCGGCATCCACAGCGCTTGTGGCCTCGTCGAGCAGAAGAACCGACGGATGTTTTAGCAGCGCGCGTATGAAAGCTATGCGCTGCTTCTCGCCCGACGACAGATTCAGTCCGGAATCCGACACGCGACGCTGAAGGTCGGCCTCGGTGGAGACTACCCGCTCCAGATGCAACTCGCGGCACAGCGAAAGTATCTCATTTATATCGGCAGGTTTGCCGAATGTGAGGTTTTCAAGCAAAGTGCCCTCGAAGAGATACGGCTCCTGCTCCACAAGTGCCGTCTGCCTCGTCAGAGCGCGTGAATCAATCTCTCTCAGTTCGATTCCGTCGAGCAATACCACGCCTTCCGGTGGCTCTATAGCTTTGGTAATCAGGTCGAGGCAGGTGCTTTTACCTGCACCGCTCTCTCCGGCAAGAACGTTGAGCCTTCCGCGCTCAAATCTGACCGAGAAATCTGAAAGTACCTTCACACCATCCTTGTAGCCGAAATACACATGCCTCAGTTCGATTGATTCGACGTGACGCTTCGGTTCCTTTCCGCCCGACCCCTCAGTTTTCCCATTGCAGAAAGCCTTGACAAGATGCTTTACGGAACTCTCCGTGGCGGCAAGCTGGGCATAGCCGTTCACAACCTTTATGGCTTCGCTGCGGATATAAAGTATAGCGAGAGGATAGGCCAGAAGAATCCCCCAGTCGGCCGCATCGCGCCCGGAGGCCACCACAAGGATGAACGCCAATACGCCGGCATAGGTAAGAAGCTCGGTGGCAATGTTCTGGCGGCACGCGATTCCAACCAGCCGCTTGTTAAGACGGCAGCTGTCGTCGACCACTTCCGCGAGCTTGCCGCACACGAATCCGTCGGAATCGTAGAAACGGAGCACGCGTCCGCCCTTCACCCAGTCGGAATATAGCTGGTAAAGATCTGACATCCTGCCGTAGAGCACACGGCGCACCGCCTTTACCTTTTTCCGCAGAAGCACGCAGCTCACGGCCACCGATGCCGCAAGAAGTGCAACGACACACGAAAGCTGCCACGACATCCACACCATCAGCGCCATAAACGAGATAATGGTGAGCGGAGCCTGCACAAACGACCGGTAGAACATGGGAATCAGCCCCGTGAGCATCTCCGACTCGCGCGAAAAGGCCATCATGCTGCGGTGTCCGGTACGGCCGGTGCCCGCGCCATGCTCCTCCGGCCGGAAATCGCAGGCCGCCAGCCAGTCGATATATCGCCGTTCGAGATTCCTGCGGATTTCCGCCATGGCGATACCCTGCGAGAGCGAGGAAATCTGCCTTATTACGGTCATGCCCAGTATCATCCCCACAAATTCCACGATATGGCGCCACTGGAGCAGTTCAGCCACACTTTCCGTGCCGGTAATCCAGCTCTGAACCTGATAGGTAATCACCGCCGGAAACAATCCAAGGAGAATCTGCGCGAGCATCGGGAGCACAATGCGCGCGTGCATGCCGCGGGCCGAGCGCCACACGTAGCCCAGCATGGCGAATTCCGAGCGCAGGGTGCCTCTCCCGGGGGTCTTATGTGTTTCCGAAGTATTCATCGACTGATGCGTATATCTTGTCGAGCGAAGGGTCGCCCTTTTGGAACTTCACGCGGCCTACGTCCGCCACGAAACTGTTGAAGCCGGGCAAGACACATCCGGCACAGAGCGAGGAAGCCTTTCTGCGGTCGAGCGCGAGGGCGCGCCGCAGGCGGCGCGACTCACCGCAGTTCAGCACCTCCGATAGACGCTGACGCGTAAGATTGCCCACGGGCATTGCACCGCCGTAGTCGAGCGCGCAGAAGGTGGCCGTGCCGTCCCAGAGTATTGCCGGAAGCTTTTTCGCCTGACTGCAATATGAACCGCGTGGCGCAAAATGTCCGGCCAGGTCGCCGGTGTCGGGCAGGCCGGGCCACGGCCACATCGAGGAATATGTGATGCTCAACAGCTGGCTGTATTCGCCGAACAGCCTTTCGGAGTCCTCTCTGACCATCTTTCCATCAGGATTACGGAGAATCACGTTCAGTCCGTAGAATTTTTTGGCGGCAGCAAAATGCGAGTTGATTTCTCTCAGATGCTCTGCGGCACGGTCGTAGCGGCCGGGGGTGCGGATGGCCTCGTAGTCGGCGGCCGACTGCAGTTCCATCGAGAATGAGATTTTTACTCCGCGGAGAGCCAGAATGCGGTCGAGCAGTGTGAGGTCTATACCGTAGCCGTTTGAAAATATGGTGGGAATAATCCTGCGTTTCAGCAGTTCGGAGCAGAAATAATCGAGCCGGGGATTGAGGAATGGCTCGCCGCACATATGCAGAAAACATCTCTTTACCGGAATGTCGATATTTGCCAGCACGGCGTCGAAAGTCTCTGCCGACATTCGTCCGGGCTTGCGGCGCTCCACAGCGTGGCCGTTGGGGCAACAACTGCAGCGGAGCGAGCATATATTGGTGGTCTCGATGATTATGCTGTCGTCGAAGCGGGTGCGCCGTCCGCGAAGCAGCAGAGCGTCGACCAGGGCGCGCTTGGCGCGGTGTATGACGTGTTTCAGGTCAGAACTCATCCTCTTCGCGGTATTTATATGAAAGACAGTAGCCCTGGCAGAGTCCGCGACTTTTCAAGAAGCAGCGGGCACACTTTGCCGAGGCATCGCGATTGAGAAGGCGTTCAACTCCGGGAGCGAAACGCCGCGAGAGAGTGGCCCAGTCTGGAGCATCGTCGAATGGTATGCGTACGTCGGTCAGGCCGAGGCAAGGAGAGAATGCCATGTCGGTGGAGAGCGAAAGGTTGTTCATATAGCCCGACTGGTGGATGCCGCAGAGGGCTGTGCAGCTGTCGGCACGCAGCATTTCGAGCGCTACATCCTCCGGGAAAAGGCAAAGAGGCAACGGCTTGGCGATTCCGAGGGCGATTCCCGACTGCCTGGCATAATCGAACATCCGCATGATGACCGGCACATACCGCTCGAAGTCCGATGGGTCGGTATAACGGTTGGCGGCGAAGCGCGAGGGGATGGTCAGCGCGATGTTGAGCCGCTTTATCCCATTCTCGCGTGTAATATCAACCCACTGCAGAGCCGCCGTCTCGTCGGGCGACGTGAGGTTGATGCGCGCCGCCATCTCGATTTCCTGCTCCTTGCAGAAGGCGATATTGTCGTCGACGGTGCGTCGCATAGCGCTGTCGGCGAGCGATTCGCGGGTAAAGTGAACGTAGAGCCGCTTCACAATCGCCTTCTTGAACCCAGGAAGCCCACGCATAGGAGCCGTACAGTTGCTTGCCAGATAGGTGGTCATTCCGTATTCCTCCACGAGCCTCATGAAGAGAGGCAGATGGGTATAGAGCAACGGCTCGCCTCCGCAGGGTGTCACCATGGAGCATCCCTGGGCGACCGCCCATCGGAAGATTCGCCGCAGGTCGGCCTCGGAAATCTCCGTCCGTTGGAGATCGTGCGAGAAACAGTAGGGGCAATGCAGATTGCACTGCCCGCATACGAACACCATCAGCTGCCTGATCTCCTCATCGGCTTCATTCTCGCTTCCCACCTCGGGATCGAGCGCACGAATCTCGGCGCGGATGCCAGGAAACAGACTGTAGAGCATTCCGGCAAGCACATGCGGCCTATCGGAAGCAGCGTAGGCCGCACGCATCGCTCCTACAAAAGCATCGTAGCGGGCGGCAAGCGACACGAATTCATTATAGCCACCTTCCGGCGCTACGGGAACCGAACTGTCGCCACTCGGAAGCCCCGAATGGAGAAAGCACATCTCGCGCGACGCCCGCTCTTCGAGCAACGGGGCATCGTCGGACAGCAGACGGAAGAACGTGGCTCCGTGTCGGCCGAGATCGGCAATCATCTCGTCGGCGGCAATCTCCCTGAAGCGTCCTCCGAGCTGCCAGAGCTGCAATATGTCGTCGGTATCAAGCATCGGTAAATAGGTCGGTGGAAAGGGTCGAACGATCGCCGAAATGAAACACTCCGAAGGCATCGAGCATCGAGGCACGCTCAAGTACATCCTGCCAACGGTCGGCGTCGTACTGCATACGCACGTTGTTCGAAGCTCGGATCATGGCAATCATGCAGTCGGCCGGCTCCTGCGGCTCCACCCTACACGGCCCCTTGGCCCGCTGAAGGTAGTATATGCGCTTCAGCGGCAATTCGAGCGGAGCCCGGCAACCGGTGGTCTCCACAACGTCGATCCATTCCTTCTCGCGCGCATGGCGACGCGGGAAAAGTTTGGCCTCCATGAGCAGACTGCCGATACATACGGTATCGCCACGGGTGTAGACATAGGCAAGGTCGTCGCCCATATAGTCGGCTCCGAGATTCACCAGGTCGGTGCATAGCGTCGACTTGCCGTGGCCGCTCTCTCCGATAAATACGTAAGCCCCGCCGTCGAGCCCTACAGCCGCCGCATGGAGCGAATACCGCCCGTGGATAGCCATGACGGTATGGAGAAGAATCACAATGGCGTCCCATATGCGCGGACGCACGGTGCGGTCTCCCTCGCGGCGTGCAAGCAGATGGCAGCACGTGTGGTTGCAGCGCGTATCGTGGAGTATGGTTATCTCCTCGGTAAGAATCAGATAATCAAGGCCGGTCGACGGCGAGTAGAGCCACTTGACCTTGTTGCGCGATGTTACGAGACCCATATAGGGACCTTCCCAGCGTACATAGGAATCATCCGGAACTACCGGAAGTTGCCCGCTCTCGGCAAACTCGACGGTATGCGATTCCCCTCCGGCATCCTTTTGAGAATCCCGGAGATGGTGTTTGAGTATTCTTCGCAGTTCGTCGGTCTCGCCGGCACAATCGGTTGTCCACGTCACCGCCACTCCGGCAATCTGAGTGTAAAGCCTGTGGATAGTGCGTTCGCCCATTTTATGGCCGCCGGAAATCAATGATAGTAGTAGAGCGAAGTGTAGTGGAGGGAATGGAGCGAGGTATAATGGAGCGTTACTGTGTAGAGCGAACCCTGCACTACATTCTTCGACTCGTGGCGCACCGTTTCGGGCTTTTCATAAATCTTCTTGTTCATAACAATGGGAATAATATGGTGTGTTGATTGGATTGGTTTTCGTGGAACTATTCTTCGGAAAGTAGATTTTCCTTTTTCCAGTAATCCAGCTGACTTTCAACGTCGGCCAGAATGGTTGCAGTGGCGGCCTCATATTCAGAGGCGAGCGTATCGGCGATTTCAGCCACCGAGCGGCCATCGGCAAGGAGTTTCCAGATGTCGCTGGCCACGGTGTTCATGGTATAGTATGTGCCGGTCGTCAGATTGACGGCCACCACTTTGTCCTGGAGTTTCTTCCAGGAGATGTTGTTGGCGATTTTCATTCGTTTGAGATATTCAGATTATTGACGTCGATAAGATTTTTGGCAAGGCATGCACCGTTGCACTTGTCGGGGCACATAAGGTTGCAGGTGGCGCATTCCACCTTTCGGCCGAGTTGCCGATATGGATGGAATTTTTCCTCGAACCAGTTTTTGGCCTCGTCGTAGTTTGCAAAACCGCTGTAGTGGCGCGAGAGAACCGTAGCAAGCGAGAGGCAATAGATAACCTCGCCGAGAGGAGTTATATCCAGACGCGAGCAGCATCCCGACGACACTTTCGAACCGAGCTTCCACAATTCGCCCAGCTGAGCGTCGGTAAAAGCACACGTCGGAACGCCGCATTCATAGTCGAGCGTAATTCCTTCGCGGGCGCCGTCGCGGGCAAGCTGAACTGTCTTCTCGGCAACGATAGTGTACTCGTTGTCGTCGAGAGCATAGTTCACCTGAGTGATGGTGGGGAGCACGAAACCCACTTTTATGTTGCGGCGCAGGTTGAATCGCTTGATAAGGTCGATGGCCCAGAGCGAATCAGGCTCGTCGGGCATGATGTTGAACGTGATGGCGGCATTGTCGCCGAGAAACGATAGTGCATTCTCGATGCGTTCGCGCTGCACCTCGCTCCACTTATATGGCGGATTTACATTGACCACCCATGAAATTGGGAGCACACCGAGTTTCTCTGCGTATTCGGGAGCCTTTTCGGTTGCGAGATTGGAGAATATCGTAATCGGGTAGTCGCGCTCAAGGAGCGTTTCGACAATCCATTCAAATTTCGGGTGAAGCGTGGGCTCTCCGCCCATCAGGTGTATGGGCTTGTTATAGCTGGTGCGGGCGAGCCAGTCGAGAATGCCGAGAAACGTTTCGTCGCTCATGGCCGCCTGAGGCACGCGCGGCACCATGCGGTCCATGCCGAAGCAGTACGGACATTTGTAGTTACACCAGTTGGTGAGCATCAGGTTAGGCATATCTCTCAGTGTTTTATTGATTTGAAACTTTTGCAGCCGCCATCGCAGAAACGGCGCAGACGCATGTCGCAATCGGTGCATTCCTCGAAAATACCGGGAACGTCGGCAAGCTGCGAGTCGGTGTTCTCCACCAGAGCGGCGCGCAGCTCTTCTATATCGCAATAATCGAGTGCATTTAGCTTCCCGAGCTGGAAAAGCGGGAAACAGTTCCAGACCTTAAGGCCCGGACCGACGTCCATAGCCGCTCCACACATGAAGTTGATTTCCGTGCCGCGCGAGAGCATGGCGCCGATTTGCTCAGTAGTGAACATGCAGGCGGTGAATCCGCAGTCCATCGAAAGCGAAATCTGCCTTTCGGCGGCCATCTTCACCGCACGGATGAAGTAGTCGCCCGCCTCCCTGTATCTCTCTTTTTCTATATAGCTGTTGCCGCCGTTGAAAATCGGCAGGGCGATTCCCACACGGATGTCGCGGTTGAGGTGGAAACGGTCGATAAGGTCGAAAAGATAAGTGGGGTCGGCAGTGAGGTCGAAGATAGTGAACGACAGCGAGCAGACCGGCCCGAAACGCGTAAGAAGGTTCTCGAGGTTGGCATACTGGCGCTCATTGTAGGTGTCGGCTGTTCCGACATTTACCACAAACGACATTTTTCCCAGCACATCCTTGAAGGTCATTTCATCGAGAGGCGCGGGAAGCGGATTCGTGCCCGAAGTGAACACCTTGGCGAATACACCACGGGATAGCAGCAGACGAAGCATTTCATCGAAATGCGGATAAAGGAAAGGCTCGCCCCCGAGCAGCCCGACCGCATCCACCTGGCGGCCGTAATGATCGAGAAATCGGGTAATCTCGTCGATTGTAAGGATTTCGTCGAGGCGCCCGCTCTCTTTCAGCACGTCTCTGGCGAAACAGAACGGACACCCGCGGTTGCATTTATGTGTCAGATAAAGATTTGCCATATTAGGTTTCATTTTTCAGGTATCGGAACATCCGGTGCGGCATGCAGGCATATCTACGGCATACCAGCGCTGGAGATTCCGCTCCTTGACGTAATAGATGTACTTATAGGTCTGACCGACCACAGTTAAATTCTCACTGTTGACTTTCGTCGAGTCGGAGAGAAAGAACACACGGCCGTTACGCGTGAGCCACGCATGCCCCTTGTCGCCTGTGCAATAGAACGTCAGCACCACATTGATGCGATATTCTGCCCGCCAATCCATTGCATGCAGCAGAAGGTAGCCAAGTTCCGACCGCAGCAGACACGGCTGGTCGACTTTCTGCCCCGTCAGCATATGCCACAAGCCTATTGCAACCTTCTTCCATAAAGGCGTATGGCGGCTTGAGACCATTGTTGGGGGGATTTGCATACTTGTATCAGTAAGGTTAAGATATTCGAAACATTAACATTTATGCATCGATTTGCAAATTTATATATTATGGGCCAATTTACCCCCCCGATTTGTTAATTCGCGTTAACGACTACTAAAATACGTATACTAACTGCATTTTTAACAAAACACGACGCCCCGCTACGGAGCATGGATGCTAAACGAGCTTCCCTACGGGAGCTCTTTCAGGTGGCTTGTGATAGCGGCGCATCTTCGGCGTCGACTTCGGGCTCGGCTTCGGGGTCGTACTTACGTACTGCCCCCTTCAGCACTCGCCCTTGTCTCCTTGAATCTGCACCACTCTGACAAGCCGCCTCGCCATCCGGATGGCCTGAAAACACGACGCCCCGCTACGGGGCATGGATCCTGAACATGCTTCCATAGCGGGGCGAGGGCGTTTGGTCCAAACGGGCGCGGCGAGGCCTACCTCGCAATGGCGACTTTTTATAGTGGCGACTCTGCGCCACTATAAATAGCCGCCGCCATCCGGATGGAAACGGCGAGCTGAAGCTCGCTCACAGAACTATCCTCTTGCGACTCGGAGGAGCGACTGGCGATAACCTTCGGGCTTACGCCCTCAACACGGTATTGAGGGCGGAAACGAGGGGACAAGCCTCGCTAAAGCTCGGCGCAGGGACAAAAATTTTACCCATATAAAGGGCAGGGATTTATACCTGCAAGGAGGCAGCAGCGGAGGCCCGGAGGGCCGTGGTTGTTTCCAACCCCATGTGATGGCCCGAAGGGCCGAGCATGGGGACAGGTGGACGCACACAACAAGGGAGGCTCGGAGAGCCGATGTTGTGGTAGCGACACACGGAGAGCCGGAGGGATTCCGGATGGGACGCCATTGACCGATAGGAACCTGGCAACAGCCCGCGGTCGGTCAATCGGGGGATGGAAGAATGTAAATGTACGCTTGCCATGCGGTTTAGCTTTGGGCTGCGGGGCATGACTTGCCGCTATATACATCGGTCGGTGTCCACACCTCTGTGCAGGACGATGAAGGCCGATGAGGGTTCAGGGGTCGCTCTCAGATTTTCCGAGAGGCAGGATCGGGGGCAGCACGGCGCCGGGGAACTCTTTCCGACTACGGCGTGGCGCTGCTCGCGCAAGGTCAGTCTGGTATCTTCCTCACAGGGGACGGCACGCTCGCGGCGCGAGGTGTTGGTCTCGTTGCAGACCCACGGAGGGCGGGTGCAGAGGAAGTGGAGGATGAACAGGCGGCCGGGCGATAGCTGGGGGATGAAGACGCGCGTGCAGCGGTCGTAGCGGTCGCGATGGAGGGTGAAGCGGCAGCGTGTGAAGACGACATGGTCGAAGTTGCAGCCGCGGTAGGAGTCGGGGGCCTGCGGGGGAGGCTCGAAGAGGATTTCGGGGTAGTCTATGCCAGTGTAGGCGATGACCCAGCGGATGTATTTGCGGAGGAGCGGGAGCGAGCCGGGGCGGTCGGGGTGGTCGTGGACAATCCAGGGGGAGCAGCGGCCCAGGCGGCGGTGGCGCTCGATAGGGCCCAGCAGCTCGATATCAGCGAGCGAGAGGCGGCGGCCGAGGGAGCGCTGGAAGGCGAAGAGATATTTTCTTAATTCGGAGGTTCTCGTAATCATATTGGCGGTTTTAAAAATCGACCTAAAGGTCGAAGCGCAAACAAATTGGAGGGAGGGAGATTTTGGAGGAGAAAGCGGGGGAGGAAAGCAGGGGCGGCAGAAGCCGAGCGCGTGAGGTGCGAAATAATTCGCACCTCCTAAGCCGGTGCAAGGAGGGAGGGGATTTCCGGCGATGCTCGCCGGAAGCGGTTAACCGCTCCGTGGATTCCTAATAACTATAGGAACTATAGGTGGAGTCATAATAACATTCCTAATAACTTTGGGGGCGGGGGAACAATCGCAATGCAAAGATACGACCAAGGTTGGGCAAAAATTTTTCATACCTTGTTTAAATAAAGATAAAATTTGGGATTAATTTAACATTTGGATAATATTATTAGAGCAAAAGCGATTGATTGCCACTGCGGCAGCCCTAATCTATAGTTCTGGGCCATGCGAAGCTCGAGGGCGTGTCATAATAGCCCATCCGGACCATTCTTTGCATAACAAAGCGACAAAAGATCGATGGCTGACAGCGCCCTCGCCATCCGGGTGAAAAATAGGGCGGTGTGTCAAAATTTCGAGTTTTGACACACCGCCGTTGCTGTTTAGGAAGTATCTGTTTCCTTATTTTCTGGGGTTAGTCCTTGTGGATGGGGACGGTGGTGGTGGCGGGATTGGCGATGCCGTCGCGGATCAGGAGGGCGTCGATGGTGGCGTCTTTGCCGCGGAAGTCGCGGTAGAGGCGTGCGGGATGACGGGTGCCTCCGCGCTCGAGGACGTTGTGGCGGAAGGAGTCGGCGGTAGCGCGGTCGAAGATACCGTTTTCCTTGAAGTGGGCGAAAGCGTCGGCGTCGAGCACTTCGGCCCATTTATAGGAGTAATAGCCGGCGGCATAGCCTCCGGAGAAGATGTGGCTGAAGGTGGTGCCGGTCATTGAGCCTTCCACGGGGTCGAAAATCTGGACGGATTCCATGGCCTTGCGCTCGAACTCCACGGGGTCGGCCACGGGTGCGGTGGTGGTGTGCCAGGCCATGTCGAGGTAACCGAAACCGAGCTGACGCATGCAGGCGTAGCCGGCGCCGAACTGCGAGGACTTGACGAGCTTCTCGATGAGCTGGTCGGGGAGTTTCTCGCCGGTCTGGTAGTGGCGCGCGAAGGAGTCAAGAAACTCGCGCTCGGTCAGGTAATTCTCATTGAACTGCGAGGGGAGCTCGACGAAGTCGCGGTAGACGGCGGTGCCGGAGAGCGAGGCGTACTTGCACTGGGTGAGGAGGCCGTGGAGGGCGTGGCCGAACTCATGAAGGAAGGTCTCGACTTCGTAGGGTGTGAGGAGCGAGGGGGTGTCGGCCGTGGGCTTGGTGAAATTCATCACGATGGAAACCTGCGGACGGTCGTTGACGCCCTCGGGGGTGATACTCTGGTCCTTGAAGCCCGTCATCCAGGCGCCGGGACGCTTGGTGTCGCGCGGGAAGAAGTCGGTGTAAATTACGCCGATGAACTGGCCCTTGTCGTCGGTTACGTCGAAGGCCTTCACGTCGGGATGGTAGACCTCGATATCGTTGTTGCGGGTGAACTGCAGGCCATAGAGCTTCGTGGCGAGGCCGAACACACCGGAAATCACGTTGTCGAGCTCGAAGTAGGGGCGCAGCTGCTCCTCGTCGTAGCTGTAGGTGGTATTTTTGAGCTTATTGGCGTAGTAGCTATAGTCCCACGGATTGATTTTCACGGGTTTGCCTTCGGTTTTGGATGCGAACTCGGTCAGCTCGGCCATCTCGCGTTCGAGAGCTGGCTTATAGGCGTCGCGGAGCTGGTCGAGCAGCTTGTAGACGTTTTCGGGGGTCTCGGCCATTGTGCGCTGGAGCGAGTGCTGGGCGTAGTTCTGCGAGCCGAGCAACTTGGCAATCTCGAGGCGCACGGCGGCTATGCGGCTCATATTCTCTACGTTGGAGTATTCGCCCTTGGTATTGCGGCCCGTGTAGAGGCGGTAGAAGCGCTCGCGCAGGTCGGGACGGTCGGAATACTTCATGAAGGCCATGTAGGTGGGCTGGGCGAGCGTGAAGAGGAACTCACCCTTGCGGCCCTTGGCCTCGGCAAGCTGAGCTGCCTCGTCGACAATCCCCTTGGGAAGTCCGGCGAGGTCGTCGGCGGTGAGCCATATCTCGTAGGTGTTCAGCTCTTTGAGCACATTCTGACCGAAAACTGTGGTAAGCTCCGCAAGCTCAGCGCTGAGCTTGCGGTAAGCCTCGCGGTCGGCACCTTCGAGGTCGGCGCCAGAGAGGGCGAAGGAGTCGTAGGTCTTCTGGAGGAGCATAGCGTCCTCAGAATCGAGATTGAGGCCGTCGCGCTTCTCGTAAACGGCCTTCACGCGTTTCCAGAGCGGAGCGTTGAGGGTGATGGAGGTACCGTAGTCGCTGAGCTTGGGCGATACGCGCATGGAGATTTCCATCATCTCGTCGTCGGCGTCGGCCGAGAGCAGCGGATAGAACACGTTGAGCACGCGGTTGAGGTCGGCACCGGCGCGCTCGAGAGCCACGATAGTGTTCTCGAAAGTCGGTTCCTCGGGATTATTGGCGATTTTCTCGATTTCGGCCTTCGCGAGGGCGATGCCACGGTCGATGGCCGGCTCATAGGAGGCGTTGGTGAGGCGGGTGAACGGAGGAGTCTGATGCACGGTGGCAAAAGGCTGCTCCAGCGGATTCTGTGCTGATGTCATAATTGCGGTCGCGATAGTTGCGCAGGTTAAAAACTTTCTCATTTGGCTGCGTTTGTTATGAAGTATTGATTTATTCGGTTGAAGATTCGGAAATACGGTTGTCGCGGAGAGCGCGCCCACGGCGGTAGCCTTCGGCGGAAGCCCGGCGACCATCCTCTATGAGCGGACGCAGCCGTGTGAGGTCGAGCATCCAGGGCGACGAGGCGTTGCGGCGCGAAAAGAGAGAATCGCGCACGCTCAGCATCTCGCTACTGAGCGGAGCGCGGTATCCAGGCTCAGAGGGGAGCAGTGCCGGCGCCACGGAATCGAGCATCGCAGGCTCTACATGAGAGGCCGGCGGGAACCCGAGCGACACCCACATAACCATCGTCTCGGCGGGGTTCTCGCCCGGAAGCGGGCCCTCGACTACTACCGAGGCCGACGAAATACGGCGCGGAATCATCTCGCCGCGGTCGGCAACGCGCATGGCTCCGTCGGCCGAAAGGTCGCGCCCCTCGCCGGCGTGGTAGAACGAGCGGCTGAGGCCTTCGGTAAACGTCTCGGGGCGCACGGAGCGCTCCCGCAGAGGCTCGGCGAGCAGGGCTTCCGCATCACACTGCCTTACGGCGCCCAACCGCCGCTCCTTGCCTCCCGAAAAGGAGTAGTTGGAGCGGATAATCGCCCCCTCGGGAGCGAGCGCCAGCGGGTAGACGGTGTAGGTATGGTCGGAGCACTCCACGTATCCCCCATCCCCTTCTGCATCGAAAGCGCCGAAATTGGCCTGGACGCCAAGCGGACCGCTGGCGATAGCCGAATCGAGCAGAGCGGTGAAATCGCCGAAACGGCGGCAACGGCGCAGCGCCTCGGTCATCACAATCCCCTCGCGGTCGCGCACGCGGGCGGTGTCGGGCGCGAGATTGTAGCTCGCGGTGTTCATCACGGCGAAACCGGCCTCGTTGAACCCTATCCAGGCCTCGCGGCGCAGCGAATCGCCGGCGTTGAAGAGCGCCACGTAGGCCAGAGTGGAGTCGGTGGCGGCCACACGGTCTACGAAATTCTCCTGATGCCCCGTGTCGCGGTGCTTCCAGAGCAGCATGCGGCCGTCGGCCGTGGCCGTGGCGCCCACCAGCGCGGAGGTGCAGCCCGAAGCGCTCGCCCAGGCGGCAAGCGCCGTGAGCGCCGAAACGAGGAAGCGGAGGATAACATTCATATCGGTTCGGAGGTTATTCTACAAAGTTACGAAGAATTTGGCGATAGATTGCCCCCGATGTTTGGCCGTTAGCACCTTTTTGCGTAATTTTACATATTCAACTATTCAGGGAAATGAACGATCCACACCAGTATATATTCGAAATGCCGATAAAGGTGCGCGATTACGAGGTTGATTCACAAGGAATTGTGAACAACGCCAACTATCTGCACTATCTGGAGCACACGCGCCACGAATTCTGCGAGTCGCGCGGCTTCACCTTTCGTGAGATGCAGCGGCTGGGAATCGACCCCGTGGTCAGCAGAATCGAAATCGAGTACCATACGCCGCTCCGACTGGGCGAGACGATGGTGTCGAAACTGTGGCTGGAGCGGCAGGGAGCACGCTTCCTCTTCCATCAGGACATCTACGCGCCCTCCGGCGCCCCGGCGGTGAATGCCGTGGTGTCGATCGTATCGCTTGAGGGAGGACGCCTGAGCCGCGGCGAGCGCCTGGCCGAAGCCTTCAACCTTTAGACACCTCTATCCTACCGATGAGCCTCGACATATACCGACTGGCATTTGCCCGCGTGAAAGGGCTGCGCCCCGACATAGCACGAGAGATTCTGAGCCGCACGGGCTCGGAGGAGGCGTTTATGACCCTTCCCGAAGGTCAGCTGCGCGCCATGCTCGGCTTCGACGGAAAAATTCTCGGCGACGCCTACCGCAACGGCCTTCTGGAGGATGCCCGGCGCGAAAGCCAATTCATCGAGGCGCACGGCTTAGCCTGCCGCTACTTCACCGACCCGGCCTACCCGCGGCGCATGCTCGAATGCGAAGACGCGCCGCTGATGCTCTTCACCCTGGGCAATGTGGACCTCAACGCCACCCACTGCCTGAGCATCGTAGGCACACGCAATGCCACCACCTACGGCGTGAGCTTCATCAACCGTCTCGTCGACGAACTGGCAGAGCGGATAGACGGTCTGCTGATAATCAGCGGACTGGCCGTAGGCTGCGACATCACCGCCCACAAGCGCGCCATGGAGCGCGGCATTCCCACGGCCGCTGTGGTGGCCCACGGACTCGATACCATTTTTCCGGCCGACCACCGCAACATAGCGGCGCGGATGGTGCGCTCGGGAGGAATCCTGGTGACGGAATACCCGTCGCACACACGGCCCATCCGCCCAAACTTCCTGGCCCGCAACCGCATCATAGCCGGGATGAGCGACGCCGTAATAGTGGCCGAATCGGCCGCTGCCCGCGGAGGAGCCCTGCGCACCGCCCGGCTCGGGATGCTCTACAACCGCGACGTGTTCGCTCTGCCCGGACGCACATCCGACCTCTACAGCGGCGGGTGCAACGCCCTGATCAAAAACAACACCGCACATCTGATAGAGACGGCCGACGACCTGATTTCCACAATGGGCTGGACAGCCCGGCCGCGTGAGGGGGACCAGGGGCGGATGTTTCCCGATCTGACTCCCGAACAGCAGGCCGTGGTGGATTTCATTCGCCACAACGGCGAGGCGCAGACAAACGTTCTCTCGGCAAGCCTCGGTATTCCGGCCGGCAAACTGATGGCGCTGCTGATTGAACTTGAATTCAACGGCACGCTTGTGGCACTTCCCGGCGCCCGCTACCGGATGGCCTGACCCCGCGAAGCGTGAACCATCGACCACATCGCCGCATTATACTATAATACGAACCTACGACAACAAAACTAACGACATAACAACCATGGAAAAGAAAGTTATCGCACCCTCAGAGCTGATTATCAATCCCGACGGCTCGGTGTTCCACCTCCACCTGCTCCCCGAACAGCTTACCGACAGAATAATCCTCGTAGGCGACCCGGCCCGCGTGAACATCGTGGCCGAGCACTTCGACACGAAAACCTTCGAGGTTTCGTCGCGCGAATTCCATACCATCGGAGGCACCTTCAAGGGTAAACCCATAATGTGCCTCAGCCACGGCATCGGCCCAGACAACATCGACATCGTAATCAACGAACTCGATGCGCTGGCCAACATCGACTTCAAGACCCGCGAGGTGAAAGAGAACTTCCGGCAGCTCTCGATGGTGCGCATCGGCACATCCGGAGCCCTCCAGCCAGAACTGATTGTCGGAACGCCCGTGGTGGCCGAAAAAGCCATCGGCTTCGACGGCGTGCTCAACTACTACGCCGGCCGCAACGAGATTGCCGACCTCGAATTTGAGAAAGCATTCACCGAGCATACCGGCTGGAACCCGCTCTGGGCCAAGCCATACGTGGTCGACGCCCACAGCGAGCTGGTCGACCAGATTGCCAAAGACGATATGGTGCGCGGCAATACGATTTCGGCCGTGGGCTTCTACGGACCGCAGGGCCGCGAACTGCGTCTGCCGCTGGCCAACCCCGACCTTAACAGCCGCATCGAGAGTTTCCGCTTCGGCGACCGCAAAGTCACTAACTACGAGATGGAGAGCGCCCCGCTGCAGGGCCTGAGCCGCCTGATGGGCCACCGCGCCATGACCGTGTGCTCGATTATCGCCAACCGCATGCGCCACGACGCCACGCCCAACTACAAGACCGCCATCCGCGACCTTATAGCCACCGTTCTGGAGCGCATCTGACCTCCGAAGTCCATCCGGCCATATGACTGACATAGCCATAAAAGGAATGGTATGCCGCCATTGCGTCGAGGCTGTGGAAACGATATTCCACGGCCTCGGCGTCGGTGCGGAGCAGATTGAAGTGAAGCTCGGAGAGGCCTCGCTGGCCGACAGCGTGAAAGTCGATGCCGATTTCCTCGCCGCGCTCGACCGAGAATTTGCCGCCCACGGCTTCAGCCGCATCCTCGACCCCGGGCAGCGGCTCGTAGAGGCTGCCAAGCAGGTGATTATAGACCATGTGCGCAACCACGACTGCCGGTTCAACCTCTCGGCGTGCCTTCAGGACCATCTGAACACCGATTACGGCACGCTCTCGAAAATCTTCTCCGCCACCGAGGGACGCACCATCGAGAAATATTCCATAGCCCAGCGCGTGGAGTTCGCAAAGGAGCTGCTAAGCTACGGGGAAATGACGATTTCCGAGGTGGCCGACCGTGCGGGCTACTCCAGTGTGGCGCATCTGTCGCGCCAGTTCAAGACACAGACCGGCATGACTCCATCGCAGTTCCAGAAACTGCGGCCGGAGCGGATACCTTTAAATGAAGTTTGACGCCTGAAGTGCGCACGGCGCCTCAATGGGTCTGCGATTACCAAGGGCGAAAATATGCAAGCGGACGCCGGAATCATGTAACATTCCGGTGCTATCAATGTAGTAACTTTGCATTCGGAATCAAACACGAACGCAAAGATGGAATTTTCCCACTTCATATACGCCCTGCTGAACATCCTCAACCAGATGTCGCCCTACATACTGCTGGGCTTCATCCTGGCCGGGATGCTCCATGTATTCATCCGGCCCGACACCATGAGCCGCCACCTGGCCGGCCACGGATGGCGTCCGGTAGTGAAAGCCGCCCTGCTGGGCATTCCGCTGCCGCTCTGCTCGTGCGGCGTGCTCCCCACTGCGGTTGCGCTGCGCCGTCAGGGCGCCTCGAAAGGGGCCTCGACCTCGTTTCTCATCGCTACTCCGCAGACCGGCGTCGACTCCATAGCTGCCACCTACGCCCTGCTCGGGCTGCCGTTTGCTATCGTAAGGCCCATTGCCGCGCTCGTCGGCTCGGTAGCCGGAGGGATGGCCGTGGACAGAAGCGACAAGGACGGAGAAAACGACACGCTGCAGAACGCATCAGCCACCGCCTGTAGCGACGGCTGCTGCCGGAGTGCGGCCGAAGCAGAGGCGCCGCGCGGCTTCATTAATAAAATGTGGGCCGCGGTAAAATACGGCCTTACCGATATGGTGGCATCCGTGGGCAAATGGCTGGTAATCGGGCTGGTGGTTGCGGCGGTGATTACCGTGGCGGTGCCCGACTCGCTTTTCCTCAGTCTGGCCGAATACCCGCTGCTGGCCATGCTCGTAATGGTGGCTGTAGCTGTGCCGATGTACGTATGCGCCACGGGGTCAATTCCCATCGCGATGTCGCTGATGCTCAAAGGGCTCACCCCGGGCGTGGGCTTCGTACTCCTCATGGCCGGACCGGCAGCCAACTTCGCATCGGTGATGGTGCTCCGCAAGAACCTGGGGCGCCGTGCCACGGCAGTCTACGTGCTTTCGGTAGTCGTGACGGCAATCCTGTTCGGGCTGCTGATCGACTATCTGCTTCCGGCGCAATGGTTCGCCATAGGAGGCGCCCCCGGCACCACAGCCCACTGCCATGTGGAGTGGCCGTGGTTCCCCACGCTCTGCTCCGCCCTGCTCGTGGCGTTGCTTATACGCGCCTTTGTGGCCGGAGCCGCCGAACGCCGCCGCTTCAGAAAAGAATCCGACAACACTTCAACCACAGATAAAACCATGCAGAAAGTCTATAAAGTAAAAGGAATGGCTTGCGCGCATTGCAAAGCCACAGTTGAGAAAGCCGTTGGCGCCGTAGCCGGCGTTAGCAGCGTAGCAGTCGACCTTCCCACGGGCCGTGTGGCCGTGGATGGTGCGTACGACCCGAAAGCAGTGGCCGAAGCCGTAACCAACGCCGGCTTCGACTTCCTCGGCGAGGCGTGAGAACACTCCGCTGGGGATTACGCTCCGACAGTATAGCAACATCTCAGCCTGGCGATTCCGAAACCGCTCCTGATTCCCAGCTGTTTAAACTTATTTAACATAAATTCCAGCTCCAAACGCTTGCCATTTGCCGCGAAAGCACTAACTTTGCAGACGCAAAACGAAACATCGCGGGATGGAGCAGTGGTAGCTCGTTGGGCTCATAACCCAAAGGTCGGAGGTTCGAGTCCTCCTCCCGCCACCAAAAATAAAAGCGAATTCAGACCAGAATCTGAGTTCGCTTTTACCGTTATACCTTAGGAAGTACACAATGGCCTTACAGGAACGCGAACGGCGGAGCCAGATATTGTACAATCAATTTTCATCACAGACATGAAAGCAATTATATCAGCAACAGTTTTCATTTTATCCACGCTGACCGGATTTGCCGCTACCACAGCAATAAACGATACGACGAGAGTTCTCGATGAAGTCGTAGTTGTGGAAAGGGCTGCAAAAGCACCGGTGCCGCTGCTCCCGCTTGATGTAAAGATTGTCGGCAGCGCGACAATCGACAACAGCACGGAAACCAATCTGCTTCCGGTGCTTCAGAACAGGATTCCGGGGATGTTTGTCACCGAACGCGGACTCGCCGGCTACGGCGTGAGCGGAGGTGGCGCCGGCGCGGTATCCATCCGAGGTGTCGGAGGGGGCAACAAGGTGCTGTTTCTGATCGACGGCCAGCCGCAATGGGCCGGCGTCTTCGGCCACTCTATGCCCGACACTTACGTGACAAACGACATTCAGCGGGTCGAGGTGGTGAGCGGTCCGTCGTCGCTTCTCTACGGGTCAGGGGCAATGGGAGGTTCGGTGAATCTGATTACCCGACGCGCTACGCAGGAAGGCTTCACAGGTTCGGTCCGTGCGATGGGCGGAAGCTACGGCACACAGAAATATGGCATCAAGGGCGGCTATAAGCACGGCGGCTTGCGCACCTTCGCCGCAGCAAGCTATGAATCGACCGACGGCAACCGCCACGGTATGGGCTACTGGCTGGCCAACCAATACGCATCCGTGAGCTATGATTTTTCAGGGCACTGGGAAGCCGGCGCCAACGTTATGCTTACCGAGACAAAGGCTGACAATCCGGGCTCGATTTATCGTGAGCTTCCGCTCGAAATGTGGGCGAAGCAGCTGCGCACCACCGCGTCGGTATTTGTGAAGAACCGCTACGATGTAACCTCCGGCGGCATCCAGGCATACTACAACTGGGGCAAACACGACATCGACGACGGACTCGACGGCCGCAACAGACCGCGCACATATCTTTTCCATTCAAAAGATTTCAACATGGGAATAACCATGTACCAGACCGTCAAGCCATGGGAAGGGAACGACCTGAGCCTCGGAGTGGATTTCAAGCACTGGGGCGGCAAGGCATACAACACCGCCAAAAGCGACGGAGAGGAATCGCCGATAGTTGACAAGCATGTAAATGAAATAGCCGGTTACGCCATGATGCAGCAGGCGCTGCCTGGCGATGTGCTTAGTCTGAACGCAGGCGTACGGCTTGAACACTCCTCGCAGTTCGGCAACGAATGGGTGCCGCAGGCCGGCTTCATTCTGCGTCCGCTTTCGGCAAGCCGCATCAAATTCAGCTACGGAAAGGGCTTCCGCTCACCCAATATTCGTGAGCTATATATGTATGGGCCGCGCAATCCCGACCTCCAGCCCGAACGCATGGACAACTTTGAGGTTGAGCTGCGGCAATGGCTGCTCGGCAGCCGCCTGAACGCAGGCGTGTCGCTCTTTTATATCAACGGCGACAACCTGATCCAGAGCGTGATGGTCGACGGCCGTTCAAAAAACATCAATACCGGAAAGTTCATCAACAAAGGATTTGAAGTTGACGCTACATACAGCATAAGTAAAGAATGGGCTGTCACCGCCAACTACGCGTATCTGCATACCGACACGCGGATAGTGGGAGCGCCAAAAAACAAACTCTTCGGCGAGGTGGCCTTTACCCCCGGGCACTGGGAGTTCACGCTCGACCTTCTGAGCGTGTGGGGTCTGAACACCGAAGAGACTCAAGAGAATTATGCCCTGCTGAATGCCCGCGTGGCATACTCGTTTGCGTTCAGGAAACCTCTTACGCTGTTTGTAAAAGGCGACAACCTTACCGCTTCCCGGTATCAGATAAACTATGGTTTCCCGATGCCGCGCGCCACTGTAATGGCAGGCGTGGAATGGAAATTCTAACTACATACAATATGTAAACACCCCGTCGAATTATCACATTTTTAAACATCTCGATATGAACAGATTATTATTCCTGGCACTTTCGGCAAGCGCCCTAATCGCAACTACAGGTTGCGGTGCGAAAGCTGCCTCTGCAGGCGCCGAAGAGCCAACAGCAACCGCTGCCAACGACACAGCCGTCGTTTATTTCATCAAGGATATCACTCCTGAAAACATCCAGAAGGTGTATGAAGCCCTCGGACGCAAAGCCGAAGGCAAGGTGGCCGTGAAACTCTCCACCGGCGAGCCGGGCAACGACTATCATCTCGACCCGAAACTCATAGCTCCGCTTGTGCAGCAGCTGAACGGCACCATCGTGGAGTGCAACACAGCTTACAACGGCGGCCGCGACCATACGGCCGACCATCTGAAGGCCGCTGCCGACCATGGATTCACCGCTATCGCCCCCGTGGTGATTATGGATGCCGAAGGGGAAGATACCCTCGCCGTAAACGGTGGAAAACACCTCAAGGAAAACTATGTGGGCAAAGCCTGGAAAGACTATGATTTCACCGTTGTCCTCTCCCACTTCAAAGGGCATCCCATGGCCGGGTTCGGCGGCGCAATGAAGAATATATCTATCGGCATGGCATCCTCCAAAGGCAAATGCTGGATACACTCGGCCGGTCAGTACACCGACAAGGCACAGACATGGAGCAATGTACCCGCCGACTCCACATTCCAGGAATCGATGGCCGAAGCTTCCAAATCAGTGATAGATGCTGCCGGCGACAAGATTCTTTATATCAACGTAGCCAACAATCTTTCTGTAGACTGCGACTGCGTGGCAACTCCGGCCGCTCCCGAAATGGGCGACCTCGGCATATTTGCCTCGCTCGACCCGGTAGCCGTCGATCAGGCTTGTCTTGACGCCGTGCGCGAGAGCCCTGACCACGGAAAAATCCACCTTATCGAGCGCATCAACTCGAAGAGCGGCCCGTGGAACCTCGAATATGCCGAGAAAATCGGTGCAGGCAGCCGCAAATACAAACTCGTGACCCTCGAATAAGCGAAACAATCCCGTACTACAGCAGGGCGGTGTGTCAGAACGCGGAATTTTGACGCACCGCCTTGTTTTTTTCCCGGATTGCTGGGGGCGCTTCCAAATGTCCGGGGGCGGCGTTGCCGTTAAGCGGAAACAGCGCGCCGGGCGTAATCACTTACAGACGAACCATTGAACAAGTATAATTACCTTGAACCGCTACTTACAATGAAAAAGATGCTCCGAGGCGGCATGCTGGCGCTGACATGCGCCACCGCAATCTGTGCGGCAGCCCAATCGATATACCCGGGAAGTGCCGACGCGCTGCTGAAAGTGAAAAATGTGCCGGAGATGAAGGCGCAGGCGTTTCCGCTTTCGGCGGTGAGGCTGCTGCCGGGGCGTCTGCACGACAATCTCAGCCGAGACTCGGCCTGGATGGCAAACATCAGCACTAAACGGCTGCTCCACAGTTTCCGGAACACCCACGGAGTGTTTGCCGGACTGGAAGGAGGCTACGAAAGCGTCAAGAAGCTCGGCGGGTGGGAGTCGCTCGACTGCGACCTGCGCGGCCATACCACGGGCCATCTGCTTTCGGCCTACGCGCTGATGCACGCGGCCACCGGTGCCGAAATCTTCAAGCTGAAGGCCGACAGTCTTGTGGACGGTCTGGCGGAGGTGCAGAAAGCCATCGGCAACGGCTACATCAGTGCCTTCCCCGAGGAACTGATAAACCGCAACATGCGCGGCCAGGGTGTCTGGGCGCCCTGGTACACGCTCCACAAGATTCTCGCCGGTCTTATCGACCAGTATGTGATGGAGGGTAATCAGAAAGCTCTTGAGGTGGCCACACAGTTTGCCGACTGGGCCTACCGGAAGCTCGACGGCGTCGGGGAGGAGACTCGCCGGCTGATGCTCCGCAACGAATTCGGCGGGATGAACGAGGCCTGGTTCAACCTCTACGCCATCACAGGCGACACACGCCACCTGCGTTTGGCCGAGTTCTTCCACCACAACGAGGTGGTCGACCCGCTATATGATGGCGTAGCCGACTTCGGAACACGCCATACCAACACCTTCATTCCCAAAATGATAGCCGAAGCACGCCGCTACGAGCTGACGGGCAGCCGGCAATCGGCACGTGCCTCGCAGCTGTTCTGGGACTCGATGCTCGCCGACCACTGTTTCGCCACGGGCTCGCTTAGCCAGAAGGAGCATTTCTTCCGCCCCGACCAGATGTCGAAGTATATAAACGGCTATACGGGCGAGACATGCTGCACCTACAATATGCTGAAACTCGGACGTCACCTCTTCTGCCGCGAGGCCGATTCGCACATCGCCGACTACACCGAGCGCGCGCTGTTCAACCATATCCTTGCCCAGCAGGACCCCGAAAGCGGCATGGTCTGCTATTTTCTGCCGCTGCTGAGCGGAGCCTACAAGGTGTACAGCACGCCCGAGCAGTCGTTCTGGTGCTGTGTGGGGAGCGGCTTCGAGAGTCACGCCAAATATGCCGAGAGCATTTACTACCGTGCGCCGGGCAAGCTGTACGTCAATCTGCTCGCCCATTCGCGCCTCGACTGGGCCGACGAAGGGATAACGCTCACGCAGACCACCGACTTCCCCGTTGCCGGCACCACGCGCCTGCACTTCGACAAGGCCGACGGCCACAAGGCCACGATAGCACTGCGCAAGCCCGAGTGGTGCAACCGTCCCGTAATTAAATTTAACGGCAAGAAGGTCAAGGCCGTGCAAACCGACGCCGACGGATACATCTGCCTGACGAACCGCTGGAAAGCCGGCGACACAGTCGAGGCCGAGTTCCCGATGGAGCTGCATCTGGAGTACGCCCACGGCGGCACAGATAAAGATGGCTTCAAGCGCGCCGCCCTACTATACGGGCCGATAGTTCTCGCCGGCGACATGGGCACCGAAGGGATGGAGGCACCCGTCCCCTTCTCCGACCCGACCGTGCGCAACGACTACTACACCTACGACTACCACATCCCCGCCGGGCTGAACACCACCCTCAGCGAAGCCGACCTCACCGGGATACAGCGCCGCGAAGGCACCCTGGAGTTCACCCTTCCCGACGGCCGCACCCTCCGCCCGCTCTACGACCTCCACCACCGCCGCTACACCGTCTATTGGGATATGCAGCCGTAGGGCCGCCCATCTCGTGACGCTTCCAGAATTCGAAGCTAATCCGGGAGTGGCAAATCCGCAAGTCTCCAAACTGCGTATAGTGGTAATATGCCAATAGTTCGACTGAACTGCAGGCCGCTTTCATCAGTATCCGACACCTCAAGTAATCCAAAATTTTCCAACGAACAGCGTATGCCGATTGCAAGATTTTTCTTATTCATGAACAGCCGTAAACTCTTCATCTTTCCTGAAGTCCCGGACTTCACCTCTATTGGAAGGCACCTTGCGCTTTTGGCTACGACATATTCCACTTCAGAGGTGGCATTTCTCTCTAGATTTTCCCAGTAAAAAAGTTCATATTTACTCTGCGGATTGGAGGCTTTCATAAGTTCAAGGCCCGCCGTCAGTTCTGCCACGAGCCCTTTGTTCACAAGCTCAGGAGCGTCTCCAGCGAGTATAAGTCTGGTCAGTTCCCTGTCGTCATCATAGTTCATTGCCAACACACGCAGCAACAAACCTGTGTCAAGATAATCATACCTGATAAACTTTGGATTAACCTGCGCTCCCAAGGGGAGACCGTTTGCAGCTGACATCTGCACGGGGATGATTATTCCTGCATCGCGGAGAAGTCGCAGGGCTTCTTTTACTTCTTCGGTCTTATATCCGCCGTCTACTTTGCTGTAGACAAACTTTTTGCCAGACTGACGGACTACGGCCGACAATGTGTTACGGAGCAACTGCGGGTCGACTTTTTTCGCATATTTTGCAAAGTCGTCATAATAGCTTTGCTGGATGTCGTTCTGCTCGTCCTGACAAGCAGAATAATCCTGGGTTTCGACCCATGCGGAGACACTGGCAGGCATACCACCTACCATCAGAAACGAGCGAAACTCCGAAACGAGACGTGAATGAAGACTTTCTTCCACCGGATTGCGCCAATCAGCGGTCGCAATTGCCTCAATCCACATATCCTTGCCCTGCGCCATCAGAAACTCCTTGAACGACATAGGATACATAAAGATAGATCTGATACGTCCCACTCCGTAGGAAGGCATCTCATTTAATGTAAACTCCAGAAGAGATCCGGCGGCTACGACATGCAGTTCGGGATAATTCTCCTTGAAAAACCAGAGGCTTTTTAAAGCCGCCGGGCAATTCTGAATCTCATCGATAAACAACAGAGTGTCGCCGGGAATTACCTGCACATTATGCACAGCTCCGAGGCGCTGGCTCAGTTCGCGCACGTCGGAGATTTCTTCGAAAAGCGAACATAAATCCTTTTCCCTCTCAAGATTGATTTCAAGGTAATATCTGAACGTTTCTCCCAAGTGTCTTATGGCCCAAGACTTCCCGACCTGCCGAGCGCCGCGCACAAGAAGAGGCTTTCTACGGGGAGAATCCTTCCATTTCAGGAGGTCTACATCTATGTTTCTTCTGAGATATTCCATGTTATATTTACTTCTTGGAATGCAAAGATAATCAATCCATTAAAAAAATCCAAAGGAATAAACCGCAAATTTCGGATAAAATCCAAAGGAATAATCGGCCATTTTCGGATAAAATCCAAAGGAATCTACAAAATTCCTTCAGATAGCCGCAACCACGATATCGCCTCTCCGAGGCTCAGATGCAGATAGAGATCGCTATACCCCAGGCTCGACCTACGGTCGTCACCTGGGGGTGTACACAATCTCGGCCCTCCGGGCCTCTGAGGGTGATATTAAGGTAAATATATATGTTGGCTACCAAATAGTTGGGAGGGTGGTGCAGAACTACCGCAGACCATGTGGGGAAAGGGTGGTGCAGAACCAACAAATTTCGCCCATATTGTAGGGACGCACGGTTCGTGCGTCCGAGCATAATAGTTGAATTTCAGTTGATTATACGGACGCACGAACCGTGCGGGCCTACTTGCGAGGAATTTTGCAACGCCCTGCTACAGTTATATAACCGCTACGCGGTTACAATGGTGAGTACATACAATCACGCACTCCGGAGGTGTAGCCATGGGTATGACCACATGGGAAAGAGATTGGTGTTTTTCACCAATGAACCTCGGAGGGGGTGGCGTTGGTGTAGACATGGGTAAGCCATCAAGGGAGGGTTAGAGGGAGGCGATGAGGTAGACGGTGTAGGCGAGGTAGAGGAGAATCATGAGGACGCCTTCGGAGCGTGTGATGGTACTGTCGCGGAAGAAGCGGCCTACGACCAACTTAAAATCTCCCAATGTGAAGCTTACTAATATTTGACATCAGGGATATAAATCCCGGAAAAATTGTAATTTTGCATTGGAATAATCACGGAAATGACAAAGGAAGAATTGTTAAGCCGATTAAACGGTGTAGAATGGAATGACTTCGAAATAAAAGAAGCCAAATATGAAGTTCCCAAAACTGCATGGGAAACCGTAAGTGCGTTCTCTAACTCTTATGGCGGATGGATTGTATTCGGCGTAAAAGAACGGAGGGTCGGGGGTAAATCGACTTATGAAATCCAAGGCGTTGACAATGCCGAAAAGATAGAACAGGATTTTGTAACGGTTCTACGGTCGAACAGCAAATTCAATCAACGTATATCTGTTCAGACTGCAAAATTCGATATTGATGGGAAAACTGTATTGGCTTTTTATATTCCAATGTCGGAATATAAACCTGTATACATTAGCGTTCCTTCAAATACCTATATCCGTATTGGAAGCGGTGATCAACGAGCCACGGAATATGAAATACGCGCTATGCAACGCGATCAGGCATTCGGCAAGAAGTCTAACGAAGCTGTATTTGGGTCGTGCTATGGTGACATAAACCAAGGGTCTTTTCAGAACTACCGCGCCTATCTGAGAGCATTCAATCCCGATTTATCCTACAATACACTACCTGATACTGAGTTCGCAGTCAAGACCGGCATAATGTTGAATGGCCTGCTTTCAGTAGGAGGATTGCTGATGTTTGGAAACATCGAAGCGATACTTCGCTATAATCCCGATTTCCTCATTGATTATATGGAGATACCCGGCACTTCTATACAGGATGCCAGCATAAGATATACATTCCACATACAGGAGCAGGAAAATATATGGGAATATTATAAGGTAATACTCCAAAGGCTTAGAACAAGGATAGACAACCCATATTCCCCTCGCCCCGATGGATTTGCACCCGATGACAATACTCGGTTATATTGTGTCAGGGAGGCTCTGGTAAACATGTTGGCTCACGCCGACTATTTCAGCGAGATACACTCAACGGTGAGAGTTTTCGACACGAGTATTCAATTACAGAATCCCGGCAGTTTCCCTGTAAATCTTAGCATATTAGGCCAGACGATTGTGTCGCAGCCCCGCAATCCAAATATTCTCCGGTTCTTCAAACTTGCGAAGTTATCTGAAAACGGAGGATATGGCATTGACAAAATTCTGAACTGGAAAAGGTTGACAGATTGTGCTGTAACCATAGAGAGCGATATAACAAAGTCAGAAGTACGATTTGAGCTCCCTATTAATGTCAATCAACGTCAATCAACGTCAAATGACGTTGATGATGTTGAAAAAATACCCTCTGAGCAGGTTTTGACGTTGATTGGCGTTAATGCTAATATGTCAATAGCAGAAATTGCCAAAGCGACCAATCAGTCAAAGAGCAGTATTGACAGGATTATTTCCGAGTTGAAGAAATCCGGTAAACTTATTCGTGTCGGTTCCGCAAGGAGTGGCAAGTGGAAGATCTTGTAACACATATGTCTGAGGCTGATTTCACGTGACATCAAACGCTGACGACTGCAAATAGTTTTTGACAAGGAAGGCGCCGCATCGGTTGAGGATGCGGCGCCTTATGTTGTCGGGATGCCGTTCTTCCATGGGTTGACACCCATGGAGGGGAAATGTCACCCCTACGGGGTCGTACATTTGTACGGTTAATTATTTTTGAATAAATTTATCTTCAAATATCAGG
>URAU01000010.1 GCA_900545955.1 uncultured Porphyromonadaceae bacterium
CGCTAGCGTTCATCCTGAGCCAGGATCAAACTCTTCGTTGTTGGTATCTTGTTTTCTTTATTTCTAAAGTTGGTCGGAAATCCAGGCGGCTGACCGCCGGCCTGACTCGCCTACCCCACAGACAACCGCATCACGAAGCCGTCGTATCCTCCGGCCCTTCGCTCGAAGCCGTGCCCGCAGGCGCGGTCCGAAACGCTGCTTGTTGTTTGGATGTTATATTTGGTAGAATTGACATAGGATTTTCGTCCTTGCCTGCGCGGCCTTCAGGCCCGCGGCTCGGACAAAAGCTCTTGTACTACTCTTGTCTATTGTAAACCTTTCAATGTGCTCTTTCCGGGGCTCCTTTTCGGGAGCGGCGAAAAACGTTGCAAAGTTAGAAACTTTTTCTGAATCCGCAAAATTTTTCGCGATATTTTTTTTCGCTTTCGCCGTTTCAGCTACTTCCAGGCGGGTTTCGTGCCTGATGGCGCAGCGCCCGCAGAAGCGCTCTGGCGGTGGCGGGAACCTCCGTTCCCCGAAAGCGAGTGCAAAGTTAGGCATTCCTATGGTTCCCTCCAAATTTTTCAAGAGAAATTTTCAAGAAAATATGTTATATAACATGTTTTCGAAGCCATATCAGCCGCCCTCCGATTTGACTGGCAGCCGCTTACAGCAGAAAGAAAATTTTTTGGCCGGAGCGCGAAAAAATTCGCTTGCGGCTGGTAAACCCGGCGATGCTCGCCGGGAGCGGATAACCGCACCGCTACTTTCTACCTCGACAAACATCTACTTCCCGCTTCGATAACAGGAATGGGATATAGGGAAAAGGAAGGGGAAATAAAAAGGAGTAAAATATAAATAGCCGAAGGAGATGGAGAAGAGATAGGAGATAAAAAAGTGAAGAAGCGAGAGGGAAGAAGGAAAGCATCCAAATTATAACAAGGTCTCTATATTCTAGAGATGCTTATGCGAATCAGTCGAATATATATAAGTAAATGAGCGTAGAAATACTAGAAATTGAATAATCTGCTGGATAAACATTCAAAATCGAGGCTAAATGACAGGCTAAAAATCGGAGACAACTGTTAACACAAGCTAATTTAATCTAAATATATGTTAATTTGCCAAAGCGTAAGCAGGCGACTGATGGAATAAAAGGCTTTTGTGCCTATCTTTATCGGCGGAAACCGCCACAAGCAAATTATCACCTACCCCTTTAGCAAAGTGTTGCCCGAGATTATAATCGAATCCAAACGGAGCTAACGCAAAAACACAGCGACAGATACAGTTGAAAAAATTCCCGAAGGGCGGTCCGCAAGTCAACCATTATTTATTATCATTTAACCTTATTGAAATGAAGAAATTTTTTGTTTTACCGATTGCCGTCGCGCTGATGGGCGCAGGCTTCTGCTCGTGTAGCGATGACGACAACGAAGAGATTGTAGAACCGGCCAAAGCCTACGCCATCGAAGCCGCTAATGACCTGACCGGGGGGTAATAGCTATTAATCCGACCAACGCCGAAGCCGGTGCGACCGTTACACTGACGGCCACTCCGGCCGATGGATTTGCATTTGTGGAATGGCATGTTGTAAGAGCCGACAACGGTGAGGCCGTTGCGGTAGCCGACCCCAAAGCCAACCCCACAACGCTGAAAATGCCGGAAGCAAGTATCAAAGTCAGTGCGAAATTCGACCTCGCCCAGGCTTCGGAGCACGGACTTGAAACCGTAAAAATCCCCGCAGGCACATTCACAATGGGCTCACCTGCTACGGAAGCAAAACGCATTAATGATGAAGTGCTTCACGAAGTAACCATCTCGAAGGACTTTTATATGAGCAAATATGAAGTGACCAACGCTCAGTTCTGCGAATTCCTCAACACCGTTGGCGTGGCTTGCAGTGAAACCGGCGAAGGCACCTATGACTTCCAGCCGACCGGCTACTCGTCGGTAAGTTCGCGCAGAATATGCTTCGACAGCCGTAAATCGCCCTACGACGGGTCGAAATTCAATTTCGGCGTAAACTACGAAAACGGAAAATGGGTGCCTGTAGCAGGTTATGAGAACCATCCTGCCGTGTTCGTAACCTGGTTTGGTGCTGATGCATACTGCCAGTGGATTGGCGGCTCAATGCCCACCGAGGCTCAGTGGGAATACGCAGCCCGCGGCGGCCAGACCGAAAGCCTCCCCTATGGCATCGGCGACGGCAAAAACATGGTTCAGGGCATGGCCCAGTTCCTCTTCAGCGCTTACACCAAGGATGGCGTCTACACCGAGGATGAATCGATCTCCAACGCCCAATCGACCATCGAAATAGGTTCGTTTGAGCCCAACGGCTACGGTCTCTACGACATGCACGGTAACGCCTATGAATATTGCCTCGACGAATACAAAGCCTATCCCACCGATCCGGTTACCGACTACGTTTGCCTTGACGGCAACGGCCGCGTAATTCTCCGCGGCGGCGGCTGGCTGAACGCGTCCAGCGAACTTCGCTCGGCATGCCGCTTCTACCAGCGTCCTAACGTAGCACTTGAAAACAACGGTTTCCGCGTGGTTTTCGCTGCTGAATAATACGACAACAAAAATCCAGCATATGTTCCGGCGGTGTGTCGACGTCAAAGCTACAGGCGAGACGGCACGCCGCCGGTTCTTTTAAAAGAAACGCAGAAAATGAGATTCATACCCTTATTAATTCTCTCCGCAGCATTTACGCTCCTCTCCCACTCTGCGCGTAGCGCGGAGGTGGAATTCCACAACGCTCAGACCGATACAATAACCATTAACCGGATTCTCGCCGACGAATATGCCACCGAGGATGCGGGAAATGTGGAGCGTATAGCCCGACTTTTCATCGGCAAGCCTTACGAAGCGGGGACGCTGGAAGGGGAAAGAGAGGCTGTAAGGGTTAATCTCGAGGCGTTCGACTGCACGACCTATGTAGAGACGGTGATTGCGCTGGCATACACAGCCGGGCAACACCGACGCACATGGCGCGACTTCACGGAGAATCTTGAACGTCTGCGCTATCGCAACGGCCGCGCCGCCGGCTACGCCTCGCGACTACACTACCCAAGCGAATGGGTTATCGACAATTATTCGCGCGGAAATCTGCGCGAGATTACCAGTGAAATAGAGGGAGTTCGCCATAACGTAAAATCGCTCGACTTCATGAGCCGAAATGCGAAGCTGTATCCCGCTCTGGCCGATTCGGCAACGCTGGCGGCGGTGAAGGGCGCCGAAGCAGGTCTGAGCAACCACCGTTATCCCCTGCTGAAGGCACCGCAGGTGAAGGACAAAACGCTTGCTCCGACCGTGCACAGCGGCGACGTAGTGCTGTTCACCACATCGAAAAGAGGTCTCGACGTGAGCCACATGGGATTTATTATCATGGAGGGAGGTAAGGCGATGTTGCTCCACGCCTCGCAGAAGCAGGGCAAGGTATGCATCGACAAGTTGCCGTTAGCCGAGTATGTGGCGCGGAACCGGAACGAGGGGATAAGGATTGTCCGATTAACGCCCTGATTATGGGGGGCGGATGCACCAGGGTGCATCCCTACAATTTATTGGGCGGCAACCGATTCTGGTTGACAGAAACAAATATTATAACATAAAAAAGCGATGCGCCGGGTAGCCGACGCATCGCGATTTTTATAGGTGGAATTCCGAATGGATTATTCGGGACGTTTGGTCTTTTTGCCATAACCGTAGACGGCAGCAGCGCCGAGCTCTTCCTCGATGCGGAGGAGCTGGTTGTACTTGGCCATACGGTCGGAGCGCGAAGCGGAACCGGTCTTGATCTGGCCGGCGTTGGTTGCAACGGCGATGTCGGCGATGGTAGCGTCCTCGGTTTCGCCGGAACGGTGGGAGATAACGGCGGTGTAGCCATTGCGCTGTGCGAGCTCAACGGCGCGGAGAGTCTCGGTGAGCGAGCCAATCTGGTTGACCTTTACGAGGATGGAGTTGGCGCAGCCTTCTTCGATACCGCGCTTGAGGTATTTCACGTTGGTTACGAACAGGTCGTCGCCCACGAGCTGGCAGCGGCCGCCGATGAGGTCGGTGAGAATCTTCCAGCCTTCCCAGTCGTTTTCGGCCATGCCGTCTTCGATGGAGTCGATGGGGTATTTCTCAACGAGACCTTTGAGGAATTCAGCCTGCTCTTTGGAGGTGAGCTTGGGAGCGTCGGCACCCTGCTTCCAGGTGTAGTCGTAAACGCCGTCCTTGTAGAATTCGGAGGAAGCGCAGTCGAGACCGATGGTAACGTCCTTGCCGGGTACGTAGCCTGCGAGCTCGATGGCCTTGATGATAACCTGGAGGGCATCTTCGGTGCCGTCGAGGTTGGGAGCGAATCCGCCTTCGTCGCCTACAGCAGTGGAGAGACCGCGCTCTTTGAGGACTTTCTTAAGGTTGTGGAATACCTCGGTGCCCATGCGGATGCCTTCGTGGAACGATGTAGCGCCGATAGGACGGATCATGAATTCCTGGAAGCAGATGGGAGCGTCGGAGTGAGCGCCGCCATTGATGATGTTCATCATGGGAACGGGGAGCACGTAGGTGTTGCAGCCACCGATATATTTGTAGAGCGGGAGGTCGAGATAGTTGGCGGCAGCCTTTGCAACAGCGAGCGAAACGCCGAGGATGGCGTTGGCGCCGAGGTTGCTCTTGGTGTCGGTGCCGTCGAGGGCGAGCATCTTCTCGTCGATGGCGATCTGATCAAGGGCGCTCATGCCTTTGAGGGCTTCGGCGATGGGGCCATTTACGTTGGCAACGGCTTTGAGGACGCCTTTGCCCATGTAGCGGGATTTGTCGCCGTCGCGGAGCTCGAGAGCCTCGTTGACGCCGGTGGAGGCACCGGAGGGCACAGATGCGCGACCGAAAGCGCCGCTTTCCAGAACTACATCGACTTCGACGGTGGGATTGCCGCGCGAGTCGAGAACTTCACGACCGATAATTTTTTCAATTTTCATAACTTAATGCTTTTAAAGCTTTTATTATAGTTTAGTTATTGAGTTACAGGGTTGGTTTTCACCGACGCAAAGATACAAAATTTTCTTTGAAATAGTGCGTATGGCGCGTATTATATGAATATAATATCTGTTAACGCTTCCGAAAGCACATTTTTACGGAGCAAGAACGGTGCCCAACGGCACTGAACTGGGCTGAAAAGTCGGGCATCCGCCCTGCGCTCTCCCTTGGGGGAAACGACGGGGCGGATGCCTGAAAGGGTATGATGAAGTGCCGGATTATTCGGCGCTTTCTGCTGCGGGAGCTTCTGCGGCCGGAGTTTCGGCTGCTGCGGGAGCCTCGGCTGCGGGGGCAGCGGCCTTGCGGCTGCGGCGTGTACGGGTGGTCTTCTTGGCTTCCTTGGTCTTGAGCATGTTTTCGTTGTAGTCAACGAGCTCGATGAAGCAGGTCTTGGCGTTGTCGCCAAGGCGGTTGCCGGTCTTGAGGATGCGGGTGTAACCACCGGGACGCTCGGCGATTTTCTGCGAGATTTCGCGGAAGAGCTCGGTCACGGCCTCCTTGTTCTGCAGGTAGGAGAAGACGAGGCGGCGGTTGGCCATGCTGTCGTTTTTGGCGCGGTTGATCAGCGGCTCGCAGTAAACGCGGAGAGCTTTTGCCTTAGCCAGGGTGGTGAAGATTCTCTTATGCATGATAAGAGAGATGGTCATGTTGGCGAGTAAGGCGTCGCGGTGAGCTTTCTTGCGCGAAAGGTGGTTGAAAGATTTATTGTGTCTCATCGGTGTTTTTTACTCTTTGTCTAATTTATACTTTGAAATATCCATTCCGAAGGAGAGGCCGAGGTTGGCCAGAAGGTCATCGAGCTCGGTGAGGGACTTCTTGCCGAAGTTACGGAATTTCAGGAGGTCTGTCTTATTGAAAACGACCAGTTCGCCAAGGGTCTCGACTTCGGCGCTCTTGAGGCAGTTGAGTGCACGGACGGAGAGGTCCATGTCGACGAGCTTGGTTTTGAGGAGCTGTCGCATATGGAGGATTTCTTCGTCGAACTCTTCGGTGCCTTCGGCCTCGGTGGTCTCGATGGTGATTTTCTCGTCGGAGAAAAGCATGAGATGGTAGATGAGGATTTTGGCGGCCTCCTTGAGAGCTTCCTTGGGAAGGATGGAACCGTTGGTGGTTATTTCAATAATCAGCTTTTCGTAGTCGGTCTTCTGGTCGACGCGGAAGTTTTCAACAGCGTACTTGACGTTTTTGATCGGGGTATAGATGGAGTCGATAGCCAGGGTCTGGATGTCCTGGATGTCCATCTGGTTTTCGTCGGCGGGAACCCAGCCGCGACCCTTGTTGATGGTAACCTCGATGGTGAAACCTGCGTCGGGATCCAAATGACAAATGACTTCATCGGGGTTGAGAACCTCGAAGCCCGAGAGGGCTTTGCCAATGTCACCGGCCTTGAACACCTCCTGACCCGAAACGGTGATGGTAGCTTTTTCGGTATCAACGTCCTCGGTAGTCTGCTTGAGGTCGACCTTCTTGAGGTTGAGGATTATGTTGGTCACATCCTCTTTTACGCCGGGGATGGTATCAAATTCGTGTTTCACGCCGTCGATTTTAATCGCTGCGATGGCATAGCCTTCGAGCGAGGAAAGAAGTACGCGGCGCAAAGCGTTTCCGACAGTGATACCATAGCCGGGTTCCAAAGGCTTGAACTCAAACTTGCCGTAGAAGTTGTTAGCTTCTAACATCACGACCTTGTCGGGTTTCTGGAATGCTAAAATAGCCATGGATCTTGAATTAAATTTTATTATTTAGAATACAACTCGACGATAAGCTGCTCCTTGATATTTTCGGGGATGTCCTCGCGGGTGGGAACGTGGAGGAGCTTGCCGCTCTTTGTGGCCTCGTCCCATTCGAGCCAGGGATATTTGCTGTGGTTGAAACCGGCGAGAGCGTCGGCGATAACCTCGAGCGATTTGGACTTTTCGCGCACACCCACAACATCGCCGGGCTGAACGGCATATGAGGGGATGTTGACAACGGAGCCGTTGACGGTTACATGCTTATGGAGCACGAGCTGACGGGCTGCTGCGCGGGTGGGAGCGATGCCCAGACGGTAAACCACGTTGTCGAGGCGGCCTTCGAGAAGCTGGAGAAGGATTTCACCGGTGATACCCTTCATGGAAGAGGCTTTCTCGAAAAGGTTGCGGAACTGACGTTCGAGCACACCGTAGGTGTATTTAGCCTTCTGCTTTTCGCGGAGCTGGGTGCCGTACTCCGAAGTTTTGCGGCGACGGTTCTGACCGTGCTGGCCCGGGGGGAAGTTTCTGCGGCTCAGAATCTTGTCTTCGCCGAAGATGGGTTCGCCGAATTTGCGTGCGATTTTGGTCTTGGGACCTGTATATCTAGCCATTGTTTCGTTCTAATGAAAAAAAATTGATGTTTTTTGTTGATTTCTGCCGTCGGAGTGGATGCCGGAGGCTTCGGACAAATTTAATCCCCATTAAATCAAGGTGAGGCCCGGGATGCGCCGGCGGAAATGGCGGCAGGTTATCTGAATAGAAATTGCGAAGTTCGGGGCGCCCGGCGGAGCGGGTGCGCCGAATCGATCAGACGCGACGGCGTTTGGGAGGACGGCAGCCGTTGTGGGGAAGCGGAGTAACGTCGATGATTTCGGTTACTTCGATGCCCATGCCATGGACGGTGCGGATAGCCGATTCACGGCCGTTGCCGGGACCTTTCACGTAGGCTTTCACCTTGCGGAGACCGAGGTCGTAGGCGACCTTGCCGCAATCCTGCGCTGCCATCTGGGCTGCATAGGGGGTGTTTTTCTTAGAGCCACGGAAGCCCATCTTGCCTGCGCTCGACCAGGAGATTACCTGACCTTCGCTGTTGGCTAAGCATACAATGATATTGTTGAAGGAGGAGTGAACGTGAAGCTGGCCGGCGGCATCAACTTTAACGTTTCTCTTTTTAGCTGCGACTGTTTTCTTTGCCATAATGCTAAAGGATGTGTTAATGAGAGCCTACCGGAATTATTTGGTAGCCTTCTTCTTGTTAGCGACTGTTTTCTTGCGTCCCTTGCGGGTACGGGCATTGTTTTTGGTGCTCTGGCCGCGCACGGGCAGGCCGATACGGTGGCGGATGCCGCGGTAGCAGCCGATGTCCATAAGGCGCTTGATGTTGAGCTGGAGCTCGCTGCGCAGGTCGCCTTCAACTTTGTAGTTTTCCTGGATAACTTCACGAACCTTCGCGGCTTGTGCGTCGGTCCAGTCCTGTACCTTGATGTTGACATCAACGCCGGCTTTGTCCAGGATGGTCTTTGCGGCGCTCCGGCCGATGCCGAAGATATAGGTGAGGGCAATTTCGCCCCGTTTGTTCTGGGGGAGGTCAACTCCCACGATTCTTACTGCCATAAATGCTTTTGTTGTCTCTTATTTTCTTTCAAAAATAATAATTGAATTGGCCGGTAGGCCTGACGGTCAAGCCCCATGGGGTGCCACCCAAAGGAGGTAAGCGGGGAGCTGCCTCCGAGGCATCCTATATCCTGTCGGGAAGTCCGCCGTGCGCCTGGCCAGGTTGATTTATTATCCTTGACGCTGTTTGTTTTTGGGATTTTTCTTGTTGATCACATAGAGGCGGCCCTTGCGGCGGACGATTTTGTCCTCGGGGGTACGCTTCTTGATGGAAGCTCTTACTTTCATAGGATAATATGGGATTTAATTTAATGGGGAAATCTGGTGTGGTCGGAATCACTTGTAGCGGAAAGCAATACGGCCTTTGCTCAGGTCGTAAGGCGACATCTCGACACGCACCTTGTCGCCGGGAAGAATCTTGATGTAGTGCATGCGCATCTTTCCGGAGATATGGGCGGTGATTTCGTGACCGTTTTCCAGCACTACACGAAACATAGCGTTGGAAAGGGATTCAACGATAGTGCCGTCTTGTTCGATTGCCGATTGTTTAGCCATATTAAGTTTCTGTGGTTACTAAGGGATTACGTTGGAGTGAGAGTGGAAAGGACACCAGCCCCGGAGGGATGGTGCGGAGGGAGCGGGGTCAGATGAACCGGTCGCCGAGCACCTGGGCCACATAGTCGAATGTGGTGAGGATGCGGGTCTGCCCGTCGAGAACGGCTACGGTGTGCTCGTAGTGGGCCGAAGGCTTGCGGTCGCGGGTGCGGCATGTCCAGCCGTCGGCTTCGATGACGATGTTGCGGCTTCCGAGGTTGATCATCGGCTCGATGGCGATGCACAGACCGTTGCGGATCACGGGACCCGTGCCGCGGCGTCCGTAGTTGGGCACCTCAGGGTCTTCGTGCATTTTCCGTCCGATGCCGTGGCCACACATCTCGCGCACTACGGAGTAGCCGCGGCGCTCGCAGTAGGTCTGCACGGCATTGGCGATATCGCCGATGCGGTTGCCCTCGCGACAGGCGTCGATGCCTTTGTAGAGCGATTCCTTGGTGGTGCGCATGAGCTGCATCACCTTCTCGTCGACCTGGCCGACAGGGAAGGTGTAGCACATGTCGCCGTTGTAGCCGTCGAGCTCAACTACTACGTCGAGGCCGATGATGTCGCCCTCGCGAAGGGTGTAGCTGGAAGGGAAGCCGTGAACTACGATTTCGTTGACTTCCATGCAGACGGCTCCGGGGAAACCGCCGTAGCCGAGACATGCAGGCCGACCGCCGTTGTCAAGGATGAATTCCTTGGCAACGGAGTCGAGCTTATTGGTGGTAACACCGGGTGCGACCCACTTGGCCATTTCGGCGAGGGTGCGGCTGGTGAGGTCGCACGCGCGACCCATCAGTTCGATTTCTTCCGGTGTCTTCAGGTAGATCATCTGTTGTTTTCGTAGATGGTTGTTTCCCGCCATCGGCGCGGGAACGCGGTTTCAGAGAGATCAGTAGGCGCTGCCTGTGGTGCGGCCTTTGATTTTGCCGTCCTTCATCAGGCCGTCGTAGTGGTGCATCATCAGGTGCGACTCGATCTGCTGGAGGGTATCGAGCACTACGCCCACCATAATCAGCAGCGATGTGCCGCCGAAGAACTGGGCGAAGTTCTGGCTGATTCCGAACACGCGTGCGAACGCGGGAAGGATAGCCACGATGCCGAGGAAGAGCGAGCCGGGGAGAGTGATGCGGTTCATGATCGCGTCGAGATACTCGGCAGTCTTCTTACCGGGTTTCACGCCGGGAATGAAGCCGTTGTTGCGCTTCATCTCTTCGGCCATCTGGGTGGGACGCACGGTGATGGCGGTGTAGAAGTAGGTGAAGGCCACGATCATGATGAAGTAGACGAAATTATACCAGAATCCGTTGATATCGGAGAAGGTGGCGAAGAAGCCGTGGGTAGCCTCACCCCCGCCGAAGCCCGAAAGCGTCAGAGGGATGAACATGATTGCCTGGGCAAAGATGATGGGCATCACGCCGGCGGCGTTGACCTTCAGGGGGATGTACTGGCGTGCGCCGCCATACTGCTTGTTGCCGACGATGCGCTTTGCATACTGCACGGGCACCTTGCGGGTTCCCTGCACGAGAAGCACGGCGCCGATGGTGACGGCAAAGAGCAGGACGATCTCGACGATGAACATTATCAGGCCGCCCTGGTTTCCGGTGGATCCGGGCATGCGGCTTGTGAACTCGTAGAAGAGCGCAACCGGGAGGCGGGCGATGATACCCACCAGGATGATGAACGAGATACCATTGCCGATACCGCGGTCGGTGATGCGCTCGCCGAGCCACATGATAAACATGGAGCCGGCTGCGAGGATGACGGTGAGGAAAATCACCGTCCAGATGCCCATCTCAACCTGGCCTCCGGCGTTGACCACCTGCAGGCGAAGGTTGTAGAGGTAGGCGGGACCCTGCACAAGGAGAATCAGGACGGTCAGATAGCGGGTGTACTGGTTGAGCTTCTGACGGCCGCTCTCGCCTTCGCGCTGCATCTTCTGGAAGGAAGGGAGCACCATGCCTGCGAGCTGGATTACGATCGAAGCCGTGATGTAGGGCATGATGCCGAGGGCGAAGATGGAGGCCTGAGAGAAGGCGCCTCCGGAGAACATGTCCAGAAGCTGCATCAGACCGCTGCGGTTGGTGAACGACGTGAGGGCGTCGAGGTCGTTGGGGTTGATGCCCGGCAGGACCACGTAGCAACCCAGACGGTAAACGAGCACCAGCAGAACGGTGATGACGAGTCGCTGACGCAACTCCTGAATCGTCCAGATATTCTTTAATGTTTGGATAAATTTCATCGAATTACTTTACTTTGTTGATGGAACCGCCGGCCTCAACAATGGCTTTCTCGGCGGCTGCGGAAAATGCGTTGGCTTCGACAGCAAGCTTGCGGGTGAGCGAGCCGTTGGCCAGCACTTTCACAAGATCTTTCTTGCCTACCAGACCGGCGGTGCGGAGCTCTTCGAGGCCGATTTTCTCGAGGTTCTTGGCCTCGGCGAGAGTTTCGAGATCGGCAACGTTGATGACTTTGTACTCGACACGGTTGATATTCTTGAAGCCCCATTTGGGGAGACGACGCTGAAGGGGCATCTGGCCGCCTTCGAAACCGATTTTACGCGAATAGCCGGAGCGGGATTTGGCACCCTTGTGACCGCGGGTCGATGTGCCGCCCTTGCCGGAGCCGGGACCGCGGCCCACACGCTTGGAGTTGGAGGTGGACCCTGCGGCTGCTTTCAGATTACTTAAATCCATGATATGGAGTGTTTGGATAGTAGCTGTGTGGATAAATTAATTGACGGAATTCAATCTCAGGCCTTTGTGACCTCAACGAGGTGGTGAACACGCTCTACCATGCCGAGGATGGAGGGGGTATCCTCCTTGACCACGGTGTGGTTCATTTTCTTGAGGCCAAGAGCATCGAGGGTGCGCTTCTGAACGGCGGGGGCTCCGATGCGGCTCTTTATCTGTTTGATTTTGATCTGTGCCATTTTAAAAACGGGAATAGAGTTGGGGCATGGATTAGCCGTTGAACACCTGGTTGACTGATATGCCGCGGTTCTGGGCGACCTGTGCGGGGGAGCGCATTTCGCCGAGGGCTGCGATAGTGGCCTTGACGAGGTTGTGGGGGTTGGACGAGCCTTTGGATTTGGCGAGCACGTCGGAAACGCCCACGCTCTCGAGCACGGCACGCATGGCACCGCCGGCCTTCACGCCCGTACCGGTGGATGCGGGCTTGAGGAGCACGCGCGAACCGCCGAATTTGGCGAACTGCTCGTGGGGGATTGTGCCTTTGTGCACGGGTACGCGGATGAGGTTCTTCTTGGCAGCTTCCACGCCTTTGGCGATAGCTGCGGTAACTTCGTTGGCTTTGCCAAGACCCCAGCCTACGATGCCGTCTTCGTTGCCTACGACGACGATGGCGGCGAAGGTGAAGGTGCGGCCACCTTTAGTCACCTTGGTAACGCGGTTGATGGCCACGAGGCGGTCCTTCAACTCGATATCGCTGGTAGATTTTACTCGGTTGTTCTTATTTGCCATGATGATGATTAGAATTTAAGACCGCCTTCGCGAGCTGCGTCAGCCAATGATTTAACTCTGCCGTGGAAAAGGTAGCCGTTGCGGTCGAATACCACTTCGGTCACGCCGGCTGCCAGGGCCTTCTCGGCGATGGCTTTGCCGACTTTGGCGGCGATTTCAGATTTTGTTCCTTCCTCGATTCCCTTGGAGGAGGCGCAGCAAAGCGTCTTGCCTTCGAGGTCGTCGACGAGCTGAACGTAGATTTGCTTGTTGCTGCGGAACACGCTCATGCGCGGACGTGCGGCGGTGCCGGAAACTTTACCGCGGATGCGTGCCTTGATCTTATTTCTTCTTTCTTGCTTGGAGATCATGATAGTTTACATTTTATTTGGCACCGGCCGTTTTACCAGACTTGCGACGGATAACTTCGCCTACGAACTTGATACCTTTGCCCTTGTAGGGTTCGGGCTTGCGGAGGGAGCGGATCTTGGCGCATACCTGGCCGAGAAGCTGCTTGTCGTCGCTTTCGAGAATGATGAGGGGGTTTTTGTTGCGCTCGGATTTAGCTTCTACCTTCACTTCGGCGGGAAGCTTGATGAAGATTGCATGGGAGAAGCCGAGCGAAAGCTCGAGCACCTGGCCCGTAGCGCTGGCGCGGTAGCCTACGCCTACGAGTTCCATTTCCTTGCGGTAGCCGGTGGACACGCCTACAACCATGTTGTGGACCAGCGAGCGGTAGAGACCGTGCTGGGCGCGGTGTTCGCGGTCGTCGGTGGGACGGACGATGTGGATGTGGCCGTCCTCTATCTTTACTTCGAATTCAGGGTTGACTGCCTGAGAGAGTTCGCCTTTGGGGCCTTTAACGGTGACGACGTTGTTGGCGTCGACTTTCACTGTTACGCCTGCGGGAATCTCGATGGGGGCTTTACCTATTCTTGACATAATGTTGTTTCCTCCTTAAGATTAATAAACGTAACAAAGCACTTCGCCGCCGATTTTTTCCTCGGCAGCTTTCTTGTTGGTCATCACGCCTTTCGAGGTGGAAAGGATTGCGATACCGAGGCCGTTGAGAACTCGGGGCATATTTTTGTAGCCGGTGTACTGGCGCAGACCGGGACGGCTTACGCGCACGAGGCCCTTGATGGCGTTGACGCGGTCAACGGGATCGTACTTGAGGGCCACCTTGATGGCTCCGGCGGGATTCTCACCCTCGATGAACTTGTAGTTGAGGATGTAGCCCTGTTCGAAGAGAATCTTCGTGATTTCCTTCTTGAGGTTGGATGCGGGAATCTCAACAACGCGGTGCTGAGCTTTGATGGCATTCCTCAGTCGGGTCAGATAATCTGCAATGGGATCTGTCATTTTTTTTGTTTGTTTAAAACGGGTTTTGATACTATAGCTCTCGGGCACGTGGCCTGCTGGTTGCCGTCCGGGGGTTTCTCGCAGACTGAGGCTTACCCGGCGGGCCTTGGCTTGGCTCACAGCCTTCTGCCGCGCGCTGCTGTCGATTTTTCCTTAAGCGACGCGGCCCCGAGCTATCAGGGTGGAAGGTTGGGGCGAAAGCTCTCGGAGCGAATCGCCTGCTCTGCTTACCAGCTTGCTTTCTTCACGCCCGGGATGAGGCCTGCGGAAGCCATTTCGCGGAACTGGATACGCGAGATGCCGAACTGACGCATGTAGCCTTTGGGGCGGCCGGTAATGGAGCAGCGGTTGTGGAGGCGTACGCTCGATGCGTTCTTCGGCAGGAGCTGAAGGCCTTCGTAGTCGCCGGCTTCCTTGAGGGCAGCCTTCTTGGCGGCATACTTGGCAACGAGCTTAGCGCGCTTCACTTCGCGGGCTTTCATTGATTCTTTTGCCATTTGCTTTTGTTAAGTTACTGAAAATATATTAATTAAGTCTCTTATTCACACTGCTTGCGGCCAGGCTTGCAGCGCAAGTCTGATCCGCTTCGGGGTTGGCGGCCGCCCACATATCTGAGGTTCAAACGATTGTAGCAGCCGCAAATTTTCGTGCAAAGATAAGAATTTTTCGCGAAACAGCCCAAATTCCCCCGTAATTTTAATTCTTAAATTTATTTAACGTTTCGATGGCGCCGTTATAACGGCCCGTCTGGTTCGTCGCCTGTAGGTTCGGGCTCGGTCATTGACTCGAGTCAACTCCCTTCGCCCTCACCCGCAGGCTCCTGCCATCCGAACCATTCTAACAACGCCCTCGCCAGCCGGATGGACTATGGAGAGGTCGGCAAAATCAAATTGCCGTGGGTTATATGGTTATCCGCCTACGGACGGAAATGCTTAAAACCCGTCGGCGCGGTAGGCGCCGGCGGGTTTTCTGACCTTTCAAACGTATTGTCCGGTTCTTCTCAGCTGCGGCCGAGGGCCGTCAGCGGGGAGAATCTTATTTGTTTTTGAAGGGGAGGCCAAACTGCTTGAGCAGAGCATAGCCTTCTTCGTCGGTGTTGGCCGAGGTAACGAAGGTGATGTTCATGCCGGTGAGTTTGCTGATGTTGTCGATGTTGATTTCAGGGAAGATGATCTGCTCGGTGATGCCGAGGGTGTAGTTACCACGGCCGTCGAGCTTGCCTTCGATGCCCTTGAAGTCGCGGATACGGGGCAGAGCCACACGGATCAGGCGCTCGAGGAACTCATACATGCGCTCGCGACGGAGTGTGACGCGTGCGCCGATGGGCATTTTCTTACGTACCTTGAAGTTGGAGATGTCCTTCTTCGAGAGGGTTGCAACGGCTTTCTGGCCGGTGATGGCGGTAAGCTCGTTGATTGCGGTCTCGATGACCTTCTTATCCTGGGTTGCTTCGCCAAGACCTTCGTTGATCACGATTTTTTTCAGGCGGGGCACCTGCATCACCGTGGTATAGTTGAATTCCTTGGTGAGGGCGGGGACGATTTTCTCGTCGTACTGCTTTTTAAGAGTTGTGCTGCTCATTATTTAATCTCCTCTCCTGATTTTTTAGCGTAACGAACTTTCTCGCCGTTTTCGCCGATGCGGATTCCCACGCGGGTGGGTTTGCCGCTCTTGGGGTCGAGCAGGGCGAGGTTAGAGATATTGATAGGAGCTTCCATCTTGATGATGCCGCCCTGGGGATGTTTGGCGGAGGGCTTAGTGCTCTTGGAGACGATGTTGATGCCTTCTACAACGGCGCGGTTCTTATCGGCATCGACCGAGAGAACGCGGCCCTTGCGGCCCTTATCCTCGCCTGCGAGAACGTAAACGGTATCGCCCTTTTTAATATGAAGTTTGCTCATTGGGTTTTGATTTGTCTACGGGGTTTTGCTTGAATCAGATTGTTAAAGCACCTCGGGGGCGAGCGAGACGATCTTCATGTTGGTGGCGCGGAGTTCGCGGGCCACGGGGCCGAAGATACGGGTTCCGCGGAGTTCGCCGGCATTGTTAAGGAGCACGCAGGCGTTGTCGTCGAAGCGGATATAGGAGCCGTCGGGGCGACGGATTTCCTTCTTGGTACGAACGACAACGGCCTTCGATACAGTGCCTTTCTTAACGTCGGACGAGGGGATAACGCTTTTCACCGAGACTACGATGATGTCGCCCACAGAGGCGTAGCGGCGGCCGGTGCCACCGAGCACGTGGATGCACAGGGCCTCTTTGGCTCCGCTGTTGTCAGCAACGGTTAAACGGGATTCGGTCTGTATCATTGTTACTTAACTTTTTCGATGATTTCAACTAAGCGCCAGCGTTTGGTCTTGGAAAGGGGGCGGGTCTCCATCAGGCGTACGGTATCGCCGATTTCGCACTCGTTCTTTTCGTCGTGGGCGTGGTATTTCTTCGTCTTGTTGACAAATTTGCCGTAGATGGGGTGTTTTTCCTTCCACTTCACGGTCACCGTGATGGTCTTGTCACCCTTGTTGCTCGAAACAACCCCAATACGCTCTTTGCGGAGATTTCTTTTTTCTTCCATATCGATAGGATGGTTTGCGGGATTTGAGGTTATTATTTGTTGTTGAGTTCGCGAGCGCGGAGCTCGGTTTTCACGCGTGCGATCATGCGGCGGTCAAGCGTAATCTTGGCAGGGTTGTCAAGGGGCGAAACGGCATGGTTGGCCTTCGTCTGGAGATATTCCTTCTCCATCTGGGCGAGGCGCTCGCGGAGGTCGGCCGTAGAGAGCTCTTTGATTTCTTCTTTTTTCATTTCTGCATTCTAATTACACGTTAAGACTGGGATCATAATCGCGGCGTACCACAAACTTGGTAGTAACCGGGAGTTTCTGGGCTCCGAGGCGGAGTGCCTCCTTGGCAACGTCGAAGGGAACGCCGTCGATTTCGATAATCATACGGCCGGGGGTTACGGAGGCAACGAAACCTTCGGGGTTACCTTTACCTTTACCCATACGTACGTCGAGAGGCTTCTTGGTGATGGGTTTATCGGGGAAGATGCGGATCCAGAGCTGGCCCTGACGCTGCATGTAGCGCGTTACGGCCACACGTGCTGCTTCGATCTGGCGGCCGGTGATCCATTTGGATTCAAGGGTCTTGATGCCGAACGAACCGAAGGCGAGCTGATTGCCGCGCTGGGCGTTGCCTTTGGCGCGACCTTTCTGGACTCTGCGGAATTTTGTTTTTTTCGGTTGTAACATTTCGAGAAAGATGTTAGTCGAGATTAAAATTTGAGTGGTTAACTCGAGTCTGCGCGCGGTTGCCGTCTGTTCCGGAGCCGACGGGGGCGATGGCCTTGAGGAAGGGGTGGGCGGCCATTGCTGCCCGCTGGCCGGCCGGGGGCTTCGGGCGGGGCTAACGATTCCCCGCTTTTGCCCGGGGCCGCCGGCCCAGGGGGCCTTTGCGGCAGACTGCCGGAGGGAGAGGAGTCCGCGATGCCTCCCGGCTCAGCGGGGGCATCGCGCCGCCGGGCGCTTAGGCCTGACGGGGAGCGCGGGGCTTGCGGAAGCCGCCGCGGCGCTCGCCGCGACGCTCACGGTCGCCGCCTGCGGGGCGAACGTCCTTGGCTGCGGTGAGGTTGGGAGCAAGGTCGCGCTTGCCGTAGACTTCACCACGGCAGATCCATACCTTCACGCCGAGCACACCTACCTTGGTGTGGGCCTCTACGAGTGCGTAGTCGATGTCGGCACGCAGGGTATGGAGGGGCGTACGGCCTTCCTTGAACATTTCGGAGCGGGCGATTTCAGCGCCGTTGAGACGGCCGGAAACCTGCACCTTGATGCCTTCGGCGCCGGAGCGCATGGTGGCTGCGATGGCCATCTTGACTGCGCGGCGGTAGGCGATTTTGCCTTCGATCTGACGTGCGATGGTGGAGGCCACGATCTGGGCGTCGAGTTCGGGGCGTTTTACCTCGAAGATGTTGATCTGAACATCCTTGTCGGTGATTTTCTTGAGTTCTTCCTTGAGTTTGTCGACCTCGGCGCCACCTTTGCCGATGATCACGCCGGGGCGCGAAGTGCATACGGTGATGGTGATCAGCTTGAGGGTGCGCTCGATTACGATGCGCGACACGCTCGACTTGGCAAGACGGACGTTGAGATACTTGCGCAGTTTGGAGTCTTCAAGCAGGGTTTCGCCATACTTTTTTCCTCCGAACCAGTTGGAGTCCCAGCCACGGATCACGCCGAGGCGGTTGGCAATCGGATTTACTTTCTGTCCCATGTCTTAGTCGGAAATTTTAGTGTCTTTATCGATGGTGTCAACAAACAGAGTCACGTGGTTGGCACGTTTGCGGATGCGGTAGCCGCGGCCCTGAGGTGCGGGGCGGAGGCGTTTGAGCATCGGGGCGCAATCCACGAAGATTGTGCTGATATAGAGTTCGCCGTTTTCGGCTTTGCGCTCGTTTTTGGCTTCCCAGTTGGCGATAGCCGAGCGGAGCAGCTTTTCTACGCGTGCGGCAGCCTCTTTGTTGGAGAATTTGAGGATACCGAGGGCGCGGAACACCTCCTTGCCGCGCACCAGGTCGGCGACGAGGCGCATCTTGCGGGGCGAGGTGGGGATGTTGGTCAGTTTGGCAAAGCTCTGCGTGCGCAGGGCTTCCTTACGTGCCTGAGCTGAGTTCTTTTTTCTTACACCCATTTTATTCTGTGGTAATTGTTTGCTTGGAAATTAATAATTAAAGCGTCGGCCCGGCAAATTATTTTTTCTTGTTGCCGGCGTGGCCGCGGAAGGTGCGCGTGGGAGCGAACTCGCCAAGCTTGTGTCCTACCATATTTTCGGTCACGTAGACAGGGATAAACTTGTTGCCGTTGTGAACGGCGAAAGTGTGGCCCACGAATTCGGGGGCGATCATAGAGGCGCGGCTCCAGGTTTTGATAACCGATTTCTTGCCGCTCTGCTCCATAGCATTCACTTTCTTTTCAAGTTTAACGCTGATGAAAGGGCCTTTTTTTAATGAACGACTCATTGTGAATGTCAATTAGTGGCTGTGAAACTTACGAGTTTACTTCTTTCTTCTCTCGATGATATACTTCGAGGAGGTCTTCTTCGGCGAGCGAGTCTTGAGACCTTTCGAGTACAGACCCTTGCGCGAACGGGGATGACCGCCGGAAGCGCGACCTTCGCCACCGCCCATGGGGTGGTCTACAGGGTTCATGACAACGCCGCGGTTGTGGGGGCGACGGCCGAGCCAGCGGGAGCGGCCGGCTTTACCGGAGCGCTCGAGCGAATGCTCGGAGTTGCCTACCACGCCGATGGTGGCCATGCAGGCTGCAAGGATTTTGCGGGTTTCACCTGAGGGGAGCTTGACAATCGCATAGTCGCCTTCGCGCGATACGAGCTGGGCGAATGTGCCGGCCGAGCGAGCCATGAAGGCTCCCTGACCGGGGCGAAGCTCGATGTTGTGGATAACGGTACCCACGGGGATTTTGCCCAGGGGAAGAGCGTTGCCCACTTCGGGAGCTGCGTCGGGGCCGCTTACCACAGTGGCACCGACCTCAAGGCCGTTGGGTGCAATGATATAGGCTTTGGCACCGTCGACGTAGTAGAGCAGGGCGATACGGGCCGAACGGTTGGGATCGTATTCGATGCTCTTTACAACGGCGGGCACACCGTATTTAGTTCTCTTAAAGTCAATCAAACGGTATTTGCGCTTGTGGCCGCCACCAAGGTAGCGAGTGGTGAGGTGGCCTTCGGAGTTACGACCTCCGGTGCTTTTTTTACCGACTGTAAGAGATTTCTCTGGCGCTTTAGCAGTGATCGCTCCTTTGAAGACGCCAATAACTTTGTGTCGCTGCCCCGGTGTGGTGGGCTTGAATTTTCTTACTGCCATTATTGTTCTTTATCAGATGTTGCTGTAAAAGTCGATAGTTTCGCCTTCACCAACAGTTACGAAAGCCTTTTTCCAGCGGTTTGTCTTGCCGCGGAGCAGGCCGCTCTTGGTGTAGCGGGATTTGTTTTTGCCGCGAACGATCAGAGTGTTCACGTTGAGGACCTTGACGCCGTAGAGCTTTTCAACCATATCCTTGATCTGGAATTTGTTGGCTTCGGGCGAAACACGGAAGGTGTAGCGGTTGAGCTTCTCGGTGAGCTGGGTAGCAGCTTCGGTTACGATCGGTTCGATAATGAATTCCATCTTTCTGTTTCCTCCTACGGTTTAAAGGTTATTGATAACTTCAAGGCCGCTCTCGGTGAGCACGATGGCGTTGTTGTTGAGAAGAGCGTAGGTGTTGACGTCGGAGGCGGTCATCACCTTGGTGTCGGGCACATTGCGGGCCGACAGGTATACGTTCTTGTCAACACCCTTGAGCAGGAGCAGGAGCTTCTGGCCTTCGAGCTTGAGATTTTTGGTGAGGGCAACGAAATCCTTTGTCTTGGGAGCTTCGAAAGTGAAGTCCTCGACAACTACGATCTGGTTGTCCTGGGCCTTGGCGCTGAGCACCGACTTACGTGCCAGCTGCTTGAGTTTTTTATTGAGTTTGAAGCGATAGTCGCGGGGACGGGGACCGAACACACGACCGCCGCCTACGAGCACGGGCGAGTTGATGTCGCCGATACGGCTTCCGCCGCCACCTTTCTGCTTGTGGAGCTTACGGGTAGAGCCGGAAACTTCGCTGCGCTCTTTCGATTTGTGTGTGCCCTGACGCTGGTTGGCGAGATACTGTTTAACATCGAGATAAACGGCGTGCTCGTTGGCGTCGATGGCAAAGACGGCGTCGTTAAGCACTGCTTTGCGGCCGGTGTCTTCTCCTTTTATGTTGTAGATTGCGAGTTCCATTATTTCTCTATCATTACGATTGAACCTTTACTTCCGGGGATTGAACCCTTAATCATCATCACGTTGTGTTCGGGGATCACCTTCACGACCTTGAGGTTCTGAACGGTGACACGCTCGTTGCCCATCTGGCCGGCCATACGCATTCCCTTGAACACCTTGGCGGGGTAGGAGCAGGCGCCGATCGAACCGGGGGCACGCAGGCGGTTGTGCTGGCCGTGTGTGCTCTGGCCTACACCGCCGAAGCCGTGGCGTTTAACCACACCCTGGAAGCCTTTACCTTTCGAGGTTCCGACGATGTCGACGAAGTCGTTCTCAGTGAAGAGGTTTACGTCGATTACGTCGCCGAGCTTGAACTCGCCTTCGAAACCTTTGAACTCGGCCAAGTGGCGCTTGGGGGTGGTGTTGGCTTTCTTGAAGTGACCGGCCATGGGCTGAGTGCAGTGCTTTTCTTTCTGCTCCTCAAAACCAAGCTGCAGGGCGTTGTAGCCGTCGGTCTCAACAGTCTTGACCTGGGTAACCACACAAGGACCTACTTCGATAACAGTGCACGGCACGTTGCGGCCGTCGGCACTGAAAACGGATGTCATTCCGATTTTCTTTCCTAATAATCCTGGCATTTCTGTAGTTAGTTTGAATATTGATTTATGCGGGTCGGACAGAGGCCCCGGGGGCATGCCCGGCTGTTTTCTTTGTAATGTTGGACTGAAATCTTACGGGGGTTATCAGACCTTGATTTCAACTTCCACACCCGAGGGGAGTTCGAGTTTCATCAGAGCGTCGATGGTCTTGGCGGTCGAGTTGTAGATGTCGATCAGACGCTTGTAGCTCGAGAGCTGGAACTGCTCGCGCGATTTCTTGTTGACGAAAGTCGAGCGGTTAACGGTGAAGATGCGCTTGTGGGTGGGCAGGGGAATGGGTCCGCTGATCACGGCGCCGGTCGATTTCACAGTCTTCACAATCTTTTCGGCCGACTTGTCGACGAGATTGTGGTCGTAGGATTTCAGTTTGATTCTGATTTTCTGGCTCATTGTGAGTTGAGAAAAATTAAATTGATTTGAGTTTGAACGTTGCCGCGCGGTCAAGAATCATAAGCTGCCCGGCGGCAGAGGGTTTATATGCGTTCCAACCCCATGAGCCCCGGGGCGTCATGCCCCGGGGCGAGGAGTGGTTGCTTTGTTATTTCACGAGGTCTACGCGGCCCTGGCAGTCGGTAAGCACCTTCTTGGCAATCGACGAGGAAACCTCGGCGTAGTGGGAGAAGGTCATCGTGGAGGTAGCGCGACCGGAAGTGATGGTACGGAGGGCGGTTACATAGCCGAACATCTCGGCAAGAGGAGCCTGGGCCTTTACGACGCGGGCGCCGCTGCGCGATGTCTCCATGCCTTCCACCTGACCGCGACGCTTGTTGAGGTCGGAGATCACGTCGCCCATGCTTTCCTCGGGGGTTACAACCTCGATTTTCATGATGGGCTCCATGAGCACGGGACCGGCCTTTTCCGAAGCCTTCTTGAAGGCCTGGATGGCGCAGAGCTCGAAGGAGAGCTGGTCGGAGTCGACCGGGTGGAACGAGCCGTCGATTACGGTAACCTTGAGCTTCTCGACGGGGTAGCCGGCGAGCACGCCGTTCTTCATGGCGTTGGTGAAGCCCTTCTGGATAGCGGGGATGAATTCCTTGGGAATGTTGCCGCCCTTTACCTCGTCGACAAACTGGAGCGAGCCTTCGAAACCTTCGTCGACGGGCTCTACGCGAACGATGATGTCGGCGAACTTACCGCGGCCACCGGTCTGCTTCTTGAATACTTCGCGAAGCTCGACGGGCTGGGTGATGGCTTCCTTGTAGGTAACCTGGGGCTGACCCTGGTTGCATTCTACCTTGAATTCGCGCTTTAGGCGGTCGATGATGATGTCGAGGTGAAGTTCGCCCATACCGGAGATAACGGTCTGGCCGGTCTCCTCGTTGGTCTCCACGCGGAAAGTGGGGTCTTCCTCGGCGAGCTTCTGCAGACCTACACCGAGTTTGTCGAGGTCTTTCTGGGTCTTGGGCTCAACGGCGATACCGATTACGGGATCGGGGAACTCCATAGCTTCGAGCACGATGGGATGGTTCTCGTCGCAGAGGGTGTCGCCGGTGCGGATATCCTTGAAGCCTACGCCTGCGCCGATATCGCCGCAGCCGATTTTCTCCATGGGGTTCTGCTTGTTTGAGTGCATCTGGAACAGACGGCTGACGCGCTCCTTCTTGTCGCTGCGTGCGTTGAGCACATAGCTGCCGGCAACCACGTCGCCGGAATAAACGCGGAAGAAGGTGAGACGGCCTACATAGGGGTCGGTAGCGATCTTGAATGCCAGAGCACACATCGGGGCTTCCGACGAGGGCTCGCGGGTCTCGATTTTGTCGGGGTCGTCGATGGCGTGGCCTTCAACGGCGCCGGCGTCGAGGGGCGAGGGGAGATATGCGCAGACATTGTCGAGCAGGCACTGCACGCCCTTGTTCTTGAACGAGGAACCGCAGGTCATGGGCACGATGTCCATCTTGAGGGTGGCGGCGCGCAGGGCGCGGCGGATTTCCTCTTCGGTGATGGTGGAGGGGTCGTCGAAGTATTTCTCCATGAGGGAGTCGTCGTACTCGGCGATTTTCTCAAGCATCTTGTCGCGCCACTCCTCGCACTCTGCGAGCATGCTGGCGGGAATTTCCTCTACGGAATATTCGGCACCCATGGTCTCGTCGTGCCAGAAGATAGCCTTCATGGTGATGAGGTCGACCAGACCCTTGAAGGTCTCTTCGGCGCCGATGGGCACCTGGATGGGGCAGGGATTTGCGCCCAGAACGTCCTTCACCTGGCGGCATACTTCGAAGAAGTTTGCGCCGGAGCGGTCCATCTTGTTGACGTAGCCGATACGGGGCACGTTGTATTTGTCGGCCTGACGCCACACGGTCTCCGACTGGGGCTCTACGCCGCCTACGGCACAGAATGTGGCCACGGCGCCGTCGAGCACACGGAGCGAGCGCTCCACCTCTACGGTGAAGTCAACGTGTCCCGGAGTGTCAATCAGGTTGATTTTGAATTTGTCGCCCGCATATTTCCAGAAAGTGGTGGTAGCGGCGGAGGTGATTGTGATACCACGCTCCTGCTCCTGCTCCATCCAGTCCATCGTGGCGGCGCCGTCGTGAACCTCACCGATTTTGTGGGTAAGACCGGTGTAGAACAGGATACGCTCCGATGTGGTGGTTTTACCGGCGTCGATGTGAGCCATGATGCCGATATTGCGGGTGTATTTTAAATGTTCGTCGATTTTAGCCATTTTGCTATAGGAAAATTGGAATCTGATTTACAATGAAATGTTGGGGATTGAGGTGCCGGATCAGGCGGCAGGTCGGATCAGAAGCGGAAGTGGGCGAAAGCGCGGTTTGCTTCAGCCATCTTGTGCATATCCTCCTTGCGCTTGAAGGCGCCGCCCTGCTCGTTGAAGGCATCCATGATTTCAGCGGCGAGTTTGTCGCTCATGGTCTTGCCGCCACGTTTGCGAGCATAGTTGATGAGGTTTTTCATTGATATTGATTCCTTGCGGTCGGGACGGATTTCGGTGGGCACCTGGAAAGTGGCACCGCCGACACGGCGGGATTTTACCTCGACCTGGGGAGTTACGTTCTCAAGAGCTTTCTTCCAGATTTCGAGGGCGGTCTTCTCCTCGTTGGCCATCTTGGCCTTCACGGTTTCGAGAGCGGAGTAGAAGATGGTGTAGGAGGTGTTCTTCTTACCGTCGTACATGAGGTGGTTGACGAACTTCGTCACTTTCACATCGTGGAACACGGGATCGGGAAGAATCACGCGTTTCTTAGGCTTTGCTTTTCTCATTTTAGTTTTAGCGAAAAGAGTGTTTTTGCTTTTTCGTCGTGGCTGGTGTCTTCTTCGGCCGCGAAAAGGACTTGTGGGGCGACCTACTCAACCGTTGTCAGCTGCGGGAAATCAAAAACGGGTAATTGTTTGGGATGATGATTTCTCGTGGTGCTATTTAGTAAACTTCACCGAAGGGGATTCAAGCGGAAATCCTTCGATTACTTCTTAGCCGCACCGGCCTTAGGACGTTTGGCCCCGTATTTGGAGCGACGCTGTGTGCGGTCTTTCACGCCGGAGGTATCGAGCGTGCCGCGCACGATGTGGTAGCGCACACCGGGAAGGTCTTTCACACGGCCGCCGCGCACGAGCACAATCGAGTGCTCCTGAAGGTTGTGACCCTCGCCGGGGATGTAGGAGTTGACTTCCTTACCGTTGGTGAGGCGCACACGGGCTACCTTACGCATAGCCGAGTTAGGTTTCTTAGGTGTGGTAGTGTAAACACGCACGCAGACACCGCGACGCTGGGGGCAGCTGTCGAGGGCGGGCGATTTGCTCTTGTCCACAAGGGTTTCGCGTCCTTTTCTTACTAATTGCTGAATAGTAGGCATCTTAGTTTGTTAAATGAGTTTTGATGTTTGGTTTCTTATGCTTTGCTTTTTAACTGCGTATTCCATGGCTTTCCGCGCACGAATATCGCGCTCCATCGCGTTGAATCCCAACGGATTGCAACATGAACGGGCACGCAATACTCCGAAAAGCGATGCAAAATTACGATTTATTCGGCTAATTACCAAATATTTTGAGAAATATTTCCGCCGGTTCAGCGGAGAGGGAGGCGATAGAGCGGATAGGCGACGGAGCGGCCGCCGAAACCCTGCTTCTGGCGGTGAAGTCCCTCGTTGAGAAGATGGCCGCCGCGCTCGGTAGAGATGCCGAAGTCGAGGTAGCGCACCGGGCCGTAAAGCCCGGCGGCAAGGTCTGCACGAAGCTTATGAAACAGCAGCGCAAGCGCGCCGTGGGCGCGGCCTTCGCCCGATGCGGCGATATATTGCGCGTGGGCTACGGTCGGGGTGAGATACAATACGGCTCCGGCAACCATACGCCCGTCGGGGCCGTCGACGGCGAAGAGCCGGATATTCTCCGGAAAGCGCGAGGCGAGCAGCTCGATTTCAGCGAGCGAGTGGACAGGCCGCGTAGCGTGCCTCCCAGCAAGCACGTCTTCAAGTATCTTCCAGTATTCGACAAAGCGGCGGCTCTCCCCCACCCTCAGCCGGGCCACCTCAGCCCGGCGCAGGTTGCGACGCGAGTTCTCGTCGAAACGCGGAGCGTCGCGCAGGTCGACGGCCGATGAGATACCGCACGCCTCCATCGTGGCTCCGAGCCGGAATAGCGCGTAAATATCGTCGTCGGCAGGCACCGAAGGATATATCCACGGCAGAGGTTTGTAGAGCATCTCTCCCACCCCACTATTGCGATAATATTCTATGGCTAAACCCCATACTTCAAGCATCGTGGAGGCGTCGAAGCCCCGCACGGGCGTTATCCAGCCGCCATAGGTAAGGCCCTGATGAGACCATAGTGTGTTGCCGTTCCGGTTGGCCGGAAGCATGGCGACAATGCGCCCCGAATCGCTGCGCGCGATAATCGACGCGTCGGCGAAGCGGTCGGAATGATAGTCCATATAGGGACGCGTAAGCAGAAACGTCTGCTGGCGCGAACGCGCCGCAAACTCATCCCACTCGGCGGCCATAGAGGCCTCATAGGGCGTTATCACCATATTATAAACAGGGCTATGTTTCGTTAATTGCCGTAAAGTTACTATTTTTGCAGAAACAAACCCATACCGACTCCCAAGAAATCATTATTCCCGACATGAACATAGCAATAGTTGGCGCCAGCGGCGCCGTAGGCCAGGAACTACTCCGTGTGCTCGACCAGACCGATTTTCCCGTCGACAACCTCACGCTCTTCGGCTCCAGCCGCAGCGCGGGGAAATCCTATACCTTCCGCGGCAAGGAATACACCGTGAAGGAACTCCTCCACAACGACGATTTCCGCGGCATCGACATAGCATTCACCTCGGCCGGAGCATCCACCTCGCGCGAATTCGCCGAGACAATAACGAAACACGGCACGCTGATGATCGACAACTCCAGCGCCTTCCGCATGGATCCCGACGTTCCGCTGGTGGTGCCTGAAGTCAACGGCGACGACGCTTTCAACGCCCCACGCCGCATAATCGGCAACCCCAACTGCACCACAATCCAGATGGTGGTGGCCCTGAAACCCATCAACGACCTCAGCCCCATCCGCCGGGTGCACGTGGCCACATATCAGGCAGCCAGCGGCGCAGGAGCCGCTGCAATGCAGGAGCTTGAAAACCAGTATGGAGAAATCGCCCGCGGCGAAAAGCCCACCGTGAAGAAATTCGTGGCACAGCTCGCCGGCAATGTCATCCCCCACATCGACGTGTTCACCGACAACGGCTACACCAAGGAGGAGATGAAGATGTTCAACGAGACGCGTAAGATAATGCACTCGCCCGACATGCGTGTGAGCGCCACATGCGTACGTGTGCCGGTGCTCCGCGCCCACTCCGAGGCCATCTGGGTGGAGACGGAGAGCCCCGTAAGCCTCGCCGACGCCCGCGCCGCCTTCGAGAAAGCCGAAGGTGTGGTGATGATGGACGACCCCGCCAACGGAGTCTACCCCATGCCGCTCGAGCTTGCCCACCACGACCCGGTATACGTAGGCCGCCTGCGCAAGGACCTCGCCGACGACTGCGGGCTCTCGTTCTGGACCGTAAGCGACCAGATCCGCAAAGGAGCCGCGCTCAACGCCGTGCAGATTGCCCTCTACATGCTCGCCCACAAGAAATAACAGCCGCCAAGACCTCCGAAAACCACCGCGCAGTTACACCCGATGATATTAGCCGCGTTAGTCACCGACCCCGTCACCATCTTCCTGATAGTGCTGACAATAATACTGTTGGCACCGGTGATTCTCACGCAGCTGAAGATTCCGCACATAATAGGCATGATTGTGGCCGGTGTGGTGGTCGGGCCCTACGGATTCGACGTGCTCGACCGCGACAGCTCGTTCAATATCTTCGGGCAGGTAGGCCTGCTCTACCTGATGTTTCTTGCGGGGCTGGAAATCGATATGTACCATCTGCGGCGCAACCTGCGGCGCGGAATCTCGTTCGGGCTGCTCACTTTTTTCATTCCCATGGCAATGGGTGTGGCGGCGAGCGGCTATCTGCTCCATCTGGGCTGGCTAACATCGTTTCTGCTTGCCTCGATGTATGCGTCCCATACCCTCATAGCCTATCCCGTGGCCGCACGCTTCGGTCTTACGAAGACTCCGGCTGTACTTATCTCCGTGGTAGGAACTATTGTGGCGGTAATCGGCGCTCTGCTCGTGCTGGCCGCATGCGTCAACATCCACCTCACCGGCGAATTCCAGATTTCCGCCATGCTATGGCTCATAGCCAAACTGGCGATGTACTGCATGGGGGTGCTCTACGCCTTTCCCCGCATCACACGCTGGTTTTTCAAGCGCTTCAGCGAGAAGGTCACGCAATATGTCTATGTGCTCGTAATGGTGTTTTTCTCAGCCTGGGTGTCGGGAGCCATCGGGCTTGAGCCTGTGCTCGGAGCTTTCTTCGCCGGACTGGTGCTCAACCGCTACATTCCGGCCACATCGCCGCTGATGAACAGCATCGAATTCGTGGGCAATGCCCTTTTCATCCCCTACTTCCTTATAGGCGTGGGAATGATGATTAACCTGCGCGTTATCGTGGAAGGCAATACGCTGCTCATAGCATCGATCATGCTGGCTGTGGCGCTCGCAAGCAAATGGCTGGCAGCCCTGGCAGCCCAGCGGCTCTACGGCATGGCTCCCGCCGACCGCTCGATGATGTTCGGGCTGACCACCGCCCACACCGCAGTGGCCCTGGCCGTTGTGACCATCGGCTACAACATGATTCTTCCCGACGGCACGCGCATGATGGACGAGACCATTCTCAACGGCACAGTGCTCGTGATTCTCGTAACCTGCGCCATCGCCCCGATATGCACATCGACTGCGGCGGCCAAAATCAAAGTGCGCCAGCTCCAGCAGGAAGCCACCGCCGAGGGGATAACCTCCGAGAGCGAGGAAGAAACCCGCGCCCGGGCCTCGGCACCGCGAAAATCCCTTGTATGCCTCTCCAACCCCATCACAGCCCAGGCGCTGACGGATTTCGCTCTGATGATGCGCCGACACCGCTCGGGCATAAGAGCCGAACGCCTGCTCGCCCTCCACGTGCGCAACGACAACTCGCGCGCATCGAAGGCTGTGGGAGAGAACGCCCTGAAAATCGCCGCCGACACCGCCGCAGGCGCCGACACCGCCATCAATCTGGTCGAACGCTTCGACCTCAACACCGTCACAGGCATCCTGAACTGCATTCAGGAGCGCGATGTAGACCGAATAATTCTCGGCATGCACCGCAAGGCCACCGTAATCGACACTTTCATGGGCGCTAAAATCGAGCAATTGCTCCGCGCCACCAACTGCGAGACGGTAATCTCGCGCTGCTATATCCCGCTCAACACTATAACCCGCATCGCCGTCTTCATGCCCGAAAAGGCCGAGTACGAGACCGGTTTCCGCTCGTGGGTCGAGGCCATGGGCGCTCTGGCCGCCCAGATAGGCTGCCGCATAATATTCTGCTGCCGGAAGGTGCAGGAGCAGGCCGTGCGCGCCGTAATACGCCACGCCTCGCTCGAAATCCGCCATGAGTACCGCACCATGGAGTCTGACGACGATTTCATGCTGCTGGCCAACCGCGTGCTCGACGACGACCTGATGGTCGTGGTGTCGGCGCGCCCCAACTCCCTCTCCTACACGGCTCATATGGCCGAGACACCACTTTTGCTCCAGAAGTATTTCAGCAGCAACAACCTCTGCATCGTCTATCCCGAGCAGTTCGGCGCCGAACCGATGCAGTTCTCATTCACCGACCCGCTCGGATCCGACATCGCCACCACTCCCTCGCCGCTGTGGCTGCGTCTGCGCTCCGCCTTCCATCGCCTCAACCAGATGAAGAAACGCCTAACCCACTACCGCCGCAAATAAACTATGGCACGCCGGCAGGCGTTATTCAAGCGATACCATTTTCTTCCGGACAACATTCCCAAAAACATACCGACAATGGATAACACCTCTATTCGCGTGGCCGACAATTTCGACCTCGCGTCAATCAAATCGCCTGCCGACATAAAAAGGCTGACGGTCGATGAGCTTCAGGTGCTCGCCGACCGTCTCCGCGTTCCCCTTACCGAAAAGCTCGGCCGCCACGGCGGTCACGTTGGCCCCAACCTCGGTTTCATGGAGGCCACCATCGCGCTGCACTACGTGTTCGACGCCCCCGCCGACAAACTCGTGTTCGACGTATCGCATCAGACCTACCCCCATAAAATGCTCACAGGCCGCATCCAGGCATTTCTCGACCCGGCACACTACGACGACGTGACAGGCTACACCTCGCCCAAGGAGAGCCCCTACGACCTCTTTTCAGTCGGCCACACATCGACCTCGGTGGCTCTCGCCGCCGGCCTGGCCAAAGCCCGCGACCTGCGGGGCGGAAAGGAGAACGTCGTAGCCATAATCGGCGACGGCTCCCTCAGCGGAGGCGAGGCCTTCGAGGGCCTCGACTACGCCGCCACCCTCGGGACAAACTTCATCGTGGTGGTCAACGACAACCAGATGAGCATAGCCCCCAACCACGGAGGTATCTATGAGAATCTGCGCCTGCTGCGCGACACCGACGGCACCGCCCAGTGCAATCTGTTCAAAGCCATGGGCTTCCGCTATCTCTATGTCCCCTACGGCAATGACGTAGCCAGCCTCGTCAAGGCGTTCGAAGCTGTAAAGGACTCCGACACGCCCGTGGTGGTCCATATCGACACCATGAAAGGCAAAGGCCTCCCCGTGGCCGAGCGCAATAAGGAGAAGTTCCACTATTCGATGCCATTCGACCCCAAGACCGGCGAACTGCTCAAGCCGGTTCATCCGCGCATGTATGAAGACCTCTTCGCCACTCATATGCTCGACCGCATGGCCAACGATCCGAAGGTCTGCACCATCACCGCCGGCACTCCGGGCGCCATCGCCTTCGGCCCCGACCGCCGCGAGGCCGCCGGGAGCCAGTTTATCGACGTTGGCATCGCCGAGCAATGCGCCACAGGTCTCGCCTCGGGACTTGCAAAGGGCGGTGCACGCCCGGTGTTCGGCGTGGAGGCCACATTCCTCCAGCGCGCCTACGACCAGCTCGAGCAGGACGTGGCCATCAACTCCACCGCAGCGGTGTTCGTTACCTTCAACGGGAGCGTCTGGGGCATCCCCGACGAGACTCACCTCGGCTTCTTCTGCGCGCCGATGACCGCCACCATCCCCAACTTCCCGGTTCTCGCGCCCACCAATGCCGACGAATTCACCGCCATGCTCGACTGGGCTATCGACCAGACCGAGACGCCTGTTATGATAATCGCTCCCGCAGTGCCGGTTGCTCCGGCCACAACCGAAGTAGCCGACGACTATACGAACATCGGCTACCAGATTGTAGAGGTGGGCAAGGATGTGGCCGTAATCGCCGCAGGCGACTTCATGCAGCTCGGCCGCGATGCCGTGGAGCTGATGAAGCAGCAGGGCCTCACCCCTACCCTCATCAATCCGCGCATAGTTTCCGACATAGACCGCACCACCCTCGACTCCCTACGCGACTACCGCGTACTGATTACGCTTGAAGACAACAGCGTGGCCGGAGGCATGGGAGAGAAAATCGCCGCCTATCTCGGCGAAGCACCCGTAAAGGTGAAAGTGCTGGGCCTCCCGCGCGCCCTCCCCGACCGCTACAAGGCCTCGGAACTCATGGCCGCCAACGGACTCACCCCGCAGGCAATCGCCAAAGCCGCCGCAGTGGCCCTCGGCAACTGATTTCCAGATTAAAAATAAAAGGGCGATGCGCCGGTTGGCGCATCGCCCTTTTATTATGTATATTATGGTCTGATGATTCTTACTTGTAGTTTTCTGCGAGTTCGCGTATGGCATGGAATATGCGGTTGTCGGCCTCGGAAAGCGAGCGGCCGCGACGAGCCATCATGCGCTTGGCGATGTCGAAGAATTTCTCCATGGGCAGATCGGTGAAGCCCGAAGGTCCGCCCTCGCTGAACGAGGCGATGAAATTGCGCGGGAAGCCCGAGCCATGGATGTTGACTCCCACGCCTACAACGGTGGCCGTGTTGAACATCGTGTTGATTCCGGCCTTCGAGTGGTCGGCCATAATCAGGCCGCAGAACTGCAGGCCGGTGCGCAGGAAGCGGTGGCTCGGATAGTTCCAGAGCTTGATTTCTGTATAGTCGTTCTTGAGGTTCGAGGCAACGCAGCCGGCACCGAGGTTGCACCATTCGCCGATTACGGCGTTGCCCAGGAAGCCGTCGTGGGCCTTGTTGGTGAAGCCGAAAATCACAACGTTGTTGAGCTCGCCGCCTACCTTACACCATGGGCCGAGCGACGTGCCCGGGTAGATTCGCGTTCCCATATTGACGGTGGAATGCTCGCCCAGCGCGATGGGACCGCGGAGACAGCTTCCCTCCATTATTTCCACGTGACGGCCGACATAAATAGGGCCGTGGGATGCGTTGAGCACCACGCCCTCCACAATCGCACCGCTCTCGATGTAAATACGGTCGGGGTCGCCGATTACGGTGTTGCTGCGCGGAATGCTCTGCCCCTCGCGCCCCGCGGTAAGTACGTCGAAATCGGCCTCGATCTGGCGCCCGTTGAGCAGGAAGATATCGTAAACGTAGTTGATGGCGTCGACTTTCTCCTCATATACGATACCGGCAGGCATGGAATGAATCACTTCGTCGAGACGGTTGGGACCGCCCTTGAAGCCCACAAGCACGCGCTGGCCGGCCATGGTGTCGGCCATCAGCACCTCGCCCGGCTCGAGCGTGTCGAGGCGGCGCGCCAGATGCTCGGTGGCGATGATGTTCGAGGCGATGAAGAGATTTTCCTCTGCCGCCTTCATCGGGTATTTCTCGGAGAGATAGCCCACTGTGGAATATGAGAACTCACCTGCGAGAAACGATTCCCACTTCTTGCGCAAGGTCGTGATTCCGACCAGAAAGTCGGCTATGGGCCTGGTGTAGCTAAGCGGAAGTAAATTTTCACGCACTGCAGGGAGGTCGAAAAGGATGATGTTGCGCTGTTTCATATGGGGATAGTTTTAGCAGTTGTAAAATTGGCTTTTGAATGTTGAGCAAAAATAGTATTTTTGCAACATAATAACAACCCGCCGGCCGATTGTTTTGGCCGATGTTAAATTTTTTTCACGCCCTAAGCACTAAGTTTAGGCCGATTTTTTATAACAAGACACAATTCTTTTTCATCTATGAACTTCATTCCTACCGAAATAGAAGGTGTATGGATTGTCGAACCGAAAAAATTCGGCGACGCCAGAGGCTACTTTATGGAGACTTTCAAACAGGCCGAATTCGAGGCCGCCACGGGCATCGCGCCCAGATTCGTGCAGGACAACGAGTCGATGTCGACGCGCGGCGTGCTCCGCGGGCTGCATTTCCAGAAAGGCGAATGGTCGCAGGCCAAGCTGGTGCGCGTGTCGCGCGGCCGTGTGCTTGACGTTGCCGTCGACATCCGCAAGGGTTCGCCCACATTCGGCCGCCACGTGGCCGTGGAGCTTTCCGACGAGAATGCCCGTCAGCTCTACATTCCGCGCCATTTCGCCCACGGATTTCTCGTGCTGAGCGACGTGGCCCAGTTCCAGTATAAGGTCGACAACGTCTACGCCCCGCAGAGCGAGGCAACCCTCCGCTTCGACGATCCTGAAGTAGGCATCGACTGGCCTGTCGACCCGGCGGAAATGCTTCTCTCCCCCAAAGACCTGCGCGGCATATCGCTCGCCGAGCTGAATACCTCGCTGCTCTGACCCCATCAGCAGGTTTTAAACCTATACCCTAAACCGTCAACTTTAAACCTTCCGCCCCTATGGACCACCGCCTGCTCACCTCCGACGAAATCGATATACTCGAAGCCAATGCATGCACTTGCGACGACTGGACCCGCATCCGTGTTGCCGACCCCTTCCGCCCTCAGCACTATCGCCACGCCACGTTTTCCGGCGACGTGACCCTCGGCACCACCGAGGAGGTACTGACGGCCGGCGGCCACGTGCCCATGCAGACGGGAATCTACTTCGCCCGCGTCCACAACTGCAATATAGGCGACAACGTGCTCATCGACCGCATCGGCAACTATATCGCCGACTACGACATAGCCGACGGCACTCTCATCGCCAACACGGCCTGCATAGCCATGACCGGCGAATCGACCTTCGGCAACGGCATCGAGGTATCGGTGCTCAACGAGACGGGCGGACGCGAAGTGCCGATCTACGACTGCCTCTCGGCCCATGTGGCCTACATAATAGCCATGTACCGTCACGACAAGGAGCTGATAGGCCGGCTCCGTAAACTCGTAGACGACTACGTGGAGTTGCGGCGTTCCTCACGCGGCACAATTGCCGACCACGTCACCATAGTCAACACCGGGACCATCAACGACCTCTACGTCGGGCCGCACGCGACCATCGACGGAGCCACGCGCCTTGTCAACGGCTCAATAATGTCGGAAGCCGACGACCCCGTTTTCGTCGGGCCTAACGTGATGGCTGAAGACTTCATTCTCTGCGCCGGCGCTAAAGTCGACTGTGGCGCGGTGCTCGTCCATACCTTCGTTGGGCAGGCATCGCAGCTTACGCGCCTTTTCTCGGCCCACGATTCGCTTTTCTTCGCCAACTGCGCCTGTGAAAACGGCGAGTCGGCCGCCATCTTCGCCGGCCCTTATACCGTGACGATGCACAAGTCGAGCCTCCTGATAGCCGGTATGTTCTCATTTCTCAACGCCGGTTCCGGATCGAACCAGAGCAACCACATGTACAAGCTCGGCCCCATCCATCAGGGCGTGGTCGACCGCGGCTCGAAAACCACCTCCGACAGCTACATCCTGTGGCCGGCCCACATCGGCGCATTCTCGCTGGTGATGGGGCGCCACGTAAGCCACTCCGACACCTCCCGCCTTCCGTTCAGCTACCTGATAGAGAAAGCCGGGGAATCCCACCTCGTGCCAGGCGTCAACCTCAAGAGCGTCGGCACAATCCGCGACGCCATGAAGTGGCCCAAGCGCGACAAGCGCCGCACACCCCATACGCTTGATTTCATCAATTTCAACCTGCTCAGTCCCTATACCGTGCAGAAGATGATGGACGGCATCTCCCTGCTCGACGAAATCGAAGCCACCTCGGGCGAAACGTCGCAATTCTACTCCTACCAGGGGATGACCATCAGCGCATCCGCCCTGCGCAAGGGGCGCATGTACTACGGCATGGCCATCGACAAATTCATGGGCAACTCCGTACTGAAACGCCTCGAAGGGATGCAAATCACCTGCGACGCTGACATCCGGCGCCGCCTCGCCCCTACCCTCGAAGCCGGACGCGGCGAATGGGTTGACCTTGCCGGACTCATCGCACCCAAGCAGGAAATTCGCCGTCTGTGCGCCGAGATTGCCGACGGAAGCATCCAGCGCCTCGACGCGGTCAACCAGCGGCTGCACCGCCTCCATGCAGACTACTATGAGATGGAATGGACATGGGTGGTGGAGAATTTCAGCCGCTGGCTCGGCAAAGAATGCTCCGACCTCACCATAACCGACGTGGCCTCAATAGCAAAACGCTGGGTCGAAAGCGTGGTGAAGCTCGACCGCATGCTCTACGACGACGCCCGCAAGGAGTTCTCGGCAGTATCACACATCGGCTTCGGCCTCGATACCACCTCCGAACGCAACCGCCGGGGCGACTTCGAGCAGGTGCGCGGCGAATTCGAGCGCGACCCCTTCGTCCGCATGGTCCTCGACCACATCGAAAAGAAAACCGCCCTCCACGACGACCTTCTCTCCCGCCTCCACCCCGCCAAATAATAAAATCGGCCTTCCACCCATGGCTTCCCCAATATCCTCCCAACATCTTTGAAAGAATGTCTAAACTCATCGTTCAAAATACACCGGTCACGGTTCTCTCTGTAGATGAACAAGATTATATTTCCCTCACAGATATGGCTACTGCCAAAGATGGCGATAACCGGTCTGCTGATATCATCAAAAACTGGTTAAGGAACCGATATACAATTGAATTCCTCGGCACCTGGGAGTTGATACACAACTCCAATTTTAAAGTGGTCGAATTCGACCACTTTAGAATAAGCGCCGGGTTGCCATCGTTTGTGCTAAGCGCCTCGGAATGGATTGAGCGCACAAATGCTATCGGCATTATCGTAAAGAAGGGACGGTATGGAGGCACCTATGCCCATAAGGACATAGCATTTGAATTCGGGTCTGCAATCAGTGTTTCGTTCAAGCTTTATCTAATAGAGGAATTTCAGCGGCTCAAAGCGGAGGAACAACGTTTATTAGGCTGGACGGCAAAACGGGAACTCTCGAAAATCAACTATCGCATACACACCGATGCAATCCAACAGAATCTTATCCCGGCGGAACTGACACCGGCCCAGGCGAGCATCATCTATGCAAATGAAGCCGACGTGCTGAATGTTGCTTTGTTCGGCGTAACGGCCAAGCAATGGCGCGAGGCCAATCCCGACCTTAAAGGCAACATAAGGGATTATGCCACAATCAACGAACTAATATGCCTCTCTAATATGGAAAATCTCAATGCTGTTTTCATTGAGCAAGGCCTGACACAGCGAGAACGGCTAATAAAGCTTAATCAGATTGCCATCCATCAGATGAACGTACTGGAAAATGCAGTCTCCGACAGAAAGCTATTGAAATAAATGTCCAAGCTAAACTACTACAATATAATTCACTCCTGGACTTTTGCCAATTATTTTTCAGCGTTTTATGCAATGGCCTCACGCTAAGCATCGATTAAGGCGATGAGACGCACTCCCTACAACGCAGGCGAAGCATTTCCCGGAGGCACTACGTTCAGTCACGTCGGGTTTCATCAGCATCCATATGAGTTGCACAAAATCAAAATTTTAAATATCTTTGCATTGTCGCAGTCACCGACTCGACAGACATATTTATAATGAGCGTTTTAGCTTTATCCTGAATCCGAAATCGCCAATTTCATCAAAGTACGCAGGAGGAAGCAGTCAAAACGCTTCATGCTTGTCGCATGTCCACCCCCCGACAAGAGGGGTCGATATATCGACGTGGCGTGGGGTGGACTGTTTATCGCGTACAGGCGTTTGGCGATGCCCGGATTAGATAAACTGACATTGTCCCACGCTATTTTTTTATCAAAACCCGTCGGGAAGAGGGGACGACACACCGACTGCACATTTCAATCCTTTATACACACCAATTAACGGTCGACGCTAAGAGCTGACGCATCCGGGACAACTGGACTATGGATGCCCTCGAACTGCAATCGCGCATGATCCACATCAACGACGACTCGACAGCGCAGAATGCCGGCATATCAGCATATTCCGCCTGAGGCTTCTGCAAGCTCGTTAACTTACGATTGGCAATGCGAAAGCTTGACACGTTCATTCCACTTTCAGTACTTACCGATAACAAATTTATACAGCATTATTTATGAGAAAGATAAATTTGCGATGGATTTTTTCATTGCTAATAGGAACAGCTCTCGCAGGTTGCGGCAATAACTCATCAGACGGAAATACCAGCTCGGATGTTGCCAATACCGATTCAGTAGCTCCTGCCCCCAATCCTGCAGAGGTGGCTTTGCCGCAAATGTCTCCTCGACAGGTCATAGATACATTCATTGCGGAAATGAAAGTAGTTGACCGGATGATATTTAATGAGAACATCAACGGAGCCAAAGCCAGATTTGACGGCGCATGCTCAAAGGCGTTGATGTATATTGCCAGAATGTCGGACGAGGAGCGGTCTGAAGCATACGAATACTGGGCGCAGATTACCAATAGTCCTCAGATACGGAATCTGGATTCATTTAATTTTGATACTCCGACCGGTATGGAATTCGCCAAACGTATTGAAAAAATGCGTATCAGGCATGATGAGAACACAATGTCGTTAATCGGCACGTTGCTGGAATTTACCGATAAAGCCGGAACACGTTTTATATTACATATCAATAAAAGCGAAAACGAACCCGGAAGTCCACAAAACGAGGGGATATGCCTTCTTTATCCGGTAGATAGGGATGAAGAATATTCCGGTACATGGAAATTTCAAAGCAAGGACCTTGGGATGTCGTCGCTAAGAATTATAATTAAGGATATTAAAGGTTTTGACGAAGATTGGAACACCGTAGACCGAGGTGTGGATTTTGGCGGAGCCCATGATTATCACAACAGTCATTACGAATTCTATCCGGGTTCATCATCAAATCAGTTTTATATCGTAAAAGGGAAAATATGGCCATATTTTATCGAGACCGATGGATTTAGCGAGTATGAACAATTCGCATTGTCGTATACGGCTCACACCAAGGAGCCATCGGGAGAATGATCTCCAGAAATCAGATTCTGAATAGCAAGGTATCTCCTCGTTTTCTAAATATATCACATGAATAATTTGACAAAAATGAAATCAAATATCTGCCGCATATTGTTGTTGGCACTCTTTCTTGCATCATTCTGTGGGGGTGAGGCCAAAAATCATGATTTCAAAGTAGATGGACTCTGTTATAATATTATTGCTACCGGCAAGGTCGAGGTTACATACGAGAAAAAGGACAATGAGAAGAATTATAAAAACTTCTCAGCCGTGATTATCCCTGGTCAGGTAGAGTATAAGGGCCGGGGATATACCGTAGTAAAAATCGGGGAGGGCGCATTCCGCAAGTCTCCAATAACTTCCATTACGTTTCCGGAAGGAATAAACGAGATAGCTAATAATGCTTTTAACAATTGTAAGAATCTTATATCTGTATCCCTCCCCCATGATGTGAAGAAAATAGGCGCAAGGGCTTTTGCCGGTTGTAGTGAACTTCAGTCAATTTCCTTGCCTGAAAGCATCTTAACAATAGGATACGGAACCTTTGGGTACTGTCAGAAACTTCAAGAAGTCAGATTGCCGTCAAAATTGACTGCAATAACTTATGGGTTGTTTTCATCATCCGGAATAAAAAAGATTGAGTTGCCTAAAAACATAGAAACAATAGAGAGCAGCGCTTTTTCCTATTCAGATCTGGAAGAAATATTTTTGCCCTACGGACTTAAGAAAATTGATGGCTACGCTTTTACATCCTGTAAGAAATTAAAGGAGATTTTTTTGCCTGATGGGGTTGAATCTGTTGGCGAGAATGCATTCTACCTTTCTCCTACAAAAATATCTTATTATTATAAAACGAAATTTGAAAATTATCCGGACAATTCGGCAGCAAGACGACAGACAGCGGCTGAAATAGCCGAACAGCGAAGGAAGCAACAGGAACGTAAGGCGCAGGAACTTAAGAAAAAGCAGGCGGAGGGAGCTTTCCGGAAACCAATTAAATGGGCGCTAAATATTCCTGAGGCCAAAAAAGCTGTAATTCAGGCTGCCTACGACAATATGGTCTTTATTGAAGATGGTACATTCCGAATGGGAGCTAAAAAGGCGTATAAGATTGATGAGCCGGGACATAAGGTTTCACTGAGTCCGTATTTGATAGGAAAATACGGAGTTGACCAGACTTTGTGGAGTGCCGTTATGGGCTATAATCCGAGCAATAATCCGTCGGACAATGGCCCGGTTGACAATGTGTCGTGGAACGACTGTATGGAATTCTTAAAGAAACTCAGACAGATGACCGGCATTGAGTTCCGCTTGCCTACCGAAGCGCAATGGGAATATGCCGCAAAGGGAGGAAGTGCGTCAAAAGGCTATCTATATGCCGGAACAAACCGGGCTGACGATTTATACCGAAAGAACAGAGATGGCTCGTTCCGTATAATGCCAAATGAGCTGGGCCTTTACGGAATGAGTGGCGGGGTGTATGAGTGGTGCTCCGACTGGTTCGGTCCTTATTCGGAAATTGAGGTTAAGAATCCGGTCGGCCCTGCAAGCGGCAATGGCCGAGTCTTGCGAAGCGGAGGCGGCACAACCGATTATGGCGGCAATATCAATCAGGTAACGACGCGTAAGTGGGGAGGTCAGGCATTCAGAAGTAAAGACACCGGTCTGCGCCTTGTTGTATGTCCTGATTACAAGGAGGAAAAAATACTCACTCCCGAGCAGCAGGCGCGGCTTAACCATCCGTTGTTTAAGAAAGTTATCTGGGCGAAAGGCATCAGTAACGACCGTAAGGAAATCATTTCAGATGCGATTGCCGATATGGTGAAAGTGGAAGGGGGTACATATACCTTCAGGGGTAAAATCACCGAGTATATACCATCAAACATCCCTTATGGTACGGAGTTGAATGTGAGAACGTTCTATATAAATAAATTTGAAGTGAGCAATAAGCTTTGGGAAGCAGTCCTGCCGGGCTTTGATTCTTTCTACAGACCATTGACCGGCTCTGCCAGAACGCCTGAACAATCGGTAGTCGATATCAAGCCTGATGAGATTGCAAAATTTATCAAGGAGTTGAACCGTATCACGGGGCTTACTTTCTCACTTCCTTCTGAAGCGCAATGGGAATACGCCGCTCGCGGCGGAAACCAGTCGATGGGATATGCTTATGCAGGCACTAACGATAAATCCAAGGTCGATATATACGCCAAGAAAAAGATTGCTAATGAATTGGGATTGTATGATATGACCGGTGGCGTGTGGGAGCTTGTTTCCGATCAGCCATATAGCACGGGATTCAAGATGACAGTCAATATCTGGCGTGGCGGCCCGGAGACAATATATGAACGGTGGAAGACCACATACACTCCCCATGGCAATAATCTTGGATTCAGATTAGTCCTGAACATAAAGTAGAGACTTCCATAACCACAAAAATAATCAGAAACGTTATTTTAAACCTTAATTTATGAAGAAAGAGTTTTTTATGTCATTGATTATGGCGGTGATTATTACCGGCTGCGGTAATAAAAACAGCGCTGCGGCCGATTCTTCTGCCGATGGAATCGAGGACACAGAATCGCAGATGGTTGAAGCGAAACAGATGTATGCTCCCGATAATATCTCCACGCCATATTCTATTTCGGCTGTGCCGGTTCTGAACGTGGATATTGCGACTATTACACTTGACAATAGCGGACGTGGCCGTCTCGCATTTCGAGGCGACGGCGCAAGCGGAATTCCTACTAAGAAGCTGCGCAGAATGGTGGCGCTTCAGGCGCTTCTTTCCTCCAGCGTTGACCGCGAGAATATTACCGAGGAGCAACTTGCCAATTTTGTTGTGTTGGACGACATCGGTATGACCGTGAAGCAATGGAGCGAAAACTACCGCAAGCCGTTGGCAGAACTTAAATCAATAAATGGCAGCGGCATCTTGCCGCAAACCGACTACGATGATAACTATGCAAACAGTATCATGAATTGGATTGCCGCACTCCGTGTGGTTGCACAAAGTGTAGAATCAGGAAATGCCGAGCAGGATTATTCGCTTAATCCGGTCCAGGAGATAGAAGATGAAGAAACTGAAGCGAATAATTTGGCATTATTAGAGGAATTAGAACCGGAAGAAGAAGTAGAACTTCCCGAAGAAATTCTTAATACGGAACCGCTGATATGGAATTCAAATACAATGCCGGATGCAAGCAATCTGCCGCTTGGTTTCGATTTAGTGATTGTTGCCGATAAATCCTGCGCGTATTCACATATTGACCGGCTGTTGGGCGATGTTTACCGGATACACCCTTACAAATTCATGACCTCGCAAGTCGAGGACAGCAATGAGGGTGGCTGGTGCCTGTCGTTCATGGGTGCCGGCGACGGTTGGGGTGCCAATGTAAGAAGTTTAAATGATGCCTGGGGAGGCTTTATCGACGAGAACCGGGCTCTTGTAATGATTGTTGACAATATCCGCGATTCTTCGGGAAAGCCCATCAACGGCAGTGAGGGCGCACATCGAAAATTCATTGCCCGTGTATGGAACGGCACTCAGACCGCAGATCAGGCGCAGGAATATGAACTCATGGATTGCCGTACCGACTATAACGAAGGTCGTGGGGGTTTGCCGATGGTACTCAGTCAGAGAAATGAACTCGTCATAAACGCTGTAGACCGATTGAAGGAGAGATTACATAAGAATGATATTACGACAGATGAGTATCTCAATCTGCTGAAAGGGCTTCGCGAAGAATACAAATACAGCAATACTCCCCAAGTGCTCATAAAAATGGCTCCGAATGCCACATACGAGGCTTTTATCGCTGCAATCAACGAGATGTATTTAAACCAGATCATCAATTGGCGTATAACAAAAGCCGACCCACGGGAATTGCAGCAATATATGGTAAACAGTGAAGATGTGACAAATTATTAACGAGTAGTATCGCTTCAACCATTTCGGTGTAGGCGCGACAGCACTCTTCTCCCTCCAGAAAGAGACAACGAGTTTAACGCCACATTTCCTCCATAAGAATCTATGCATAGCATTAAGGTCCTTAAGGTCTTTAACGACCCTAAGGACCTTAATATCATAAATCTAATTACTATGTCAATGGGAGGACTAACTACCGTATCTCGGGGTTGGCGAGGTCGAAGACCTGGCCCTCGGTGCAGACGGTGGTGGAGGGGAAGATGGCGCGTGCCTCGGCCAGATGTGTGGATTCGTCGGTGTAGGCTTTGGAGAAGTGGCCGAGCAGTAGGTGGCCTACATGGGCATCGGCGGCGATGCGGGCAGCCTCGGAGGCCGTGGAGTGGTAGCGCTCGCGGGCGCGTACGGAAGCCTCGTCGGTATAGGTTGCCTCATGATAGAGCCAGTCGACACCCTCGACCTCGCGGGCGAGCGAGGGGGTGAACACCGTGTCGGAGCAGTAGGCATAGCTTATGGCCGGATCGGCCGGGGTGGTCAGCATGTCGTTTGCGAAAATGCGGCCGTCGGGAGCTGTATAATCGGCCCCACACTTGATGTCGTGAAGTTTCGATACAGGAATATCAAGGAATTTCACCATATCGCCGCGCAGATGGCGGGGTTTTGGCTTTTCGCGGAAGATGTAGCCCACGCAGGGAACACGGTGGCGCAGCGGTATGGCCTCGACCGCGAGTCCCGGCAGGTCGAGCACCGTCTGGCGGCGTGTGGGGTCTACCACGTTGAAATGCAGGTCGAACGGCCGCTCGCGGCAGAAAAAATCCATTATCTCGATGAAAATCTTCACTCCGTCGGCAAAGGTATGGACGGTCACGGTGCCCCCCTTGTCCTGAAGGGCGAGTGTGGAAAGCAATCCCGGGAGCCCCAGGCAGTGGTCGCCGTGGAGATGGGATATGAATATGTGGTTCAGGCGCGAGAACTTGAGCCGCTGGCGGCGCATGGAGAGCTGAGTCCCCTCGCCGCAGTCGATCATCATCAGCGAGCCTCGGTAGTCGATTACCTGGCAGGCCGGCAGATGGCGCAGCGACGGCGTAGCGCTTCCGCAGCCCAATATGTTGAGTTTGAAATCGCTCATTGGAGTATTGTACGACCAGTTACATAGGATTCAGAAGCCATTGTCTTGAATGACTTCATATGCATTATAACGCGAAAACTCCGGCAAATATTTGCCGGAGCCTCCACTTTATCTCTTATAAAACACACATTTCTGCTTTTACCGCGGACCGCGTCCGCCGCCTGGAGGCGGCCCTCCGGGGCCACCGGGACCCCACCGGTGATTGTTGCGGTCGGTGGGCTCGTTGCCTTTTCCGAAAGTATTGAACTTATAGGTAAACGTGAGCATGAAGTATCGCGTGAGCGAGTTATACTCTATGTCGTCGATATAGTTGGCCGTAACCTGACGCTGGATGCTGTTTTTCTGCTGCAGCAGGTCGTAGACCTTGAGCATTACCGTAGCTGCGCGGCCTGCCATGAACTGATAGGAAATCGAGGCGTTCCAGAGCCACGTGTTGGTGTTGAATCCCTCGGAATATCCTTTGTTGCCCGAATAGGTTACATCGGAAGCGAGCACAAGTCCGAAGGGTGCATACCAGGAGCCGTTGAACGTGCCTCCGTAGCTGTGGACGGTCGGGGTGTTGATGTTCTCGATGCTGTTGTGGGTCCACTGCACACGGTAGTGGGGACGCAGCTCCAGTTCGAGGCTCTGCGGACGGAAGGCGATGGAGGGCGATTCGGCAAACATCAGCGTTCCCGAGCGGTTGAGAAGACCGTTGTTGTAGCCGGCCTGATGGTTGTAGAACACGAAGGCATTATTGTTGAACGACCATGTTTTATTACGGCCGAAGGGCTGCGAGAACATGTTCATGGCCCGGATGTTCCATACGCCGCCGACGTTTTCGTAGTGGGTGGAGCGGCCGCCGCTCTGGGAGTCGTAGTCCGTTCGCGACACAATGCTGTTCTGCATTATCTGTGCGTCGGCCATGCTCATAATCGAGCGCTGGCTCTCCGGCGAGAATTTCTGGAAGCGCAGACGAATATTGTGGGAGAAGGTGGGCTTCAGGGCCGGATTTCCGTAAATCACATTGAGCGGATTCGTAAAATCAGGCACCGGCTGCAACTGCGTCATCGAGGGCTGGGAGGAGCGGCCCATATACATAAGGTTCATCGACGACTGCTTGTCGAACTTGTAGCGCAGACGCATGAACGGAGCGAAATTCCATACCCAGCGTTCGGGAATATCCTGCTTGTTGCCCGAGAGGTATTTGCTCTTCGACATCGACGGAACGGCCGACACACCGAGATCCAGGTTATACTTGGGTTTCACGAGTTTGAATCCGAGGCGAATGTCCTGAGTGAGGAAATCGTTGCGGAAGCTGTTGGAGAGCTGGTCCATGTACTGCCAGGGGAGGAACGTGAGATTCATCGGGTCGTCGGAGCCGTTGGCGAAATCGGGATAGCGGCGTTCGACGCTCTTGTCGGCGTTGTTCCAGCGGTACTGCAGGCGGTAGCTGAAGGTGAGGAAGCGGCCTTTGGATACGTCGCCGAGAGGTTCGGTCCAGCTCAGACGCGCACCGATGGTGTTGGCCCATGTATGGCTGTCGGTATACTGCTCGTAGGAGTCGATTGAATCGGCGCTGGCGTCGAGCAAGCTCTTGAGCATGTAGAAGTGATTGTAAGAGAAAGCGTTCTCATACTCCCTGACGTCGCTGAAACGATAGTTGGCCATAAGCGATATGGAGCGGCCGCGGCGGCTGCGGAAGTTATGGTTGTAGATCAGGCGGCCGGTAGCCTCGTAGGAATCACCATGGGAGTTCGACTGGTTGAAGCTGCGGTTCACCATCGGTATGGCCGGATTGTTGGAATACAGTGTGTCGGTTTCAAAAATATCGCTCCGGTTGGTGTTGTAGGAGAAGGTAGGCCGGAAGTCGACCGTATTGAATGAGTCGGGCTTCCACTCTATGCGGAAGTCGGCGCGCACGTTGTGGCCGCGGTCGAGGGCGTCGGATGTCGAGCCCTCGCGCGAATATGAATCGGAGAGCAGATAGTCGCGCATCTGGCGCTTGAGGGTAGTGCGGTTTGTATGGCTGTACATCACGTCGCCGCCCACGCGGAGGATTTCCTGATTTCCGACGTTGAAATTCACTCCGAACGACTGGGAGTTATTGATACCCTGGTCACCGCCGAACCGGCGGAAGCGGTTGCCGTTACCGTCGGTGAAACCGAGTTCATTGGTGTTGTTGGCCGAACCGATGAAAGTAATCTGGTTGTCGTTCCAGAAGCGGTTCACATTAAACGTGGCCTGATAGCGGTCGTCGGTGCCATAGCCGGCCTCGACGGTTCCGAACCAGCCGTTTTTCATCCCTTTCTTCACCGTGAGGTTGATCACGGTCTCGTCCTCGCCGTCGTCTACGCCCGTCAGGCGCGCCAGGTCGCTCTTGCGGTCTACTACCTGGAGTTTGTCGACCATGTTTACCGGCAGATTCTTTGAAGCCACCTTAGGATCGTCGGCGAAAAATTCCTTGCCATCGACAAGGATTTTGGTCACCTCTTTGCCATTGGCCGTAATTTTGCCGTCGGAGTCGACCTCGACGCCCGGCAGGCGTTTGAGAAGGTCTTCCACCACGGAGTTCGGCGGGGTCTTATAGGTGTCGGCATTGAATTCAACGGTGTCCTGCATCACCTTGATGGGAGTCTTCACACCGATTACGGTAGTCTCCTTGAGCATATAGCTCGATTCGTTCACCTTGATGGTGTCGAGTTTCAGCGAAGCGTCGGCAATGCGCAGAGGGCGCGAGGTGGTCTCGTAGCCTATGTAGGTCACCTCGGCCAGATAGTTGCCGTTCTTGAGGCCTGACACCTTGAAACCGCCGTTGAGGTCGGCAATCGTGCCCTTCACAAAAGCCGAGTCGCCGGCATTGAGTATGCGCACGGTGGCATCCATAAGGGGCTCGCCATACTGGTCGGTTACGGTTCCGGTAATATTGTAGGCCCAGGCGGCCAGGGCCGTCGCGGCCGTTGCGGCAACAAGAAGTTTGCGCCTTGGAAATTTCATCGGAATAGTTTTTACGTTGTAGATATTGGAAACGGGAGGAGAGAGCAGTGAAACCCTTCAGGGGAATGAGGGCACGCGCAATACGAAATCCACATCGCGCAGACGTTTTAATGACACAAAGTTACCCTTAAAGTTAAACCAGCCGAATGCATCTGCCGCCATTTTAAAGTTTTACAACAAAACCGGCCCCATCTGTTAACGCAATTAACAGAATTTATGGCGTTCCGCTCACTCAAACCACGCCACAGCGCGGTTAAGCGCGTTTGACAGCCGCGATGCGGTTCCGGCGGCTTCAATCCGCTGCTGTGCAAGTATACGCACCCGGTCAATCAGCCAGCTCACCATATAGGTCGCTATGGCAAACGCCAATACCCCTAAAGGATAAAGTATCGCCGAACCGGCGTCGAAAAGCCTGATTGCCACTTCCTTATAATACGGGAACACAAACGGATTACAATGTATCAGATAGACGGCGAATGCCGCTCCGGCCACACTGTTGACAGCCTTGCTGCGGAAATTGAGCCGGGCCGCAGCAAGAACGATCATGATGCTTGCCGCGATATTCACCGGATTAAAACGTGAAAGCATTATGCGGTTCAGCCACCACCCGAAACCGATACTGTCGACATAGCGTGTAAGCACAAACCATACAGTGCCCGAAACGGCAAGAATCAGGACTGTGCAGGTCAGAAGCCTACGGGGCGAATAATGCCAGCGGCCACTATCGTAGCCGAAGCGCAGAATCCGCCCGACGGCATACATAAGGACCACGATTACCAGATTGTATTCCATCCGGTTGTCGGGCTGTGTATTCACGAGCCAGCCGCAAAGCCATATAAAGCAGAACGCGCCACCGACAAGCTTCACGGCTGAACGCCGGTGATGCTCAATATAGTGGTTTATCATCGGAGAGATAAACATCAGCAATACGTAAGCCCCCGAAAACCAGTCGAGATACGTCGGGACTATAAACAATAGGAATTCCTTGACTGAAGCGGCTCCCGCACTCAGAAAGGCGATTCCGATAAGCAGACGGTAAAAAATTATTACGAAATATATTCCGAACACGCCTCGCGCCGAGAGCCGGATGCCGAACCATCCGGAAATCAGGATGAACAGATTCACTCCCAGAATGCCGAAACTTGCCATCACGCACTCCTCCCACGAAAGCCACCCACACTCAAGTGCAAGCGTATGGGGATCGGTGACCTCGAATTTGTTTCTCACGCAGTGCACTACAAGTACCATCAGAATGGCCACAATGCGCACAGCCTCGAAGCTCGACAGTCGGCCGCGGTGTGAGGTCTCCGTTTTACCGTTCATTTCTCAGGAAGGTGCGATGGATTTACGGCGAATAAGCGAATCATGGAATCAGGGGCGGAGGCGGCGCAGCTCAATCTGATCGACAAGGGCATGGTTCACCTTGAAGTTCATGTTCTCATTCTCGGGGAGGAACACCAGCGTGAGGTTGTGGCGCCCGGGGGTGAGGCGCACTTTCACCACGTTGGTCATCCCCCAGTCGTTCCAGTTGCCCACACCACGCTGAGGCATCACGATGGTGCCGGCGCGCTTGCCGTCGACAAGAAGCGTGCGGATTGCAGCCTTGTTTTCAGTGTTGACCGGTCCGTTGCCATTTGCGTAGCGGAGAGATACGGAATATAGACCACCCTCACCGATTTCCACGGGTACGTTGACAGATCCCGACGTATGGTCCATCTCCACAAATCCGCTGCCGCGGTAGCCGTGGAGCGGCGTGCGCAGCCGGTTCTGCGCCTCGGCCGATGTCATTGCCGTCTTTTCGTTGGGGAAGTCGAAACGATGCACGGTAGCGTTGGAGCGCGGCTCGGATGCGAAGCTCTGGGTTCCGTTGGCATCGACGGCAATAACCTGATATTCGCCAGGGGTAGTGGCCAGGAAGGTTGTCTCGGTAGTCTGCGCCACAGGCTTGCCGTCGCGCACCACGATGTAATGGTTCACATATTCGATGGGATTCCACTGCAGCAGATTGTTGACCGGGCCCATCTGGTTGTTGACCGACGGGTCGTTGCTCAGCCATGCGATCGGGGTGAGAGGCGCCTTGAGATTTGGCACCTCGTTGAGACGCATCGGGGCGGCGTTGTTGTCGGCCATGATGATTTTTATAGTGTTCTCCCCCTTTATATCAGCGGGTATGAAAGGCGTCTGCCGCTTGCCGTTAAGGTAAAAATCCTTGATCTGGCTGCCGTAGCCGCTCACGGTGATGTTGAGAGTGGCGTCGCGGTAGCGCAGCCCGTTGAGCGAGCGTGTGTCGGCAAGTGCCTTGGGCACGAACGGGGCGAACCTTATTCCGTCGGCCTCGTAGTGAATGCCGAAAAGAATGTTCATCGTCACGGCAAGATTGCCCGAGAGACACCAGAGCATGTTCGACGAATTCAGCTCCGTGGCTATGTCGCCGTTGTCGAGCACGAAATTCTCCTTGTTGGTGGCGAAAAGTGCCGCCGGACGGAATATGGAGCCGATGCCCTGCATCACTCCGCGCTCGTTGCCCACCTTGGCGTTGGCCAGCGTCCAGTATGCGGCCACCCATGGCCAGAGAGAGTTGTTATGATAGGGCGGCATGTCGGCTATCTGCGGATAGAAGATGGCCGTACCGAATGGGGTCGTGGGATTCTTTTCCGTGAGAATACGGGCGCGGTTTGGGCTGGCCACATCATAGAGTATGGCGAGCGCTTCGCCGAGTGTCTCGGCGCGCGGATTGGCTATCATATTGTCGCGGCCGTAGAGATACATATTGTAGTATCCCTTCTCGTCGCTCCATAGCTGGCTGTTGATTGCCTCGGCCAGGGCGTCGGCACGTGCGTCGTATTTCTGTGCCTCGGTGTTTTCGCCCATAATGCGGGCAATCTGCGCGAGCGTGCGCCATGCCTGCGCGTGGACTACCGAAGTGCCCAGTGCCTCGCTCTGGGCGATGTCGGCAGTCTGCATCCATCGGGGATAGCTCTGCTCGCGCCAGTCGATGAACGATGTCTCGCCGCGAACCAGCCCGGTCTCCGGGTCGTAGATGGTCTTGTAGTCGTCCTCAAGCGAATTCTTGATTACGGGATAAATCCGGTTGAGCCAGCTCTTGTCGCCAGTAGCTTTGTAGACCTCGAATGCAGCGATGCCCCATATCTGGCGGTCAGTGCTGATGGGCCAGGCTCCCCCGGAGCCCGTATCCTGCACGATACGTCCGTTGGGGGTGATTTTATGTTCGAGCGATATGCGCGACACCTCGGGCTGCAGGGCAGCCATAGCGAGGATTATGGAGTAGCTCACGTCGCGCGTCCATACTCCGGGCCATTCCTTGCCGGTGCGGAGCGTCCGGTCAGGCTCGATGGCATTCACCATCTCGTCGAGGCCCATATTGAATATGGCGTTGTGGAGGGTATTGGATGTGGTGAGCTGCGGATATTCCGAAATATCGTTCTTGAGATTCCATTCTTTCTCCACCCCCATGTAGTAGCCGGGCTGGGCCGAGTAGTCGGATACTATCCGGAAAGGAGTGGGTGCATATGCCTTGAAAGGACCCTGGATAATCGAGTCGCCGGTCCAGCGGTAGGCCTTTGTGACAACGATATCGGAGCCGGATGCGGCTCCAGGAAGCATAAGCATCATCGCTGCCGCGCATCCCGCCGGAAATGTCTGGTTGTATTTTTTGTATATTGCCTTAAAAAAACGCGAAATCATAGTATCCCAATCGGTGGTCTTGTTGAGTTGCATACAGGTGAAAAGCCCTCCCTCCGGCCTTAGGTCGGAGAAAAAAGCACTACCCGATTTGTCGGTACAAACATTTTAAACCGACACTATTGTGTTAAAACGGGCTCTAATTTACGATTTTTTTTGCAAACCGGCAATTATGCCGTATGTTATGCAACACACATCGCCAGATATTCGCCGTCTCGACATTCGCAGGCATCACATATTTCCCCTAAAAATCAATGACATACAAATCAACTTCCCCCACTATGGGTTTGCAGAACCACCGAAGTGTACGGACGCACGGCTCGTGCACCCGTACAGTATTGGCTAATACCTTTGGTCTGCAATACCCTACCTACAATTTGACAGCAATGCATTCAGACTGCGTCAGCAGGCAGCCAACGTCATAATAAAAAGCGATGCGCTCTGAGTGAGCGCATCGCTTTTTAGTGTCTCGGACGGACTGCATTCAGCAGCCATCCGGAAGTATCAGGGAATCAGACTCCCGTGGAATCACTCATGACGGCGGGGACCACGGTCGCCACCTTCGCGGCGCGGACCGCGCGAGTCTTCACGACGGGAACCACGGTCGCCTTCCCGGCGGGGTGCGCCTTCGCGACGCGGGCCGCGCGGACGCTCGGCTGGTTCAACCCATCCTTCGGGTTTGGGCTGGAGGGCGCGAAGCGACAGGCGGTATTTACCGCTCTTCTTGTCGATCTCGATGAGTTTCACGGTGAGCTCGTCGCCCTCCTTGATGCCGGAGGCCTCCATGTCGGGCAGACGATCCCACGAAATCTCGGAGATGTGGAGCAGGCCGTCGCGGTGGGGCATGAACTCAACGAATGCGCCGAAGTCCTGGATGGTCTGCACCTTGCCGGTGTAAACCTTGCCCTCTTCGGGGAGCTCGACGATGGCGTTGATCATAGCCAGAGCCTTGTCGATCGACTCCTTGTTGGCAGCTGCCACCTCGATGTAGCCGCCCTCGTCGATTTCGTCGATTGAGACGGTAGCACCCGATTCTTCCTGGATACCCTGGATGATTTTTCCGCCCGGGCCGATAACGGCGCCGATAAGGTCTTTGGGGATGGTCATGGTGACGATGCGGGGCACGTGAGGCTTGTAGTCCTCGCGCGGCGCCGGGATGGTTTCCTCAATGATGTCAAGGATGTGGAGACGACCTTCCTTGGCCTGGTTGAGAGCCTGCTCGAGAATCTCGTAGCTGAGGCCGTCGCACTTGATGTCCATCTGGGTGGCGGTGATGCCCTTGCGGGTACCCGTCACTTTGAAGTCCATATCGCCGAGGTGGTCCTCATCGCCGAGGATGTCGCTCAAGATGGCGTATTTCGAGCCGTCGGAGATAAGGCCCATGGCGATACCGCTGACGGGGCGACGCAGTTTCACGCCTGCATCGAGCAGAGCGAGGGTTCCGGCGCATACGGTAGCCATCGACGAGGAGCCGTTGCTCTCGAGGATGTCGCTGACAACTCGGCAAACGTAGGGGAAATCCTCGGGGAACATGCGCTTGATGGCGCGGTGGGCGAGATTGCCGTGACCGATTTCACGACGGCCGACACCGCGCGTAGGACGGGCTTCGCCTGTGGAGAAGGGGGGGAAGTTATAGTGCAGCAGGAAGCGCTCGCGGCCCTGGTTGAGAACGTCGTCGAGAATCTTCTCGTCGAGTTTGGTACCGAGGGTTACGGTAGCGAGGCTCTGGGTCTCACCTCGGGTGAATACGGCCGATCCGTGGGGGCCGGGCAGGTAGTCGGTCTCACACCAGATGGGACGGATTTCGGTGGTCTTGCGGCCGTCGAGGCGGATACCTTCGTCAAGCACGCAGCGGCGCATGGCCTCGCGCTCCACGTCGTGGTAGTAGCGTTTTACCAGGGGAGCCTTTTCTTCACGCTCCTCTTCGGGGAGGGATTCGATGTATTCGTCGCAGATGGCGGCGAAGGAGTCGGCGCGCCAGTGCTTGTCGGCGCAGCCGGCCTTGGCAACGGCGTAAGCCTTGTCGTAGCATTTGTCGTGAACGTCCTTGCGGAGGTCTTCGTCGTTGACTTCGTGGCAGTATTCGCGCTTCACGGTCTTTCCGGCGGCTTCGGCGAGTTCGAGCTGCACCTTGCAGTGCTTGCGGATTTCTTCGTGGGCGGCCTTGAGGGCTGCGAGAAGATCGGCTTCGGATACTTCGTCCATCTCACCCTCCACCATCATGATGTTGTCGTAGGTGGCGCCGACCATGAGCTCCATATCGGCTTTCTCAAGCTGCTCGAAAGTGGGGTCGATTACAAACTGACCGTCGACGCGGGCCACACGCACTTCGGAGATGGGGCCATTGAAGGGAATATCGCTGCAGGTGATGGCTGCGGAAGCGGCCAGACCGGCCAGAGCGTCGGGCATATCCACGCCGTCGGCTGAGAACATGGTGATGTTCACGAACGTCTCGGCATGGTAGTTGTCGGGGAAGAGCGGACGCATCACGCGGTCGACCAGGCGCGAGGTGAGAATCTCATAGTCGGAGGCACGGCCTTCGCGCTTGAGGAAACCGCCGGGGAAACGTCCGGCCGACGAGAATTTTTCTTTGTAGTCTACGGTAAGGGGCATGAAGTCCACGCCCTCGCCGGCCTCGGGGGCCGACACGATAGTGGCAAGCAGCATGGTATTGCCCATGCGGAGTTCCACTGCTCCATCAGCCTGCTTGGCCAGTTTGCCCGTCTCGAGCGTAATCTCGCGGCCATCGGGCAGGGTGATGGTCTTTTTGATCGGATTCATTCTATATAAAATTTTTTTTAACTTCTTAAATCGCGCAAAGATACGAAATTTACGGCTAAGCGCCGCACGTTTTCATAAAATTTCACACTTGCAGGAAAAACCGGACAGAAAAAGAGACGCCAGGAACAAGTTTTCAGGATAAAATTTTTCTGAAAAGGTTTGCAACATTGAAACTTATTTGTAATTTTGTTGTCATATAGACGAGGTGAGCCACCCGCCCCCGGGGCGAGGGGCCGTTTCAACGCCAATATATTATCGCCCAACGCTTTTGAGTCAACGCCATGTCAACCGAAAACACATCAGCCGCATCGACAGCTCCCCTCAGACCGGAGCGCGCCGACTCCCTCGTAATCATTCCGATGTATAACGAGAAAGAGAACGCGGCCGCCATAATCGACGCCGTGATGAACCTTCCGGTGGCTTTCGACGTGCTTGTGGTCGACGACAATTCGCCCGACGGGACCGCCGACATTGTGAAGAGCAAGATGGCCGAACTTCCGGGCCGCGTCCACATCATAGAGCGCGAAGGGAAGCTGGGCCTGGGAACGGCTTACATAGCGGGCTTCCGCCGCGCCCTCGAAATGGACTATGAATACATCTTCGAGATGGACGCCGATTTCTCGCACAATCCCGCCGACCTGGTGCGCCTGCGCGAGGCGTGCGCCGAGGATGGCGCCGACGTTGCCGTCGGTTCGCGCTACGTGACCGGAGTGAATGTGGTGAACTGGCCGATGGGGCGCGTGCTCATGAGCTATTTCGCGTCGAAATACGTTCGCGCCGTGACGGGGATGAACGTAGCCGACACCACGGCGGGATTCGCCTGCTACCGCAGCGAGGTTCTCCGCACCATGGAGCTGGACAAAATCCGCTTCAAGGGATATGCCTTCCAGATAGAGATGAAGTTCACCGCCATAAAATGCGGCTTCAAGGTTGTGGAGGTGCCCATAGTGTTCGTAAACCGGGTGCTCGGCACGAGCAAGATGAGCAGCGGCATATTCGGCGAGGCTCTTTTCGGCGTGATGAAACTGAAACTCGACTCGATAACCAGGAAATATCCGCGGCGGCAGCCGCAGCAAAAGGATTAACACTGCCGACTCCCCTCTGCGGCTATTAATAAGGTAATAAGGACATGAAACCGGTAATATTCGTCAACGGCCTGATTGTAAGCGATGGATTCCGATTCATCGGCTCCGTCGTGGCCAACGGATGGATGATTAAGAGCGTCGACATGGGGAGAATCGACATCCGCACCATCGACCGCGACGTATACGAGGTGGTGAACTGCGAGGGGAAATTCGTGCTTCCAGGCATGATCGACGAGCACGTGCATTTCCGCGATCCGGGCCTTACGGAGAAGGGCGACATCGCCACCGAGAGCCGTGCGGCCCTGGCCGGCGGCGTGACGAGTTTCTTCGATATGCCCAACACGTCGCCACAGACCACGACCATCGAGGCGTGGGAGCAGAAGATGCAGCGCGCCGCCCAGGCGTCGGCCGCCAACTATGCCTTCTTCCTCGGCGCCACCAACAACAATCTCGACCAGATTCTCGCAGCCGACTACACGCGCATCCCCGGAGTGAAACTTTTCATGGGGAGCTCCACGGGGGGCATGCTCGTCGACAACGACGACACAATCGTAAAACTTTTCCGCAATTTCCACCGAGTAATCGCCTGCCACGCCGAAAGCGAGGCTGTAATTGCGGCCAACCGCCAGAGGCTAAGCGCCATGTATCCGGGTGGCATCCCTCTGGAATGCCATAGCTCGGTGCGGTCGGCCCGCGCATGCTTCGAATCGACGGCCCACGCCGTGAAGCTGGCGCGCGCCACGGGAGCACGGCTCCACGTAATGCACATCACCACGGCCGAGGAGCTGCAGCTTTTCAGCTCCGGAGGCATCTCCGGCAAGCGTATCACCGCCGAGACCTGCCCGCATTATCTCTGCTTCACCGACAAATCGGTGGCCGAGACCAACGGACTGACCAAGTGCAACCCCGCCATAAAGACCGACGACGACCGGCGCGAGCTGCTTCGCGCCGTGGCCGACGGGCGCATCGATGTGGTAGCCACCGACCACGCTCCCCATCTGCTTTCCCAGAAGCAAGGCAACGCGCTGACAGCCGCTTCGGGGATGCCCTCGGTTCAGTTCGCCCTACCGGTAATGATGACTCTGGCCGGACGCGGGTATTTCACACTTGAGGATGTAGTGGAGCGCATGGCCTCGGCTCCCGCAAAGCTCTACGGAGTATCGCGCCGCGGATTCATACGCCAGCAGTATTCCGCCGACATCGTGATTGTAGACCCCGACGCCGACTACACCGTGGACCGCGCCGACGTGATAAGCGCCTGCGGCTGGAGCCCCTACGAGGGGATGCGCCTGCGCTACCGCGTGGAGCAGACGTGGGTCAACGGCCAGCAGGCCTATGTCGACGGCCGTTTCACAGGCCGACAGACAGCGCTGCCCGTGCGCTTCGATGTCTGAATTCCCGCCACTCCCTACTTTCCGTTTTCTAATTTAACATTTCCATTTCCCATGGTTTTCAACAATCGGGGGCAGTTATCAACATTTCTGCTTAAATGATGTGAAAACGTTTCGGCGCGTGCGGATTTTTATCCAAATTTGCAGCAGAAACGAGCGTGGAACATTGGCCACCCGCCTCATTGGCAACAGATAGCCTCGCGCGGCGCCTTCGAACGTTCCACAGCGCGCATATCTTTATCTCCACACTTTTTCTATGGGAAAAATCATAGCAATCGCCAACCAGAAAGGTGGCGTGGGAAAAACCACCACCACAATCAACCTCGCGGCTTCGCTGGCCATGCAGGGCAAAAAAGTGCTTATAATCGACGCCGACCCCCAGGCCAACGCCACTTCGGGCTACGGAATCGACCCGCGCACCATGCAGAGCAGCATATATGAGTGTCTTGTCGACGAATATCCGGTAGACGGCGCTCAGGTATCGACCTGCGTCGACGGCCTCGAGCTGGTAGGCTCGCGCATCGACCTTGCCGGAGCCGAACTCGAGCTGATCGAGAAGCCGGAACGCGAGAAGGTGCTCCGCCGCCTGCTCCACGATGTGGCTGACAAATACGATTTCATTCTTATCGACTGCTCCCCCTCGCTGGGACTCATCACAGTGAACGCCCTTACGGCCGCCGACTCGGTAATCATACCGGTGCAGGCCGAATATTTCGCACTCGAAGGTATCAGCAAGCTTCTCAACACCATCCGAATAATCAAATCGAAGCTCAATCCCGACCTCGAGATAGAGGGGTTCCTTCTGACTATGTACGACGCACGCCTGCGCCTGGCCAACCAGATCTACGAGGAGCTGAAGAGCCACTTCGGCGATATGGTGTTCAATACGGTGATTCCGCGCAACATACGTCTGAGCGAAGCACCGTCGCACGGGCTGCCTGCCATTCTCTACGACCCCGAGAGCCGCGGCGCGACATCGCACATCGCCCTGGCCAAAGAGCTCATCTCCAAAAACTGACCTCCCTCACATTATATTATAGGACATATAGACTATGGCACAACACCGCAACGCCCTCGGCCGAGGCCTGGGCTCGCTCATATCTATGGACGACACCCCCGCACGCGGCTCGTCGGCTATCAGCAACATACCTCTCGACCAGATTTCGCCCAACCCGGAGCAGCCGCGTACCACCTTCGACGAGGAGGCGCTCGACGAACTGGCCACCTCCATCCGCGAGCTGGGCATAATCCAGCCGCTCTCGCTACGCAAGGTGGGTCCTGACTCCTACCAGATTATCGCAGGCGAACGCCGCTTCCGCGCCGCGCGCATCGCGGGACTCGACGCCGTGCCGGCCTACATCCGTACGGCCAATGAGACCGAGCTCACCGAGATGGCCCTGATCGAGAATATCCAGCGCGAGGACCTCAACGCCATCGAGATTGCCCTGACGTTCAAGAAACTGATCGACCAGTACAGTCTCACCCAGGAACGCCTCTCGGAGCGCATAGGCAAGAAGCGCGCCACGGTGGCCAACTTCCTGCGTCTGCTCAAGCTCCCCGCCGAGGTTCAGCTCGGGTTGCGCGACAAGCGCGTCGACATGGGCCACGCCCGCGCGTTGCTGTCGATCGACAATCCTTCGGCGCAGCTCAAGATATATAAGGAGATACTGCGCCAGGGGCTCTCGGTGCGCAAGGTAGAGGAACTTGCCAAAGCCTATCAGGAAGGGAAGAAGAAAGATGACTCCGGAACTCCGGCAGCCGAGGCACCCCGCCGCTTTGCCAACCACGATTTCGACCTGCTCAAGAAACACCTTTCGGCGGCGTTCGGCGCTCCCGTTAAATTTTCATGCGACCGCAAGGGTCGCGGCCAGATCACCTTCAGTTTCGCCGACGAGGAGGAACTGGCACGCCTGATTTCCACATTCGACAAGCTCCACTGAAAACAGCCACCTTACATGACCGACTCACGACCTCTGATTCTCATCACCAACGACGACGGAATCGAAGCCCCCGGGCTTTTTCATCTCATCGACTGCGTGGCAGAGCTGGGCGACATAGTCGTGGTGGCTCCCGCGCGACCTCAATCGGGACAGTCGAGTGCTTTCACTGTGAACGCGCCGCTGCGCGTGCGCGACCACGCCGACTACCATGGCGCAACAATGCACTCGGTCGACGGAACTCCGGTGGACTGCGTAAAGCTTTCGATGCACCATATCCTGCCGCGCCGGCCCGACCTGCTCCTTTCAGGCATCAACCACGGCTCCAACGCCGGGAATTCCCTGATTTATTCGGGCACGATGGGCGCCGCACTCGAAGGCTGCATGCAGGGAATCGCCTCGGTAGGATTTTCGCTGCTGCACCATTCGTTGAAAGCCGATTTCACGGAATGCACGCCCTACGTGACCGAGGTGGCACGTAGAGTACTCGACCACGGATTGCCTCACGACGTGTGTCTCAACATCAACTTTCCCGCAAAGGTGCACATCAAGGGAATGAAGGTGGTGCGCGCGGCACGCTCCCACTGGACGGAGGAATACCAGACATACACAGACCCCCACGGCAAGCCTTTCTACTGGCTTACGGGGAGTCTGGTGAACGAAGAACCGGAAATGGCCGACACCGACCTCTACTGGCTCGACCGCCACTACGCGTCGGTGGTGCCGTGTACTCCCGACCAGAATCTGCCTGGAGCCATGGTAGCCGTGCGGTCGCTGCTCAATACATCGGAGTGAAGGGGGCCGAGCGGTGGAGCTCCTTGTTGGCGCATCCCACCACATCGGTATATTTTGCAGTGTCGAGCTTCAGCACGGGTGCGCCGTCGTAAAGGTCGAGTTTCGTCAGGTCGATGTAGTAGATTCCGGGGTTAGTGACTATTTCAAAATAATACCGGAGATTCTTGAGATCGGCATAGCTGCGCCATTGGGTGGCCGATAGATTGGGCTCCCCTTCTATCATATATGTATAGGGCACGCTCACGTCGGCCATGATGGAGCGCGTAATCGTCAGCGCAAGCGCCGGATCGGCCGTTTTCTCCACGTGGGTAGCAAAGTAATTGCCGCGAACGCAGCGTGCGGGGCTCTTCACACCACCGGGCATCATATTGCGGCCGCCGACACCTTCCCAGTAGTCAACTATGGCGCGCATGGACGGCCATGTGGGATCGTTGGTCATGCAGCGGTATCGGCCCATGTCGTAGATGTTTATGTCGCCATGGTCGAACTCGAAGATTATAGAATGGCCGGTGGCGTCGGTGACGCCCCAGTGGAGAGTCGCGGCCGTGCCGCCGTCGAATGTAGCGCCACCGAGCGAGAAATCATGGGCTTTAAGCACGTCGATCACTTCGGCCGTGGTGGCGTTCATGTCGAGCAGCCAGCCTATAAACATAGCCATCGACATAGGGGGCAGACCAATGGTGGAATCATTGTCGTAGACAGTGCCCTTACAGAAAAGCCCGTTGATTACCAGCCCTTTTTCATTCATGCCCTCGGTGATACCACCGTCGTAGCCAACGGCATATACAGCCCCGTAGAGCGACGTCCAGCTTACGGCTCCGGGCTTATTGGAACCAACTTTGTGCATGCCACGCGGATAGACGTAGAGATTGGTGGGAATCGGCGTCTTCCAGTCGAGCGACCGACCTACAATGTATTGCGAATCAAGGCCCTCGTAGATTACGCGGGTACAACTCTCAGCGCTCTGTGGCGCGAGCGAAGCCACAGCCAGAACGGCAGCCATGGCTCCTATAGCATAGTGTCTCATATCAATCGAATATTTTGAGGTTTACATCCAATAATAAAAACAATGCCGCACACGGTATGGTTTGACAACCCGCCTTTTATGCCGCATTTTACTGTTTATGTCGCATTTTACTCATCCGGTAGCCCTTTCCCCACAGCAACGCCGCACGCCTTACCGTTAAATTTTATTTTGGGAATTATATAAATCTTTCATAACTTTGCCACATACCTTAAATTAGCGGAGCAAAATATGCCAGACGCTCCATTCCGAATCTTGCCAACCTATCTATTCAACTTAAATCAATACCATTAACAGCATGAAGAAATCTTTACTTTTCATGGCGGTTCTTTCTGCCGCAACCTTCTGCGCATCCGCGCAGGATGCCTTTCCCGAAGGAGACGTTTACATCCGCAATGTAAAAACCGGATTTTATCTCAACAACGGCTACAGCTGGGGTACAAAAGCTATTCTCAAACCTCAGGCTCGCGCATTCCAGCTGGTGGAAAACGGCGCAGGCGACGGCACCGTCTACCTGAAGAGCAGCCTTGGCGTTCTCGCCCGCGACAACGCCACATCCGGCGAATTATATTGCGACAAACCGGAATCGGATCTCGGACAATTCTATCTTGAGAAGCAGGACAACGGCTACTACACAATCGACCTCAGCGGCTGGTATCTCTGTGCTGAAAATCCGGATCAGATGATGTCGTATAACCCGTCGACCGATTCATGGGAATCCTATCAGAACGTGCCCCACTACTACGACTTCTACCCGCTGACGGGTACCGACAACTATTCCGCCGACGACATGAACATCATGTGGGAGCTCCTGACCCGCGAGCAGATGCATCAGGCGATGGCAGCCGCCACCGACGCTAATGTGCTCGACGCAACCTACCTTATCAAGGCTCATATGATCGACGTCAACGATAAGGACAACGAAACGGCATGGCTCGTAGGCGGCGAGACCAACAAGCTTACGTTCCCTGCTCCGGGCTGGGGCACAGGCTACGAAGACAGCTGGATCCGCAAGGTGGTTTACGCCTGGTTTAACTTAGACGACCACCCAGAAATGGAAGGTATAATGGATGTAAACGTCTGTCAGCAAGTAGCCGACGCTCCTGCCGGAACTTACGAGGTTGAATATCAGGTATCGAACCAGAGCCTCACACCTATGGAAATCATGTTCAACACCACAGTGGCAGAACCTATTGCCGGTAAAGGACAGGATTATTGGTATGGCGACGCTGCCTCCGATTTCAACAACTACGACAATCTGAAAAAGGCAGTATTCACCGTAGGCGATGATGGCCAACTCGCCATCACTATGACCAAACATACCAGCGCCGACACTCAGAACCGCTTCGCTTTCAAGAGCTTTATCCTTAAATACCACGGCAAAAACTCGAGCCTCGGCAGTGTTGAGGGTATCGAAACCGACGCATTCGACGCCGACGCTCCCGCCGAATACTACAACCTGCAGGGCATCCGCGTAGCCGAACCCACCACCGGCCTCTACATAGTCCGCCAGGGCTCGAACGTCAGCAAGCAGCTCATCCGCAAATAAATCCGACACCCTGATGTAGCGGCTTAGCCGCCTCCACATCAGCATACTACCTAATACACGACGCCCCCGCTACGGCGCATGGATCCTGAACATGCTTCCATAGCGGGGGCGAAGTGTGTTCTGCCTCAGGTTATTCGGCGGGGGTGAAGGCGTCGTTGAGGAGGCGGGCGAGGCGGAGGCCGCCGGCCAGGAGCTGGTCTTCGATGACGGGAGCCCAATAGGCTACGGCGTCGTAGCTGAGGTTGGTGCCGGCAGGGGTGTTTTTATATACGCGGGCGGCAAGCTCCACGTTGCGGGCAGCCCAATCGTCGACGGTACCGGCCTGGAGGAGTTTCTGCTGCGGTTCGGAGAGGCGGTCGAGCTGGTCGGCCCACTCGGTGTAGCTCCAGCGGTGTGCAGCCTCGAGCAGAGAGCCGTCCCACACGGAGTGGAGGTTTTTCTCCTGTCCGAAAAACTTTACCTTTATCGAGTTGCCGCCGCGGTCGGAGGCGTGGCCCATATGGAGCGGCTGATGAAGGTCGCCTACGAGATGTACTAGCATCTTGAGTGCGAGGGCTTTATCAGCCTTAGGAGCCTGCGGATTGCGCAGAGTCGACATGTTGAGCTGTATTGCCGACACGACGTCGCCGTCAGGGGCCACTCGGGCGGTAGCATACGTTTCGTTAGCGTCGACATTGCGGTAGTGCCACGTCTTGGAATAGGCGTATTCGGGTGTATGGCTGGCGTTGTCGAGCCAGTTGGCCCAGTAGACTATCGAGCGGCCGTCGAGCAGCGAGTCGATGGCCTCGGCGGCCTCGGGGGTAAGATGGCGCTCGGCGATGGACGCCGTGACGTCGTGGCCCTTCTGACTCCATGCCATTGCCGAAAAGGCTGTAACCATACAAATGGCGGCCGTGGCCGCCCTTCCGATAAGATTCAATCTCGCGATATTCATAATCATTTTGATTTTTCGTTTTCCCAAATTTAGCAAAAACCGCCGATTTCCGAAAACCCAATCCCATTTCCCGCCAAATCACGGATTGATTTTCCGCCAAATGACGGAATGAAAAACCGCCAAATCACGGGGTGATTTTCCGCCAAATGACGGATTGATTCTAATAACTATACATAAATTTCTCACTATTTTAAAGCGCGGCACCACTACATCGCCTCTCCGAGGCTCTAATATTGAAAACCCTCTCTCCACCCCAGGCTCGTTCCTGCGGACTTTCACCCGAGGTTGGAGACAATATCGGCTCTCCAAGCCTCAGAGGATGATAGATAATAATGGTTATTGGGGAGCGAAAAGTATAGATACTCATTTTATTTTTTCTTACCTTTGCATGCGGAAAATTTTTCAGTAAAAATTTCAGAAGCAGTGCAGACAAAATACATTTTCGTGACCGGAGGAGTGGTTTCATCGCTCGGCAAGGGCATTATCTCCTCCTCGCTCGCCAACCTGCTGATTGCAAGGGGTTTCAAGGTAACAATCCAAAAGTTCGACCCCTATATCAACATCGATCCGGGTACGCTCAATCCCTATGAGCACGGCGAATGCTACGTGACCGTCGACGGTCATGAGGCAGACCTCGACCTGGGCCACTACGAGCGTTTCACCGACATCCACACCACACGCGCCAACAACGTGACCACCGGACGCGTCTACCAGGCGGTAATCGACAAGGAGCGCCGCGGCGACTATCTGGGGAAAACGGTGCAGATTGTGCCCCATATCACCGACGAAATCAAGAGCCGGGTGAAGCGACTGGGCCACACGGGCGAATACGACTTCATAATCACCGAAATAGGGGGTGTGGTCGGCGACATCGAAAGTCTGCCGTTTCTTGAGGCAGTGCGCCAGCTTCGCTGGGAACTCGGCCGCGACAGCCTCTGCATCCACCTGACCTACGTGCCCTATATCGCGGCCGCCAAGGAGTTGAAAACCAAGCCTACGCAACACTCCGTGAAGCAGCTTCAGGAGCTGGGAATACAACCCGACATACTGGTGCTCCGCACGGAAAAGGAAATCACGCCGGAAGTAAGGCGCAAAATCGCTCTGTTCTGCAACGTGCTTCCCGAGGATGTGGTGCAGTCGATCGACGTCCCCTCGATATATCAGGTACCCGTGAAGATGCATGAGCAGCATCTCGACGACATTGTGCTCCGCCTTACCGACACCCCCTCGAAAGGTGAGCCCGAGATGGGGCCGTGGCTCAGTTTCCTGAGCAAGATGACGGAGGCCGAGAAACCGGTGACAATCGGTCTGGTAGGCAAATATGTAGAGCTGCAGGACGCCTACAAATCGATCGACGAGGCACTTTTCCAGGCGGCCACCTACGCCGGGCGCAAGCTCGACCTGCGGCTTATCCACTCGGAGAAGGTGACGCCCGACAACGTGGGCGAGCTTCTGGCCCCGATGGACGGCGTAATCATCGCCCCGGGCTTCGGCCAGCGCGGCATCGAGGGGAAATTCATTGCACTGGAATGGCTGCGCAACCACAATGTGCCTACCTTCGGCATATGCCTTGGAATGCAGTGTATGGTGATTGAATACGCCCGCAACGTGCTTGGCTTGTCCGACGCCAACTCCACCGAGATGAACCCCTCGACTCCCCACAACGTGATCGACCTGATGGAGGAGCAGAAGAGCATTTCGAACATGGGCGGCACGATGCGCCTTGGTGCCTACGACTGCGTTCTGAAGCCCGATTCGCTGGCCTCGCGCGCCTACGGATCGACGATGGTGAGCGAACGCCACCGCCACCGCTTCGAGTTCAACGAGCAGTACCGCTCGGCCTTCGAGGAAGCAGGGATGCGCTGTGTGGGCGAGAATCCGCGCTCACACCTGGTGGAGGTTGTCGAAGTGCCAGGTCTGCGCTGGTATCTGGGCACACAATATCACCCCGAGTACAGCTCGACGGTGCTCCACCCCAACCCGATATTCCGCAGTTTCGTCGACGCCGCCATCGACTACCGCAACGAAAAAGAAACTACAGCAAAAAACTGAACGACACTAAGATATGGACAAAAACACGCTTCTGGGGCTTCTGCTCATGGGTCTGGTGATTTTCGGATTCATGTGGCTCAACCAGCCCGACCAGCAGAAACTACAGGAAACCGAGCAGGCCGCCGCAATCGACCGGCAGCAGAAAGAGGCCGCCGAGGCCGAGCGCTCGCTTGCAGCCGACACACTGACCGCCACCGAGCGCCAGGGAGCGGCCGCACTTGTGCTCTCGGCGGGTACCGTCGATGCCGAGACCGGCGCAACCGAATACCGCACTCCCGCCGTGAGCCTCTCGCTTGCCAAAGGTGCCAGCGAAGTGACCGGCACCGTCGAGGGCGCCGACACCACCCTAAGCTATACTGAAGTGGCCTACGGGCGCTTCGGAGCCGACGTCAGCGCCGAAAACCGCAGCCGCGCCACCGCCAACCTGCGCAAGGCGCTGGCCGATGCCGACCGCTACCGCGGCTTCGCACGCCACATCAACGGCGAGGAGAAGCTGCTCACGCTGAAAAATGACGTCCTCAGCCTCGACATCTCGACCCACGGCGGCAGCATAGCCCGCGCTACGCTGCTCGACTACTACAACTACCTCCCCAAGCCCGGCACGACCGACGACATCGACACTACCCGCGTGGACGTATGGCAGCTCAATCAGGCCGGCTACAACTTCGTGCTCACCTCCGCATCGCAGCGATTCGACACGGGGAGCTTCTTCTTCACCCCGAAGGAGCAGACCGACTCGACCCTGCTGATGGCCCTCGACCTGGGCAACGGCGCTTCGTGGGGTCTGCGCTACACGCTCCCCAAGGGTTCGTATGTGGTACACATGGAGATGGTGCAGAGCGGCATGGAGGCCGTGATACCTTCGGGCGTAGCCACCGTGGAGATGCAGTGGCACCAGCATATGGGCCGCAACGAGCGCGGACGCACCTTCGAGGAGCGCAACTCGGGCATCCACTATAAATACGCCGGCGACTCGCCCGACGACATCAGCGCCCAGGGCGACAAATCGAAGACCCTAAACCAGCGCCTCGACTGGATTGCCTTCAAGAACCAGTTCTTCTCGAGCGTGATGATTCCGCGCGGCGACTTCATCGGCGCCGAGGTGACATCGGTAGACCTCAAGGACGACCCGACGTTCGTAAAAGACCTCACAGCCAAGGCAACGATGGACTACAGCTCGACCTCGGCCAACCCCGTGAGCGTCGATATCTTCTTCGGCCCGAACCTTTACCCTCTTCTCAAAGGCCTCGACAAGCAGATCACAACCCAGGATGGTGAGAACCTCGACCTGACGTCGCTCATCCCGCTGGGATGGCCTATCTTCCGCTGGATCAGCACGCTGATTATCATCCCGGTGTTCACCTTCCTGAGCCAGTTCATATCGAACTACGGCATCATCATCCTGCTGCTGACCATCTTCATCAAGATAATCCTCTTCCCGCTCACCTACAAGAGCCTCGTATCGCAGGCCAAGATGCGCGTGCTCGCACCCGACATCAAGGAAATCAACGAGAAATATCCGGGTCAGGAGAACGCCATGACCCGCAACCAGAAGACGATGGAGCTCTATTCGCGCGCCGGAGCGTCGCCCTTCTCGGGGTGCCTGCCGATGCTGCTGCAGATGCCTATCCTCATCGCAATGTTCTGGTTCTTCCCCTCGTGTATCGAGCTGCGAGGCGAGAGTTTCCTCTGGGCCAAGAATCTGGCCGCGCCCGACGTGATATTCACCCTCCCCTTCACCATACCCTGGTACGGCAATCACGTGAGCCTCTTCTGCCTGCTGATGACCGCAACCAACATAATCTACTCGCGCATCAACATGCAGAACCAGCCCTCGTCGCAGGGAATGCCCTCGATGAAGTGGATGATGTATCTCATGCCGGTGATGTTCCTCTTCATTTTCAACGACTACGCCTCGGGCCTGAGCTACTACTACTTCCTGTCGCTGCTCATCACCATCGTGCAGACCTACATATTCCGCGCCTGCATCGACGACGAGAAGGTTCGCGCCCGTCTGCGCGCCAACGCCGCCAAGCCCAAGAAGAAATCCGGCTTCATGGCACGCCTTGAGGAGGCCCAGCGCCGCCAGCAGGCCATGCTCCGCGAGCAGCAGGCCGCCCAGCGCAAAAACAACAACTCCAAAGGGCGCCGCTAAGGGAGCGCCGGCATAACGGCTCATATGGGGCGTTCTGACAACGCTCCCACCATCCGGACGCAACGACCATCTACAGATGAAGAACATCGCCGTAATACTTGCTGCAGGGAAAGGGACTCGCCTTGGCGAATCCCTACCGAAGCAGTATCTTGAGGTTGCCGGAAAAACGGTGCTCGAACACAGCATCGAAGCATTCGAACGGCATCCGGCGATAGAGGAAATCTGCGTTGTGGTCGCTCCGGACTGCTGCGAAAAGGTAGAGGCGCTATGCCATGCAAACGGCTATCGCAAAACCCGGAAAATAATAGCCGGAGGGTCGGAACGCTACGAATCGAGTGTTGCGGCGATTCGTGCCTATAGTGAGGACGATGAATGCAACCTGATATTCCACGACGCGGCGCGGCCTTGCGTCAGCGCCGAAGTCATATCGAATGTAGTAGGCGCGCTTGCCGAATTCAGCGCCGCGACAGCGGCTGTAGCCACCACCGATACGATTCTCGAGGCCACAGACAAAGGTGTTGTAGCATCGATTCCCCCGCGCGCTCGTCTGCGCAACGTCCAGACTCCGCAAGGGTTCCGTCTCAACGCCATCCGGCGAGCCTACGAAGCCGGACTCGCCGACCCGGCATTCGTGACCACCGACGATTGCGGCGTTGTGGCCAGATACTGCCCTGACCTTCCCATCAGAATAGTTGACGGCGACCGCAACAACATCAAACTGACCTACAGCGAAGACCTCCGGACAATCCAGCGGCTGCTAAGCCATTAAATACCTACACCACCCGACTCCACAATGCATCTCCGACACAGCATATTGAAACGCGTACTGCCGCTCCTCGACGAGAACAGGCAGCGACGCCTCAAATATGTGTTCGAGCATCATATTCCGCGCCAGAACAGGCGATACCGGCAAATCGTAAGGCGCATCAGGCGAAAGGGGCAGGTAAATGTGCTGTTCATAGCCTCATCGCTGCCTATGTGGCGTTTCGACGAGCTGTACCGGCTTATGAAACGCGACAGCCGTATGAACGTAGGCATCTGCATACGCCCGTTCGCGAAATACCGCGGCGAGGAGTACGAAAAGTGCCGTAACGCGCTCACCGACCATTTCAAATCGGAGCAGTTCGACTTCGGATGTATCGAGGAGCCATCGGATTTCGACCGCCTGAAGGCTGAATTCAAGCCCGACATCATATTCTACCCCCAGCCGTACGACGGATGCTACGACAACTCCATGGAATGGAGGCATAATCTTGACTGCCTGCTTGTTTACGTGCCCTACGGGCTGACCCCCGTCGACACTCCGGAGTTGCTTAACAACGGGCTGGTGAACTACGCATGGAAGCACTACGTGCAGTATCCCGTATATGCCGAACTCGCGGAGCGCGTATGCAACAACCTCGGCCGCAACGTTGTGGTCACGGGAGACTTCCGCAGAGCCGAACTTACATGTCTCTGCAAATCAGACCCATGGAAGAAAATATCTGACGGCAAACGTAGGAAAAGAATAATCTGGGCACCGCATTTCCAGATTTTCGCCAATGATATTTTCAACCGTCCGGATGTATTGTGGGTGGGCGAGACCATGCTACGTCTGGCGGAGAAATATACCGGTTCGGTTCAGTTTGCTTTCAAACCTCATCCCTCGCTCTTTACCGAACTGTGCAAACATCCCGACTGGGGCATCGAGCGCACTCGTGAGTTTTACCGCCAATGGGCCGAGATGCCCAACACGCAACTTGAAACCGGAGAATACACCGACCTGTTCAAGACCTCCGACGCCATGATACACAACTGCGGCTCGTTTGCCTGCGAATACCTTTATGTCGACAAGCCGGTACTATTCACCGCACGCGACAGGAGGAGCACCGTCGCACCTCTCAACCGCCTCGGCCGGGAATGCATCGACGCCCATTATTTCGCAACGAACCCCGATGAAATCGAAGCGTTCATCACAGAAGTGGTAATCGGCGGCAGCGACATCCTTTCCAGCCGAAGGGAATCGCTCATGGATTCAGAGACCTTCAAGGTCGGCAACGGCAGCCAGAACGCCTCCGAAGCTGTTTATAAAGACATACTCGCTTCCTTTGGATGGGCGCCCCGCGATACCGACACACAATAAATACGATAAAGCACCATTTCACTATGACTATAGGATACACCGCCGGAGTCTTCGACCTGTTCCATATCGGGCACCTCAACCTCCTGAAAAACGCCAAAGGGCTGTGCGACAAACTGATTGTCGGCGTAACGACCGACGACCTCGTGACCTACAAAGGGAAACACGCGATGATTCCCTTCGCCGACCGAGCTGAAATCGTGAGGAACATAAAATTCGTCGACGCGGTGGTGCCGCAAAACGACATGGACAAACTGACCATGTGCAAGAAGCTCGGCGCATCGTATCTTTTCGTAGGCGACGACTGGTATGCCACCGAAAAATGGCAGGCCTACGAGAAGGAATTCCAGGCCGCCGGCATAAAAATAATCTATTTCCCCTATACCAAGGGGATTTCCTCAACCTTGATAAACAACGCTCTGGCTCAGGTACGCGACAATCCCGCCACTGCCATAACACCCGAGCACATCAATACGAACAATCATGGAAAATAAAGATTTCTGCCTCAGCTCATATATCGCCCTGCGCTATCTCTGGAAAGACGGCGTGGACTTCTTCAAAGGATTCCACCACAGAAACTTCACCCCCGTGGCCAAGAACGACCAGATTGCGGTGAAAACGTCGGAAGACATCGACCGCGAGATAGGACGCCAGTTCGACACGCTCTATTCGAAGTACGACAACATCGGCATCCTCCTGTCGGGCGGCATGGACTCGGCCAACCTCGCGTCATACCTGAAGCCGGGGAGCCACGCCTACACATTCACCTCTGCTACAGGCGTATTCGACGACGACGTGAAGCGCGCGAAATACTACTGCGAGAAATTCGGCCTCGTTCACCATCTTATCGAGATCACATTCGACGACTACAAGAATTATACACCCATCGTGATGGCCGCCAAAGAGGCGCCGGTCCACTCCATCGAGCCACAGATTTACAAGGCAGCCATCGAAGCGAAGAAAGACGGCGTGGAGATGATGATTGTGGGCGAGAGCGCCGACCTGATTTTCGGCGGCATGGACAAGCTCATCACCCCGAAGTGGGACTACGAAGGGTTTGTAAAGCGCTACACTTTCCTCGAACCTGAACTCGTACTCACACACCCCGTATCGCAGTATGAACTCTTCGAGAAATACCGCACTGGCCAGACCGGAATCGACTACATGCGTTTCATGGACGAGGTATTCTCCATCGAATCGTCGGGCTCCTACCTCAACGCGTTCGGCGTGGCCCGTCTACCCTACTACGACCCCTATGCGCGCCTGGTGATGGCGGAACCGCTGGATATGAACCGCGTGCGCAACGGCGAGCCGAAATACCTCGTCCGCGGTCTCTACGCCATAAAATATCCCGAGCTGGAAATCCCCTTCAAGATTCCCATGCCCCGCCCGGTCGACAAAATTTTTGAGAACTGGGAAGGCCCGAAGCGCCCGGAATTCCGCCGCGACATCCCCATGGCGAAACTCACCGGCAATCAGAAATGGCAGCTCTGGTGTGCCCAACTTTTCCTCAACCTTTTCGACTGATAAAGAGCCCTCAAAAATTCCTTACCCTCTTCCGGCCATATTACCGCGCCAAAATCTACTTTCTATGCCCACAATAAGCGTTATCGTGCCCGTCTACAATTCTGCCGAAACTTTGGCGGAGTCGTTGGAGTCCGTGCTCGCGCAGAAAGGAGCCGATTTTGAAATCATCGCTGTAAACGACGGCAGCACAGACAATTCGCTCGAACTCCTCCGCGAAAAATTCGGACACGACAGCCGGGTGAAAATCATATCGCAAGCCAATGGAGGCCCTTCTGCGGCCCGCATGTCCGGCGTCGGGGCTTCGGAAAGCGAATGGCTGTACTTCCATGATTCCGACGACATAATGTTGCCCGGAGCACTTGCAGGAATGCTTGCTGTCGCCAAGGCTGATACCGACATAGATATGGTCGAACCGGAATTCACCGTCCGGTACACCGACGGGATGGAAACCTCCTCGCGGCCTGCCCACCCTACGACGAGCGGCGTCGGGCAACTGGGGGCGATACTCAGCGACCGCGGCCACTGGACGCTCTCGGTTCTTATGCGCAGAAGTCTTCTTAAAGGCTTGACATGCACCTCCGAAGGGATGCTCCTCGGCGAAGATGCCATCTGGAAAACCCAGGTACTCCTCGCAGCGCGAAAAGTGGCATCTTATCCGCACCCCGCCTTCGTTTATACTCAGAGAGTGCCGAGTACAGTTTCTGAAACGCCCGACGACAGGAAATTCCAAAGTTACCTCAACCACATCAGGCTGATTGAGAAATATATAACGGCTTCACCATATGCTGATGCCCTGGCCGAACCGATGGCATTCTACCACAAGGTGACTACCTTCCAGCGCCTTGAATGGCGGAGGGCTGAGGGTCTGGCAGAAGCCCTTTTGTATGTACGCAAAGACACAACGAGGTTTCCGCGACTTGCGCACTCGCTCAACCGCCACCAGCGCAAAATCCTCCGGTATTTTACCTTCGGGCGCCTCATAGGAAACGCACTTCTCAGCCGCTGGCTGAACAGACACCGGTAAGTCCGGCTTCACTCTCAAAATATCCCACCGCCGTCATGCCGACCAACCGCGAGCAACAACATACATCCCCCAGAGAGGCGTACGATATAGTGCGCCGTAGTTTCCACGACCCGTCGGTGCCGTCTGCCGTAGCGTCCGCCCTGCTCGATGAATTCCGTAATGAATATCCCCACGACAGTCTCTGGCTGAAGCTGAAGGCAAAACATCTGCTCTACCGCAGTCTTCATCCCGGCAGATTCAAAAATGCTCCGGAACCCACTGTAAACGGCGACATTCTGTCGACCCACGCCCAAGGTAATCCGAAGGATATGCTTCTCGTATCGCATGAGATGTCTCTTACGGGCGCTCCGCGCGCTCTGCTGACGCTTGCTGTCGAACTGAAGGCCATCGGTTACAACCCCGTAATATTCGCCTTGAAAAACGGGCCGCTGACCGAGGAGGCCCAAAAGGCCGGGATAACCGTTGTAGCCGACCGCCACGCATGGCTGAGCGGATTAGCCTTCAACCGCCGGGACAAGCGGATGGAAGCTTTTTTCAACTCCTTCGGTACGATACTCGTCAACACACTCGACGCCATAAAACAATGCCGGTGGCTTCACCTTTCCGGATGTCGCCTGATAGCATGGATTCACGAAGCCGAACGCACCTACGAAATCCTCGGCATCGACAACCTTGACTCGTTTCTGGAGCCTTACGACGAAGTTTACGTGGTAGGCGAATGGGCCGGAAGCCATGCAGCCAAAAGGATGCAACACCCGGAGAGACTCTCCACGCTGCTCTACGGCATAGACCCAACCGAATTCCGGGCTGACGACCCTACGTCCGATGCCGGAAAGCTCCATATTCTTATGGCGGGTGCCATCGACGAGCGCAAGGGGCATCATATGCTTCTTGAGGCACTTCAACGGCTCGACAACTCCATAAAAAACAGCATTACAATCCACATTGCCGGACCTGTAATCAATAATTCTCTTGCCAGAGAGCTGAAAAAGCAAAGTGATGTCATCGCATTTCACGGAGCACTCCCCCACGATCGGCTGATGCAGATGCTGGCCGATTCCGACGCGCTTCTTTGCCCGTCGCTCGACGACCCTATGCCCATTGTATGCACCGAGGCCTTCCAGCTATGCAAACCTGTGATTGTCTCAGACCATACAGGCACAGCGGCTTTCATACGCAACGGCGAGAACGGATTCCTCGTCAAGGGCGGCGATGCACAATCGCTTGCAGATGGAATCAAGGCCCTTATCGACAGCCGTATGCGTCTACCTGAAATCGGGAAACGCTCGCATTCAATTTATAGCGAATATTTCAGTCCGGAAGTTTTCCGCAAAAACATCGTAAGGATATTCCCGTCAATATCATGACCAGTATCACAACCTCTTCTACAGTCTCCGTAATCATTCCGGCCTACAATCAGGCGCAATATCTGCCCGACGCTCTCGATTCGCTACTGGCCCAGACATATACGAACTGGGAGGCCGTAATCGTTGACGACGGCTCGCCCGACAACGTCGCCGAAATCGCAGCACGTTACACCGGGGGCGATCCGCGCATCAAATTCCTCCACACAGAGAACCACGGACTTTCGGGCGCCCGCAATACGGGAGCCGCCCATTCCGCCGGAGAATACCTCGTATTTCTCGACGGCGACGACAAAATCGCCCCGGAATATATTGAGGATTGTGTAAAAGCACTGCAATCCGACAGCCGCATAAAGGTCGCGGCACCGCAGATGCAATGTTTCGGAATACATCAGCAAATCTGGCCTGTGGTATATGAGAATTACGCGCAACTCCTTATAAACAACCCTCTATATGCCACTGCCGCAATGCGCCGTGCGGACTTCGACGCCATAGGCGGTTACGACGAGCGGATGCGAAAAGGATTCGAGGACTGGGAATTCTGGATACGTCTGCTGGCAGGGAAAGGCCCCGATGCAGTCTGGACCGGCCCCGATATACTCTTTTTTTACCGCCAGAAACAGCAGTCGATGATTGTCGATTCAATGCGTGGCGCGACGCTGGCCGCCAACCGCGCATATATTTTCAACAAACATCACGAGAAATATGATACCGAATTCGGCGACATCGTCAGGCCCGACCTTCTGGCGGCCGCCGATTATCCGATGGTGGCACCGTTGCTTCGGCGCGGCGATGAATCCACCCCGCTGAAAGAGATTGTACGTCAGGCCAAACGCATCTCCCGTTCGCCTCAACTCTCTACCGATGCCAAAATGCATCTTCTTTCGTTATATTCCGGACTTTGCATGAGCCGCAAGCCCTGCAAAACCGACAACCTGAACGCCAAGCAGCTGCTGCGCTTTTACCTGCTGAAAAAGAATCCTGAAGCGTTCGACCGCCTCAACAACATATTCCGCCGCTAAAAAAACAAAATACGATAATCGTTCTTGTGCGCAGGCAGCAATTTCCTACAACCCAAGTTTTTTGCAGACGACCCCAGTGGCTTTGGTGAATCCGGCTGCAAGCACCAGCGTCGCAGCAACCACCGCTACATAAAATACCGCCCAATGGGCCGTCAGGCCAAGCTCTGAGAAGAGGGCCATAGGGATACGCTGGAGGATATATATCCCGAAGCAGTTGATTCCCAGCCAACGGAGGGCACGGTTATTCAGTTTCACCTTCATCGTTACCAGAACAAGTATCAGCGCGAACACCACACATGTAAGAATCATCGTAAGGTATCCGCGGCTGCCATACATCAGGCTGAACGCCACAATCAGTGCTCCAAGCGACGGCCAGTAGTAATTCCTGAATGCACGTTCGATTTTCTCCTTAAATTCGGAGTATACAAGTCCCGCAGGGAAAGCGAGAACCGTATCATACCAATAGCTTTCCTTCTTTGTGGCGGCAACAAATACAATGAATGCGCCACACATCATGAATACAACAATATAGAACACCCATGGCGACAGGTTCCACCTGCTGCGCGCTGCAAGGGCAAGATAAACCAGAAGATACAGCGCGATTATGTCGAATACGAACCAGTTGGAATTGTCGATTGACTCCCATCCTACGAAAGAGAGGATATATTCGGGGATTGAGAATGTCTTGCCGAGCAGCAGTCCGAGCGCAATATACAGGATTACGGCGACATCGAAAATTACGAGTGTCTTCAGAATCCTGTGCTTGGCAAATCCACGCAGATATCCGGGTTTCTTACGGTATGACTCCATTATGCCGTAGCCGGAATAGAAGAGGAACATCACGACCATAAGCTGCCCGATGGCCTGGATGGCCTTATAGAACATTATATCGAACGGCGACGTAAGGCTTTCCAGTGAAGGCAGATACCCTCTTCCATGGGAGTATATGATGATAATGGCGAAAATTCCCTTGATTGAATCAGTCACCGGCTTGGAGATATAATCTTCATGATGGCTGGAGACTTTCACACCATATAGCGCGACGCAAGCAAGCAGTACAAACAGCAGAACCATATCTTAACCTTGTCAGAATTATTTACGGATTAGCCATATTCTGGTGGAATGGGAGATTAAAAAGTGCCCGGAGCAGACGCGGAGGCCTGTCCGGGCACTTTTATGTATTCGCTTGTTTACTGTCCCGGTGATTATTCGGCGTTGGCAAGGGGCGAGGGGGTGGAGTAGACGCGGGCTGCAAGCTCCTTGTCAAACATGTAGAGGCCGTAGCCGTTGTCGCCGATTTTCTTGAGGGCGTCGATGTAGCCGCGGGCGTTCTGCTCTTCCTCGACCTGCTCGTCGATGAACCATTTGAGCATGTTCTGGGTGGCGTAGTCCTTCTCCTCGACTGCAACAGCGTAGAGGTCGTTGATCAGGGCGGTCACTTTCTTCTCGTGGGCGAGTGTAGCCTCGAAGGCTGCCAGGGGGGAAGCCCATTCGGTGTCGACTGCGGCGATGGGGGCGAGGAGAACCTTGCCGTCGCGCGAGTTGACGTAGTTCATGAAGATGGTGGCGTGGTCCTGCTCTTCCTTGAACTGGATTGCAAACCAGTTGGCGATTCCGTCGTAGCCTTCGTTGGCGAAGTGCATCGACATGGAGAGATAGAGGTAGGCCGACCAGAATTCGGCGTTGATCTGGGCGTTTATTGCGTCCTGTACTTTGTTGTTCAGCATAACAGATTAAATGAATAATGTTAGTTTTTATGTCGTGGTGCGGCCGTAGCGGCTGGCTTAGAAGGCGTAGCCTATCTTAGCCATTACGTCGACGCCGTTGAAGTCCTTGATAAGCACGTAGTCGGCCTGGAGGCCGAGGCGCAGGCGGCTGCCGAGGCGGAAGCCGATGCCGGCGCCCACGTTGAAGCCGAAGCGGCTTACGCGGGTGGATACGTCGGAATTATCGACTTCGCTGCGCGCCGTCCATCCGGCGAAGCAGAATCCGGCGAGAGGGTAAAGCTCAACCTTTTCGGCCACTGCAAAGGGAATATGGGCGTTGAGATTGATGGTGAGGGCGTCGAGCCCGTTGTGACGGAACACGTAGTCGACGCTCGGAGCGAGCCGGAAGCGGGTGCCGAAACGATAGGTGAATTCCACACCGGCCAGGGCCGAGTGGTTGTAGTCGGCATAGCCGGTCTCGAGGCTGAGGGTTTTCTCGCCACGCACCCCTTCGGCAGCTACCGGAAGGGCTACAATGGCCATGAGAACGGCCATAACGATATGTCGCAGTGATTTCATCTTGGTTGGCATCGGCTAACAAAGTTAGCGAATACTTACCATATAGCAAATTTTTTTAATTAACTTCGCAATGTGAAAATGCTCTACCGCATTGTCCGGCTTATAGCGGTGGCCCTGCTTGCACTCGCAGTGGTGGTCCCCGCCGTGACCTACGTGGCCCTTTCGGTCACGCCGGTGCAGCGCCGCATTGCCCGCATTGCCGAGCGAGAGCTATCCAAAGCGTTGAACGCCAAGGTAGAAATCGGATCACTTGGAATTGTGCCCTTCAATCGCGCCGTGCTGCGCGAGGTAGTAATCTCCGACCGGACCGGCACCGACACCATACTCACCGCGCGGCGTCTCGGCGCGGGCATCCGAATCGGGAGCCTCATCTCCGACGACCCTCTCACAATCACCCATGTGGAGCTCATCGGCATGGACGCCCGCATTCACCGCGCGTCGCCAGGCGCGCCGCTCAACATCCAGCCCATAATCGACGCGCTCAGTCCGAAGGACCACACCAAGCCCCCTACGGCATTCGATTTCAAAATCAACACGATAATGATACGCTCGTCGCGGCTGAGCTACGACGTGCTTTCGGAGGCAGCCACGGAAGCCTTCAGCCCCTCGCACATAGAGATTTCAAATCTGCGCGCCGACATCAACGCACCGCGTCTGCGCCGCGGCGACTTCGCTTTTTCCATAAAGCGCATGGGCTTTATCGGCCCCTCCGGGTTCCGGCTGGAGTCGCTTACGGCCAATGCAGCGCTCGCCGATTCGATGATTTCGGTGGACAATCTCGCCCTGACGCTTCCCCACTCATCGCTGCGCATCGACGACATCGCGCTTCCCACCGAGCGCCTCGCCGACGTGCTCCCGGCCCTGCGCAAACATACGGTGAGGCTCAACGTTGCTCCCGGGAGCTACATATCCCCGGCCGACTTCGCAGCTTTCATCCCTGCCCTGGGCAGCCTGCCCGACCGCGTCGACATCAACCGGCTTAGCATCGACGGCAACCTGGAGGGAGCGGACATCGACATCGACCTTGCCGACTCGCGCACAACGAGGCTGCGCATCGAGGGGAGCGGCCGCCATCCGGCCGACCTCGACCGCGCCACAGCCAACATCCATAATTTCGAGCTGCATACCACCGGGCCTGAGGCGGCCCGCATAGCGGCATGTTTCACCCCCCTCTCTCCGAAGCTGAAGTACATGGCCACGCGCATGGGCGCCATCGACGTGACTGCGACCGCCAACCTCATAGCCCGCGATTTCGACGTGACGCTCTCCACTACCTGCGCCCAGGGTCAGACGGAACTATTCGCCGAGGGCGCCTTCCGGTCCATCCGCAGCTTCTCGGTAGAGGGCGAACTGGCCACCATCGGAGCCTTCCGTGTGGGGCAGCTTCTCGACAATCCCGAGCTGGGGGATGCCGACGGATCGGTGGCACTCACCTATGCTGCCGACGGCCGCAACCGCCGGGGACACGCCGAAATCAACATCGACCGCTTCGATTTCCGCCATATCGCCTACCGCGAGATTCTCGCCGACGCCACTCTCGACGGCGACATGCTCACTTTCTCGGCCGAGACCGACGGCGACGCCCTCAGCTTCAACCTGGAGGGAGCGTGGTCGCTTGCCCGCGACTCGAAAGTTGTACGTCTCAACGGCTCGGTCGGCCGGTTCGTACCCAACCAGCTCAACCTTACCGAAAAATATCCGGGCGTGGAGCTGGCCGCCGACTTCGACGTAGATCTGGAAGGCCCGCAGCTCCACAATATGCTGGGACACATCGACATCCGCGACTTCTCCATCCGTCGCTCCCCCTCGGAGGTCTTCACCCTCGGCCATCTCGGCCTGAAATCAGACGAGGGGCAGCTCCGCCTTGAAAGCGACTTCATCAACGGCACAATCCAGGGAAGCTACGATTTCCGCCACATAGCCCGCGCCGCCAGTGCGATAGCCTCGCGCGTACTCCCCTCGGTGGTCGCGACACCCGCCCGGCAGCTTGCGGCCGCCGACACCCCCAACGATTTCACATTCCGCTTCCGAGTCGGCGAAACCGAGCGCGCCGCCGAGTTCTTCCGGCTTCCCGTCAGCGTGATTTATCCTGTGGAGATTACCGGAGAGATGAACGAATCGACCTCCGACATGGCTCTGGCCATCGACGCGCCCTACCTCCGCCAGGGCAACAAACTGATAGAGAACACTCGCGTGTCGGCGCTGCTGAGCGGAGCCGACGCCAACGGCAGCTTCGACTTCACCACCACGGCGCCCACACAGAACGGCCCCCTGCATCTGGCCCTCTCGGCCAACGCCGAACGCGACCGCCTAAACACCGACGTAGCCTGGAAGATAGCCCGCGAGAAAGCCTACAACGGCCACCTGTCGGCCCTCACCAACTTCTGGCGTGAGGACGCCGCCGACTCGCCGCTCCGCACGGAAATCAACATACTCCCAGGCAGCCTTACGTTCAACGACTCCACATGGCGCGTGGCTCCGGCGAAAGTATCGTTACGCGGACCGAAGGACATCGCGGTCGACGGTATCAACGTGCACCGCGCCAACCAGTTCGTGCGCATCAACGGCACCGTCGGCGACGACGCCGCGTCGCTGCTCACGCTCGATTTGCGCAACTTCAACCTCGACTATCTTTTCGAGAGCCTCGGCATCGACAAGGTAAAACTCGGAGGCGACGCCACCGGCACATTCTACGCCTCGCGCCTGTTCACTCCCGAACCGATACTGGAGACTCCCGGTCTGAGCGTGAGCGGCATCAGCTACAACAAGGTGGTGCTCGGCAACGCCCTGGTGCGCAGCCACTGGGAGCGCGAGTCGCGCGCCATTACCCTCGACGCCGTAATCGACCAGCCGGACCGCCGCAAGGCCTTCGTCGACGGCGCCATCTTCCCGCTCAACGACTCGCTCGACATCCGCTTCAAGGTCGACCACACCAATGTGGCCTTCATGCAGCCCTACATGGAAGCGTTCGCCAGCGACATCAGCGGCCACGCCTCGGGCGAGTGCCGTCTGTGGGGTAACTTCAAGTACATCGACCTGGAGGGCGATGTATTCGCCGACGACCTCCGTCTGAAAATCAACTTCAGCAATACATATTATACTGCCACCGACTCGGTTCACTTCCGCCCGGGCCTGATTGACCTCAACGGAATCACAATCCGCGACGCCGAAGGCCACACGGCCGACCTCAACGGCTGGGTACGCCATAAATTCTTCAAGGAGCCGTGGTTTGAGTTCTCCATTTCCAACGCCCGCAACTTCCTGGCCTACAACGAGACGGCCAAAGACAATCCCATCTGGCACGGTAAAATCTACGGCGACGGAGGTGCGGCCGTCAAGGGCGCTCCGGGCCGCATCGACATAAATGTCGACATGGCCACGGCGCCGAAATCCACCTTCACCTTCGTGCTCTCCGACCAGGAGGTGGCCGACGAATACTCCTTCCTCACCTTCCGCGACAAAAACACGCTCTCGGCCGAGCTGACCGACACAGTGAAGCTCGAGCGCGACACATCGATGGACCTCGTGGAGCGCCTGCGCGCAATGGTCCGCGACCACGCCCCCGACCTCCCCAGCGACTACAACATCTCGCTGCAGATGCGCGTAACGCCCCAGGCGGCTCTCGTGCTGGTGATGGACCCCGTGGGGGGCGACCGTATCCGCGCCTGGGGCAGCGGCCACCTGCGTCTCGACTACGGGTCGGCCAACAACGACCTGCGCATGTACGGCACCTATACCCTCGACCGCGGCTACTATAATTTCACCCTGCAGGACGTTATAATCAAGGACTTCACTATCAAGCCCGGCTCGGAAATAGTGTTCAACGGCGACCCCTACGCCGCCCAGCTCAACATCCAGGCCGTCTACGCCCTCAACGCCAACCTTTCCGACCTCGACGAATCGTTCCTGCAGGACCAGGACCTGAACCGCACGAACGTGCCCGTGCACGCCCTGATGAAGGTGACGGGCGACATACGCCAGCCTGAAATCGCCTTCGACCTCGAGTTTCCCACCCTCACATCCGACGTATACCGCAAGGTGCGCTCCATCGTATCGACCGACGACATGATGAACCGCCAGATAATCTACCTGCTCGCCCTCAACCGCTTCTATACACCCGAATACATGACCTCTACCACCAAGGGCAACGAGCTTGTATCGGTGGCCTCGTCGACAATCTCCTCGCAGCTCAGCAACCTGCTCGGCCAGATTTCCGACAACTGGAACATCGCCCCTACCTTCCGCAGCGACCGAGGCGACTTCAGCGACGTGGAGGTCGATGTGGCCCTCTCCTCGCGCCTGCTCAACAACCGGCTGCTCTTCAACGGGAACTTCGGCTACCGCGACAACTCGCTCAACACCAACCAGTTTATAGGCGACTTCGACCTCGAATACCTCCTCGACCGCGAAGGCCGCTGGCGCCTGAAGGCCTACAACCGCTACAACGACCAGAACTATTACCTCCGCACCGCCAAGACCACCCAGGGCGTGGGCGTAGTGCTCAAGCGCGACTTCGACTCCTTCTCCTCATTCTTCAACTTCCTCCGCCGCAAAAAGAAATCCACCGCCCCCGCCGACTCCACCGCCACACCCAACCCCTCCCGACAATAATTCCGCAGCTCCACCGAAGTATTGGAGCACCTTTCAGGAACCAAAACCCTTAGCGGCATGAAAGATTTTAATAGGCTTAGGGTCTTTAAGGTCCTTAAAGTCTTTAAAGTCTTTAAAGTCTCTAAAGTCCCTAAGGTCTTTAAAGTCCTTAAAGTCGATAAAGCCCTTACATATTTATGCGATCTTATATGTGCCGACAATTCTAAAAATCTGAATTGTAGATATATACACCCTTGTTTGCATTCTTTAACAAAACGGGGGGTAATTTGAACTTTTTTTCATTAATTTTGCGTGATGCAATAAAATTATGCATTTATTGTGCTTTCGCTTTCAGCTTAATGCTAACGAAATATCGACCGTATGCAGTCCGCAATTTTATGAAATACTGTTTGCATCCCCTCCCGGCAGCCCCGGAGGGCTCCCTGTTGGCTTTGTAGACTACTTTTTTCATTATCCATCCACCCAACTAATCTAAAAAAATATCACATCCGGAATCTTCAACCCCGAATCTAAATAAAAACCATAAAACACTTTTTCGTATGAAAAAAATCATGATGATGCTGGCATTCGTGCTCGTTTGCATGGTTGCCGGAGCAAAGGATCCCGAAGTTGTCGACGTATCCATCACCGGCGAAGGTGTGGGCAACGGCGGCCGACCCACCATCACCGCCACCTGCTCGGCCAAGAAAGCCAACAAGGTGACCGACGACGACATCCGCCGATGCGCCGTGCGCGGTGTGCTCTTCAAAGGATGGACCGACAAATCCAACACTTCGGCCTACGACGCCTCGTCCAACCATCCGCCAATCGCCGGCAGCGCCGACCGCGAGACCATGAACGCCGACTATTTCGCCGACTTCTTCGGCAGCGGCGAAGCCATCAAATACGTCGACATCCTTCCCGACACCCGGAAAGTATCGAAAAACGGCAAAGTATACTATGTAAGCCAGATGGTATCGGTCAACGTAAGCGAGCTCCGCAAGAAGCTTGAGCGCGACGGCATAACCAAATCGCTGAAAACCGGCTGGTAATACGTCCGCAACCGCTACCGCAACCGGAAACACACCTAAAAACCCCTCCCGACTATGAAAAAATTTCTGACCATAGCCATAGCAGCTTTAATGGCTCTTGGAGCTTCGGCCCAGGAAAACCAGATAAAGCGCATCCCATCGAAAGGCTACGACCCCAACCAGCAGAACTACACCACCTTCGAGCGTGGCGTATGGTTTGCAGCCGAAGCTCTCGGCGGTTACTCCTGCCATTTCCACGGCCACAACATGGGTCTGGCCGAAGTCGACTTCACCGTAGGCTACCGCTTCAGCCAGTATCTTAAGGTCGGCGTAGGCACCGGCGCCCGCTACTACATCGACCAGGGATGCCTGCGCTCCAGCGACGTGAAATGGGGCATGCCCATCTTCGCCACCGTGCGCGGCAACTTCATGCCGAGCCTCTACCGCACCACCGTGCCCTACTGGGGCATCGAAGCCGGCGCATCCGTGGGCGACGGCGTATTCTTCCGACCCACCATCGGCGTACGCATCGGCGAACCCCGCCAGGCCTTTACCCTCGGCCTGAGCTACATGGGCCAGCGCATCTCCGCTCCCGACTTCCATATCGAGCAGACCACGGGCAATGTAGTCGACCTCAAGAAAGGCAAGTACACCAGTTTCGTATGCCTGCGTCTGGGCTATGAATTCTAACCTCAAAACGACAACAGCATGAAAAAGTCAACCGCTTTATCGCTTGCAGTGGCCGTAGTGGCCATTGTGGCAGCCGGTCTGAGCAGCTGCTCCAAGCATACCACCCAGATAGCATCGTCGGCAGCATATGCCAACTTCGAGACACGCTGCCTCGGCACCGAGCAGGACGGCTCGCAGACCCTCCGCGCATGGGGCAAGGGAGTAAGCAAGGCCGACGCCATCGAGCAGGCCAAGAAAAACGCCGTGGCCGATGTGCTCTTCAAGGGCATCAAGGACAATGGTCCCTGCAACACAACCCCGCTCGTGCTCGAGGTCAACGCCCGCGAGCGCTATGCCGAATACTTCAACCCCTTCTTCTCCGACGGCGGCGAATACAAGAAATTCGTGCGCGAGGAGACCGGCAACCAGGCCTCGCGCCTCGAAGCCAAAGGCACATCGATCAACAACTGGGGCGTAATCGTCACCGTAGACCGCGAAGGCTTGCGCCAGCAGCTCGAAAAAGACGGCGTGCTCAAACCCGGCACCCGCAACTGACGCCCGACCTCTCCACAAATCCCATTAGATCAGACACCAATCTCTTATTTCTCACATTCAAAAGCAATGAATCTTCTTAAAACCCTTCTTGGCGCAGCCGTCGTAGTATCCGCTCAGATGGCGCTGGCCGCTCCTCCCTCGATTATGGTGCTCCCCGAAAAAAACTGGTGCATCGAACACGGCTATACCAAAACCGTAAAAGACAAGGAATATCCCGACTATGAAAAGGCCATCGGCGACAAGGAGTTCCGCTCGGTCAACACCGCTTTCCAGCAGCTTTTCGCCGAGCGCGGCTTCCCTATGGTGGACGCCACAGCCCAGAGCGAGGAAGACGATATGGACGATGCTATGGACGAGGCTTTTGAAGGTGCCGAATCCGGTGCGAGCGCAGGCTCAAACGCCTTCGATGAACTCGTGAACCGCGCCAAGCCCGACATCACTGTGGAAGTGGAATGGTCCGGTAACAACGCCGGCTCACTCTACTCGGCCGACTTCAACATCAAGGCTATCGACACCTATTCCTCGAAAGCTGTAAGCGCAATCGCCGCCCAGACCGGCGAAGTTCGCCGCACGGTGCCTCTCACCGTAGCTCTCAAGCAGGCTGTAAAGAATAACTTCGACTCCTTCTGCGCACTCCTCCAGCAGCATTTCGACGATCTCCAGGCCAATGGCCGCGAAATCCGTCTTGACGTCCGCATCCTCGACAACGGCGCCGGCACTACGATGAACACCGAATTCGGCGGTCAGGAACTCAGCCAGATTATCTACGAATGGGTTAGCGACAATACGGTCAACCACCAGTTCAACCAGCGCAGCTCCGGACGTACACGCCTGCGTTTCAACCAGGTGCGTATCCCCATGAAAGATACCAACGGACGCCCCATGGACGCCAAGGCTTGGGCCCGTGGCCTTCAGCAGAAACTTGCCGGCCTCGGACTCCCGGCCGAGAACTCATCTCCGGCCCTGGGCCTCGGCCGCCTCTACATCGGCGAAAAATAATCCGCTGCTCAGCGTTTCAAACGTTTCACCCTAAAAGTCATTTCCTATGAAACTATCGCTTAAGCATATAGCTCTCGCAACCGTGCTCGCAGCCACCGGGCTGCAGGCCGGAGCCGCCGAGTGCGAAATCGGCATGGGTATCGCCCCCATCTCCGAAGGCGACAAAGTGCCCGCTTCCGTGGCCCGCAAACTTGAAGCAAAACTCAAGATGGTGCTCTCTCACGCAGGGGTTGCCGCCGGCGACTACGACTGCCAGTTCTTCCTCGCAGGTCGTTTCGACACAGCCTACGGCGAGGCTGCACCCGGACTGAGCGGCCGCGTTCTTATGAAGACCGACCTCCAGCTCGCCATCTGCGACGGCTCCAACCAGAAAGTATTCGCCACAGCCACATTTCCGCTCAAAGGTGTGGGCGGCTCGGAGGAGCAGGCCCTCACCAAGGCGCTTTCCAGCCTGAACGCCAAGAATCCCGAATTCATCAACTTCGTGGAAAAAGGAAAGGCCAAAATCATCGACTACTTCAACAACAACTATCCCACTTACCTCACCAAGGCCAAGACTGCCCTGAAAGCCCGCAACTACGACGAAGCCCTCTACTGGGCCACCGCCGTGCCCGAATGCTGCACAGGCTACAACCAGGCAGCCCAGCTCGCCAACAGTATCTATACCGACAAGGTTAACTACGACGGCGCCATGCTTCTTGCCCAGGCCGAAGGCGAATGGGCGGCCGATCCCACCGACGCCGGTGCGGCAGCCGCCTACAGCTACCTGGCACAGATCGACCCCTCAGCCGCATGCTACGCCCAGGCAAAAGCCCTCGGCCAGAAGATGGGTTCGGTAGTGAAGCAGAACTACGACTTCGAGACCAAGGAAAAATACCGCAATCAGGTTGCTCTCGAGAAGCAGCGCATCGACGCCGCCAAGCAGGTTGCTGTGGCATGGGCTCAGAATCAGCCCAAAACCGTGGTACGCAACAACTGGATCGTCTGGTAAACACGACATTATCACACTTATCATAAACACACTCCAATGAAAATCAACAAACTGATTGTTGCAGGCGCAGCCGCAGCAATGATGGCCGTACCCTCAACCATGAGGGGCGACGACCCCAAATTCATGCGTAGCTCCATCTACACAATTCTGGTGAACTCCGACGAGCAGAACACCCGCCTTGATCAGGAGGCTCAGGAGACCGACGCCGAAGGCTATGCCGCTACCCTGCAGGAATCCGGACTTTCAAGCCTGGGCGGAATACCCAAATCGGTGTTTCCCACTCTCGCTATCCCCGAGCAGTTCAACGACCACAACCTCGAATGGCGCGTGCTCGACTTCGACCAGATTACCGCCGGCATGACCGACGATGAAGCCAAGGCCGCACGCCCCAAAGGCAAAGGCGGAAGCGCAACCGGCAAAGCACTTCTCGGTGCTGCCATAGGAGCCACTACCGGCGCCAATTCCTCTACCATGATTCGCTACGAGAAAGTCGACGACTATATCTTCGCTGCCGTCGAGAAATTCCTCGGAGAGCACAAGGTTGCCGACAACATGGTTGCCAAATGGTATAACTACAACCCCGAGGGTAACCCGAAATTCAACCCCGGTCTGATTATGGAGCGCGGCCTTGAAAACGCATCCGCTGTAGATCTGGCCCAGGCTGCTGTAAACGACGACGCCAAAGCCATGCTTTCCGCTCAGGGTTTCGAACTTATCAACAATACCTTCGTGGTTGCCACCAACCTCCGTTTCCGCAACAACAAGGCCCTTGCCAAGGAAATTTCCGAAATGGTAGGTGGCGCAGCCTCGGCCGCCGGCTCCAACTTCGGCGCACTCGGTGGCCTTGCAGCCCTCGGCGCCAAGAAAGCCGCAGAAGCTGCCACCAACGCCCTGATGAAGGATATGTATTCCGTAACGGCCATCACCAACCTCTATAAGCTCGACTGGAACGACGACATCGACATGGCCCTCTCCGACAAGGTTCTCTACAATGAGAACGCCACTCTTCAGGACCTCCTCGACGCCGGCCTCTGCCACCTCACCTACGTAGGGCAGACCAAGGCCCGTTCCGGCGTGAAGAAAGACAAGACCAAGACTCTCGACCAGCTCGCTTCGTCGGCCACGGCACGCGCTATCGACAAAGCCCTTGCCAAACTGCAGGTAGAGAACGAGGTATTCCGTACGGTAGTTCCCATCTCGAGCTGCTCCGACGGCTTCATCTATGCCAAAATCGGCTCGAAAGAAGGTCTGACTCCCGGCGACGAATATGAAATCCTCGAGCAGCAGCAGGACCCCAAGACCCAGAAAATTTCCTACAAGAAAGTAGGTTCCGCAAAAGTTGAGAAAGGCGGTGTATGGTTCAACACCACCGGCGCCGACGAGCTCATCGCCAACGCCGAAGAAAAAGAGGCTGAGGAAATGAAGGCAGCCCAGGACCTCAACTACAGCAAACTGAAATGCGGCAAGAAGAACGACTTCTCCGGCTACTATCTCCGTCTCGCCAAGAAAAAAGGCAAAATCGAGGATTAAAAGCCTGAGGCGTCGGTCGGACTCCGCTCCAACCCCCGCTTGAAACTAATCTTCATAAACACACATCAATCACGGCGACGCGCCAAACCCCATCCGGGGCGGCGCGCCGCTTTTTTACACCTCTGCCGCATTGTATTTTAAAGAACCATTGTTAACACCCTTACATATTTCCGGCCACAGACGGGCCGTTATCACTGTCCGTCAGGGTGCTGACGTAGTAATGTCGTCAGCTTATAGTGCGCCTCCAGGAGCGCCCACAGCAGCCCCGGCCGGCCGTCGCGCCAGCCGCCCTTAAGGAAATAGCTTCTCACAAACCGGCCCAGCGGCTTAACTGCATACGCCGCCGCAGAATAGCGGCGCTTGCCGCGGCGCTCGACCTCCTTTTCGGCATATCGCGACGCCTTCTCCATCCGCGAATTTATCGTATTCTCCTCCAGATGGATAAACGCCAGGTCGCGACGCGAAGCCGGTATCGACTCTACAACGCCGGAAACCACCGGCTGAGCATGAATCACCGGGGGCCAGTCGATTGCATCGCGGCGTGCGAAGCGGGTTACGTAGTCAGGATAAAGCGAATGCAACTCGCGGCCCATGAAGCTGTTGCGCCGCGGAATGCGCAGGGCCGCGGGCGCGTCGGCCCGCGCCGCAACCTCGTAAAGATACTCGCGCAGACGCTCGGGCACCACCTCGTCGGCATCGACAATGAGTACCCAGGGCGACGTAGCGGCCTGAATGGCTGCGTTGCGTGCAGGTTCGCAGATGCCGCAGCGCTCGAAATCCACGATGCGCGCCCCGTGGGCGGCAGCAATCTCGCGCGTGCGGTCGGTACTGTGCATATCGACCACCACAATCTCGTCGAAACCGCGGAGCGAGCGGAGAACCTCCTCCAGATAGCGCTCAGCGTTGTAGGTGTTCATCACGGCTGAAATCCGCGGTCGGGGGGCGCCCTGATTTATCTGCTGGGTCGGCATAATTCTAATAATTGGTTTACAGATTCATGGATATCGAAAGCCTTGGCACGCTCGGCCGAGGCTGCGGCAAGGCGCTCGCGCATTGCGGGATCAGCCGCCAATTGCGAAAGTGCCGAAGCCAGCGCGTCGACGTCGCCAACAGGCACGAGGATTCCGGCTCGCCCATCGTCGAGCACCTCGGCCGGCCCCGATGGGCAGTCGGATGCCACCACCGGACGTCCGAGCACCATGGCCTCGACGAGCACCAGCCCGAAACCCTCGTATTTCGAGGCGAGCACAAGTGCTTCGGCACGTGATATATATGGGGCTGCATCGCTCTGGAATCCAGTGAAGACGGTGGCATCTTCGATATGAAGTTCGGAGGCGAGATGGTGCAGCATAGCTTCGTCGCGTCCGGCGCCGACAACCACCAGTCCGGGAAACGGCCCGTCGGCCTCTGTGCGTGCCTTTGCATAGGCCCGCAAAAGAGTCGATACATCCTTTTGGCTCTCTTCAAGCCGCTCCACAGCAACGAAATAGGGCTTTCGCACCTCCACTACCGTCTCCGCCTCACCGCGACGGCGCAGGTCGGCGAAGTTGTATCCGTTGTAGATACGCGTAAATCTGGATGCGAGCTCAGGAAAGAGGCGCTTACCCTCTTCTACCATCACATTGGAAATCAATGCAATATGTGCATAATTAGCCATACCGTGCATCTGGCGGAGCGTATGGCGGCGGCTGCGGCGCAGATTCTCCTCGATGCTGAAATGGTAGAACCCAATCACGGGCAGCCGACAACTGCGGAGCATCGTGTAAAAAGTAGCATCGAAGTCGATTACGGCATCCGCTTGACTGATGAGCCGCTTCAGCCGCCGGTGTGCAACGGCTGTGCGTATCGGATTGAGTATCAGCTCATCGTAGATTTTAGCTGCCGCAGGGATGCGGCGCCTGATTTTTTCTTTGCGCCACTGGGTAAGCGCCGTAGCGTCGACGAGATACTCCACGCGTACCCCCTCGGGAAGACGGGAGCGGTGCACCTCCAGATCGCCCATGGCCGTACCGATGGCGAGTGTCACGTCGTAGCGGTCGAGCGGGATGTTGCGCAGATACTCCGTAAGAATCGTATCTATACCGCCGTCGAGAAACCGACTGATAAGGAAAAGCAGGCGTGTCTTCATATATTGTGGGCGAAAGATGGTGATTAGTGCTGTAGCCCTGTGAAATTAAGGTACTTGTCGGCCTCGTAGAGCGCTATAAGCCGACGCCGTCGCGTCGACGCCCCGGAGCTGAGTCGGTCGAGGTTGGCCAGAATCGCTGCTCCATGGCTCTCCATCACCGCCGGAAAGCGACCGAGACGCTTCCAGGTGCGCCCTGCGAGCATTGCCCGCTGCGCCGGAGTAAACTTCAATGCGTCGGCTACGCGTACCATAATCGGCAGACCCTCAATGAAGTACACCCCTGATTTCGACGCGCCGGGCGATACCTTGGCGTTGTGCTGGCGGAAATAGTTGAGTTTTTCGCGCACCTCGACAGCCGCGCCGCGCCGGGCGAGGTTCACCCAGAACAGCCAGTCGCCGCAATATCGCATCCGCGTCTGGGCATCTTCGATTTCCGGAGCCGCCGAGCGGCGGAAAATCGCCATCGAGGCGTTGTAGAGGTCGGCCGTCCAGAGCAGTTTTTTCTTTATGAATTCCGGACCTGAGTAGCGCTCCACGTGTGGCTGACCGGGGCGGTAACGGTCCCAGTCGACCCCGGGAATCGGAGCGCCGGCGGCGTCGACCATGTGCGAGCCGGTAAAGGCCACCACAGCCTCCGAATCCGCATCGAGCAGCGGCACCAGCGTGGCCAGAAATTCCGGGTCGGCGTAGTCGTCGCTCTCGGCAATCCATACGTAGCGGCCGCGCGCCAGCGCCAGCCCCCGGCGCCACTGGGCGAACGTCGAACCGGAATTGCGCTCGTTCACTACGATATGCGCCACCTTAGGATGCTCCCGGTAGCGCTCGATAACCTCCCGGCTGCTGTCAGTCGAGCAGTCGTCGAGCAGAATCAGTTCGAAATCCGCAAACGTCTGGGCAAGAATACTGTCGATACGCTGCGCCAGATAAGGAGCGTGGTTGAAGTTCGGCACAATCACGCTCACGGCCGCCCCGATGGCCGCACAGCCTCGCTCAATATCATTTCCGGATTTGATGTCTGACGTTTCTTTCTGCATTACTTCCGCAAAAATACAAAATTTTCGCTCCACCGCCAACCGCCCCCCATCAGTCCGCGCGGTCGGGCCGCGATTACACAGTGCTTAACCTCACTTCCTGTTTCCGTCTTTCGTAATTTTGGAATTAAGGGATTTGATTGTATCAATATATGCCTGTTCCACAGGGGAGAGTTCGCGCACCTGAAATTTGCGGTATTCCGCTTCGGCTTTTTCCATTGCTCTTTGATGGCTGATAGAACCGGATCCTTCAAGCAGTTTCTCTCCGGTTGACGATAATATCAAGTCAAGTTGTTTTACGTAGTCGCCCATATACATTGGGCGATGTTTTATGGCTTGAATCTCAGCAAAATCGAAATATCCCGACACAAGATTATTGAGGATTTTCAGCTCATTTTCATCAAGATAGTTTTTTGCTATCTTCACGTCGCGAAGCGTCGGATGGTCTCCTTTAAAAGATGTCAGCCCCATAAGCGGAGCTTCGGCATCCGCTCGATTGAAAATCACTTCTGCGGCTGTATGACCGTGGGCGGCAAAATGGAGTTTATTCTGCACGACCTTAAAAAATTCCACCGACACATCCGAGCGCGGGTCGTAGTCCACGGCGGTCGCATAAAGGTCGAGTACCTGACGGTACATAACTTTCTCCGACGACCGGATGTCGCGGATACGGTCGAGAAGTTCACGCCAATATGCGCCTCCACCATTGCCTTTAAGCCGCTCATCATCTATAGTGAACCCCTTGATGATATATTCTTTTAGGCGTTCTGTAGCCCACCGACGAAAATGAGTGGCTATAACCGACCGGATTCGATAACCCAACGATATTATCATATCGAGATTATAGAAAGGAATTTCTCGGGTTACCTGGCGAGCACCTTCTGTCCGAACCTGTAAGAAATTCTTACAAGTTGACGGCTCGTCCAACTCACCGTCTCCATAAATATTACGGATATGTTGGACAATATTAGGGCGGGAAGTCTGATAAAGATCTGCCATCTGTTGCTGCGACAGCCAGACTGTATCGCCTGTGAATTTTACGTCGATGCGTGTTTCTCCGTCTTCGCTCTGGTATATGATTATTTGGTTGTTGTCTTGTTCCATTGCAATTTGTCCGATAGTGGGGATGTTGCAAAAAAGGGCTTCATCAACAATGTAGAGACATCGCTTTGCGATGTGTGATTGGCAATCAACCGCTTATACATGCCAAAGGCATGTCCCTACATGATCTGCGAATGTTATACAACTCCCTCTTACACCGGCAAAAATACAAAAAAATTATGCCAACGGCAACCGATGCTCCGCCAGAGCCATCGCATTGCCGTTGGTCATCATTGTTATCTCTTTGTGTTTAGAGCGAGAAGCGGGCTCCGACCTGCAGCAGGCCCTGGGCGCCGAAGCCGAGTTCGCCGAAGAGCGTCACCGACCGCGAAATGCCCACCGATGCCCCCAGCGGAGTAAACTGATAGGCGAAATAAGTGCAGTTGTACGAGTCCATGTGGTGCGGCATCATATGGGAAATCACTGCACCGAGCCCCACGTGGCCGTAAAGCGTCACCATACTGTTGCGCCAGTAGTTGTAGCGCCCGTTGAGCATCAGCACGTGGTAAGCAATCGACGAATGGTCCGGTCCACCCTTGGTCGTACACGTGGAAATCGAATAACTCGGCCCGATCCAGAAGTTGCGGGCCACGTTGAAATTCACGCCGAGCGTCACGGCACCCCAGGCGTTGTTCACTCCGCCCCACCCGTCGTGGCAGTCGGTGGCATCCATCTGGGTGTAGCCGCCGTAGCCGATTTGAATTTCAGCCTTCTGGGCGGAAGCCGCCCCTGCCAGGCCCACAAGAGCCACTAATGCGATAAGAAAACGTTTCATAATACTGATGATTGAGGTTTTACTTCTTTAAAATGATTTTACCCCTTTTAAACATCCGGCCCTCCGAAAATGTTTGCCGCCTCACATCCGCAAATTCCAACCTCGCCATTAGACAGAGCATCTCATTTTAAGCAACTTTAACAAATGGGGGGGTAAAATGCGCCCATTATAATTACCTTTGCATAAATTGCCATTACGCCCTCAATAATGCAATAATTCTTCCCTTCCGATTGCATACATTATCACAATCCAATACCACATGTCTCATTTCAAATCTATTCTGCTAACCGCTCTGCTGGGAGCGTCGGCATGCGTGCCGGCGTGGGCGGCTGAAACCAAGCCGCTCACTATCATCATCGACCGCATTGGTGCCGACCCGATTGAGATTACCGTCTCCACCAGCACGACAATTACATTCGCCGACGGCAACGCCGTAATTTCCGACGATAAGGCCGGAACACAGACCATACCGCTCGAAGACCTCGCCAACATCAACTTCGAGGGCGAAATAGCCTCGGTCGATGAAACCGAAATCGCCTTCGACTCCGGCGTAACCATCAAGTCGGCCAATGGTCTCGTAACCATCGAACCGGGCGAAGCCGGCGCATTCGTCTACGCAGCATTCTCAATCGAGGGGCGCATGGTCTGCCAGGGCCAGTCGCCCGCAGCTGTGACAATCGACTTTACCTCCCTCCCCACGGGCGTCTACGTAATCGTCGCAAACAACAAAACGCTTAAATTCATCAACCGATAAACCAATCAGAATCAAATGAGAATAGCAAAATATCTCGCGGGAGCCCTGCTCCTTGCCTCCGGCTTTCAGGCGGTCGCCCAGACCAACGACGAATCCAAGCCAAACGTAATGATTGTCAACACGCCATTCCACCAGTATGTGTTCGGCGTCAAAGACATCGACAACATCGTATTCCAGTACAGGGATGTGGTACCCGACCCCGACAACTACCAGCAGTATAAGGAAGAAATCCTCAACAGCGCATATCATTATCTCGACCACTGGTACAGCCGCGACTTCGATGATGTCGTCATGCTTCAGGGCGACGAACTCATGGCCATATGCTTCGGTTCTGACAACTACTACGACAATGGCCGCGCAATCAACGGATCCATACACTGCCTTACGCTCGACAACGAGGGCATCCGTATGCTCAATGACCTTATATGGGGCAGCGAGCAGACTTCACTGCTTATCTCGCGCTACGGCGGAGTCGACGGAAAGGATCCGGAGGTTGCGCCTCTGCGCGCCATCCGCGCCTACTATCATTTCTGGGCTATGGAGCTGTTTGGCGATGTGCCTATTATGGACCATTTCTATGGCGAAGGCGAAACCGTCGACCGCCGACCGCGCGCCGAGGTCGCCCAGTTCATCGCCAACGAGCTTGAGGAAATCCTCTCCCAGACCGACGCCGATGGCGCATCCGCCCTCAGCAAGGCCAACGACTCCACGACCTACGGCAAGCCCAACTACTGGATGGCAACCGCCCTCCTTGCCAAACTTTATCTCAACTGGGGTGTATACACCACTCCTATCACCGAGGTTACAGCCGACACCCCCAACCCGAAACTCAACCGTTGCGTTGAGCTCTGCGACGAGCTGATGACCTGCGGCTTATTTGATGTCGGCAACGGCTACCGCCGCAAATTCTTCCCCGACAACGGCGTACATATCAGCGACTTCATCTACGCCCTCGATGTTGACCAGGCAAACTGCAATTCCGTAGGCCATCAGTGGATGCGCTGGAGTTACTATAAACAACATAAGTACCTCAAGCCTCAAATCACTGGCTGGGATAACATCAGCGCTACCACAGCCGGAGTTCAGGTCTTGACTCCCGAAGCAGTTAAGAAATTCAACCTTCCCGGCGACGAGCGCAACCAGATGATTCTCCAGGGGCCGGTCTATGCGATGGACTGGGACTACAACTTTACCACCACCCCGGTCAACCTGTATTCAAAAACCAACTGCATCGAGAGTTCCAAAATCGGCCAGCTGGAATTTGTGGCCGACTTCCAGCTTGACGACCCCTCCATCTACTCCGTCGGAGCAGAAATGGCGCCTGCTGCCAACTCAACCACCATTGCCAACGGCACCGCATGGCTCAACAGCCGCAAAGGCGCACGCTGCTTCAAATTCCCGGCAACCCAGCAGGATTTCGATATGTTCAACCGCCATCAGCAGAACGACTACCCCATCTTCCGCCTGGCCGACATCGTGCTGATGAAAGCTGAATGCCTGCTGCGCGGAGCCACCGCCACCAACGGCGACACACCCGCATCGCTGATGAACATCGTACGCCGCTGCTCGGGCGCGCCCGACGTAACCGGCACGCCGACCATGCAGGACCTCATGGACGAGCGCATGCGCGAGCTTATCATGGAGCCCTGGCGCCGCAACGACCTGATACGCAACGGAATGTTTGAGAACGACTGGGCCTGGAAGAACGGCTGGTATGTTGACGGCGTATGGCATGAGCGCGTAGCCGCCGACGGCACTCCGGCCCGCGACAAAACCCACCGCCTACTCCCCATCCACCGCAGTCTGCTCGAGGCCAACCCGACCTGGAGCCAGAACCCCGGCTATCAGGGTCTCTGATTTCCCGCTGCCATTTCTAAACCTCTTATCCCAAAAGTGCTCTTTGCAGAGAGCACTTTTCCGCAAAAATGCTCTCTCCGGAGAGCATTTTTCATTAAAAATGTTGTTTGCAAAAAGCACTTTTACTATTTTTGCAGAGAAATAGGCAACACAAACCTGATTTTATGGAAAATCTGATACGCACATCCCAAAGGCTTGTCAACCAGATTGACACCTCTACACACCGCTATCTTTTCAATCATATAAGCTGGGACTCAAGGCTGGTTATGATAAAGGGTGCACGCGGAGTGGGAAAAACCACGATGCTGCTCCAGCGGATCAAGGAACAGTTCGGGCTATCGGAGAAGGCCCTCTACGCATCCTGCGACAATATGTGGTTTACCGACAACCGGATAATTGACCTGGCGGAGTGGCATGAAGCGCACGGAGGCACACACCTGTTTCTCGATGAGATACACCTCTATGACGGAAACTGGCACCGCGAACTGAAAAACATCTACGACAGTTTACCGAACTACCATGTAGTGTTTACCGGAAGTTCCATAATTCACCTTGATGCCGCCCTGGCCGACCTGAGCAGGCGGTGCATCCCGTATCGGCTCTACGGCCTTTCGTTCAGGGAATGGCTGAAGTTTATGGAGATTGCAGATATAGGGCCGGTACCACTCGAAGATGTGCTCAAACAACATACAGAAATAGCGTGGAGCATAATCAATCGTATCGGCGACAAAAAGATTCTGCCCCTTTTCAAGCAATATCTCGGCAAAGGGTATTATCCGTATTTCACGAAAGATTCCAAATTAGGCGACTATTACGGCCGTGTGGAACGCAGCGTTGACACAACAATCATGCGCGACCTGCCTGCCGCCGAACGAATTGAATACGAAACGCTTTACAAACTTAGGAAACTACTGTACATCATGTCGACGGAGTTTCCGTTCAGCCTGAACGTTCAGGCGTTGAGCATAAAGATTGAGGTATCGCGCAACACGGTGGTCCGCATGTTCGAGTTGCTCGACAAAGGTGCGGTGCTCCGTTCGCTTCACAGCGGCTCTCACTCGGCCAAATCCGTAGCCAAACCCGAAAAAATCCTTTTTGACAACACCGATATTATGGCTGCGCTAAGCAACCTTAATGAAATCGGTACGGTGCGCGAAACATTCGTAGCATCCATGCTCGCACCCAATCATAAACTCGCTGAACCACCGACAGGCGACCTGATGGTCGACGAGAAACTGCTTTTTGAAATAGGTGGTAAGAACAAGAAATTCAGCCAGATTGCCGACATTCCCGATAGCTATGTCATCGCAGACGACATCGAAACGGGGGTAGGCAATAAAATCCCCTTGTGGCTCTTCGGATTTATATACTGAATATACGATTGCATTTGCAAGAATTTACGGCAGATTCCGCTGAACTTTTGTGAAGAATTGGAACAAAAGGGTTGGCAAAATGGGAGAAAAGGCGTAAATTTGATGCAGAATTTGCACAAAAGGGAAATTTTGCCCTGTAAGGCCTATAAATACCCAAATCCACCAGCCTCTCCCTATGAAGAAGAAAGTCAAACTCGAGGACGAACCGCTCAGCCTCTCGCAGATCGCACAACTCAAGAACGTGAGCGACGACTACTCGCATCTCGGTCAGGACTACATCCTGACCCATATCACTACCAACACATCCTATTTCTACGCCCCGGCCGCCCGCCGCTTCGACGGCTTCATAATCATAATAAGCGTGAAGGGCACCATAAAAATCACCATCGACCTCGACACCTTCGAGGTTGACCCGGGTTCGGTAACATTCGTGGCGCCCGACCGCGTATTCAAGCCCATCGACTGGGACGGCGACGAGCTCGACGCCTACCTGCTATTCCTTAGCAACCGCTTTGTCTACGACCTCAACATCGAACTCAACGCCATCAACACAAATCTCTTCACCTCGGCTAAACAGGTGATGGACCTGCGGTCAGACCAGCTTGACGTGCTGATCAAATACTTCCACATGCTCCATCAGAACGCTCTCGACCTCAACCCCTACACCCGCCATATAGCCCGCTCGCTCATGTCGGCCGCCGCCTACCAGCTCATGGCCTACGGCGAGGAAGCCGAGCGCCACACCAAGGCCGAGCGCACCCACTCGCGCAAGCTTTCCTACGTGCAGACCTTCCTGCGCCTTGTGCGCGCCAACTACCGCTCGCAGCGCGCCATAGCCTTCTACGCCGACAAGATGTTCATCTCGCCGAAATACCTCTCGCTCATCATCAAGGAGGCCACCGGCCGTTCCGCCGCCGAATGGATTGATTCCTACGTGCTTCAGGAAGCCAAAAACCTGCTGCGCTACTCCGGCAAAAACGTGCAGCAGATAGCCTACGAGCTGAATTTCACCAACCAGTCGTCGTTCGGCAAATACTTCAAGCACCTCACCGGAATGTCACCCACCCGGTTCCAGAACAATTGAGCGCAGCCTCGCGATGAACGGAAAAATCAAAGGATACGCCCTCGGAGCCATCGCCGCCGCCACCTACGGCATGAACCCCCTCTTCGCCCTCCCGCTCTATGCCGACGGCATGAGTCCGGCCAGCGTGCTGTTCTTCCGCTATCTGCTGGCCATACCGGTACTCGGGGCGATGGTGGCATGGCGACGCCAGCGCTTCGGCGTCACCCTCAGCCAGGGTGCCTTGCTGGCCGCCATGGGCCTTGTGTTCGCCCTCTCCTCGCTGCTGCTTTTCATGAGCTACAACTACATGAGCGCAGGCATCGCCTCAACGCTCCTGTTCGTCTACCCCATCATGGTGGCCGTAATCATGACGTGCGTCTACGGCGAGCGGCTCACACTATCCACCGCCCTCTGCATACTCATGGCCCTCAGCGGCATAGCTCTCCTCTACCGCGGCGACGGCCATACCACACTCAGCCTCGCCGGCACGGCAATGGTGTTCGGCTCCTCGCTCTCCTATGCCGTCTACCTCGTCTACATCAGCCGCTCCCAGCTCGACCGCATGCCCACCGTGAAGGTCACATTCTACGTCCTCGCATTCGGCTGGCTTCTCTTTCCCGGCGTTGCACTGGCCGAAGGAGGCATCAACACCCCCTCGCAGCCATGGCTATGGGCCGACCTTTTCGGACTCGCCGTCTTTCCCACCGCCATCTCCCTGCTCTGCACCACGCGCGCCATCCACTACATCGGCTCCACCCCTACGGCCATCCTCGGCGCCCTTGAACCCGTCACAGCCGTGGTTATCGGCATCCTCGTGTTCGGCGAACGCCTTACTCCACGCGACTGCCTCGGTATCCTCCTCATCATCCTTGCCGTGAGCCTCGTCGTGGCCGGCAGCGCCTCCGCGCCCCTCCTCCGCATCCGCAAACTCTTCCCACGCCGACCCCGCAAAGCCCGTTTATAGCCCTGGAGATTTATTTTTCGTTCCCGGCTCCCGTCAGCCGTGGAGAAGGCGGAGGAATCGGCGGGCGACGGTATCGGCGGCGAAGCGGCGGCCGATGGAGCGGTGCTGGGCGTCGCGTGGAAACGGTGCGGCAAGACCGCGGGCCAGACAGTCGGCTACGGATGCGGGGGCCGGGTAAGCGGCGATATACCCGTTTTCACCCTCTGCGACAATGTCAGTCTGGCCGGCCGTACCGAAGGTCACGGCCGTGGCGCCCCCGGCGATGCCTTCCATCAGGGTAGCTCCCATGGTCTCGAAATGCGAGGTGGAGAGCACTATTGTGGCCGCCGCATAGAGCTGCGGAAGCAACCGCGCCTCCACATAAGGGATATGCACGTGCGGATACCGCAGTCCGGCCAAGGCGTCAGGATTCTTCAGCGCTCCGAACAATACGGCCACGCCGCGCGGTGCGTCGCGCCTGTCGTTCAAATCGTTAAGCGCATCAATGGCTATTGGAAGCCCCTTCACGGGGTCGTCGAGGCGTGCCGCACCCATGGCGATTACGGGTCGGCCGCTTTCAAGCGCTTCGGCAAGCAGGGGTGAAAGTGCGCCCAGGGCTCGACGTCCTTCGTCCGACGTTACGACGGGGAATTCCTCCATCTGCAGCGGGTGGCCGAGCACCTCGATCTTTTTCCCTTCAAAAATCGGGCTTTCGATGCAACGGTCGCGCTGCCAGGCGCTTACAGCCGCATAGCGTATGCGGAAACTGCGGAGGATTTCCATCTTCCGGCCGAAGATGCGTGCCGAAAGGTCACGACGCCCTGCGCGCCCGTGCAGCCACGGGCATAGGCCGCATCCCTCGGTGTAGCGCGTACAACCCGGCACCGGCAGATGGCAGATGCCGGTGGCGCACCATAAGTCGTGCATCCACCATATCAGGCGTTTGTCGGTACGCTCCAGCTTCCGGATGTCGGCCAGCGACAGTAGTCCCTGGCATATCCATCCGAACACCACCACGCGAGCCTCGCGCATCCACGGATGCGATGTGGCGCCGCAGCTTGTCGAGGCGTCCGACACTTTCCATAAGTCCTTGCGGTCAAAGCCGTTGCGCACGAATATACCTGCACGCTCCACAGCCTTGGCCACGCGGAAGCGCAGCGGGTCGACCGTGTCGACCCATGGCTTGTCGCTCTGCTTGCAGGCCACGAGCATGCGCGCATCCTCCCCCTGGCGCCGGAGCGCCTCGACGAGGCGGAACGTCACCATCGCCGCACCCCCGAGAAGGTCGTTCGTGCTCAGAAACAGTATCATACGGCTCTGGCGTCCCTCCTCCGACGGCGGCGGATTTCTCCCACATAAACTATGCCGCAGAACACGCAGAGCAGCAGCAGCCGCGTCGGGAAGTCAACCCACTCCACCCCCGTGGTGAGCAGTGCCGAAACACCCCAGAGGCCCATCGCCACGGCGAAATAGAAGGTGAGCGCGCCCACACGGTAGGCGATAGGATACTTCACGCGCCCCACGGCGTAGCTCGCCGCCATCATCACCCCGTAGCAGCAGAAGGCCGCCCATGCGCAGGCCATATAGCCGTAGCGCGGCACGAAGGCGATATTCAGCGCAAGCGTAACCGCCAGACCCAGAAGTGAAAACCATGTGCCCCATATTGTGCGGTCAGTGAGCTTATACCATAGCGAGAGATTGAAGAAAATGCCGAAAAACAGCTCGGCGAGCATGATTATCGGCACCACGCGAAGCCCCTCGAAATAGGCCGGCGAGATAAAATATTTCAGTACAGGCAGATAGAACATCACCCCGAGAAAGATGAAAAGCCCGAACACCACGAACCACGTCATCGCATCTACGTAGGCGCGCGTCTTGTCAGCCCCTTTCTCGCGGTTCTGCGCGAAGATGAAGGGCTCGTAGGCGAAGCGGAATGCCTGAATGAACATCACCATCACTATGGCAATCTTATAGTTGGCGCCGTAGATGCCCAGCCCGGTCATGGCCTCCGTGTGGTCGGCCACAAGCATCGGGTAGAGAATCTTGTCGATAGTCTGGTTCATGATGCCCGCTATACCGATAATCAGAATCGGGAATGAATAGCGCAGCATCTCGCGAAGCAGCCGGAAATTAAAATTATAGTTCTCGGCCAGAATTTCCGGCACCACCATCAGGAGCACCGCCAGCGAACTTATCAGATTGGCAAGGAAAATGTACCCGATGCCGAACGAGGGATTGTAGAACCACCCGATCCACTCCGGGTTAGACCGCCATATGGCCGGACACGCAAGAATGAAGAAGAGATTCAGCCCGATGTTGATGGCTATATTGAGCAGGCGCAGCGTGGCGAAGCGCAGAGGCTTCTTTTTGTAGCGCAGATAGGCGAAGGGGATGGCCGTGTAGGCGTCGACGCCAACGGCGATGGCCATCATCCAGATGTAAGAGGCATTGCCCGGACAATCGAGCCATACCGCAATCTCGGGCGAGAGCCAGCACGCCGCGATTATGAATACCATCGACGTGAAGCCCAGCGAGAGAAGCGAGGTGGTGTACACCTGTCCCGGGTCGGTCCAGCGGTCATGGTTGGCGAAACGGAAAAAGCCCGTCTCCATGCCGTAGGTGAGGATTATGAGCACCAGCGCCACATAGGCGTAGAGATTGGTCACCACGCCGTATTCTGCCGCCGCAAAAGTATATGTGTACATCGGCACCAGACACCAGTTGAGAAACCTCCCCACGATGCTGCTCATGCCGTAGATAGCCGTATCCTTGAATAAGCTTTTTATGCCGGCCATTTTTCCGGAAAAATTAATATTTAAAGTATTCCTCTCATTGTAGGGACGCACGGCTCGTGCGTCCGGGCATCTGACTGAAAATCAGCTTCATTTCAGGACGCACAGACCGTGCGTCCCTACAGTTCGGTGATTGCCTTTCAGGCTTTACCCCTCGCCGAAGAGGCCGCCGAATCCCGGACGGTCAAGGCCAAGATGCCGCCATGCCAGATCGGTCACCTCGCGGCCGCGCGGAGTGCGCTTGAGGAAACCCTCTTTGATCAGAAACGGCTCGTAGACGTCCTCGATGGTGCCGGCATCCTCGCCCAGCGCCGTGGCGATGGTCGTCAGACCCACAGGGCCGCCGTTGAACTTCGTGATCATCACCGTAAGGAGCTTGTTGTCGATCTCGTTGAGACCGTAGCGGTCGATGTTGAGCGCCTCCAGCCCGTAGCGGGCTATTTCTGGGTCAATCGAACCGTTGCCCTTCACCTGGGCGAAATCGCGCACACGCCGCAGCAGGGCATTCGCGATTCGGGGCGTCCCGCGCGAGCGCATCGCGATCTCGTGGGCCGCCGATGCCGTGCACGCCACCCCCAGAAGTCCCGCCGAACGCAGTATGATGCGCTCCAGCGTCGGGTGGTCGTAGTACTCCAGATGGCAGTTGATGCCGAAACGCGCACGCAGAGGCGGCGTCAGCAGCCCCGACCGCGTCGTAGCTCCCACCAGAGTAAACGGCGACAGCGACAGCTGCACCGACCGCGCCCCAGGCCCCTTGTCGATCATGATGTCGATACGGTAGTCCTCCATGGCAGAGTAAAGATACTCCTCCACGGTGTGGCTCAGGCGGTGGATTTCGTCGATGAAAAGCACGTCGTTCTCCTCAAGCGACGTAAGGATTCCGGCCAGATCGCCCGGCTTGTCGAGCACAGGTCCCGAAGTAACCTTGAAACCTACCCCAAGCTCGTTGGCAATGATGGCCGACAGTGTGGTCTTCCCCAGACCCGGAGGCCCGTGGAGCAGCAGATGGTCGAGCGGCTCGCCGCGCATGCGCGCCGCCTGCACGAAGATGCGCAGATTCTCCACGATCTTCTCCTGCCCGGCAAACGCCTCGAAGCGCCCCGGGCGCAACGCGCGCTCATAGTCGCCGTCGCGCTCCACAGCGCTGTTGTGTATGTCGAATTCCTCTTGGTCCATAATTTTTGTATTCTACAAATTTACGCATTTCCCGCCAATCTGCAAGCCCCACCAAGTTCTCTGTCGTCCTTAGACCCCCTAAACTCTTTAAACTTCCTAAAATCCTTGTTATCCCTCCAATTGCGCCCGGCCGATGGCTGCTTATTAGGTTTTTTGAGTTATTTGAGCTATCTTTGCCTCGGTTTAGGCCAAAGGGCCCAAAACCGTCCACATTGCTTGCTAATCTGTTGAAATAAAATTACCTGTTTGCTATCATGAACAACACAAATGAGGCCGCCCGGCGCGTGCGCCAGCTCGAGAAAGTGGCCGTGCGCTTTTCGGGCGACTCCGGCGACGGCATGCAGCTTGCCGGCAACATTTTCACCAACGTTTCGGCCGGCCTGGGCAATTCCGTCTCGACTTTCCCCGACTATCCGGCTGAAATCCGCGCCCCGCAGGGCTCGCTCGGCGGCGTCAGCGGTTTCCAGGTGAGCGTGGGCCACAGCGTGCACACTCCCGGCGACACCTGCGACGTGCTCGTGGCCATGAATCCGGCCGCCCTCAAGCAGAGCTACCGCTTCCTCAAGCCCGGCGGCATCATCATCGTCGACATCGACTCCTTCCGCCCCGAGGGCCTGCGCAAAGCCGAATTCGCCACCGACGACCCCGTCAAGGAACTGGGAATCACGGCCCAGGTGGTCGAGGTGCCCGTCACGTCGATGACCAAAGCGGCTCTGGCTGACGAGGGGATGGACCTCAAGTCGGTGCTCAAATGCCGCAATATATTCACTCTGGGACTGCTCTGCTGGCTCTTCGACCGCCCCGAGGAGAGCGCCCGCAAGATGCTCCGCGAAAAATTCGCAAAGAAACCGGCCGTCTACGAAGCCAACGCCAAGGTGCTCCGCGCCGGCTACGACTACGGCCACAACATACACGCCTCCGTATCGACCTACAGCATCTCGACCGACGAGATCCGCCCGGGCGTATACACCGACATCAAAGGTAACGAAGCCACGGCCTGGGGCCTGATCATGGCCTCCGAAAAGTCGGGGCGTCCACTCTATCTGGGAAGCTACCCCATCACCCCCGCCACCGACATTCTCCACGAGCTTGCAAAGCGCAAGGACCTCGGCGTGAAAGCCTGCCAGATGGAGGATGAGATTGCCGGCGTATGCTCGGCCATCGGCGCCTCGTTTGCAGGCTCGCTGGGCGTTACCTCCACCTCCGGCCCCGGTCTGGCCCTGAAAGGCGAGGCTATCGGTCTGGCCGTGATGGCCGAACTGCCGCTGGTGGTGATCGACGTGCAGCGCGGCGGCCCCTCCACCGGCCTCCCCACAAAAACCGAGCAGACCGACCTGAACCAGGCTCTCTACGGCCGCAACGGCGAGTCGCCCCTGGCCGTCGTAGCGCCCGTAAGTCCCACCGACTGCTTCAACATGGCCTTCGAGGCCTCGCGCATCGCCATCGAGCACATGACCCCCGTAATCCTGCTCTCCGATGCCTTCATCGGCAACGGCTCCTCGGCCTGGCGCATCCCAGAAGCCGACGAATATCCCGAAATCCGTGTTCCGCGCGTGCCCTCTGAGCTGCGCGACTCCTGGCGCCCCTACATGCGCGACCCGCAGACGCTTTCACGCTATTGGGCAATCCCCGGCGAGGACGCCCTTCCACACCGCCTCGGCGGCCTTGAAAAGGACGTCGAGACTGGCGCAATCTCGACCGACGGCGCCAATCACGCCCGCATGGTGGAAATCCGCCGCCAGAAGATAGCCCGAATCGCCGACGACATCCCCGCCCAGGAGGTGGTATGCGACTCGCCCGAGGCCGACACCCTCCTTGTAGGCTGGGGCGGTACCTACGGCCACCTCTACACCGCCGCCGAAGAGCTCGCCCGCGAGGGGATGCCCGTGGCTCTGGCCCAGTTCCGCTACATCAACCCCCTGCCGGCCAATACGGGCGAAATCCTGCGCCGCTACCGCCGCGTCATCGTGGCCGAACTCAACACCGGCCAGTTCGCCGACTACCTCCAAGCCCGCTTCCCCGACGTAGAGATCCACCGTATCAACAAGGTGGAGGGCCAGCCCTTCATGGTTCGCGAAATCACCGATGCCGTAAAGCGCATCGCCGCAAAATAATCCGTCAGCACTCCTAACATCTTACTCACAATGCCTTACACAGCACAACAATATAAGAGCGACCAGCCCGTGCGCTGGTGTGCCGGATGCGGCGACCACGCCGTGCTCAACTCCCTCCACAAGGCCATGGCCACGCTCGGCGTCGCTCCGGAGAAGACGGCCGTAATCTCCGGCATCGGATGCTCCTCGCGTCTGCCTTACTACATGAACACCTTCGGCTTCCACACCATCCACGGCCGCGCTGCCGCCGTGGCCACGGGCTTCAAGGTGGCAAACCCCGAGATCACCGTATGGCAGATTTCGGGCGACGGCGACGGCCTCGCAATCGGCGGCAACCACTTCATCCACGCCGTGCGTCGCAACGTCGACATCAACATGCTCCTGCTCAACAACAAGATCTACGGTCTCACCAAGGGGCAGTACTCCCCCACCTCCCCGCGCGGTTTCGTCTCGAAATCATCGCCTTACGGCACCACCGAAGACCCCTTCATCCCCGCCGAGCTCGTGTTTGGAGCGCGCGGCAACTTCTTCGCCCGCTCGATCGACGTGGAACTGCAGACCACCCAGGAGGTCCTCGTGGCAGCCGCCCGCCATAAAGGCGCTTCCGTGGTCGAAATTCTCCAGAACTGCATGATTTTCAACAACGGTACACACGCCTACGTGGCCGACCGCGAATTCCGCGCCGACCGCACCATCCATCTGCGCCACGGCGAGAAAATGCTTTTCGGCAAGGATATGGAAAAGGGCCTGGTGCAGGACGGCTTCCTCGTCAAGGCCGTCACCATCGGCCAAGATGGCTACACGCTCGACGACGTGCTCGTCCACGACGCCCATACCCCCTCCAACTTCCTCCACCAGCAGCTGGCTATGATGGACGGTATCGAACTCCCCCTCGCCATCGGCGTGATACGCGACGTCGACGCGCCCGCCTACGATGCCGAAGTATCTGCCCAGGTGGCCGAAGTACGCGCCAAAAAGGGTTTCTCCGCCCTGCGCGACATGATTCTCGCAGGCGACACATGGACAGTGGAATAACCCCTCACATGCCGATGACGCGCGACCTTCTTTTCGACCTCGGCGGCGTAATCGTCGACATCCGCCGCGAAAACTGCGTCGAGGCGTTCCGGCGTCTCGGCTTCGCCGACATAGCCGACTATCTGGGCGACTACGGCCAGCGGGGCGTATTCCTCGCGCTCGAGCAGGGCGCCGTCAGTCCGGAGCAGTGGCGCGCACAAGTGCGCCACCACCTTCCCTCCGGCGTAACCGACGGGCAGATCGACGACGCTTTCAACGCCTTCATCACCGGTATCCCCCTGGAGCGCCTGCAGGCTTTGCGCCGGCTCCGCGCCGAGGGCCACCGCACGTTCGTGATTTCCAACACCAACCCCGTGATGTGGCACGGCCCCATTCTTCGGGCCTTCGCCGCCGAAGGCCGCGACATCAACGCCTACTTCGACGGTGTCGTCACCAGCTTCGAGGCCGGTTGCTGCAAGCCCGACGAGCGGATTTTCCGTCTCTGCATCGAGCGCTTCGGCCTCGACCCCGCCGCAACCACATTCTTCGACGACTCCGAGGCAAACTGCCGTGCGGCAGCCGCCATCGGCTTCCGGACAATCCATGTGCCACCCTCATCTTCATTCCTTGCTTTCATCTGAAGCGCACTCCGCACCTTAATAATATATAGCCATCAATAATATATAGCCATCCGGCGCCCGGGCCTCAACATTTTCGCCCGGGCGTTGTTTTCATCAGTAAAACCTGAAAAACCGTAATCACGTAATCAAATGAAACGCATCCTTCTCGCCCTTGCGACGCTTCTTGCCCTCTCGGCTACAGCTGCCTCTTCATGGCGTACCGACATACTCGCCGACGGCTATATGGCCCGTACCGTCGACCAGGGCCGCGACTACTCCGGCCCGGTTGTCTCCACCATCATACGCAAGCTTGTGCCCGATTCGTTGCGCGCCAAGGCTCCCGACGGAACGGTTCCCGCCGTGCTCTACGTCCACGGTTTCAACGATTATTTCTTCAACGCGGAGATGGGCAATGAGTTCGTTGCCCACGGCTACGACTTCTATGCCGTAGACCTGCGGCGCTACGGCCGCTCGCTGCGCAAAGGGCAGCCCGTATTCGATGCCCGCAGTCTCGACGAATATTTCCCCGACATCGATTCGGCGCTAGTAGCCATCAATCCCGCCGGCTCCCGGCGTCCCACCGTACTGATGGGCCACAGCACCGGAGGCCTTATCTCCGCCTACTACATACATTGCCGCCCCGATGCGCCCGTCGACGCCCTCGTGCTCAACTCCCCCTTCCTCGACTGGAATTTAGGCTGGAAGGAACGCTTCATCCCCATCATCTCTTGGGTGGGACTCATCGACCCGGGGCTGAAAATTTCGCAAGGAATGTCGCAGGCCTACGCCGAGAGCCTCCTAAAGGACCGCCACGGCCGCTGGACCTACCGCACCGACTGGAAAATGTCTCAGTCGCCCGACGTGACGGCCGGATGGATACGGGCCATCACACTGGCACAGAAAGCCCTTCGCGGCGGCCACGCCGACATCAGGATTCCCATACTTCTGATGTATTCCGCCCGTAGCGTCGACGGCTCGCGGTGGACGCCCGAATTCAACCGTGCCGACGCCGTGCTTTCCGTGGCCGACATCGCCCGCTACGGACGCACCCTCGGCCCCGACGTCACGCAAATCAAGGTCGTAGGCGGCCTCCATGACCTCCTGCTCTCCTCGCCCGGTCTCGTAGCCGCCCTCTACCCCCGCATCTTCTCCTGGCTCGACGCCAACCTCCCTCACCGCGCCAGTTTCAGGGCGGCGGCGCTGCCGTCGGCCAGCTGAACACGCACCAGGAGCACTCTCACGCCCCAGGCCGAAGTGTCAACAGCGCGGCGTGTGGGTTCGGAAGCAACAGTGGGGAAGCTGTAGCGGCGTCCCTCCACGTCGTATATTTCCATGGCAGCGATTTCCAAGGGTGCCTCCACATTGAGTGTCATCCCTTCGAACCAGGCGCGCAGGCGCCCGGCGCCATCGGCCGCAGCGTCGTCAACGCCGGTAACTACATCTAATCTGAAATCTTTCCACTGGTCGGCAGCCTTGAAGTCGTCCGCCTTTGTATCATACACCCGCAGAAGAACCTCCGAGGGATCAATCCCCTTCCATACCTCCTCGCCGAGCAAGGGCACCTCTACGGCGTTGAGGCCGTCGATGGTGGCGAGGTCGGTCCAGCCGGCCATCGCCTCGGTGCCTATACGGCCGGTGGTCTCAGGAAGTGTGAGCAGTTGAACTCCCTTCCACCCCGACATGGCGTAGTCGCCGATTTCAATCCCTTCGGGGAGTGTGAGCGATGCATCGGCCGTGCCGCCGATAGCAGCCAGCGAGAGGTCCGACAGACGGGCCACGGGGGGCAGCTCGCCAAGCGTAAGCGCCGAGGCGCTGTAGAATGCGCCGGTGCCGAGCTCTTTCAGACTTTCGGGGAAAGTAGCCGACGTAAGGTCGCCACAGGCGGCGAAACTCCAGGCGCCGATTTCGCCGAGCGCGGGGCATCCCGCCAGATCGGCCGCAGCGAGGCCGCTGCCGTAAAAGGCTTTTTCGTCAATCTTTTTCAGAGATTTGGGGAATTCCATGGCGGTCAGCGCCTTGCAGCCGGCAAATGCCGATGCGCCGATTTCAGCCACCGAAGGGAGGGTGACGTCGGCCAGAGCAGCGCATCGCGCGAACGCGCCGGCAGGAACCTCCTGGAGTGCGGCAGCCGAAATATCGGCCGACTTCAGCGCGCCGCAGTCAGCAAACGCATTGGCTCCCAGCGCCTTCACCGCAGCCGGAAGCACCACGCTCTCCAGAGAATTGCAGTTGGCGAATGCCGAAGTGCCTATCTTCTCCACGGTGGCCGGGATGCCAATCTCCTTGATAGCCGTCGAAGCAAGCGCCCCGTCGCCGATGGCTTTCAGCGTGGCGGGAAGCGTCACTTCAGTCAGCGAGCCGAGCATCAGGGCACCATCGGGAAGCACATCTGCTTCGCTCTTCGATACACCGGTCAGAGTCGGCTCCCCCTCGTAGGCCGCTATACGAGCCTCGCTCAGGTCGAGCGTGCGCAGCGTGCGCCAGAAATTATCGCGTATGTAGTCGAAATCGCGTATATCCATTTCCCCTTTGATTATCAGCTCGGCAGGAGCGGCATCTTCGGCGATTCCGGCAGAGATGGAGCCGGGAGTAAGTGTCAGAGTCTCCGCATTGGAGGTAAAACAGGCTGCGGCAGCCAAAAACATTGCAAGCGTGCTGGTCAGTATATTTTTCATCCGGATGTCAAAACATAATTAATCATTACTATAACTATTTCGCGCGCGATTTATTGTGTATAATAAAGCCGCATTTTGCGCGTTAATCATAGTGAATCCGCAGTGGCCACAGGCCAATGCCTATAATTTACTCCATATGTCTCCAGATTCTCTCTTTACCACGATATTCCGGCGCGTCGCCCCGATGCGTCTGGCCGCTCTTTTCGCCGCCGTAATGGCCGTGGCGGCGTTTTCGTCGTGCATCAACGACGAAATCAGCTCCTCCGCCTCCGACCAGCCCACGTTCTCGACCGACACCGTACGCCTCGGCACACTCTTCACCCTCGGCCCGTCGCCCACGCATAAGTTTCTCGTCCACAACCGCAACGACAAAGGCATAGTAATAAGCCGCATAGCCTTCGCCGACGACCCGACCGGCGCCTTCCGCCTCAACGTCGACGGCATCAGCGGCAAAGAATTCTCCAACGTCGAAATCCGCGAAAACGACTCCATTTACGTCTTCGTCGAGGCTACACTCCCCGAAAACGGCCGCAACATGGCCGTCGACGTAATCGCCCACATCGAATTCCTCACCAACGGCGTCACCTCGCGCCTCCCCGTCAAGGCCTCCGGCCGCGATGTGGAGCGCTTCCGCGGCAACACCCGCATCACCGCCGACACCCGCCTGAGCGACCTCAAGCCCATACAGGTCTACGACTCCATAGTGGTCGAGGAAGGCGCCACGCTCACCATTCCCGCCGGAATGGAGATGTTCTTCCACGACGACGGCCGCCTCGTGGTCCACGGCTCCCTGCGCGTCGAGGGCACCGCTGAGAAACCCGTCGCCCTCACCGGCGACCGCTTCGGCTATGTAGCCGCCAAAATCCCCTACGAAATCATGTCAGGACAGTGGCGCGGCGTGGAATTCTCCGAAACCTCGCGCGACAACTACATCTCCCACGCCTCCATCCGCAACACCGTGGAGGGAATCGTGCTCGACCACACCACCTATACCCCCGAGGCGCCGGCCCTGCGCATCGTCAATTCGCAGGTGCGCAACTCCAAGAACTACACCCTCCTGGCCATCCATACCGGCGTCGAAGCTGCCGGATGCGAATTCACCGACGCCAGCTACGGCATCGTCGGCCTCATCGGTGGCGCCCACTCATTCAGCCACTGCACCTTCGCCAACTACTACCTATTCACCGCCCTTGGCGGCCCGGCCGTGCAGCTCGCCCACCTCGACGCCGACCACACCTCAGAGGAAGGCGACGACGCAGCGCTCCCCTATCTCTCCGCTACCTTCACCAACTCGATAATCTACGGCAACGGCGGCGACATCAGCCACGGCGACCTCGATTTCTCTCAGGTATATCTCTACCGCTGCCTGCTCAAATCCAACGGCACCGACGACGACCATTTCGTCGACTGCCTCTGGGGCAAAGACCCGCAGTACTACACACGCCGCGAGGACTACCATTTCGACTACCGCCTCAAGCCCACATCGCCCGCCGCGGCAGCCGGACTTCCCGAATACACCTCGCCCCTGTCTCTTATACACATCTGACGCTGCCGACGAACTCTAGGGTG
>URAU01000011.1 GCA_900545955.1 uncultured Porphyromonadaceae bacterium
GGTGTAGAGAAGGCGCCGCGGAATGGGGCGGGGAGGTCGGCTGCGGGGTCGCGGCGCACGCGGGCGTGGTCGTTGCGCACGATGCGTTCCTGGATGTCGATGTCGAATCCTATGCGGGTTATGGCGAGGGATACGGAGTCGGCGGAGGTCAGGTCGGTGAGGCCGCAGCGCGAGATTTCGAGGGTGCCGTCGGGGGCGACGCGGAATTCGACGCGCGGGGTGGTGTCGGCGTCGGGGTAGAGCTCTCCGCGGGCAAACGAAGTTTCGGCCTGACCGCGTCGGGATGGCTTTACGATGAGGCCTACCAGCAGGGCGGCCACTACGAAGAGGCTGACAAGAAATTCGGTGGAATGCAGGAATCCGTACATATAGGGGTGCGGAGCGGGTAGGGATGGAATCAGGCGAAGAGGCTCATGAGCCAGGAGGAGATGAGCATGTAGATGAGCATGCCGATGATGTCGTTGGTGATGGAGATGAAGGGGCCGGTGGCGAGGGCGGGGTCGATTTTGAAGCGTTCGAGGGTGAGGGGTACGAAGGTGCCGAATATCGATGCAAAGAGCACCACTCCCATCAGCGAGAGCGATACGGCCAGGGTGGTGGGATTCCAGGGGGAGAGCTGGAAGCAGTTGTAGATGAATACGAGAAGGGAGATTATCAGGCCGTTGACGAAGCCTACGCCTACTTCCTTGAGTATCTGTCTGCCGGACTCCTTGAGGTCGAGCGAGCCGTTGGCGAGGCCCTGGACCACGATGGCGCTCGACTGTATGCCGACGTTTCCGCCGGTGCCGCCGATCATGGGGATGAACAGGGCCATGGCGGGGTTGGTGACGAATCCCTGCTCGAAGTTTCCGAGAATCAGGGAGTTGCCGATGCCGCCCACGATGCCCATGAGGAGCCAGGGGAGGCGGGCCTTGGTCTGGGTCCAGAGGGTGTCGTCGGATTCCACGTCCTGCGACAGACCGCTGGCCAGCTGATAGTCGCGTTCGGAGGATTCGCGCACGCGGTCCATCACGTCGTCGACAGTGATGTGGCCCACGAGGCGGCCGATGGAGTCGACCACGGGCATTGCCACGAGGTCGTATTTCTCGAAGTCGATTGCCACGTCGTCGAGCGTGGTGTCGGTCTTTACGGAGACGGGGTCGGTCTCCATCACGTTTTTGATTTTGGAGACGGAGGGGTGGGTTATTAGCTCTTTGAGCGGGAGGGTGCCGCGGAGGCGGTCGTCGTTGTCGACGACGTAGACGTAGTAGACCTCGTCCATGTCCTCGGCCTGCATTCGCAGTTGCTTGATGCATTCGGGCATGCTCCAGTTCTCGTTGACCACGAGCATTTCGGTGCCCATGAGGCCGCCGGCGGTGTCCTCGTCGTATTTGAGGAGGTCGATGATGTCGCCGGCCTGCTCTACGTCGTCGATGTGGGAGATAACCTCGTTGCGGTCTTCTTCGTCGAGTTCCTGGATAAGGTCTACGGCCTCGTCGGAGTCGAGGTGGCCCACGAATTTACGGGCGATGTCCTCGGGCTCCATGTCGGAGAGGAGCTTGTGGCGGTCGTCTTCGTCGAGCTCCATGAGCACGTCGGCGGCCTTGTCGCCCCCGAGGAGCTTGTAGAGATATTCGGCCTGGTCGAGGTCGAGGTCGTTGTAGAGCTCGGCGATGTCGGCGGGGTGGAGCTCGTCGAGGAGTTCGCGCGCCTTGGCATCGTCGTGTTCGGCGATGATTTTGCGGATGTTGTCGAGATATTCTTCGTTAAACTCCTTCATAATGGTAAAGCTCCTTTATGGGCCGATGGCTGCGGACGGCGGCATCGGCGGTTGCGGATTCAAAATGCGGATGGAGAGCGACGGGGGGCGTTCAGGTTCGGGAGTTGGCTTGCGCGAGCAGCGCGGTAAGCTCCACGAACTGAGCTACCTCGAGCTGCTCGGGCCTCATAGCCAGCAGGGGAGACTCGGCCAACTGTGCGCCCGGGGCGAGCAGCGACCGGATGGAGTTGCGTATCGTCTTCCGGCGCTGTCCGAATGTGGTTTTCACCACGGTGCGGAAAAGCGCCTCGTCGCATCCGAGGCTGCGGGTGGAATTGCGCACCATGCGGATTACGCCCGACTTGACTTTGGGGGGAGGATTGAACACATGCTCGTCGACGGTGAAGAGGTATTCCACGTCGTACCACGCCTGAAGCAGCACGCTCAGGATTCCGCGGGCCTTGGTGCCTGCGGGGGCGGCAAGACGTTCGGCCACTTCGCGCTGGAGCATCCCGGAGCAGCATTCCACCAGCTCCTTCCATTCGAGCACGTGGAAGAATATCTGCGAGGAGATGTTGTAGGGATAATTGCCTATCACGCATATTTTTTCCGCGCCGGGGAAAAGCGTGGAGAGGTCGAGGCGCAGAAAGTCGGCCTCGACTATGCGTCCGTGCAGGCGCGGCTCGTTGGCATCGAGCCATTCCACGCTTTCGGCGTCGAGCTCCACGACCTTCACGTCGCGCCCCTTGTCGAGCAGGAAGCGGGTGAGGACGCCCATGCCGGGTCCTACCTCCACTACGGGAAGCGTGGGAAAGGCATCGACGGTGTCGGCGATGCGTGCGGCGATGCCGAGGTCGGTGAGAAAGTGCTGGCCGAGGGCCTTTTTCGGACGTACGGAGTGCATGCTGTTGCGAAGTTTTGAAACTTTAGCGCAAATTTAGCAATAAATTTCGCGAAACAAAATAGGCAGATAGCGCGGCGGCCGCCTCGATGCGTGATAAAATCGACGCATCGGGGCGGCCGCGGTAAGGCGTTGTGCCGTCGGAATTATTTGGCGGCGGCAGCCGGGATAAGATATATGCGGTAGCCTGCCATTGAGTGGGGTGCGCCCGATTCGGCACGCGGCAGCACGTCGATGGCCGAAACCGTCTCGTCGGCTCCGAGGTCAAGCATTATGTAGTGGGGGAAGGGAACGCGTTTGGCCGTCTGCCAATAGGTGGATTCCTGGAGGTCGTAGACCTTGTCGGCAGTGCGGTTGGAGCCTTTGGTGTCCTCGCTGTCGGCATGGACGGTGGTCCATGGCTCGCGCGAGAGGCGTTTGCCGTCGGTGCCGAGAGCATAGAGTTCGGCTATAGCCACGCGGTCGGCATCTTTGGCGTCGTGGGTCCCCAGGGCTTCCACCACGAGGTATCGGCCGGTGGCGGGAGCTGCGAGCGGGAGAGTCTGCCATCCGTTGCCTGCGGCGGCTGTGCCTTCGGCCACGGGTTTGGCTTCGTCGAGCAGCCGGGCGGCCAGACGCTCGTTGTCGCCGGCGCCGGGGGCGGTCTGCTGTAGCATGTCGAGCAGCGGCTCTTTGTGACCGGCGACTTTTACGTCGCGCGGACCGACCACGTCGAACACCACAATCTCATTCTCGCCCTTGCGCAGCCAGCATCCGGGGGCATAGAGCGTCTGCTGCGGACCGATTTCCCAGATGCGTCCCAGCGGGTGGCCGTTGACGTAAACCAGTCCTTTTCCCCATGAGCTGAAATCGAGGAATGTATCGTCGGTGCGCTTGAGGTTGAACGTGCCGCGGTAGATGCCGGGAATGCGGTGGCCGTCGGCATCGGTAAGGCTGTTGATGGGAGCGAAAGTGCGCGAAGTGTAGAACTCAAGTTCGTCGGGGAGAGGATAGATCTGCCAGTCGCGGAGGTCGCAGGTGAAGGGGCGGCCGTCGTGCATGGCCGTGAGGAGCACTTTGGAGGTTATCCCCTTGTAGTCCTTGATGGCGCGCCCGAAATTGATGCGGCCCATGGCTTCGACGAGAATGTCGAGAGTGTCGCCGCTGGCGGTGGCGGGGAGGCGCAGTTCACGCTCGTTGACGCGGCGGTCGAGCTTGCCGATGTAGCGGCCGTTGACAAACACCTGGGCGTAGTCGTGGCCGTCGAAGCGCAGGATGGCGCCGTCGGGGAGCGACGGGAGCGGGGTGCGGTAGAGCACCGAGCCGAATCCCATGTCGAGGTCTTCCATGGTGAGTACCTCCTCGGAGCCGACAGGCTCGGGAAGATTGGCCATGAGCGGGGCCACCTCGGTGAGGCTGAACTCTGGCACGGCCATCACGGGAACCTCTTTGGGTGCCTTCGGGAGCTTGCCGGGGGCGTATTTGGCGAGGGTCTGGCGCAGGGCGTCGTATTTGGGAGTGTAGTGGCCGGCCTCGCTGATGGGGGCGTCGTAGTCGTAGCTGGTCACGTCGGGGGCGAATCCGGGGGAGTTGGCTCCGGCCCAGTGGCCCCAGTTGGTGCCTCCGTGGGTCATGTAGAGCGAGAAGGAAATTCCCTTGGAGAGCATTTCGTCGATGCCTGCGATCATGTCGGCTGCGGGACGCGTCTCGTGGTTTGCGCCCCACTTGTCGAACCATCCGCTCCAGAATTCAGAGCACATCAGGGGTGAGTCGGGACGCAGCTCCTTGAGTTTGGCGAACTGCTGGTCGATGTCGGCGCCGGTGCCGAAGTTCATTGTCCAGATAAGGTCGTCGAGGCCGTTGAGGGTGAAGTTGCTCGACCAGTCGCACTGGAACATCTGCACGTCGGAGCCGAAATTCTTGCGGAGCATGTCGCGGATGGTAGCCACGTAGGGCTTGTCCTCGCCATATGAGCCGTATTCGTTCTCTACCTGGACCATAATTATCGGTCCGCCTTCTGGAGCGGTAAGGCCCTTGAGTTGTTCGGCGACCTTTTTCTGGAAGATGTCGACGCGCTCAAGGAAATAGGGGTCGGACTCGCGCAGGCGAATGTCTTTCTTTCGGAGTAGCCACCAGGGGAGGCCGCCCATCTCCCATTCGGCGCATACATACGGGCCGGGACGCAGGATCACGTTCATTCCGTTGGCCTGACAGAGACGCACGAATTCGGCCAGGTCGTTCTGGCCGGTGAAGTCGAACTCGTCGGGACGCGGCTCGTGGGCGTTCCAGAATACGTATAGACACACCGTGTTCATTCCCAGTGCTTTGGTTTGCTTGATGCGCTGGTCCCAGTAGGGGCGGGGGATGCGGGGATAATGGAGCTCGGCGGCTTTCACCACGTAGGGCTCGCCGTTGAGAAGAAACGCACCTTTACCGGCTTCGAAAGTAATCGGGGCAGGAGCCTTTTCGGCTTTCGGTGCGGCCTTGGCGGGCATAAGCCACGCGGCGGCACCGATGGCAACGGCGGCCAGCGCCGCGCGTAGGGCGGAATGTTGCATGGTATTCAAGGCAAAAAGTAAGGATAGGTTATATTGACTTATAGAATAATAAGGTATAGGAGCGGAGAGAGGCAGCTGTAGGGCCGTTGGTGCAAATTTAGCAATAAATCCGCTGAAATAAAACAGCCGGCGGAATCAGGGCGCTCGGAGCGAAGATTTTTGTGGCGAGATATTGGAGAAATAATAGACGTAAATTCATGCGAAATTACTAATTTTGTGGTTCAAAACGAATAAACCAAAAAATCAGTATATATAATGCTTACTCTTCAGCAGATAAAAGCGGATCCGGCCCACACCATCGAGCGCCTTGCCATCAAGGGCTTCGACGGGAAGGAGCCGATTGCAAAAGTGCTGCAGCTCGACGAACAGCGCCGCGCCCTCCAGCTTGAAAACGATAATCTCGCCGCCGAGCTCAACCGCGCGGCCGCATCGATAGGCGCCCTTATGAAGCAGGGCAAGCGCGAGGAGGCCGAGCAGGCAAAGGCTACGGTGGCATCGCTCAAGGAGCGCCAGAAGGGCGTGGCCCAGCAGCTTGCCGAAACAGAGATGGAGCAGCACACGCTTCTGACCACCATTCCCAACCTTCCCTGCGACATGGTGCCGCCAGGCACATCGGCAGCCGACAATGTGGTGGAAAAGACCGGTGGCCCGATGCCTGATCTGGGCGACGACGCGCTTCCCCACTGGGACCTCTGCAAGAAATACAACCTGATTGACTTCGACCTCGGTGTGAAGATTACCGGCGCCGGATTCCCCGTGTATATAGGAAAGGGAGCACGCCTGCAGCGCGCCCTAATCCAGTTCTTCCTCGACCAGGCCAACGAGGCCGGCTATATGGAAATCGAGCCCCCGTATGTGGTAAACGAGGCTTCGGCCTACGGTACGGGGCAGCTCCCCGACAAGGAGGGGCAGATGTACCACTGCGAGGTCGACAATCTCTACCTCATTCCCACGGCTGAAGTGCCCGTGACGAACATCTACCGCGACGTGATTCTCGGCGAGGACCAGCTTCCGAAGAAGAACTGCGCCTATTCGGCCTGCTTCCGCCGTGAGGCCGGCAGCTACGGCAAGGACGTTCGCGGGCTCAACCGCCTGCATCAGTTCGACAAGGTGGAAATCGTGCGCATCGAGAAGCCGGAGAATTCCTATGCCGCTCTCGAAGAGATGAAGGACCACGTACAGGGCCTTCTCGAAAAGCTCGGCTTGCCCTGGCACATACTCCGCCTCTGCGGCGGCGACATGAGTTTCACGTCGGCCATCACGTTCGACTTCGAGGTGTGGAGCGGCGCGCAGAAGCGCTGGCTCGAGGTATCGTCGGTATCGAATTTCGAAACCTATCAGGCCAACCGCCTGAAGTGCCGCTATCGTGGGGCCGACAAGAAGACGCATCTCTGCCATACGCTCAACGGCTCGGCGCTGGCGCTGCCGCGCATCGTGGCCGCTCTGCTCGAGAACAACCAGACTCCCGAGGGAATCGTGGTGCCCGAATGCCTGCGCAAGTACACCGGCTTCGACATCATCGACTGAACATCAGTATAATAATAAACACTACGGGCGATGCATTCAGAGGATTGCATCGCCCGTAGTGTTGTTTGTCGCCCGATGGGAGGTTTGTTTATTGGCGTACGGCGGCTCCCTGCTCGCGGATGGCGCCGGTAGCAGGGTCGAGGATTATATAAATCGGGGCTTTTTTGTCGGTGAACGAGTTGGGGGCGAGCCCATAGACCACGCCAAACTGTGCGAACTGCTCGGAGCGCGAGAAGTAGGTGCGGTCGTCGTAGCTTACGGTTACGTCGGCTGTGCCGGGAATGCAGTAGGCGAAACCGTTTTTGGGAAATTCAAGGCGGATGCCTTTTTCGTTGAGGGGCATTTCGCCGCGCTGCGTCACGGAGAGGTTGAGGTATACGGGTGCGCCCGAGAGGTCCGAGGCGCTGACTATGCCGTCGACGGCCGATATGCGGGCGAGGATAAGGTTGGATATGTCGCCGTCGGGGTCGACGGTGTAGGTCTCAACCTGAGTGCGGGTGGAGGTTGTGCCGACAAACATTGCCATCAGGGCCTTTTCCTGGGCTTCGAGGTTGTCGAGCATGAGCTGGAGGGATTTGCCGTCGGGGGGCATCTGGTCGGCCTGACCGGAAATGAGGTCGGCACGGGTCTGGCGAATGCCGAACAGAGCGGAGGCGGCGAGTTCGGCGCGTTTGGCCGTCGACTGGCTCTGCATCATCTCCTCGCTCACTACCTGGCGTGCGGCCGGAGTCTGAAGTGGAGTGGGCTCGGCGTCGCGGCTTTCGGGGAGTGCCGGAGCGACTGTATCAAGCGTCTTGGATGTGTTGACCGAAAGTGGAACGCCCTGCGGCGAAAGGAGCATGAAGGGTTCGGTCCCGGATTTGAACTGCACGGCATAGCGCTGGTCGGGGTCGGCGACGCCTTCGGTGGAGACGACCACTGAACGCAACGAAGCGGAATGCTCTTCGCGGGCGATGGGGGAATTTATGTTAAGATATTTTTTTGCGTATTTATGGAATTCGCCTGGGCGGCGGGTGGTGATTTCCGCTTCGAGGGTGATGCGCAGGCGCGTGGTGGGAAGCGAGTAGACCAGGGCGTAGCTGTTGGCCTTGGTGGCCGAGAGGCGCGTGGTGGTCTGCGCCTGGGCCGGAACGAAGGCTGTTGCGGCAAGGAGGAGGGGTATGAGGATTTTCATGAAATGGAAATTTGAAGGATGGGAAACTGGGAACGGCCTACTGGAGGGTGTCGCGGATGGCGCGCCCGATGTTTTCGGCGATGTCGGAGGCGACCACGCCGTAGTCGCCGTGGTCGGCGGCTGCCAGTTCGCCGGCAACACCATGGATGTAGACGGCGATGAGCGAAGCCAGTTCGGCGGGATAGCCCTGTGCGAGCATGGCGAGAAGTACGCCTGTAAGGACGTCGCCGCTGCCGGCGGTGGCCATGGCGGGGGTGCCCGAAGAGTTGAAATATACCTTCCCGTCGGGGCGCACGATGGCGGTATAGTGGCCTTTGAGGATAATCAGAATGTTGTAGTATTTTGCCATCTCGATGGCTTTGCGCAGCCGGGCTTCGGCCGATGGCTGCGGGCCGAACAGACGGTCAAATTCTCCGGCGTGGGGTGTGATGATGCTCAATACGGGGATTGTGTTGAGCATCGACGGGCGCACGGCCATGCAGTTGAGGGCGTCGGCATCGAGCACTACTGGTTGCGAGGCCGACGCGAGGAAGTCTTCGAGCGCTTTGACGGTCAGCTCGTTGGTGCCGATTCCGGGGCCTACGGCTATAGCGTTGAAATGGCGCTCCGGATGGATTTCGGCGATATTCTGCTCGCCGCGGTTGTAGCGGTAGAGTGCTTCGGGAACGGCGGTCTGGAGAATCTGGTAGCCCCATTTCGGGGCGTTGACGGTGAGTTTCCCTACGCCGGCGCGGAGGCATCCGCGGGCGGCGAGTACGGCCGCGCCCATCATTCCGTATGAGCCGGCGTAGAGCACGGCGTTGCCGAAATCGGCTTTGGAGGCGAATTCCTTGCGGGGGCGCAGGCGCCGGCTTACGTCGCGCTTCTCGACGAGGCAGAAGTTGGCGGGGGTAGCGGCGATGGCCTTCTCGCTAAGGCCGATGTCGAGCACTTTCCATTCGCCGATCAGCTCGGCGTTGTCGGCGATGAAGAAGCTGATGCGCGGAAACTGGATGGCGAGCGTCAGCGTGGCGTGGACTGTGTTGCGGTTTACGATGTTGGGATTCCAGTCGCCGAACATCCCGGAGGGGACGTCGATGGAAACTACGGTTGCGTCTTCGTCGTTGAGGTTTTGTACGAGCGATTTGAATCCACCTTTAAGCTCCTCGCGGAGTCCGGAGCCGAAAAGGCCGTCGATTACCAGATGTGCCGACGTGATTTTGGGCATGGTGAAGCGGGTCTGCACCTCGCAGAACTGGATTTCAGGGATCTCGCGGAGCAGGCGGTCGCGCAGAGCGGCGCAGTCGGACGAGAGCTTGTCGCCGCCGATGTTGAATAGGTAGACGTCGGGACGAAAACCGCGCTCCCAGAGCAGTCGCGCGGCGGCCAGGGCATCGGCTCCGTTGTTGCCGGGTCCGGCGAAAACTATCGTGGGTTTGTTGGAGCGCCAGCGGGTGGCTATTTCGCTTGCCACACCTTCGCCGACCCGCTCGATGAGTTCGAGGGGGGAGACGGCTTCGCCGTCGATGGTGGCGCGGTCGATGGCGCGTATTTCTTCGGTGGTGAAAAGTTTCATAGTGTATCGGAAGGGTCAGGGTTGCGCGTGGAGCGCCCCATCGCTCACGCAAAATTACAAAAATATTCGGGGTTATCGGTATGCGGATGGCAACATTTCACAAGAGATTTCACAAGAGAAATATTTCGTAGATTGAGAACCACATTGCAGGATGCTCTTGTGGCCTTCATCTTTTTAACATGCCGCGGATTTCCCTGTCGAAGTCCGAATCAATGCGCTGAGTGGGATTGAAAAGGTCGTATTCGGTTTCTGCTTTGGCTTTTGCCTCCGCTGCAGAGACTTTTCCCCGGTCGGGAAGAGTCTTATAATCATTGAATGTCAGGAATTTGTCGACGCTTGCCGCAAACTGGTCCATATTGAAAACATTGCCGCGCTCAATCTGGCCTTCGATATAGTCGAAATAGGATGTGACAGTACGTTCGAGCGAACGGATTTCTTTTTCGGAAAGATAATTTTTCGCGACGGAAACATCGGATTTCAGAATGCGGCCTCTGGGAGCATATTTCCACGTAGTCAGGCCCATATGAGGTTTGGTATGGTCGGCTCCGGCATGGATTATTTCGGCCGCGGTATGGCCGGTGATGGCATAATGGAATCGGTTCTGCACCATGGCATAAAAATCTCTGGTTGTCGGGGCGAGACGGTCGTAGTCGATGCTACATTCGGCGTATATATCGGTGATTTGCTGCCATATGCGGCGTTCGCTTGCGCGGATGGAGCGGACGCGCTCAAGGAGTTCGCGGAAGTAGTCCTGGCCGAACGCGGCGTTACCCTGCTTGAGGCGTTCGTCGTCGAGTACGAATCCTTTGCGTATAAACTCGTTGAGAACGCGCGTGGCCCATTGGCGGAACATCGTGGCGCGTCGGCTGTTGACGCGGTACCCGACACTTATAATGGCATCGAGGGAATAAAATATCTGTTCGCGTTTAACCCGTCTGGTACCTTCCTGTTGAACTATTTCCATTTTGGAAATAGTTGCGTCTGCATCAAGCTCTTCCTCTTCATAGATATTGGCCAGATGCTTGTTTATGGCAGGAATTCCTACGCCAAAAAGCTCAGCCATGGCTTTTTGGGTGAGCCATAGGGTTTCATTTTCAACATAGGCCTGAACCGCTCCGGCATTGTCGGGGAGATTGTATATGATAAACTGGATGTCTTTTGCCATTATGCCTAAAGGTTTGTTTCAATCAGATTTTCATGAGCCGTCGGCATCAATTGAAATCATATGCTTATGATTACAAAGATAGGGATTTTTCGGGCCGGATTGGTGGCGGGGATGGCAAAAAAAGAAAATATTTGGGCGGGGATTGCCTGTAGATGGAAAACATTGTGTAATTTTGCGTAACTATTTTTGCCCGATGAAACAAGTGACATACAACGGGCTCACTTTCGAGCCCTACATTGAACGTGAGAAGATCCAGAAGCGTATCGAGGAACTGGCAAAGGAGATTACGGCCGAATTCAAGGGGCGCCGTCCGCTGCTGGTATGCGTGCTCAACGGCGCATTTCCGTTTGCCTCCGAGCTTTTTCTGAACATCGACACCGATGCCGAAATAGCGTTTATCCGCCTGAAGAGCTACGAGGGGACCTCGTCGACCGGGACGGTGAAGGAGGTGATGGGGCTTACGGCCGACGTAGCCGGGCGCCCAGTGATTCTTGTGGAGGATATCGTAGACACCGGCCAGACCATAGAGCGGCTCGTGGAGACAATTTCGGCCAAGAACCCCTCGGAGGTGAAAATCGCCACGCTGCTTTTCAAACCGGAGAGCCTGCAGTGCGACGTGAGGCCCGATTATGTCGGGTTCGCCATTCCGCCTAAATTCATCATCGGATTCGGCCTCGACCTCGACGGTCTGGCACGCAATCTGAAGGATATATACGTTCTGAAGGAGACTGCCGACTGACAGGCACATCTCTCATTCCGACGGCAAAGCCTCCCGGACCTGACAACCACCATCTTACATCCCCCCGACGGCGCGCGAGCGATACGACCGGGGGATTCCGGTATGCTCTGCGACAACCAACAAACTGACAGCTAATAGAATGAACGTTGTGATATTCGGTGCCCCCGGTAGCGGGAAAGGCACTCAAAGCGAAAAACTGATAAAAAAATACGGGCTTCACCATATATCGACCGGCGAAGTGCTCCGCGACCATATTGCCCGCAAGACCCCCATCGGCCAGATTGCCAATACCTACATCAAGCAGGGACAGCTCATTCCCGACTCGCTGATGATTCGCATCCTAGAGGAAATTCTCGACAACGAGCCCAAGGCAAAGGATGGCGTGATTCTCGACGGCTTCCCGCGCACGGTGCCTCAGGCCGATGCGCTGAAGCGCTTTTTCGAGCGCCGCGGCCAGAAACTGCATCACGTAATCGGACTTGAGGTGCCCGAGGACGAGCTGATGGTGCGCATGATACGCCGCGGCCAGCAGACCGGCCGCGCCGACGACAATCCCGAGACCATCAAAAACCGCCTGAAGGTATACCACGAGTCGACCACCCCTCTGCGCGACTACTACATGAAGGAGGGAAAATACCGCCGCATCGACGGCCAGGGCGATGTCGACGCCATCTTCAGCCGCATATCCGCCGCCATCGACTCCCCCGAAGCCGCCAGCTGAAGTCAAATCATAACCCGCCGGCAAAAGGGTCGTTGTATTTTCCCCTGAGTTGCCGCAGGAAGTGCCTGAAAAATACCGGATCGTCGACCAGATACCTGCGCGCCATGCGCTTCGGCTCCTGAATTATTCTGTATAGCCATTCCAGCGCCAGACGCCGCATCCATATCGGCGCGCGCTTTATGTTGCCTGCCTCGAAATCGATGGTAGCGCCGAGAGCCATCCACAGACGTACCGACGGCATTTCGTGCCGATGGGCCATTATCCATTTTTCCTGTTTGGGCGCACCTACGCCTACGAGGACGACTGTAGCTCCGCTTTCATTTATGGAGCGGGCTATGTGGCGGTTCTCTTCCTCATTGTTTTCAAAACCATAGCTCGGCGAGAGTGCGCCGACCACTATGTTGCGCTTCATTCGGGCGTTGATTCGGCGCATGGCCTCCTGAGCGACGCCTTCGGCTGCACCGAGCAGGAAAATGCGGCAGTCCGGATCGTCGCGGTGGTATTCATAATAGGATGTAAAGAAACTGCTTCCCGGAATGGCCTCGCGGAACGGCCTGTCGGTAAGCCGCGAGCACAGCTGCAGCACTCGCGAATCGCATACCACCCACTCGGCTGCGCGATAGGCTTCGTAGAAACTTCGGTCTGTCTGGAGTTTTACGAGATGATCGATATTGGGCGTGACAAGCACTCCGTCGCGCAGCGAAGCAAGGAGCTCATCGCGAGTAGTATCGAGCACATCAATGTTAAGAATCCGTATCTTTTCCATTTCAAGTGTCTGCCTTAGTATTCGGGTGCGGACCGTCGGAGTGTGTGGCCGGCTCGGGAAGCAACGTGGAGTATATCCTGGCAAGATGGCTGAAGACCTGCGGGGGGAAGTATTGCCGAACGTCTGAGAGCGCCTTCTGCCCGCGGATTTCCACCTGCTGCGGGTTTGAGATGTACCACCTGAGGGCAGCAGCGATGCAGTCGGAGCGCCCCGGGGGGATGAGCGTTCCGTTGTTGCCGTCGCGCACGAGCTCGGGTATACCGCCTACGGGCGTGGTAATTACCGGCATGCCGCTTGCCATAGCCTCGAGGATGGCTATGGGAAGCCCTTCGTTGTAGGATGGAAGTATATAGATGTCGGCCCATTCCAGAGCCTCGGTTTTGGCGCTGCCCGATACCCATCCCATATATGAAGCGATGTTCTGCAGGCCTTTAGCCTCGATTTCGGAGCGTATGTCGCCATCGACTTCATTGCCTCCGAAACGCACCTCGATTCTGCCGTCGAAATACTCTTTGTCGGATGCGAGGGCCGTCAGCAAATCGGAGGCTCCCTTTCGCCGGCTGATTTCTCCGAGATAAAGCACCCTAAGAGGGTGGTGGGCTGTCTTTGCGTTTTCGCTTTGCCCGGGGGCCACAGGATTTTTCAGCACCTCGATTTTCCCGGGCGGCATCCCGATGGAAGCAAAATACTGTTTCCATGATTCCGAAAGGGCTATAAGCAGGTCGACACTTCGGAGGGTCGATATTATGGACTGCTTATCGGCGGATGCTTCGTAGAATTCCTTGAAATCCGCGGCATGCTCATGAAGGATTACCTTCTTACCGAAACGCCTGGCCATACCGATGAAAATGCGGCAACGGCTGAACGACGCGTTGGCCGCGCCATGGATGTGTACGATTCTTATACGCCGGTCCAGCAGCAGTAGGAGCGCCGTGCGCACCATAGCCTGGAGCATATAGAAGGCCTTTACTGCCTTCGGCCCGAGACGCCATGTCGGTATGAACCGCATGCCGTCGATATGGCGGTCGTAGCTCACCAGTACCGACGTCATGCCGCCCTTGGTCTTTTTGGATACTCCAAGGAACAGCACCTGGGAGGCGATGTGCCTGTCAATCAGTTTGGCCATTCCAGAGTCGCTTTACGGTAGCTTCTATTTCGGAGAACTGGAGATAGGTGTCGGAAAGATTTTTGCGGTCGCGTTTCTGCAGGCATACGCCTTCCACCTCCGGCTGCTCCATCGCCCTGCCGATTGCCTGCCCGAGACTTGCCGAATCACGGAAAAGCGAGATGTCGACAACCGGAAACGGACGCTCTGCGATGTGGAAGTGGTTGCGGCCGCCCAGCACCCGGTCGGTGTAGATGTCGTAAAGGTAGTATTCGCTGAAGCGGTATGTGTTGGCCAGCGCGAGTTTCCAGTTTCTGAACGGCGCGCGACGGGAGATGTCGGTAAGCATGGCCGTGAGGTTTTCGCGCTCGAAACATGTAGGCTGACACATATAGTTGTAGCGCCTTGTTTCCGCAGCGCCTTTTTCTATCGGGAGCAGTTTCTCCGCGGCATCGCAATATTCGTCGTGGCTCGGCTCGCCGGTATTGTCGACGCGATACATCATGCATCGGCCATCTGGGTGTACCCATCTGCCGATGTCGAACGGGCGCATGAACGCTATCTCAGAGTCTATATGAAACACGGCATCGTATTCCCGGCCGATATGCTCGAATACGGCAAGCTTGCAGATCTGCTGCACAATCCATTCGCGCACCGGAAGTGTAAACGGGCTGATGTGGAAGTGGTGGCCGGCGATTTTCCATGGCACACGCACAAAGCCGCGCGGCAGAAGCGTACCTTTGCGAGCCACGCGGTGACGGCCGTAGCAAAGCGGTGCGAACATAGCCTCGTCTTCGTCGTTCACGAAAATGAAGTGGTCGATGTCAGGGGCAAATCTGTCGATGCTTTCGCATAGCAGCCGGCACTCGTCGAAATCAGCTTTGTAGGATTGTGTGACAAATGCGATGTGTTTCATGGTTTACAAAGGTAGCAAAATACTTTCTAACGGCCAAAGCGGCTTCGTATGGGTTTTGCCGGGTTGCCTCCTACTATAGTATAGGGTTGCACATCGTGTGTAACAACCGATCCGGCGGCGATGATACTTCCCTGGCCGATGGTATGACCCGGGGTAAGGATGCTGCGGACGCCTATCCAGCAGTCGTCGCCGATGGTTGTGGGCAGATGTGTCTGCTCCGCCTTCTGGAAACACATCGGGATGCTTGTGTCTGCGAAATTATGGTTGTTGGCAACTATATGGACTTCGGGAGCCATCATGACGTAGCGGCCTATGCGGGTGTTGTGAGGAACGACACAGTTCTCCCCGATGCCGCTGTAGTCGCCTATTTCAATCTCCGAGCCGTTGCCGAAGTATGCATGGCGGTCGATGGTGGAGATTTTGCCGCATTTCTTGAAAATACGTTTTGCGCAAAACACCCTTATGGCGTTCGACATGCGGCCGACCACGGGCATATACGACCCGGGAAGATGGGTGGCAAATCCGTAGTATATCAGAAGATAAAGTTTTTTCATTTGGTTGCACCGGTGTTTTGGTGAATTGTATGAATCGGTGGCCATTTACCGTGTACCCGTAACTGCGGCTTTCAGCTTCTGGATTGTGCGGGTGGCCCTGGCTCCCAGCAGGCGCTGCAACGATTTTTTCATGCGCCAGCTGCGGGGCATCCAGCTCCCGGCAAAATGATGGATGGCCACCGTACGTGGAGTGACGTTAAGTTGTAGCGTCACGGTGTGAAGGGGTGAGAAATATTCGGAGGGCAACACGCAGATTTTTTCGGACGCCGGATCGAATTGCGAGATGTCGGGAATGTCGACGAGCAAGAAATTGCGGTCGATTATCTCAGTGAAGATTTCGGGCATGGTGAGGCGGTCGAACGAGCCGTCGGGGCGCACGAAATGGCGGCCGTCGTAGTGGCGGAGCACTTCTTTAAAAAGCAGCGTCCCCTTTTGTGAGCCCATGCAGGCTGCCTCTACCGACCATCCTCCCGACTCGCGGCACAAAAAATAAGGCAGATGCAGAAATTCATCGAAATTGCGTAGCACCTCGACGTCGGAATCCAGATAAATTCCACCTTCGGTATACAGAGCGTAGGCGCGCACCCAGTCGGCCGCGAAGGCATACTGGCGGTTGTCGAACGCCTCGCGTACCCAGTCGGGACAGTTGCCGCCCAGACGCTCGAAATTCCACAGACGCAGTTCATAGTCTGGAAGTGCCTTTTTCCAGGAATCAATGCAGCGCTGTATCTTGGGAGGAAACGGGTCGTCGCTCAGCCAGCAGTAGTGTATTATCTTGGGTATCATGGGCAAATCAGTGGCCTTTATGCCGGAAAGGGTGGTTGAGGATTTTCTGCAAGCGTGTTGTTGCGGCGTGGAGCGCCAGCGAAGCGCGGTAAACCGCTTTCAGCGGCCGGGGCATATGCTAAATATAATGCTGTGACGACATTGAATATCTGAAACGTATACAGAATCGGGCCTGATGCCACGGCGGTAATCATTATAAACAGAATCCAGTAGTTGAGATACTCTCTCTCGGGCGGCTTGCGGTGGGTGAGAGTTTTCCACATAAGCATGAAAAGTGCTACTGTGGCTATAAGTCCGAAATAGAAGAAAAATCCGGCCCAGCCCACGTCGCCCTCATAGCATTTCGAGGCGGCCGTGGCAGTCGAGTATTCTATTCCGTAGCGGGTCTTGTCGAGGGCAGGGATGCCGTTGCCCAGAATCATCGTGCCGATGTTGGGGTTGTACTCATAGGTATAGAAGCGCCAGGCCTGGATTCGGATGTCTTCCGAACTTTCGCTGTTGCTGTCCGCCTGAAGTTCGTTAAGGTCGTCGATAGCCTGGAAAATCGAAAGTCGCGGGGCTATGATGGCTATAGCAACCGCAATCGGCAGAAGAAAAATGAGGCGCTGTTTCCAGTTCATCACCCTGAACAGAAATATTCCTGCGAGCAGAGCCGACACGAAAATAACCTGCCTGATTACACTCACCACAATCATTACAACACATACAGCCATCACCAAAATCCACCACCATTTGCGCGAGAGCGACCATTTGTTGATGGCGTAGAACAGCAGCAGCGGGAAGAGCTCGATAAACGTCACGACGATTCGAGGAATGCCGCGCGAGCCGCCGTTGGGAAGTTCTCCGAATGCCGCTCCCGGGAATGCACGGAAATTAATCAGGTAGACAGGGATGGCGAGCGCGCATCCCACAGCCATTACCAAAAGAATTTTCCTCTCCGGCAGTTCGAACTTCAGAAGAATGTAGAACCAACTGTATGCAAAAAACATCGGGAGAGTCGTAATTACCGAACTGACGAGGTCCTGGCCATGGAATATGCCAGCCATTACTGGCGAGAGGCATATCATCCCCATGAGCGTCCAGTAGGCTTCGGCCGGATACCCCGTCCTCGCTATCTTCGAGCGGCCGTCGGTCACGGCAAGCACCAGCGCAACGAGCGAGACGGCATAAAAGATCGCTTTTACGACCTGATCGCTCAGCATCTGGTGATAGTTGAAGAACCCGACGACGGCAAAAAAAGCGAATATGTATATCAGGTAATACATTCAGCAGAGGCGTGTGGGTGGCCGCAATCAGGCGTTAGCAGACGCTGCTTCGGAAGTATTCCGGATGCGGTCTTTAATCGTAAAGAACCCGAAGGGTAGAAGCATTCCGAAAAAGAATGCTATGAGCAGGGCATTGCGGTTGGAAATGCCAAGCGGCTCGGTAATCACATGGGGGGCGTCAATCACCACGCCGCGCGGCTGGACGTTGGCAAGGCTCATCGACGTTTCGTGCTGCTGCTTGAGCAGGTAGAGGTAAAGCTGCTCCTCCACCTCCTGGCGGCGCTTCATGGCAATATACTCGCGCTCCGTGGCGGGCATTTCGCCGATTACGGCGTTGGCGTGGCCGGCCTGCTGTCGAAGTTCGTTGAGGCGCAGCTGGGCGGTCTGCATGGCCTTGTCGACCGAGGAGTTGATATGGGCGCGCATCGTGGCGAGCTGCTCGTCGATCAGACGCAGGGCGGCGTTGCTCTGCTTGGCCGTGGATTCCAGTTTCATGCGCTCGAGCACTGTCTGGTTGTACGCGGCAATTGCGTCAGCCTCCGGGCCGCCGCTTACGGCGGGAATCAGCGAGTTGTTGTTTTCCGGATTGGTGATGAACGATTTTACGAGCCTCATTACGTCCATTTCCGTTTCTGCCTGGATGAGTGTTTCTTTCAGTCCCTGCTGACGGGCGATTGCGAATTTGGCCGAGGCCTCCACGTCGGCCACCTTCAGGCTGCGCTTATAGCCTTCGAGCTGAATCTCCAGTGTGGTGAGATTGGCAGTCAGCGAGTCGAGCGACTGGTTGAGAAAGCGCAGGGTGCGGTTCGACGTGGTGCGTTGCTGGTTTATGCCGGTTAGGTTGTAGTTCTTGATAACGTCGTCGAGTACCTTTACGCCGAAAAACGGCGATGTCGTCACGTAGCTGAGCGTCAGCAGGTCTGACTTTCGGTTGGGCATGGCAGCCGTGATGAGCTTCTGATAAAGTTCGGCAGCCGTTCCATACCCCAGATAGGTTATGGTCAGGTTGGTGTTTTTCCCTTTGGGCAGATATGCGGTCGGCTCGAGCGTGAAATCGCCCCATGTGGTATGCAGGTTGACGGGGAGCTGTTTCCTCTCCACATCAGCAATATTTTTCTTCCCGACTTTCGCAGTTATCGAGGCAAGGCCGTCCTTCCCTACCTTCACTTTGAATACGATGGCGCTGAAAAGCGTATCGGGAATTTCGGGGGCGCACGAGACTCTTACGGGAGTGTTCTCCGGCGAGTAGGGAATCTTCTTTATCAGGTATTTCCGTCCTTCGTATATTTCGTTAAGGCCGAGATCTTTTACAGTGCTGCGCATCACGCTGTAGGAGCCCAGCACGCTCATCTCGTTGTAGACCGACGACGTACCGCCAAGAGCGCCACCGAGGTCGAAGCTCTTGGCCAGCGACAGAACTCCCGATTTCTTTACGCTCGCATCGTCGGCCACAAGGATACTCGAGGTGGTAAGGAAATACTGGTTCTTGATTTTCGTGTAGGTGAATGCAAGGCCGACGAATACACACACCGAGATAGCGAACCACCACCAGTGGGCAACGCACTGGGCGAAAACTTTCTTCCAGTTGATGGCAAGATTGCCGAGAGATTTTGCGGAATTTTCAGTAGCCATATCAGTGTCGGAATTATTTTACGGTGAGTGCGATTATGAGAGAAGCGATGATCGAGCAGCCGCTTACTATTGTGGAAATCACCGAAAGCTTGTAGCTGTTGAACTGATTGTATTTCGCGTTGTCCTGACGAATCTCGTTAGGTGTCACCAACACCACGTCGTTCTGCTGAAGATAGAAATAGGGCGACGAGAGCAGCGAGGCGTCGTTGAGGTTCAGTCGGTGATACTCGCGCTTGCCGTTGTTCTCGCGAATCAGGAGCACGTCGTTGCGGTTGCCGTAGGGCGTCAAGTCGCCCGCGGCGGCAATGGCGTCGAGAATCGAGCACCGCTCGCCGCCCACGCCCTTGATGCCCGGGCTGTTGACCTCGCCCATCACGTTGACCGAAAAATTGCGGAGGCGCACCGTCACTACGGGGTCGGTCACGTCCTTCGAAATCATCCGCGTCAGCTCGTCGGTCAGCTGTGCGGTAGTGAGACCGGCCACGTGAATCTTACCGAGCACCGGCATAGTGATGTCGCCGGCCGAGTTTACCAGATACGTTATGTGTTGAGGAGAGGTCGTCTTGCCCATCTCGTTGCCCGAGGCGGGATTGCTGACGTTGAGATTGTAGGCGGCCGTGGCAGCTGGAATCGTTGAGCTTACGGAGATGAAAAGTTCGTCGTCGGGCTGGATTACCGGAGTGTAGGGCTGCACGTCGACAACCCCGTCGGTGGCTTTCAGATCCTCGAAATAGGTCAGTGAGGACTTCTTTGACGAACAAGCAGTGAATATAAGAGTTAGAGCTGCAAAAAGAAGAGCTTTGGCCGTAGTTTTCATGTGATGTCGAGTATTTTTTGGCAATTTCTGATGACAGGCGGCTCAGGAATGCAGTGATACGGCAACAATGGCTGCATGAGTCGTGCAGCCACCCTGAACAACAATATAACGCAAAATCAGCTCCTTTATTATGATTTTTTCAAATTCTATCACGTTCTATCGCGACTCAATAGAAGGCGCATGAACGCTCGCGGAGTTCATAAGTCAAATCGCGGGTGCGCTCGCCAACCTTCCGGGCCGGTATGCCGGCCACAATAGCATATGGCTCCACATCCTTAGTAACCACACATCCGGCACAGCATACCGCCCCTTCCCCTATATGGACCCCGGGCAAAACGGTTACGTTAGATCCGATCCATGCCCTGTCGTCTACCTCCACCGAAAGTTTTTTCCCGGGTTGGTTTTCATAGCACCCGAACTCCGGATCACGATGGTCGTGCTGAAGCGTATAGATCGACACATTGCTCGACAGATTTACGTTATTGCCCAGCGTCAGCCCATTTCTTGCGTCAAGAAGCGCATTGTCGCCGATGATGCTTCCGCGCCCGATGGTCAGAAGGTTCGGCTCGCGGATTTCCGTGCGGAAATGAACGATTGCATACTTCCCTATTCTCGCTCCGAGACAGCGGTATATCCACATTCGCAATCCGACCGACGGCAGCAGCCCAACCTGATATAGAGCGTAGCGCATCCATCCGCCCCTTGTCAGTCTGTTTACGATAAGATATGGCGCAGAAAGCAACTTCAGCCCCGTCGACCTGCTGCGGTTATGCCCGTCGATAGCCATAAACGGCAACAAGACTATCAGTGCAATCCATTTCGCATATATAAGGCCTACCAACACGCTCAATATGATATCTATGACGCTCATGTATCTATAATTATTTAAGTAAGTAACTGTTCAAAATTATTTTATACTTTCCTGATCTAATTATTTCAACATTTCCGCGGTAAAATTTTCGCATCTTTTCCTCTCTTCATCAGTCGTGTAGACATCTACACTCCTTCTTCATCGAGAAAAATCTCCTGAAAATTTTCCTCCCGGAAATATTAAAATAATTTTGACCAGTTACTTAACTGCTCAAAAATATTTTATATTATCCTGATCTGATTATTTTCAATATCTTGACCAGTTGCATAATACGATAGCAAATTTAGCAATATTCTCCAATATCACCATTCTCTCTGCTAAATTCGATTCCTAATGTCTCCCTTTCAGACCAAATCCGACGCCCCGCTATGGAGCACGATTGCAGAACAGGCTTCTATAGCAATGATAAAAGTTTGCGGGGAACGGGCCATCACGGCTCGCTCCCCGCTCGGGTTAGATACTTGTATCTTTATCTATTGCCTAAAATGATTTTTTTCGGTGTTATGTGGGTTGCGTCCGGCCTGCCCGGGCGCGGGGCGGTCAGCGCACGAGCACTTTCTCGGTGGCTGCCTGCGAGCGCAGGATGTAGACGCCGCGGGCGAGGCCTTCGAGGGCGTCGGCTTTGGGGGCGTTGCTGCGTAGGAGCATGCCGGAGGCGTTGTAGACGTCGACGGGGAGGTCGGCGGCTGCTTCTTCGGCGGCTACGTCCTCAACGCCGGTGAGCACGTTTTCGATGTCGTTGAAGAGAATCATCGGGTGGATGGCGTCGGTGGCGCCGGCGTGGACGTAGGCGCGGAATTTATCTACTCCGGCGGTGCTGTTGCCACTGAGGCGGTCGAAGAGCTGGAAGTTGGTGGTCTTCAGCGTGTAGTGGCCTTCGCCTACGGTATGGTTGTCGGCGAGCACGCCGGTGAGGGTGTTGCTGTCGTCAACGTAGGTGGAGCGGGTGTGGACGGGGTAGCCGGTGAAGGTGTAGACTTTCGCGGATGTGTCGGCAGCGCGGCGTGCGGGGGCTTTCTTCGAGGTTACCTGGGGGATAACTTCGTCGTAGTTGGTGTTTTCCACGATGTAGGGCGTGTTGGCCGCAAGGGTGTTGACCGACTGGCTGCGCTGCACCAGGTGGTATTCGTAAAGCTGGTTCTGGTTCTCCTGGAGCACTTTGCCGGTTGTTTCGAGGCCGGTTGCCCGGTAAATGTGGATATTGCCGCGGTCGGTGCCGAGGGCTGCGTTAAGGTCGGATTCGCTTACGGCGAAGGGGAGAATCATCGTGTTCCAGTGCTCGGGGAAGGTGAGGTTTACGGTGGTCTTGGGGTTGTTGGCCGGCCCGAGATAGGTAAGGTGAACGTTGTCGAGATAGAAGGAAGTGGGCTTGCGCTTGCTTTCCTGCATTGAGAAAGTCAAAGATAAGGAACCTCCTGAAACTGTCACATCGTTGAGTTCAACCAGGCCTTCTCCGTTTTTGAATCGCTGTCCGATGCCTTTCAGGTAGGTTTCGGAGCCTCCATCGGCCGTTTCTTCGGTTTGTGCAAACCGATGAACTGTGCCGGTTTTGCCTCCGATGTTGTATTTGACGTATTCGTTGTTGTTGGCCAGTGCCTGGAATGTCACTTTATATTTGCCATTAGGTAGGCTTGATATGGTTTTGGAAAGAGTCCAAAATGATCTTTTTCCGCTGTTCACTACAAGATCATTCTGTTGATGGTTCCAGACTGTGAGATAAGCGCCCCCGTCTGTATAGTTGATCTGTTTGATATGAGATCCCTCGAGCTGACCGCTACTCTCAGGATATGAACCATAATAGGTAGTGGGCGAGAAAGTCCATTTGTTCTGGTCGACGCCGTTCCAGCCGTTGCCGAAGGAATAGCAGGGCACGAGGAAAGTTGCGTCCATGGGGCGCGACTGGTTGGCGCCGTTGATGTCGTTAGCCACGCCGGTATAGGTAATTTCTTTGAGGCGCTGCGCGCGGGTTACGATCTCAAACTCCTGGTCGATGTTGCCGAATTCGTAGGGGCGTGCCTCCACGGTGTAGGAGAGGTTGTCCCAATAGGGACTGTTGGTAAGCGATTCCACGGTGGCGGCCATCGAGGTGCCGAGGTTGTTGCCGTTGGTGTCCTGGAAGAAGTTGAACACTACGGAGCCGGGCTGCGTGCCGGAGTTGAGTTTGAAGTTGAGTTTGTTGGTGCGGTCAACAAAAAGCTTGTCGGTCTCGCCGTTGATGCCCCAGCCGAGGCAAGTGCTCATGTTGTGGATGCTCACCTGCGAGTAGCCGCTGGTTTTGTCGAGCGATATGGTGAAGGGGTAACCGAAGTCGTCGAGCGACATGCGCGAGCCGTAGCCATTACCGCCGCAGAGCCATTTGCCGGTCTTGATGTGGCGGAAGTATACTATCTGGCCTTCGTAGGGGTTGGTGAATTTCTGATTCCAGTCGATGTTGGGGTCGAGGGCGAAGCGCTTCACGGGCGGGTTTGTGCCGGCGAAGTTGTTCTGGATAATCTTGTAGACGAGGTCGGCGCCGTAGACTTCGTAGTGTTTTTCGTCGAAGGTGGTGTACTGGTGGTTTTTGGTCACACCTCGGAGTACGTTGTCGGAAAGGAAGATGCCGAGCGGGCCTTCGCCCATGTGCTCGTCGAGATACTGGCAGACGTTAGGGTTCATCACCGAAGAGCCACCTTTGTAGCCGTTGGTGTTGTCGTCGACGCGCGAGCTCGTTCCGGAGTTCTCGATCGAGGTGAAGTTCATCACCCAGGGAGCAACATAGGATTTGGTGAGGTTGTACTGTGCGTTTGGCTCAGGCTGGGTCTGCGCCCACTGCATGAGCGCGCGTGCCTGGGGTATCTTCTGGTCGTAGAGCACGTCGTCGCCTCCTTCCGAAAGGTCCTGCATATGGAGATCGGTGGCGAGGATGCGGTCGGATGCGTTGTAGACCTTGCCGGGGTTCTGGGCATTGAATTCGGTTGTCCAGTTGGTCATATAACCGGCCTTGGGGAGGTTGACGAAGTCGATGCGGTCGCGGCGAAGAATTATGATTTTGCCTCGGCATTCGCCTACGGTGAGGTTCGGGCGGTATTCAATCACCTTGGCGTTAACGTTGCCCTTGTTGAAGACGTCGTTCATCATTGAGTTGAGACGCTTCTTGGATGCGTCGTCGTAGTAGCAGATAAGTGCCTGGGCTACATTGTCTGGACGCTGGGAGTAGACGTTGCCGCGGAAGAGGTGGAGTACGAGGAACTCCTTGGGGTGGGCGTTGAGGTAGTTGACCATCTTGGTCATGGCCGTGGAAACCAGCGTTTTGGTTACGTCGGCGCCGTGGTTGCATCGCAGCTGCCAGTTGGGATTGTCGCTGTCGCCGGCGTTGTAGAGGCCTGGACGCAGGTCGAGAGCGCGGATGCCGCGGCGCAGCTGCTCGTCGAGGTCGGCCACCTGCGTGGTAGAGCAGCCGGGCCCGGATGCGCTTACCCAGGGGTCATCGCCGCCGGTCATGGTGTTGTGTGTGCCGGGGATAGATACGTGGGCCACAAACATGTTGTCGGGCAGGTCGGCCATCCAGTCGGATGCCTTTGCCGTGGTGGCCTGAACGAGCTGAGAACCGTCCCAGTGCATGTCCCACGTCTTGTCGGATGGATCGTAGTTGAGATAGGGGCTGCGGGCCTGAGTCGAAAGGGCCGAGCATGCAATCATTGCCCCTAAAGTGAAGAGGTAGTGTTTTCTCATGATCAGTTTATGTAATTATAATTTTGCAGCGCGTATAATGTGTTAATTAAATGTCGAAATTGTGGCAACAATAGATTCCGATGGCCGGATGGTGGCCACGACCAGTTGTTAAAGGATGAAAATGTCTGTAAAACCCTTAAATGGCGATAAAACAGCCTATTGGATGTGTTGATGCGGGCAATTGGACGCCTGTTTTCATCTTTTTTGAATCGAAAAGTGTGCAAAATTAAGGAAAGTGTCACTAATTACCCCCCCATTCAGTTAAATATTGTTAACGCGCATATTTTTAACATATGCAGTGTCTTTCCGCCTGAAAAAGTATGACGGATAATGGTAGGGCAGAATTCCTACCTCAATTTTGTTAATCATACTTTATAAAATTCTCTTTTTGCCGATTTTATTTATCGTAATAAACAAAAAAGGCTATCTTTGCGAATATCGGAGATAAGTAGAATTACGAAAATATCAAATGTGGAAGGGTAGTTATCGGGATAATTCCCATAAATATTATGTCGCTTGAATCTTATCGTAAGGCTATTGAAGAACAGCGCAAGCGCGAAGGTGCGGTTTCCGATGAAACCGCAAAACTCGCTACGCCGATGGAAAAGGAAGATGTCCAGCAGGTTGAGACGGATCGCCGGCTGCATACTTCTGGCTGCAGGCCCCGCAAATCGGGCTCGAAAAAGCTGATTATATGGTTGGCGATAATTTCCATCTTCGTTGTGGCGGCGTTGAAAAATCCGTCGAAGCAAGAGGTTAAGGATGAGCTGAATACGTTTCTTGTCGAGCGCCTCAATGAGGCTATTGTCGACAATATGGACGATGAGAGCAATTCAATTGGACGCCAGGCGCTTAGCGGGCTGACAATGCTGCTCGGACCGTCGATTTTCGACAAACTGATTCAGACAGATGTTACAGATTACGTGTTTTTCTCGACCTTCGACGCGCATCTCATAATAGGCGACGACCAGCCCTCGGTAGTGTCTGGTGTCGTGATTTTCGGTAAGATAATCCCCTTTAAATCAGAGCTTAAGGATAAGCTAAAGTAAGCCGCCCTGCCATCCGGATACGCTCCCGCCGAGCGGCGGGGGCAGAGAGACTGTTGCAGGTCCACCGGAAGATCGGGACGCACGGTCTGTGCGTCCGAGTGTTACGTCTGAAATTCAGCCTGTTGCGCGGACGCACGAGCCGTGCGTTCCTACAATGTGGGCGGAAATTGCTGTTCCGCAATACCCTCACGCGACGTGGCGGCGTTGGACATTGGCTGTGGAGTTTTAGCGGAAGAGCGGATGAGCGGAGGCGCGAGCAACAGCGAGTAGGTCGGTAAGGGAGATGGGTGTGGGGGCCGGAAGGAGGCCCGCGAGGTGGGCGATATGGCCCAGAAGAGACTGGGGCGTATGGATGGCGCGGAGGGCATCCATGGCCATGGCGCCGTCGCGCTTGGAGAGACGCTGCCCGGCGGCGTTGCAGAGCAGGGGAAGGTGGGCGAATTCGGGCACGGGAAAGCCCAGGAGACGGTAGAGGTAGATCTGCTGGGCTGTGGAGAGCAGCAGGTCGTTGCCGCGCACTACTTCCGTGACGCCCATCAGGGCATCGTCGACTACTACGGCGAGCTGATAGGCCCAGGCGCCGTCGGCACGGCGGAGTATGAAGTCGCCGCAGTGGATGGCGAGGTCGACGCTTTGCGGTCCGCAGATGCGGTCGGTAAACGCTATCGTGCGGTCGGGAACGTAAAGCCGCGTGGCGGCGGGACGGTCGTCGGCGATTTCGGCGGTTCCTCCGAGGCGCGGCGGCCGGCAGGTGCCTTTATAGATTACGCGGCCGTCGGATTCGTGGGGCGCCTGGGTGGCGAGTATGTCGGCGCGGCGGCATATGCAGCGGTAGGTCAGCCCTTTTTCTTCAAGGCGTCGTAAAGCGTCGGCGTAGATGTCGTGGCGCAGACTCTGAAGGTAGGGGCCGTGGGAACCGCGGCCGTCGGTGCCACCCTCGTCCCATTCAAGTCCGAGCCAGCGTAGGTCGTCCTCAATCAGGCGGGTGTATTCCGGCTTTGAGCGCTGGGGGTCGAGGTCTTCGATGCGCAGAATCCAGCGGCCGCCTTGGCTGCGGGCTGAGAGCCACGACATTACGGCGGTGTAGACGTTGCCCATGTGCATGCGCCCTGAAGGCGACGGGGCGAAACGCCCCACGGGCGCCGACGGCACACTTGCGTGTGGCGTGGCGCCCGTGGTGAGCGGAGTATGTAGGGCTGAATCCTGCATATCAGTGGGTTGTGATTGCGGAATCAGGAGAGTAGAGCCTTGACGGCTGCGGAGATGGCGCGGCCTTCGGCCTTGCCGGCGAGTTCTTTAGAAGCCACGCCCATCACCTTGCCCATCTCCTTGGGCGAAGTGGCGCCCACGCGGGCAATAATCTCGCGAAGGGCGGCGTCGAGCTCTTCGGGGGTGAGCTGCTTGGGCATATACTCCTCGATTATGGCTGCCTGAGCAAGTTCGGCCTCGGCCAGTTCGGGGCGGTTCTGCTGGGTGTAGATTTCGGCGCTTTCGCGGCGTTGCTTCACCATCTTGGAGAGAATCTGGATGGCGCGGTCGTCGGAGAGTGTGCCGTCGGAGCCTTTGGCGGTCTTGGCTTCGAGAAATTCTTTCTTAATGCCGCGGAGCGATTCGAGGCGAACGGCGTCGCGGGCGAGCATGGCCTTCTTGATGTCGGCCGATACGGTATCGAACAGGTTTTCCATATCTGTGTGTATTCTATTGAAATTCAGTGGTTATTTTGTGAGCGGAGAGTAGGATTCGGAGTAGCGGAACATCTGCGGGAGGTAGCCTTCGGTGAAGGTCACGTTGATGTCGGTGATGTTGCCGTCGGCGTCGACAACCGGGGTGTAGACGGGGTTGACGAAGCCCTTGTAAGGGGCGATATTGAGCTTGGCGTAGCGGTCGAGCACTTCGCGGTGGAGCGTCGGATCGACCTTCACGGCGTACTGCTCGACCAGACGTGCGCCCGCTTCGTAGTCGCCTTCGCTCTTTATGCGCTGGATTTCGCCGAGCAGCTGACCGAAAAGCTCGCGCATACGGGCGTAGTCGTTGATCTGCACGTAGGTTTTGCCGTCGCGCTTCACCATCTCGACCACGCGGTCGGGGGCGCCCTTCTCGAGCACCCATTCGGCTATGAGCTTGCGGTTGCGCATATGGGCTTCCTCCACGTCCTTGCCCGGCTCGATGCGCATCAGCTGGGTCATCAGGCCGTTGAGCATATATTTATAGTACTCGGCCTTGTAGGCGTCGGGGTTGTCGAGCAGACCGAGCTCCACCAGGTGCGGGTCGGCCAGATAGTAGAGCGCGAAGAGGTCGGCACGCGTCTCCTCGAGCGTCGAGCCGTGGGCCTTGAGGGCGTCAGGGTCAACTCCGGGGAGCAGACGGCCGGAGCCGTGGCCGAGACATTCGTGGAGGTCGGTGTGGAGATTGTCGGTTATGAAGAGATATTTGTCGAGAAGGTCGCGCGTGGGCTGGTCGATCACGAATTCCTCGTTGAAGCCGTTGCCGTGGCTGGCGTCGTCGTAGGCCTGGGTGATGTTCTCGATAGTCACGGATTTGGAGCCGTGGGCGGCGCGTATCCAGTTGGAGTTGGGCAGGTTGATGCCGATGGGGGTGGAGGGGTAGGAGTCGCCGGCGAGGATGGCGGCGTTGATTACCTTGGCGCTCACGCCCTTGACCACGGGCTTGCGGAAACGCGGGTCGACGGGCGAACGGTCCTCGAACCACTGCGCGTTGGCCGAAATCGTCTCCGTGCGCTGCGAGGCTGCCTGATTCTTGTAGTTGACGATTGATTCCCACGAGCCGGTCATGCCCAGCGGGTCGCCGTAGCTCTCGATGAAGCCGTTGATGAAGTCGACCACAGGAGTGGTGTCCTCGGCCCAGAGAATCGAGTAGTCGTCGAAAGCCTTGAGCGAGCCGGTGCGGTAGAAGCCGATGAGCTCCTCGATGGATTTTTTCTGCTTTTCGGTCTCGGCATAGGGGAGTGCCTTCTCCAGATTCTCCACGATGCGCTCGATGGCGTCGGAATAGAGGCCGCCGACTTTATAGGGAAGCTCCACGACCTTGCCGTCGCGCTTTACAACCTTAGTGTTCAGACCGTAGGATACGGGTGTGGGGTCGTCGGGATTCTTCAGGGCGTTGAAATAGTCCTCGACCTCCTTTTGCGTGACGCCTTCATACATATTGTTGGCCGAGGTGAGTACGAGGTCCTGGCCTTCGGCCTGATTTACGCGCTTGGCCATAAACGAGGGGTCGAAAATCAGCTTTTCGAGGTCGGGCATGGCGGCCTGGAGCTTCGCCGTCAGCTTCGGGTCGGCCTTGGCGAGCGCGGCTACCTGCGCGTCGAACCATGTGCGCGAGAATCCGGGCGTGAACTTGTCGGCCGAATAGTGGTGGTAGGCACCGTTGCCGAATTCCACCTGCTTGAGATAAGTCTCGAAGGCGAGGAAATCAGCCGCTTTGCGGTCGCCGCTGTAGTTCTTATAGATGGCCTCAAGGAGCTGGCGGAGCTGCAGGTTGTAGCGTCCGTTCTGGTCCCAGAGTATGTCGCGGCCGCTGAGGGCAGCCTCGGTGAGGTAATAGATGAATTTCTTCTGGTCGAGGGTGAGGTCGGAGAAGCCGGGCACGGTGTAGCGGAGCACTTCGATGTCGGCGAAGCGGTCTACTACGGTGCCCGAGGGGTTGTTGGGGTCGGTATGATTTGCCATGGCTGATATTGAGCAGGCCGCGAGGGCGGCGAAGGCGATGAGTTTGTGTTTCATTCTGAGTCGGTTATTTATGATGGACCGGGAGGGTTATTCCACGTAGAGCGCGAGGCCCTTGAGGTATTCACCCTCGGGGTGGTAGATGTTCACGGGATGGTCGGCCGGCTGGGTGAGCTGATGGAGGATGCGCACCCGGCGGCGACTCTGGGCCGCGGCCGAGAAGACGGCCAGGCGGAACTGCTCGCGGCTCACGGCCTGCGAACAGCTGAAGGTGAAGAGGATGCCGCCGTGGGCGATTTTCTCGAACGCCTTGGCGTTGAGCTTCTGGTAGCCGCGCAGGGCGTTGCGCAGGGCGCTGCGGTGCTTGGCGAAGGCCGGCGGGTCGAGCACGATGAGGTCGTAGGCGTCGGAGGCCATATCGTCGAGAAACTTGAAGGCGTCGCGGGCAAACGAGCGGTGGCGCGGGCATTCGCCGAAGTTCAGGGCCACGTTTGCATCGGTAAGCGTGATGGCCTTCTCGGATGAGTCGACCGAATCGACCGCTTCGGCGCCCCCGCTGAGGGCGTAGACGGAGAAGCCGCCCGTGTAGCAGAACATGTTGAGCACCCGGCGGCCGCGCGAATAGTGGCGCAGCAGCGAGCGGTTGTCGCGCTGGTCGAGGAAGAAGCCCGTTTTCTGCCCCCGGAGCCAGTCGATGTTGAATTTCAGGGAGTTCTCCGAAGCTACCGAGGTCTCGAATCCGCCCACGAGATAAGTGTTCTGCGGGTCGAGATGGGCCTTGTAGGGGAGGGTGGTCTCGGATTTATAGTAAACGTTGCGTACGCCCAGGCCGGGGAGCGAGGCAATCTGCTCGGCTATGGTCTGGCGGGCGTAGTGCATGCCGGGCGAATGGGCCTGGAGCACTGCGGTGGGGCCATATACGTCGACCACCAGGCCGGGGAGGAAATCCCCCTCGCCGTGAACCAGACGGTAGGCGTCGTTGTCGGGGCGTGCGAGCTGCAGAGCCTTGCGCAGGGCCAGCGCCTGCTCCAGACGCGAGCGATAGAAGTCGGCGCCGATGTCGGTGAGTCCGAAATCGAGGATGCGCACGGCGATGCTGCCGATCTGGAAGTGGCCTACACCGATGGTACGGCCGTCGGAGGTCTGCACCGCCACTACGTCGCCCTCTTCAAGCGATTCCGGAATGGTGCCGTCGGCGAGTGCTCCGGAGAACACCCAGGGGTGGAAGCGGTCGAGCGACTCTTCTTTGCCGCGCTTGAGGCGCAGCACGGGGTAGTTGGGTTGAGCCATTATTTAATCAGGAAGCGGTAAATATCGTTGGAGTTGGCGTAGATGAGCAGGGCGATAAGGAAGAACATGCCGGCCATCTGGGCGTATTCGAGCACCTTGTCGGAGGGCTTGCGGCGAGTGACGACTTCCCAGAGCAGGAACATCACGTGGCCGCCGTCGAGAGCCGGGATGGGTATGATGTTCATGAATGCGAGGATAATCGAGAGGAAGGCGGTCATCTCCCAGAAGGTGCGCCAGTCCCACGCGGCGGGGAAGAGGTTGCCGATGGCTCCGAAGCCGCCGATGCTCTCGGCGCCTTCCTTGGTGAATAGGTGCTTGAGCGAGCCGACGTAGGTGGTGAGCATCTCGGTGCCGTTGCGCACACCCACGGGGATGGCCTGCAGCGGGTTGTAGGCCGTTATCTCCACATCGAATATCTCGGCGGGTGTCTTCAGGCCGAAGCCGAGCTTTCCGGCCTCGGTGGGAGTGGCGGCCACGCGGATGGTGTCGTTGCCGCGCACTATGGTAAGGTCGGTCTTCTGCCCCTTGTAGGCCATCAGCGCGGGTGAAAGCTCGGTGAAGGCGGGGGTGAGGCAATCGCCCACGGCTATGATGCGGTCGCCCACCTGCAGCCCGGCCTCTGCGGCGGGTTCGCCGGGCATGATCTGCTTTACGTAGACAGGCACGCGGATGGCCATGAGCGGGTCGTTCTCCGGGATGGTGAGTATGGCACCCTCGGGCAGCCGGATGGCTACGGTGTCGCGGTGGTTACGCAGCACGGTCACTTCCCTCGCTTCAAGCATCTTGAAGGCTACCGAGCGCTCGCGCGAGTCGAGCGTGCGGCCGTCGGCCTCAAGAAGAATGTCGCCGTTGCGGAATCCGAGAGCCTGCATCGCGGGGGTGAAGTCCATCCCCTCGTAGGCATTCTGGAAGGGGATGGTTTTCTCGCCCCACCAGAAGGCTATTCCAGCGTAGATTATTATGGCGAGGATGAAGTTGTTGAGCACGCCGCCGGTCATTACCAGCAGCCGTTGCCATGCGGGTTTCGAGCGGAACTCCCAGGGTTTGGGTTCGGAGGCGAGCTGCTCGGTGTCCATCGATTCGTCGATCATTCCTGCAATCTTCACGTAGCCGCCGAGCGGCAGCCATCCGATGCCCCATTCGGTATCGCTCTTCTTGGGCTTCCATTTAGCCAGCGAGAACCATGGGTTGAAGAAGATATAGAATTTCTCGACGCGGATTTTGAAGATGCGCGCCCACATGAAGTGGCCGAGCTCGTGGATGATGACCAGGAGCGAGAGCGCGCAGATCAGCTGGGCGGCTTTTATGAGGAATGTTTCCATGCGTGGTTGTTCGTCGGGGTGAGGTGGGAAGTTATTTGGCGATAAGCGAGGATGTATAGGCGCGCGTGGCGTCGTTTACGGCCACATAGTCGGCCAGCGAGGGGTTCTGAATCATCGGCATGGCCTGCAGAGCCTCCTCTATCAGGCGGTAGATATGCGCGAATCCGATTTTCTGCTGGAGGAAAGCCTCTACGGCCACTTCGTTGGCGGCGTTGATGATGCAGGCGGCGGTGCCTCCGGCTCGCAGGGCATAGTGCCCGAGGGTGAAGCCCGGGAAACGCTCGGTGTCGGGCGCTTCGAAGGTGAGCTGGGTTATGCGGCCGAGTGTAAGCGGAGAGTCGTCGGTGGCCAGACGCACCGTCTCGCCCAGGGCGTAGCGAATGGGCAGGCGCATGTCGGGCACTCCGAGCTGAGCCTTTACGGCGCCGTCGACAAATTCCACCATTGAGTGGACAATCGACTGCGGATGGACCACGGCCGTGATTTTCTCGGCCGGCATGTCGAAGAGCCAGCGTGCCTCGATTATCTCGAAGGCTTTGTTGACCATCGTGGCCGAGTCGATGGTGATTTTGGCGCCCATGCTCCAGTTGGGATGCTTCAGGGCGTCGCGCATCGTGGCCGAGGCGAGCTGGGCCGGCGTCCAGGTGCGGAACGGGCCGCCGGAGGCAGTGATAATCAGACGGCGCACCTTTGCGGGATCCTCGCCGACCAGACACTGGTAGATTGCCGAGTGCTCGGAGTCGACCGGGAGGATGCGCGATGCGGAGCGGGCGAGGGCGGCGGTGACAAGTTCGCCGGCAACCACCATTGTCTCCTTGTTGGCCAAGGCTATGTCTTTCCCGGCCTCGATGGCGCGGAGGGTGGGGGCGAGGCCGCTGTAGCCTACGGTGGCAGTGACCACCGTGTCGAAGCAGTCGGAGGTCATGGCGTCGTTGATGGCCTGCTGGCCGGCTGCTGTGGCGATGCCGAGCGGTGCCAGGGCGTCGCGCAGTTTCCAGTAGAGCGATTCGTCGGCGATTATTGCCATCTGCGGGCGCCATTTCAGCGCCTGCTGTATGAGCGTGTCGACCTTGCGTCCCGCCACGAGCAGCGTGGGGCGGAAACGGTCGGGGTATTCGGCTATTACGTCGAGCGTCTGGGTGCCTATCGAGCCTGTCGACCCGAGAATGGCTATGCGTTTGGGCGCCTTGGCTGAACCGCCGGTTATTGTGCTTGTGTCGGAGGAGTTCACTGTGGGGTATATAAGGTTTGTGGGCTGAACCCGGCCTGCGACCCGATTCAACCCACAAAGTTAAGAAAATTCCTCCTTAAATAAAATACGGGTATTAATAGGCGTGGTCGTCAGCATCGAGTTCGCGGGCTGTGATGGCCGGCGAGGTCATCTTGTGCCATACATAGGCTATGTAGCCCACCACTACGGGCAGTAGCACCGTCACCCATGCCATGACGCGCAGAGTGAACTCGGTCGACGAGGCGTTGGTGATGAACAGCGAGCTCTGCGGGTCGGTGGTCGATGGGAGGAAGGCGGTGTTGTTGTAGCCGCTGATGCAGAAGAGGCAGCATACGGCCACTACCACGCCTGCGCCTGTCCACCAGAAGCCCGTGCGGAAACGCGCGTCGAAGGCCGAGCGCAATATGCCGTAGACCACTGCGAGCACGGCCAGCAGGAAGGCTGCGCCTATCCACCATAGGTCAATCAGATTGAAGAAATACTTGTAGGGCACTTTTACTACCAGGCCGTCGGCAAGGCGCGAGTAGCCGTCGGCTGTGAAGAGCGCGAAGAGGAATGCGAGAAAGAGGAGAACGAACAGAGTGCCGTTGAAGAGTGTGCGGGTGCGCATGCCGTGGGCGAACTCGCGCTCGTCGGCATCCTTCACGCTCATGCCGAAGAAGAGGGAGCCGAGCGTACGCGCAAGGAAGAACACTGCGAATCCCAGCAGGAGGCAGGGTATGCTGAACACCACGTCGAGACCGTGCATCGGCCCCCAGGAGGAAATCACCGGAGCCCCGGCGTTGAGGATGCTCTGGCGCTCCACGGAGAAATCGGCGCCGAAAAACTGCATCCCTACGGCGGCGCCGAGCAGTACGCAGCCCACGCATCCGTTGATCAGCAGGAATATATCGTAGGTGGACTGCCCGAACACATTGCCCGGCTTCGACCGGAACTCATAACTTACGGCCTGCAGGATGAAGCTCAGCAGAATGAGCATCCAGAGCCAGTAGGCTCCGCCGAAGCTTGTGGAGTAATAGAGCGGGAACGAGGCGAAGAAAGCTCCCCCGAACACCACGAGTGTGGTGAACGTCAGCTCCCATTTGCGGCCGAGTGCATTGACCATGAGCGATTTCCGCTCGGCGTTGCGGGTGGACCATATCATTGTCTGGCCTCCCTGCACGAAGAGCAGGAACACCAGCAGGCCCCCGAGGAGCGAGATCACGAACCACCAGTATATCTGTAATGCTTCCATATTGCGTTGTATGTCTTTGGTTAGTGTATAATTATGGAATCGCGGCGGCTCAGTCGGCCAGCAGGTCGCGGCCGGCGGCTTTGCGGATTTCGCGCGTCATGATGCTTATCTCGGCGGCCAGCAGGCCTACGAACACCACGACGAACATCCAGAATGTGAGCATCACCGAGCCTGACGGGATGTCGCTGATGGCCGCGCGGGTGGGTAGCAGTCCTTCGATGGTCCAGGGCTGTCGTCCCATTTCGGCGGTTACCCATCCGGCCTCGCTGACGAGCCATACTACCGGGATGGTAATCAGACCGAAGAAGATTGCCCAGCGGTTTTCGAGCGTGGAGGGCTTGCGATAGCTCAGCCAGAGCATCACCATGAAGAACAGCAGCAGGTAGCCGCCGCCCATCACCATCACGCGGAAGGCGTAGAACGTCAGTGCAACCGGGGGGACTGCCTCGTCGACGCTGTCGAGGAATCCGTAGCCGAAGTAGCGGAAATCCTTGTCGATGTCGGCCTTGGCAGTTGCCATGGCGGTCTGGTCGCCGGCTTTCATAGCCGAGTCGTAGCGGCGGAGCGCCTCCTGGGCGGCTTTGCCGCGGGCTATGCGCTCGGCGTAGCTTACGGTATTGACGGTGTCGCCGTTGGCGTCGATGCTTACGCCGTCGATTATGTCGTTGATGCCGGGCACGAAGCTTTCGGCGTCGTGGTTGGCCAGAACGGAAAGGCCCTTTGGTATCGAGATTTCGCCGAGGAGCGCTTCCTCATTGTCGGTGCGCTGCTTGTCGGGGTTTACGATGCCGAAGGCCACGAGGCTCTGGCCGCAGCAACCGTCGTAAAGTCCTTCCATGGCGGCGAGTTTCATGGGCTGCACGCGGGCTACCTGTACGGCCGAGCCGTCGCCGGTCCACATTGTCAGCACGATGCCCGCAAGACCCACCCATCCGGCGATTTTCATCGAATCCCTGGCAAGGGCGATGTTGCTCTTTTTATAGAGGAACCAGCAGCTTACGCCGACTACAAACACTGCCCCCAGCACCCAGCCGGAGCATACGGTATGGAAGAATTTGTTGACGGCCACGGGCGAGAGGGCGACGGAGGCGAACGAAGTCATCACGTTGCGCATCTGCGCAGGGTCGAAATCCATCCCCACGGGATACTGCATCCAGGCGTTGGCCACCAGAATCCAGTAAGCCGACAGGCAGACGCCTATCGCCGTAAGCCATGTAGCGGTAAGATGAAAGCCGCGGCTCACGCGGTTCCAGCCGAAGAACATTACGGCTATGAATGTCGACTCCAGGAAAAAGGCTACTATCCCCTCGATGGCAAGCGGGGCTCCGAAAATGTCGCCCACAAACCATGAGTAGTTGCTCCAGTTGGTGCCGAACTCGAATTCGAGGATTATGCCCGTGGCTACGCCGCAGGCGAAGTTTATGCCGAAGAGCAGCATCCAGAATTTGGTGATTTTCTTCCAGCGCTCGGCGCCGGTGCGGTAGTAGAGTGTCTCCATTATTCCCACTATTAGCGAAAGCCCGATGGTGAGCGGCACGAAAAGCCAATGGATTATGGCCGTCAGGGCGAATTGCCCGCGCGACCAGTCGACGGTGGTAAGGAGGTCTTCCATATGGTGAATTTGAATGTTGGTTTTTCAGGTTGCTGATTCCCTGGCAATGCGTCAGGGCCTGGTCAGATTTGTGCGCACGGCCTCGGCGCGGTCGGCGTCGTTGTCGTAGCGCTCCTGGAGAATGTCAGGAAAGAAAAAGAGGCGGAATACCGCGAAAAGAATCACGAGTTTCACGATGATTATGGCCCACAGGCGCCGTCCTACCGTCATTTGACGGAAGCCGTCGGCATACATGGAATATGCCCTGTAGAGAAATCCCTCGCGGTTGAAGTTCATGGTTGTCTAACGCTTTTTCGCTTTGCAAAGTTGGGATTTTTAGCCTAACTTTGCCGGTGGTTTTGATTCTCAAAATTAACAAAGTTTTTTCAATTTCCACAAAATAATATTGAAATATTATGGCAAACTGGTTCGAATGTAAGATTCGTTACGATAAAACTCAGGAAAACGGCTCGATCAAGAAGGTTACGGAACCTTATCTGGTGGATGCGCTCAGCTTCACCGAGGCCGAAGCACGCATTATCGAGGAGCAGGCTCCTTTCGTAAGCGGCGAGGTGGACGTCAACGCCGTGAAGCGCACGAAAATCGCTGAAATAATGTTTGACGACTCGGCCGACAAATGGTATCTCGTAAAGGTTGCCTTCATTACCATCGACGAGAAGACGGCGGTGGAGAAGCGTTCCGTATCGCAGGTGCTGGTGGCCGGCTGTGATTTCAAAGGCGCCTACGATAATTTTATGGATGGTATGAAGGGTACTATGGCTGATTTCGAGATAGTCTCGATTGCCGAGACCCCCATCATGGACGTTTACCGCATGAAGGTGAAGGAAGATGCCAAGCCCGAAGCCCCTCAGGCCTGATTATATATAATTAATGTGTGACAATGGGTGTTGCCGAAAATATCCGGGAGATTAAGCAGGGACTTCCCGAGGGTATCACGCTGGTGGCTGTATCGAAGTTCCATCCGGCTGAAATGATTGCCGAGGCTTATGCCGCCGGTCAGACCTGCTTCGGCGAGAGCCGTGTGCAGGAGCTCGCACAGAAAGTGCCGGTTCTCCCCGCTGAAATCCGCTGGCACTTTATCGGCCATCTGCAGACCAACAAGGTGCGTCAGCTTCTGCGCCTGCGTCCCGCCATGATCGAGAGCATCGACACCGAGCGCCTGTTGCGCGTCGTCGACGCCGAAGCTGAGCGGCAGGGCCTCACAGCCCGTGTGCTCATGCAGCTCCATGTGGCCGCCGAGGAGACAAAATTCGGTTTCTCGCCCGACGAGCTGATGGTCTTCTTCCGCGGACGCGGCTACGAGTCGCTCCGCGCAACGCATATCTGCGGCGTGATGGGGATGGCTTCGAATACCGACGACGAAGCGCGCGTGTGCGAGGACTTTGCCCGCATCCGCGCCACCTTCGACGCCATCCGCTCGCTCTGTCCCGATTTGCGCGGCTTCGACACCGTCAGCATGGGGATGAGCCACGACTACCATCTTGCAATAGCCGAAGGCTCCACCATGGTGCGTGTCGGCACCGCCATTTTCGGCGACCGCCAGTATTAAGCGGTGATTTCGCATCATGAGAGGTGCAATTACGCAGATGGTACATAGGTCGGTAAAAATTGTATAAAATGCGGTGCTTTAATCCACTTTATAAATGCTTATGAATTAAACGCTTGCGTTAATATTAACAAATATTAGCGCTTGCGTTAATATTTGTTATCGTTAACTTTCGTAACTTTGCGGCGAATCAAAGAAACACACTTTTGTTAAAAAGCTGGAATTCAACTACGAAATATATGTAGAACCAGCCTTTTTGAAAGGAATTCTTAACTGGAATAATCGTTTTAATTTTTATCTTTATACAAAACACAGCAATGAAAAAGTTTATTCTTGCAGCTGCCCTCGTTGCAGCCATGGCTCCTGCTGCTGTCGCACAGGACGAATTTGCACCTGAAAAGGGTGATTTCGGCGTTGAACTTCAGTTCAATCCTTTCTCGAACGACTACACAACCTTCCGCGATAGCGAGTATGGTCTTACCGGCCGCTACTTCATCACCAATAAGGACGCTATCCGCCTCAACATCGGTTTCGGCGTTCACAAGGACATCGACAACACTGACTTCGAGACTTCCGAAAACAACTACGTAACCCTTCACAACAACACCCGTCGCAGCAACTTCAACATCAACCTCGGCTACGAGCGTCACCTCGTTACCAAAGGTCGTCTTGACGTATATGCAGGCGCACAGGTAGGCGTAGGCTTCGAAAGCTACGGAAGCACCACCGAGCAGTGGAACGCCTCTGAAAAGGTAGTTGAAAAATACTGGGAGAACAGCGCAAACGGCGAAATCGGCTCGACCAACTTCAACTTCGGCATCTTCACCGGTGTAGACTTCTATGTTTACAAAGGTCTCTATGTTGGTGCTGAACTCGGTATCGACCTCACCTACAAATCGATGCATCAGCCCTGCCAGAAAAAGAACGGCGAGGAGCTCAACAAGGACGCTCACAAAGATCCCACTGCAAAGAGCTTCGACCTCGGCACTTATGTGCAGCCCGCTCTCCGTCTCGGCTGGACTTTCTGATAATCTGCTGATTGTTTAAGAACAGACCATAATATAATCCGGCGCGCCAATTTCTGATTCGGTGCGCCGGATTTTTTTAATCGAGGATTAGGATTCGGGTCTACCGATTTGCTTTTAACACAAATTAACTCTATAATTACCTATAAGCGTAAAAATTTCATTAATTTTGTACAAACACAGTTAACATAGGCAGTATAAGTCGAGTTGCTTACACTGTAATAAATAGACCAATATTCATCAAAATCTTTTATAGACACACTATTATGAAAAAAGTGATTTTGGCAGCTGCTGTGCTCGTAGCCAGCGCTTCCGTAGCCAATGCAGAAGGCTACAATCGTGTTGCTCTTTCCTACGACTGGCAGCACTACTCGATGAACAAGGACTACACCGGTACCGACAAGACCGAAGGCCGCAGCCTCAATGGTTTCGGCATCAACTACGCTCATGGCTTCGGCGTTGCCGAAAACATGTTTGTTGAAGTCGGCGGTAACTTCAACTTCGGCTTCGGCTCTGAAAAGGGCGAAAAAGTGGAATATGCCGGCTACTGGTTCCAGGACAAGCAGAAGATGACCAACATCAATCTCCGTGTACCTGTTAACTTCGTTTATCGCTTCAACGTAAGCGACGACTTCAAAATCGCTCCTTATGTAGGTATCAACTTCAAGCTCAACCTCGTTACCAAAATGAAGGATGTTGTTGATTCCAACCTCAGCAAAGACGAGCTCAAAGACCTCGGTTACGAAGAGCCCGACTGGGTTAACGTTTACAGCGACAGCAAGGAAAACATGGGCGACGGCGACTACACCTGGAACCGTTTCCAGATGGGTTGGCAGATCGGTGTAGGCTTCGAATATCAGAAGTACTATCTCGGCGTTCAGTACGGCACCGACTTCATCCCCGCCTACAGCCACAAGTTTGAATGGGACGGTGGCTCTTCCAAGCCCAAAATCAACAGCCAGGCCCTCAAAATCTCCCTCGGCTACACTTTCTAATCCGTCGCATAGCTGACACATTAGATTAATCCGAATACTCCGCCCGCTTCCGAGCCTCCCGGCCGGCAAGCGGGCGGAATCTTTTATCCCTGTGGCTGCTAAGACGCAAAACTTGCGTTCTGAATTCGAAAATAAGCCGCAAAATTTGCGTGTTAATAAACGAATGTTTATTTTTGCAGTACAATCGTAAGAAGGGAATTATAGCCGTAAGGCATATTTGAAATTCTACTATGTTTATACACGAACATGATAATTGGACGGACTTTCGCTGGAATAATGCGGATATCAACGACTTGCAGAATCGGGCGATGCTTCGCCTGGGATATCTGGCCGGACGGATGGCGGCCATAGGCTTCGACAGCCGGATGGCGGCCACGGTCGAGGCGGTGACCAACGATGTGGTGGCATCGTCGGAAATCGAGGGCGTGAGCCTCAATTCCGATGAGGTGCGTAGTTCGGTGGCGCGCAAATTCGGCGTCACGCTTCCGAAAAGCAAGGATTCGACGCACTATGTAGATGGCATAGTAGAAATGATGCTCGACGCCACCCACAACCGCTATGTCCCGTTGACTTCCAACCGTTTGTTCCGCTGGCATACGGCACTTTTTCCCAACGCCATTGGCCTTACTGTAGGAGCATACCGTACGGCTGAGATGAGCGTGGTCTCCGGCATGTTCGGCCGTGAAAGACTCCATTACCGAGCTCCGGCGCCTGAGGCCGTGCCGGCCGAGATGGACCGGTTTCTCGAATGGTTCAACAGCGGCAGCAAATCCTCTACGATGGTCCGTTCCGCCATCGCGCATCTGTGGTTCGTAAGCATACATCCTTTCGACGACGGGAACGGCCGCATCGGCCGCGCGATTTCCGATATGGTGCTCGCCGGACTCGACGGCGAGGGGATGCACTTCTACAGCCTCAGCCGTCAGATTCTCAAAGACAAGAGTCATTACTACAGAATACTGGAGAAGACGCAGCGCGGCGACGGCGACATTACGGAGTGGCTCCTCTGGTATCTCAGCGCCATTATCGCCGCAATCGAAGATTCCGACGTAATGCTATCGCAGGTGCTCCGCAAGGCCACGTTCTGGAATGCTCACGCCCAGGCGCCAGTAAGCGAGCGTCAGCGACTGGTGCTCAATACGTACCTCGACGGCTATGATGCCAAGCTGACCGCAAAAAACTGGGCGAAGATTGCAGGTGTATCCAGAGATACGGCACTCCGAGACATCAACGCGCTTGTTGGACTCGGAATCCTTGTGCCTACACCCGGTCGCGTGCGCGATACACCTTATTCCATCTGCTATACCCGGCGCGATGAGGCTGATTCTCCCTTCCGCAACATTGAAGTCAAAACTGAGGGTGCCGCGACGTATATCTCAGCGAAATATAGCGACGGGCAGACCTGCCGGGACCGTCTAAGCGCAATCGACGCAAAGCGCCTGACCGATGGCGAAATCTCCCTCCCTCAGCTTGCATACAAGTATTTCGCTTATCTGCTCTGATTCATTTAATTTTGGCGCGTAACCAAATTTTCTTAAATTTGCAAGAAATAGGGCGGTGGCTGCGGCCTCAAGGCCGTTTTCAATACCGAAAAACAAAAAATATAAATATCTAACCTTAATTCTTCAACTACAAACCATTATGACACAGGCTAAACAAGGCTCCAACGGACGCACTATAGCCATCATCACGATGTTTTTTATCTTCGCGATGATTTCGTTCGTTACCAACATGGCCGCCCCCTTCGGCAATATCTGGGGTTTCAGATATGAATGGGCCGGCATGGCGGGCAACCTCATGAACTTCACCGCATATCTTTTCATGGGTATCCCCGCCGGCAACATGCTAATCCGCTACGGGTATAAGAAAACGGCTCTCATCGCTCTCGCCGTGGGTGCAATCGGTCTGGCCATCCAGCTCCTTTCGAGCATTGTAGGCGACAACGTCGTGGTAATCGGCGGCGACAATCCTACTACCCTCAACCTCTTTATCTATCTGCTCGGCGCCCTCGTCTGCGGTGTCTGCGTGTGCATGCTCAACACCGTGGTCAACCCGATGCTCAACCTCCTCGGCGGTGGCGGCAACAAAGGCAACCAGCTCATCCAGACCGGTGGTACGCTCAACTCACTTTCCGGCACCCTGACTCCCATGCTCGTGGGTGTTCTCGTGGGCACTCTCACCAAGGAGACCACCATGGCCGCTGTTTCGCCCCTGGTAATCACCGGAATCGTGATTTTCGTACTCGCTTTCATCATCATTAGCTTCATCAAAATTCAGGAGCCTCAGGCTAACCTCAAGAAAGCCACCTACACCCACTCCCCGCTTGCTTTCCGCCACTGCACATTGGGCGTTATAGCAATCTTCTTCTACGTGGGTATCGAAATCGGTATTCCCGGCGAGATGAATGCCTGGATAAGTCGCGAGAACTTCGAGGGCGCAGCTGCCGTGGCCGGTTCGCTTGCCGCCATCTACTGGCTCTTCATGCTCATCGGCCGTTTCTGCAGCTCGATTATCAGCGGTAAAATCTCTACACGCACACAGATGATTACCGTGTCGACCACGGCCATCATCCTCGTGCTTATCGCCATCTTCCTCCCCGAGGATATCACCTTTAAATCGCCTGAATTCAAGGCCCTCAACATAACCAGCGGCGAAGTGCCCCTAAAGTGTATGTTCCTCTTCCTCTGCGGCCTCTGCACCTCAGTGATGTGGGGCGGCATCTTCAATCTCGCCACCGAAGGTCTGGGCAAATATACGGCCAAGGCTTCCGGCCTCTTCATGACCATGGTTGTGGGTGGCGGCGTTATGCCCTTCATCCAGGACTACATCGGCCGCACCGTGGGCTACGTGTCGAGCTACTGGCTCGTGCTGGCCATGCTGGTCTATATTCTCTACTATTCGCTTATCGGCAGCAAGAACGTCAATACCGACATTCCTGTCGACGAGGATCTGCCCGTCGACCCGGTATAACCGCTTCCGTCTACCTGTCTTAATAATTACAATCTATAATCTAACGTGAAATAGGACGTCGCAGAACCATCGAAACGTAGGGACGCACGGACCGTGCGTCCGACTACCAATTAAATTCCAGCCAATTATACGGACGCACGCGCCGTGCGTACGTACAATTCGGGCGAAAATTGTAGGTTTTGCAACGATCATCTTTTCAACCTAAAAATCAAAACTTTTGGCATGAATAAAGAACTCATCAACAAGGCTGCCAACACCGTGCGCGTGCTCGCAGCCTCAATGGTCGAGAAAGCCAAATCGGGTCATCCCGGTGGCGCCATGGGTGGCGCCGACTTTGTCAACGTGCTTTATTCCAAGTATCTCATAACCGACCCCGACGATCCCACCTGGATTGCCCGCGACCGCTTCTTCCTCGATCCGGGCCATATGTCGCCCATGCTCTATTCGGTACTTGCCCTCACCGGCAAATATACCGTCGAGGAGCTTCAGCAGTTCCGCCAGTGGGGGAGCGTCACCCCCGGCCATCCCGAGCTTGATCCTCACCGCGGGGTTGAGAACACCTCCGGACCGCTCGGCCAGGGTCACACCATGGCCGTGGGCTGCGCTATCGCAGAGCGCTTCCTCCAGGCTCGTTTCGGCGACGTTGTGGCTCACAAGACCTACGCCTTCATCAGCGACGGCGGCGTGCAGGAGGAAATCTCGCAGGGCGCCGGCCGTATTGCCGGATTCCTGGGCCTGAGCAACCTCATAATGTTCTACGACAGCAACCGCGTGCAGCTTTCCACCAATGTGGATGCTGTCGACGCTGAAGACGTCTGCGCCAAATATGCAGCGTGGGGCTGGAACGTGATTGAAATCGACGGCACCGATCCTGAGGCCATCGCCAAGGCCATCGAGACCGCACAGGCCGAGACCAAGCGTCCGACCATTATCGTGGGCCACACCGTGATGGGCCGCGGCGCCGTAACCGCCTCCGGCGAGCTTTTTGAAGGAAAATGCTCCACCCACGGCCAGCCTCTGAGCAAGAGCGGCGCCGACTACGCAAAGACTATGGAGCATCTCGGCGCCGACCCCGCCAATCCCTGGATTATTCCCGCCGACGTGCAGAAGCTCTATGCCGACCGCAACGAGCAGCTGCGCAAGATTGCCGCCGAGCGCCATGCTGCCGAGAAAGCATGGGCGGAGGCCAATCCCGAGCTCGCCCGCAAGCTCGACGACTTCATCAACAACCGTCTGCCTGAAATCGACTATTCCGCCATCGTGCAGAAAGCCGACGACGCCACCCGCAACGCTTCGGCCACCGTTCTGGCCACGCTCGCCGAGAAGGTCGAGAACATGATTGTTTCGAGTGCCGACCTTGCCAACTCCGACAAGACCGACGGCTTCCTCAAGAAGACACATCAGTTCCTTCCCGGCGACTTCTCCGGTGCCTTCCTCCAGGCCGGTGTATCCGAGCTTACCATGGCCTCGATTATGAACGGCATCGCTCTGCATGGCGGCGTAATCGCAGCCTGCGGCACATTCTTCGTATTCTCCGACTACATGAAGCCCGCCGTGCGCCTTGCAGCTCTCATGGAGCTCCCCGTGAAATATATCTGGACCCACGACGCATTCCGCGTGGGCGAGGACGGCCCCACCCACGAACCCGTGGAGCAGGAGGCTCAGATCCGCCTTATGGAGGAACTCAAGAACTTCTCGGGCAAGCCCTCGATGCTCGTGCTCCGTCCGGCCGACGCTGTGGAGACCTCCGTGGCATGGCAGATGGCGATGGACAACTTCTCGACTCCCACAGCCCTCATCCTTTCGCGTCAGAATATCAAGGATCTCCCCGCTGCTACCGGCAACCGCTTCGAGGAGGCTCTCGGCGCCCATCAGGGCGGTTATGTGGTGATGGACACTCCTCACCCGCAGGTTGTGCTCGTAGCCAACGGCTCGGAGGTTTCCCTCCTCTGTGAAGTGGCCGTAGAGCTTGAGGCCGGCGGCGTGCCTTGCCGCGTGGTTTCCGTGCCCTCCATCGGCGTGTTCGAGCAGCAGGACAAGGATTACCGCCTGAGCGTTATTCCCGAAGGTGTGCCCGTATTCGGTCTCACAGCCGGCCTCCCCTCCACGCTCCGCGGTGTGGTAGGACGCGATGGAATGGTGTTTGGCCTCGACCACTTCGGTGCATCCGCTCCATATAAGGTGCTCGACGAGAAGTTCGGCTTTACCGTGCAGAACATCACCGAGCAGGTGCTCCGTTTCCTCCACCGCATCTGATAGTATTTTATCTAAAGCCTCATATCGGCGGCGTGCCCCCTCGCGGGCGCGCCGCCGTTTTGTAATTCAAATAATTATTCGTATCTTTCAGCCACCGTTTCCGCTATAGCCCTCGGGCAGTTACTTATGGCTTAATCTAACCCGATGAAATCATTATTCACATAACAGTTTTTATTTATGAGTTTGAAAACCACATTCGGTCTGGCTCTGGCTTCTGCCGCCGGACTGGCTATGGCCTCGTGTGCAGGTAGCGACGGCGCTAAGATGGAATATGTTGCGGTCCAGCAGGAGGCCGACGGCAACTGGAGCCTTTATGCTCCCGACGGCACCCTCCTCTACGAGGACGAGTTCAAGAACGCCCCCTCGGCCGTAATCAACGGCTATTTCTCTGTTGAAGAGGGTAAGGGCTATACCCTCTATAAGGTCGGTGAGAAACCCGAACCGGTGGCCGACTGCGAGGGCCTGAAATATGTGGGCTATATGGCCGACGGCCTCGTGCCCGTCACGCTTCCAAAGGAACGCATCTCCTTAGTCGACGGCTCCGGCAAGCGCGTGTTCACTCTCGATCCGGTCGGCGGTAAGGAAATCACCTATTGCTCGCATGGCTACTCCGACGGAATGCTGACCGTAATGGCTGAAGATGGCAACATGGGTTATGTCGACACCAAAGGCGAATATATCGTTGAACCTAAGTACAGCACCTGCAACGATTTCTCCGAAGGCCTGGCTCTGGTTTTGAAAACCATTGGCGAAGGCGAGGATGCCGAAACCAAATATATCGTAATCAATAAGAAAGGCGACGAGGTGTTTGCCCTCAAGGCGGGGTTTGCGCCTGAGATGTTTAAGTATGGTTCTGGCTACCTGCCCGTCAAGGATACAAACGGGCATATCCTGTTTTACGATAAAAAGGGGGAGGTATACTTTAAATCCCCCAACAAAGTGAAAGGGGTGGGAACCTACAACGACAAGATGTTTGCTTTCTATACCGAAGATGGCGAGTGGGGCGTGATGGACTACCAATGCGAAACCCTCGTACGCCCGAAATACACCCATACGCAACTGATGAGCGACGGCCGTATCCTCGCCGTAGACGACAAGCGTGCCGATGTATTCGACGACAAGGGCAATACGCTCTACCGCATCGACGACTACAACTATGTATTCTACTGGGAGGGGTTCGGGCTGATAGCAGCCGACAAGCGTACGCAGACTTTCCTCGACGAAAACGGCAAACCAATCCGTTCGGCTGAATTTAATGAAGTCCGCGCGTCCGAAAGCGCAAGCTACGGTGTATACAGCGACTACTTCAATATGGCTGCCGTAGTGTCCGACGTAACCTCGATGATTACTCCCAAAGGCGTGGGCGAGTTTGTGCTCGGCGAGGCTCCCTCAGCCCATTTCTCCGCCCCTGCCGACTACTGCTACACTTCCACGCCCGACATCCCGTCGCTTGAAAAGAGCGGTTACCACTATACCGTCAGCGTCCAGGCTCAGTTCAGCTCAAATATGGCCGACTACTCCTACGGCTTCTACGGCTATGACTACCGCCGCACCAACTACTGGCGCACTGGTTGTCAGCTCGTAGGGATGCGCATCTTCATCAACACGCAGACCGACTGGGGCAACGACGGGAGTCTTGCCATCGTGAAGGATCTGGAGGGTAAAGGCTATGCAAGCGTCGCCACTACCGCCGCCGATGCGTCGGAATTCATCGCATTGCTTAGCAAGGATGGCATACTGGTTACTGTATCGAGCACGAAAGGGGCTTCGAACGGCCGTGTAGTTGTGCAGAAAAATACGCCGGAAACCCTCGCAGCTATCCGCGACCGCATCGTCGCCATGGGCGGCAAGGCGGGTGCGCCAGCCGAAAAGTCTACCGAGCAAACTGAAATCGTCGAAACCGCCGACACCATGGCCGTTGAGAAATAATTCCGTACATCGCTGAATTTTAACAATAACCTCGGAAACCATCCTGCCGTTTCCGGGGTTATTCATGTAGAGAGGCAAGCGCCTGAATAGTGCATTTAGTGGTAGCGACCCGGCAAACTCGTGATGTAAGGTTATTCACATTTTTAGCTTTTTAGGGGCGGAAATGTGAAATAATCGAAATATATTTCTTAACTTTACGTCGATTTTTGCGGGCATAGCCTTTGGAACAGGGCTTTCCGGCTATAAAATGCTACGTATTTCGCTGAATGCGTGGCGTTTCGGTGCGGTTTCCGCGGCGCGCTCGCTTTAATCGGAGGGACAAGGGATGAAACGATAAAATATAATTTCATAAATACAATCACAAAACGTTTTAAAATTTATCTATGAAAAAGAGTTCTATCTTAGCATTGAGTCTGGCAATGGCCGCTACTACTGCCGTGGCTCAGAATGCTCAGGAAGTGACCTACACCGAGGATCCCTCGCAGGGTGTGCTTCTGAACAAGTTTGAGAACAACTGGTTCATTCAGGCTGAAGGCGGTGTGGCCGTCGGCTTTACCCACGAGGACCAGCACCGTAAGTTCGGCGACCGCTTCGCTCCCGCAGCTTCGCTCTATGTGGGCAAATGGTTCAGCCCCATCATCGGTGCCCGTCTGGGCGCTGACTTCCTTTCGGTGAAGGGTCTCCACAAATATGAAATGGACGCTATCGGTGCTCAGCCCTGGGAAAACTCCGTCAATGGCTACGAGAAGACCAAGGTGAACTACATCGGCCCGGGCTTCGACGTGATGATCAACCTCACCAACTGGTGGTGCGGCTATAAGCCCAACCGTGTCTACAACGCATACTTCTATGCCGGTGGTGCCTACTACTGGACGTTTGCAAAACGCCCCAAAAACGGCAACTACAACGACCTCGAGTGGAAGAATGCAAACGATAAGGTTATCGCTCTCCGCGCCGGTATCACTCAGGAATTCAATCTCAGCAAGCACTTCGCCCTCGGTCTCGACCTCCGCGCTACCGCCATCGAGAACCACAACGACGGCTACGGCTACACCGGCGTAGTTGCTGAAGCCCTCCTCACCGCTACCTACAAGTTCGGCAAGACCGAGTGGAACGCTCCCGTGGTTCCCGTCTGCGCTCCCGCCGGCGAAAACTGCGACGAATACCGCGCACGCCTTCAGGCTGCCGACGCCCGCATCGCCGACCTCGAAGCTCAGCTCAAGGCCTGCCTGAACCGCCCCGTTCAGAAGGAAGTTGTAACCAAGGCACCCCTTGCCACCATCTACTATCCCATCAACGTATACCGTCTGACTTCGGTCGACAAGCGCGTGCTTGAGTCGGTTGCCAACGTAATGAAGGCTGACACGAAGAAGAAATACACCCTTACCGGATGGGCCGACAACTACACTGGCACTGATGCCTACAACAAGCGTCTGCGCGAAAACCGCGTGAACACCGTGAAGGCTCAGCTCGTGCGCTACGGCGTAGCCGACAGCCAGCTCAACGCTACCATCAACAACGGCAACCGCGTTGACCTCGGCGACAAGTGCCTCACCCTCGACCGCGCCGTCACCATCGAGGTGGCTGAATAATCAGCGTTACATTCGACCTTCCGCTCCATTGCGGGGGTCGTCATCAGACGAAAATTTTGAAAAGTGTGTTGGAATCGTCCGATTCCGGCACACTTTTCCATTATAAGGTGATTGAAACTTTTTTAGAAAAGAATTTGAGAGGATTTTGGAGCGGAATTAACCTGAAAATGAGGGTGCGATGCGGGCATCGAGACCGAAAAAGAGTTTGAAAGTAGTAAAAAGAGACCAAATGCTTTAAGAATATATTTTGTGAAGTCATTTTAAGAGAAAGTTTAAATTACGTCGGTATATAGGCTTGTCCTTAATTCCCTTTTCTTCGGTCCGCTGACATAGTCGCTTAAGTGTCCTCGTTTCCCGTCGTCAGGAGCAGTTATGCAATATTTTATCAAGAAATAATGCAAAAATCCCCCGTTAATAAACAAGTTTTAAAATTTATTTACTACCTTTACGCTGATTTTTGCATCCAACCGCCACCGCAGTGACACTGCTGCGTCCTTGTAGCGATTAATGCATTGATTACCAGTGGGGGGTCATTGCGCTATGGCTTCTGATGCCGGTGCGGTGCTCTCCTGGGGGATGGGTAATAATTTATGTAAAATCATAATATAGTCTTAAAACGTTTTAAACATTATCTATGAAAAAGAGTTCTATCTTAGCATTGTGCGTCACCATGGCTGCATCGGCCGCTATGGCACAGAATGCTCAGGAGGTTACCTACACGGAGGACGCCTCGCAGGGACTGCTGGTGAACAAGTTCAAGAGCAACTGGTTCATTCAGGCTGAGGCCGGTGCTGCCGTAGGCCTTACCCATGAGGACCAGCACCTGAAGTTCGGCAAGCGTATCACTCCTGCCGCATCGCTGTATGTAGGCAAATGGTTCACCCCGATTCTTGGTGCCCGTCTCGGTGTTGATTATCTCGCTGTGAAAGGTCTGCATAAGTACGACAACGAAGCTGTCGGCGCCGAGCCCTGGCTTCTTCCCGAGGATGGTCTGGAGAAGACCAAAGTAAACTACATCGGACCGGCCTTCGACGTTATGGTAAACCTCTCCAACTGGTGGTGCGGCTATAACCCCAAACGCGTCTACAATGCATATTTCTATGCCGGTGGAGCCTTCTATTGGACGATGGCCAAGCGCCCCGAATACCATCCCTATACAGAAAACGACAACTGGGGTGACCTCGAGTGGCACAACGCCCACGACAAGGTACTCGCCATCCGTGCCGGTATTACTCAGGAATTCAATATCACCGAGCGCTTCGCCCTTGGTCTCGATCTCCGCGCAACCGCCGTATCCAACCATAACGACGGCTACGGCTATACCGGCGTAATCGGTCAGGCTCTCATCACCGCCACCTACAAGTTCGGCAAGACCGAGTGGAACGCTCCCGTGGTTCCCGTGTGCCCCCCTGCCGGCGAAAACTGCGACGAATACCGCGCACGCCTTCAGGCTGCCGACGCCCGTATCGCCGACCTCGAGGCTCAGCTCAAGGCCTGCCTGAACCGCCCCGTTCAGAAGGAAGTTGTAACCAAGGCACCCCTTGCCACCATCTACTATCCCATCAACGTATACCGTCTGACTTCGGTCGACAAGCGCGTGCTTGAGTCGGTTGCCAACGTAATGAAGGCTGACACGAAGAAGAAATACACCCTTACCGGATGGGCCGACAACTACACTGGCACTGATGCCTACAACAAGCGTCTGCGCGAAAACCGCGTGAACACCGTGAAGGCTCAGCTCGTGCGCTACGGCGTAGCCGACAGCCAGCTCAACGCTACCATCAACAACGGCAACCGCGTTGACCTCGGCGACAAGTGCCTCACCCTCGACCGCGCCGTCACCATCGAGGTGGCTGAATAATCCGCTTCTTCGGTAGAAGACCATTTGATGCCCGGGCCTCCGGCCTCTGCGGCAATCCATACCGAACCCCGCCATAATCCCCTTCCGGGCTTCTGGCGGGGTTTGCTATTTGCCGCCTTTTCACTACCTTTGCTTCTGCACAATAATATAAGTATTATGAATGTAAGAATCGAACCGGGATGGAAGCAGGCTCTCGCTGCAGAATGGGAGTCGCCATATTTCGCTGACTTGACGGCATTTGTGGCCGATAGATACGCCCATACGCAGGTATTTCCTCCGGGTGGGAAGATTTTCGCCGCTTTCGACGAATGCCCCTTCTCGGAAGTCAAGGTGGTGATTCTCGGGCAGGATCCCTATCATGGTCCCGGACAGGCCAACGGCCTATGCTTCTCGGTGAATCCGTCTGTGCCGTTTCCGCCGTCGCTCCGCAATATCTTTAATGAAATTCACGACGATACCGGCGCGCCCATTCCCGCCGACGGCGACCTTTCGCGCTGGGCACGTCAGGGAGTACTTCTGCTAAACGCCACGCTCACCGTCGAGGCTCATCAGCCAGGATCGCATCAGGGGAAAGGGTGGGAACGGTTCACCGACAACGTGATCCGCACTCTTTCCGATACCCGCGATGGGTTGGTGTTCATCCTCTGGGGAAGCTACGCCCAGAGCAAGGCGCCGCTTATCGATGCGTCGAAGCATCTGGTTCTCCGCTCTGTTCATCCCTCTCCGCTGTCGGCCCACCGGGGCTTCTTCGGTAACCACCATTTCTCGCGCGCGAATGCCTACCTGCAGGCTCATGGCAAGACGCCTATCGTATGGTGAGACTCCACTCTACTTCTTGCAACTCTTTTGATTCCGTTTAATTGAAGAAGATTCTACAAATATTCTCCCTGGTGATTGCGCTGACGTCCGGCGCCTTGCGCGTCGCGGCCGCTGAAAATACCTCCACCGGTATATTCGATCCGCGTTTCCGCACCCTCACAGTCGGAATCGACGGCGACCGCCTGGCGCCCCCCGTAATAGGTCTCAACTCGACCGACCGCTTGAAAATCGGATTCGACTGTCTGGAGGATGAGCGCGAATACCTCCGCTTCTCAATCTACCACTGCGATGCCTCGTGGCGACCCTCGCAGCTTGTCGACTCCGAGGTGTTCGACGGCTTCAACCTCGCCGATGTCGACGACTACGCGTTCTCGCGGGCTACGACCACCCACTATGTGCATTATTCCATCACTCTGCCCAACAGCGAGTTCCGTTTCCGCCTCTCGGGAAATTACCTGCTGAAGGTTTTCCCCGAGGACGACCCTGACCGCACGCTGCTTCAGGTTCGCTTCATGGTATCGGAGGGTGCGGTGAGTGTAGGTGGCTCGGCCTCATCGCGTACCGACATAGATTACAACGACTCACATCAGCAGCTCGATCTCGACATTGACCTTCGCAAATATCCCGTGCGCGATCCTTTCAACGACTTGCGCGTGGTGGTCAGTCAGAATGGCCGTGCCGACAATGCTGTCATGGTGTCGCGGCCCTCGCGCGTAAGCGGCTCCCACCTTGTTTTCGACCATAATCCGGCCTTGATATTTCCCGCCGGCAACGAGTACCGGCGCATGGAGACGGTACTTATGCAGTATCCGGGGATGGGCGTGGAGGAGATTGCCTTCCGCCATCCCTACTACCATCATTTCCTTACGGCCGCGCGGCCACGCCACTCGCAGCTGTACAAATACGACCAGACGCAGCATGGCCGCTTCTTCGTGCGCGAATACAATTCGGCCGACTCCGATGTGGAGGCCGACTACTCCGTGGTACATTTCGTGCTCGACATGCTCCCGCTGCCCGACCGCGACGTATATCTCGACGGCGATTTCACCAACCGCCGCCTCGACGATTCGTCGGTGATGCGCTACGACCCCGAGACGGGGCTCTACCACCGCGAAATGCTCCTTAAGCAGGGAGCATACAACTTCCAGTACATTACCCTGCCAAAAGAAGCGGAGAGCCGAGGGGGTTCCCGGCTCTCCGTGTTCAATAACGGTATTCCTGTGGCGGCTACTACGGCCGAGGTCGAAGGCGATTTCTATCAGACAGTCAACGAATATATGGTGGCCGTCTATTATCGTGCGCCCGGAGAGCGCTACGACCGCCTGCTGGGCTATACCCTCATATTCTCAGGCCGCTGACGCCTGGCGTTCAGCGCATCCCTGTACTGCTTTATTTTTCGGGGTACGCCTCGCGCAGGCGTGCGAGTTCAGATGCGCGGATGGGTATCACCGTGCCGTGGCGCGGGTGGAAATCCATCGTAACCTCCTGCGAAGCGGGGTAGAAAGTCTCCAGGTCGGTGGTCTCGGTGAATTCGTAGCGCTTGTTCATATATACGTCGTACATCAGGATGAAGCGGTCCTGGCCTATGAGCTTGAATGTGCCCGCTCCCTCCACGGCATCCTTGGTCAGCTGCTTGTAATCAGGGCTTTCCACCCATTTGCCTGAGGTGAGCGATTCGGTGGTAGCTACCTTGATGCCGTTACCGTGGCCTTCGGTTTTGTAGAACATATGGTACTTGCCTTTGAAAGGAACGATGTCGCCGTCGATACATGATTTTTTGTCGTGGGGTATGAACATCGGATAGGGTTCGCCCTCAAGGTCGGTGAAGTCGGCGTTGGCATATGCGTAGTGGATTATGTCGGGCTCGTTGGCATACTGGAGGGAGAAATATACCAGATATTTGCCTGCCTCGGGGTCGTAGATGGTCTGGGGAGCCCATACGCGTTTCAGGTCCTGCTGACCTTTGTAGCGGTCGGGGAAATGTATGGCCGAGTGCGTCCAGTTGATGAGGTCGGTGGAACGCAGAAGAATCAGGCCGCGGTTGGAGTCCCATCCGCGGTCGGAGACCATATCGGTGAGCACCATATAGAATGCCCCGTCCTCTCCGCGGAGCAGGTGCGGATCGCGCACGCCGCCGGTGACGCTGATTTTCTTAGAGTCGATGACGGGCCGGTTGCCGTTGAGGGCCTTATAGTTGTATCCGTCTTCCGAGATTGCGTAGCGCACGGCTTCTTCGTCGCCGTGGTTGCCCGTAAAATATGTGAAAAGGTAAGCCACATAAGGGTCGTCGGTTGTAGCCGGCGTGGCTGTCTCGGCATGCATCGGTAGAGCGAATGCCATCATTGCCGCTGCTGCGGCAGATGTAAGAAGCTTCTTCATGGTTGGTTTATAGCAGGTTAATAATATTTCTTATTCAATTGGCAATAGTAGCGGTCTCCCCGGGTGTCTCGGTTGCATCCTGAGGCTATGGCGCAAATTTACGAAAAAATCCGCTTATTTTTACTACCTTTGCAAATATAGCTGCCGGGATGGCCCGGTGCCCATTCTTCTACATATGCCTGTCTTGCCGTGAAAAAATTATTCCTTTTGGCTCTGGCGCTTGTGTCGCTGGCCATTCCGTCTGCCCTATGCAATACTTCGTTCGGGAACGCCGTCAGCTTCAACGATGGCTGGCGCTTCATGGCCGCTGATTCGGTGGCGATGTCGCTTCCGGAATATCCCGACTCCACATGGCGGCAGCTTTCGCTTCCTCACGACTGGAGCATCGAGATGCTGCCGGCCCCTACGCTCAACAGCTGCACGGGCTATTACCCCGGCGGAATCGGGTGGTATAGAAAGACTTTCCTCACACCCGACGACGGCGCCGCGCGTCATTTCATCTATTTCGAGGGGATTTACAACCGCAGTGAGGTTTATCTCAACGGCCACCTGCTGGGCAGCCGCCCAAACGGCTATGTGTCGTTCGCTTACGACATGACCCCCTGGCTGCGTCCGGCAGGAGAGCCCAACACGCTTGCAGTGCGCGTAGATCATTCGCGTGAGGCCGACTCGCGCTGGTATACCGGTTCAGGCATATATCGCGATGTATGGCTCGTGTCGGCCTCCGAGACTCGCTTCGACCTTTGGGGTATCGGCTGGCGCGCCGACCGCATCACCGACCGTTCGGCCGACATCACCGTCGACGTCAGCGCCCTCGACGAGTCTCCGCGGCAGGGGCGCCTGTCGGCTCTCATAGAAATCATCGACGCCGACGGCAAGGTGGCCGCCTCCGCCCGCAAGGGTGTGAAGGCAGGAGAAAAGGAGCTGATACGCATGAAATTGCGCAACCCTCACCGCTGGGATATCGACTCACCATATTTATATACTCTCCGCGCCACGCTGCTGAAAGACGGCCGTGAGGTAGATTCAGCCGAGGTGCCGCTTGGTGTGCGTAGCCTGGAGTTCAGCGCCGACAGCGGTTTCACACTCAACGGCCGAAATGTGAAGGTGAAGGGCGTATGTCTTCACCACGATATGGGCGGTTTCGGCGCAGCTGTGCCAAAGGCTCTCTGGCGCACCCGCCTTGAAAATCTCAAGAAATTGGGCGTCAACGCCATCCGCATGAGCCACAACCCGCAGGCTCCCGTGGTCTACGACCTTTGCGACGAACTCGGGCTGCTGGTGATGGACGAAGGGAGCGACGAGTGGGAATATCCCAAACGCAAATGGGTATCGGGATGGAACACCGGCACTCCGAAGTTCGAGGGAAGCTATGACTTCTTCGAGGAGTGGATCGACCGCGATGTCAGCGATATGGTGCGCCGCGACCGTAACCATCCCTCGGTATTTCTCTGGAGCGTGGGCAATGAGGTGGATTATCCCAACGACCCCTACAGCCATCCGGTGCTCGACGGCAAGGATTCCGCAATCGGCCAGCCTATGTATGGCGGCTACAATCCCGATGCACCGCGAGCCGAGCGTATCGGTGAGATTGCCGGGCGCATCGCCGCCGACATCCGTGCGATCGATACCTCCCGTCCCGTCACCGGCGCGCTCGCCGGTGTGGTTATGTCCAACCAGACTACCTATCCGCAGGCTGTCGACGTGGTTGGCTACAACTATACTGAAGGACGCTATGCCGAGGACCACGCCACTTATCCCGACCGTGTGATTTACGGCTCGGAAAACGGTCACGGCTACGACGCCTGGCTGGCGGTTAGCCGGAATCCGTATATATTCGGCCAGTTTCTCTGGACGGGTGCCGACTATCTCGGCGAGTCGGGCCGCTGGCCCTCGCGCGGCCTCGGCACAGGGCTCCTCGGCTTCGACAATCTGCCGAAACCGATGGCCGGCTTCCGCCGCTCTCTCTGGTCGTCGGAGCCGGTAGCCAAACTGGGCACACACCCGAAGTTTCCTGCCGAATGGGGTCGCTGGGCCGACTACAGCGCCCCCGACGTATGGAATTACAATCCCGGCGACACCACGGTGGTGATATGCTACACCAACGGCAGCGAGGCCGAGCTGCGCCTGAACGGCCTGAGCCTCGGCCGAAAGGCATATGTCGATTCCATAGGCTTAATTACATGGGACGTACCCTATGAGTCCGGCGTGTTGACTGTCGAGGCCTTTGATGCGTCAGGCAAAGCGATAGCTTCCGATACGGTTGCTACAACCGGGCGTCCGTATGCGCTGCGCGCCACGGAGCTTGACCGCCGCGACGGTGTGCTTCAGGTGTTGGTCGAGGTAGTTGATGAGCAGGGGCGCCTTGTGCGACTCGCCGACAACGAGATAACCTGCACGATAGGTGAGGGGCGCCGACGCCGGCGTCGGCCTGACGCCTCGCAGAGTGGCTTCCGGCTGCTCGGTATGGAAAACGGCGACAATTCCGACATGACATCCCACCGCGACGGCCGCGAGCGCGCACATCGCGGAACTATTGTAGCGTATTTCGCTCTTCCCGAGGGGGCGGATGCTGCGTTGCCGCAAATACGCTTCTCCTCCCCGCTGCTTCAGCCGGCGGAATTCTGATTTTTTTTGCCGGATTTTTGCAACTCTCGCGCCTGAGGTTTTCGGTTATTACGCTAAAAATCCTTAACTTTGCAGTCGAAAAGACATGTAGTGGCTTATTAGCCATAAAATCAGCAATTTAAGGTAAAAGAGCTTTTATGGAATTTCTTCAGGAGTTGTTATGGCCCGGCCAGACCTCGTTGGCCTCAACCCTTGTGCTGCTGTCGTTCGTGATAGCATTGGGTATCTATTTGGGAAAAATCAAATTTTTCGGAGTTTCGCTTGGCGTGACTTTCGTGCTGTTCGTCGGTATCCTTATGGGCCATTTCGGCTATGAAGTGGATCCCGGAGTTCTGAAGTTCGTGCGCGAATTCGGCCTGATTCTCTTCATCTTCGCCATAGGTCTGCAGGTCGGCCCCGGTTTCTTCTCGTCGTTCAAGAAGGGCGGCGTGCGGCTCAACATGCTGGCCGTGCTGATGATTCTGCTCAATGTGGCAATAGTAATCTCAATATATTATATCGACGGTACTACCTCGATCCAGGCTCTTGTGGGTGTTATGTCGGGTGCGGTGACCAATACTCCCGGTCTCGCTGCCGCCCAGCAGGCTGCCGCCGACATAACGGCGGTGAACACCATGTCGATGGGCTATGCCGCCGCCTATCCGCTCGGAGTGCTCGGCATCATCAGCTCGATTCTCCTTCTCAAGGCAATCTTCCGCGTGAAGGTCGACAAGGAGATCGAGGAGATCAACCGCGAGCAGGAGGAAGGTCAGAGCAAGCCCCACCTGGTATCCTACGAGGTCACCAACAAGCTTATCGACGGCACTACTCTGCTGCGCCTACACAGCATTATCCATTGCGAGTTTGTGGTTTCCCGACTCATGGGTGCCGACGGCAAGGTCATTATCCCCAAGTCGAGCACAGAAATCCATGTTGGCGACAAGCTTTTTGTGGTAATGTCGGCCGAGGACCAGCACAGTTTCGACGCCGTGCTTGGCCGTCCTATCGAGATGGACAACGACAAATGGGATGAGGTTGCCCCCGCAAGCGTGGTTTCCCGCCGCATTCTCGTTACGCGCTCGGAATACAACGGTGTGGCTCTCGGGGCGCTGCGCCTCCACAAGGGCTACAACGTGAACTGCACGCGCATCAACCGCGCCGGCGTCGACCTTCTCGCCTCGCCGGGCTTCCGCCTGCAGATGGGCGACCGCATCACCGTGGTGGGCGACCTCAACGATATCGACCGCCTCGCCTCGAAGCTGGGCAACTCGATGAAGCGCCTCAACCAGCCTAACCTGGTGACCATATTCGTAGGTATCCTGTTCGGTATAATTCTCGGCTCGATAAACGTAGGTTTCGGCATGAAACTCGGACTGGCCGGCGGACCGCTCGTAGTAGCTATTCTTCTGAGCCGTTTCGGCTATAAGGTTAAGCTCGTGACCTACACCTCATCGTCGGCATCGCTGATGCTCCGCGAGTTGGGTATCTGTATGTTCCTTGCCGCTGTGGGTATCGGAGCCGGCAAGGGCTTCGCCGAGACCGTGTTCAACTACCAGGGCATGTGGTGGGTAATCTGGGGCTTCATCATCACGTTCGTTCCGCTGATGGTTGTCGGCGCTATCGCCCGTGGCGTATACAAGATTAACTTCCTGACCATCATGGGTATGATGTCGGGCGGATACACCGATCCCCCGGCCCTCGCCTATGCCAACAACTCCACCGGCAGCGATGCCCCGGCTGTAAGCTACTCGACGGTCTACCCGCTCACCATGTTCCTTCGCGTGGTTGCGGCTCAGGCGCTGATTCTTCTGTTCGCCTAAGGTCGCCCCACGGGGATTACCCGCGATTATGCCGATGCGGGAACTGCGGCAACGCGTATAGTGCGCTTTGCAAGCCATCCGCAGCGTGGATTGCGTAGCCGGAGCGTGAGCAGGCCCCCTGCCGACGCGAATCTTCTGGCAGTGGCGGCCACGGCATCCTCTATATTTTTGAAACCTGACAACTGTATGGACGCGATTTCGCGTCCATATTTGTTTACAGACACGAAAATGCGGTCGGCAGCATCCATTTCGTAGGTGGCTGTAGCCATCGCCGGAAGTTTGGCGAGAGTCGGAATTCCGTTGAGCGTGAAAAGATTTGCAGTATACATATCAGAGAGATTTGGTTGTATTTACTCCTGTAGAGAAATGGTGTAGGACCTTTAATTGGTTCTACACTGCAAAGTTAGATGGAGGTTGGGCAGCTTTATGGCACTCTAAAATGTAAAAAAGTTAAATTTGCCGGTTTTTAGCTCATTTTCTTGATTTTTCTTTGCAAACTAAAGTTTTAGTTCTACATTTGCCATGTAAACTAAAAAATTAGTTGAAATGAACCGCAAGCAGACAGGTACAAAGAAACTGACCGAGAAAGAACGCGAGATAATGACGATGCTCTGGACCGACGGCCCTCTGTACGTCAGGGAAATGCTTGAGCGCTATCCCGATCCGCGCCCGCATTTCAATACTGTTTCGACCACCGTGCGCATCCTTGAAGACAAGGGGTTTGTGGCACATGAAGTGGTGGGAGGCTCCCACCGTTATTATGCCGTGGCCGACATAGCCGATTTCCGCGAGCGCTCGCTTGCGGAAGTGGTGAAAAGCTATTTCAACAACAGCTACGCGAGCGCTGTATCCGCGCTGGTGAAGGATGAGAAGATCTCCGTTGACGAACTTCGTGAAATTATCGACCTCATGGAGGGAAGAAAACCGTCAAACCAATAAATTTGCGCATTATGGGTGAGATGTTGAGCTATGCCGTTTATTCGGGCCTACTGCTTCTTGGCGGCTATCTTATATATGTGTGGCTTCTGGCAGGCGAGAAATTGCCCGGACTGAACCGCTGCCTTCTGTGGACCATCTATGCCGTCTCTTTCGCGGCGTGGCCCCTGAAACATCTGCTTGAGGGAATCCTGTCGGCTTCCGCTCCGGTGGAAGCGACTATAGCAGTGGAACTTCCGATGCTTGTGGGAGTCGGGGCAGGGACGTCGAGCTCTGGGGTTGCGCTTCTTATCGTATGGATTTATTTCGGTGGAATGGTGGCGGTTGGCTTGTGGAGCGCATTTATAGCCCTGCGCATCCGGGCTATAATCCGGTCGGGGAGCCGTCGGGACTGTGGCGCATACACACTTGTGATTCTTCCCGGCCATGGAGTGGCCCCGTTCAGCTGGGGACGATATGTGGTGGTAAGCCGCGAGGATTTCGACTCGGCCGGCGAAATGATTGTGGCGCATGAGCTTCAGCATCTGCGCCGCCGCCATTGGATTGACCTTCTTGTGGCCCAGGCAGTCTGCATCGTCGAGTGGTTTAATCCGGCCGCGTGGCTCATACGCGACGAGCTTAAGGCCGTTCATGAATTTCAGGCCGACAGCGGCGTGATTGCCGGAGGGTCGGACCCTATAACATATCAGCGTCTATTAATAAAAAAGGCTGTGGGCACTCGTTTCCAGTCGCTTGCCAACAGCCTCAATCACAGTAACCTTAAAAAACGTATCACTATGATGTACAATCAAAAGCCAAAAGGAGCGCGGCGTCTTCGTCCGTTCGCTCTCGTGCCGGCGCTCGCTCTTGCGCTGGCGGTGACCGCACTTCCCGCCGTAGCGGAAATGCTTTCTGAAATCCGGTCTACCGACCTTACGAGCCCCGAAATTACAGAAAAATCCGAACCTGTGCAAGCGGAATCCCCGATAGGCTATGTCATTGATTCGGAAGTTGCTTCGGAGGCCGTGGAGTCTGGTGAGGTCGAATCGGTGGAAGCTGCGGAAATCGTTGCCGAAGCGCCTGCCGACAAGCCGGTGATGAAATCAGTTGCCGACGTAAAGACTGTAAGTTCCAAGGACGGAAAGTCCGAATCGAAGTCCGTATCCGTTTCCGTAAGCACTTCCGGTGCCGATAAAGGCGCGATGCCCGAATATCCCGGCGGGTTGCAGGAAATGATGAATTTCCTGATGCAGAATGTGAAGTATCCGGATGCCGCCAAGGCCAAGGGGCTGGAAGGAAAGGTTGTGGTACGCTTCACCGTCGACGCCAAAGGGAAAGTGGTCAATCCCACGGTTATCAAGAGCGTAGACCCGATGCTTGATGCCGAGGCTCTCCGCGTGGTTGGCAAGATGCCGGCGTGGAAACCTGCCAGCGTCGATGGCAAGCCGGTTGACAGCCAGTTTGTTGTTCCCGTTTCCTTCAAGCTCTCCGGAGCCGACAAAAATGGGACGACAGCGGGAGGAAACACCTCTTCTACCACCGTATCGATTGTAAGAAGCGGCGCCGACTCAGATTCGAAGCCGGAAATCTACGTCAACGGCAAGAGGCATGAGGGAGAGACGATAACCGTAGCTTCGGGCAACTCGGTGACAACCAGTCTCCAGATTGACGGTTCTGAGAACCGCAACGGAAGGGTTGATGTGGAAATCCGCAACTGAACCGGAGCAATGGCATTACAGAAGTCAGAGGACAATAAATATTAGACATAGAGACGTTGGCTCCGGGCGAAAACGCCCGGAGTCAATTTTAATATCCGGCAATCGGAATTCCCGGGCCAACATTGGCGGCTCGGCTTTGGCGTATATCCAAAAAAAGCGTAAATTTGCATTCTGAATCCAACCAACAAAAGGAATTCCAACAGCATATGCTTGAGAAAATAAATGCACTGAAGGCCGAAATCGAGGCCGCTACCGCCAAGGATGCCGAAGCCGTCGAGGCGCTCCGCATCAAATATCTTAGCAAGAAGGGGGCGCTGAACGCCCTTATGGCCGACTTCCGCACTGTTCCGGCCGACCAGAAGAAGGAAATCGGTATGGCCATCAACGATCTCAAGACGTTCGCCACCGAAAAAATCAACGCTTTGAAGGCTGTCACCGAGCTTGTCGACGACGGCGCCGACGAAATCGACCTTACGCGCACAGCTACCCCCGTGGCGCTTGGCACGCGCCATCCGCTATCGGTGGTACGCGATGAGATTACCTCCATTTTCCGCCGCATCGGATTCGTGGTGGAGCACGGGCCCGAAATCGAAGACGACTGGCATGTATTCTCCTCGCTCAACTTCGCTGCCGACCATCCCGCACGCGACATGCAGGATACCTTCTTCATCCAGCGTAACCCCGACGTACTGCTGCGCACCCATACCTCGTCAGTTCAGACACGCGCCATGGAGCACGCTAAGCCACCTATCCGCATTCTCTGCCCGGGCCGCGTATACCGCAACGAGGCAATCTCGGCACGCGCCCACTGCTTCTTCCACCAGGTCGAGGGGCTGTATGTCGACAAGAACGTATCGTTCGCCGACCTGAAGCAGACGCTGCTTTATTTCGCCCGCGAGATGTTCGGAGCAGATACGCAGATCCGTCTTCGTCCGAGCTACTTTCCCTTCACTGAACCTTCGGCCGAGATGGACATCTCATGCACCATCTGCGGCGGCAAGGGCTGCGCTCTCTGTAAAGGCACCGGATGGGTGGAGATTCTCGGTTGCGGCATGGTGGACCCCAACGTGCTCGATGCCTGCGGTATCGATTCGAAAGAATATACGGGCTTCGCCCTCGGCATGGGTGTGGAGCGTATCGCCAATCTTAAATATCGTGTGAACGACCTTCGCCTCTTCTCGGAGAACGATGTCCGCTTCCTCGATGAGTTTACCCACGCCCACTGATTCCCGCCGCGATGACTCTCAAGGAGCGCTACCGGCGCACTCTCCAGCTGCTTTCCGAGGCCATCCCGGAGCCGAAGACTGAACTTAGCTACGACACGCCTTTTCATCTGCTGCTGGCCGTGATTCTCTCGGCACAGTGCACCGACAAGCGCGTCAACATGGTTACGCCCGCGCTTTTTGAGGCTTTCCCCGACGCGGCAACTCTTGCTGCCTCCAATCCGGAGACCGTGTATGAGTACATCCGTTCGGTTTCGTATCCCAACAACAAGACGCGCTCGCTGCTGGGGGCAGCCCGCACCATCGTGGAGGAGTTCGGTGGAGAGATTCCCGATAACATCGACGACCTGATGCGCATTCCCGGCGTGGGACGCAAGACGGCCAACGTGATGCTTGCTGTGGTCTGGAACCGCGCCGCTATGGCCGTGGATACCCACGTCTTCCGTGTGTCGGAGCGTATCGGCCTTACAACGGGGTCCAGAACCCCGCTTGAAACGGAACGTGCGCTCGTGGCCAACATCCCCGAGGAGCAGATACCCATGGCACACCACTGGCTGATACTCCACGGACGCTATACCTGCAAGGCCCGCAAACCCGACTGCCTCAACTGCACACTCACCGAGGTGTGCCGCTATTATCAGAAAGGTGCGTCATGTTGATGCCCCAATAGATTATGGAGTCTACTTTCCTGTTTATCATCGAGGTGATCGGAACATTCGCCTTCGCCATCAGCGGCATCCGTCTGGCGGCCTACAGGCGTTTCGACTGGTTCGGCGCCTACACCGTCGGCCTGGTTACGGCCATCGGCGGCGGTACGCTGCGCGATGTGCTGCTCGACATCGACGTGTTCTGGATGCAACAGTGGAGCTATCTGGCCGTCACCGGGATTGCTCTTGCCATCGTAATCATATTCCGCAAAATGCTCGTGAGCAGCAACAGGATGCTCTTCGTGTTCGATACGCTCGGTCTGGCGCTCTTCGTGGTAATCGGGATTCAGAAGTCGCTCGCCGTGGGCTATCCGATGTGGGTGGCCATTGTGATGGGCGTGATAACCGGCTCGTTCGGAGGTGTGCTCCGCGATATACTCATCAATCAGGAGCCGCTGTTTTTCCGCAAAGATATATATGCTACCGCCTGCGTGGCCGGCGGATTCGTCTACTGGCTCGTGATGGCTCTGGGCGCGGCCGAGATGATGCAGCAGCTCGCATGTGCCCTGGTGGTGGTAGCTCTGCGAATGGGAGCCCTCCACTGGAACTGGCAGCTCCCCGTGCTCTCCTACGATGCCGAAACCAGAAAAGAAACCGAAGGCGGCACACTGCCACCGGAAACCTCCGACCGAAACCATGAAGATAACCCCTGAAATATCGCGTGAACAGCAGATACAGTTTCTCAAGTTCATTATTGTGGGCGGAATCAACACCATGGTTACGCTTGTAACCATTTTTGTGTGCAAGTCGCTCCTCGGCGTAAACCCTTATCTCTCGAACGCCATAGGCTACGTGGCCGGAGTGGCCAACTCTTTCCTGTGGAACCGCTCGTGGGTTTTTCGTTCCCACGGAGGCTTCTATCGCGAGATGGCCAAATTCTTCATCGGTTTCGGAATATGCTACGCCCTGCAGTTCGCCTGCATCTGGACGCTTACAAACTTTACTCCGCTGGCCACCCTCGAATGGAATATCAAGGGATTCACACTTTCCGGCTACGGAGTGGCCACGCTCATATCCATGTGTGTCTACACGCTCTGCAACTTCGTCTACAACCGCCACGTAGCCTTCCGTCGCATCGGCCGCCGACGTGTGGGAGCATAGACCCCCAGCCACGTAGTTGCGCGGGCGAACGTGTTGTGTATCCCTACAATGTGGACGAAGTCAGTAGCTGAAAAGTCGCGACAAGTTGCCAGCAAGTATATCCTCGTATAAATTTTAGGGGCGATAGCTGGGATTTCCCGAAAAATTATTAATTTTGTAGAAATTTGGACAAGCAGTGCGCCGCCGTATCCGTAGGGCCGACGCATCAACCCCTATTCAACCCTCTCTATGGCCAGCGAATTCCAGCAGGTAATCGACCGCGTTTCTGCCAAAATGCAGATTCTGCTCGACCGCTATGCCATCGTGAACCGACGTAGGGAGGAGGCGCTCGCCAGAATAGCCGACCTCGAGCGTGAGGTGGCTGCTCTGACCGAGCAAAACCGCCGACTTCAGGCCGAGGTGGAGTTTTTGAAAGTAGCTACCACCATTTCGCCCGACAGGGCCGATGTTGAAGCCACAAGGGCTACGCTTTCCAGATTGGTGCGGGAAATCGACAAGTGCATCACCGAGCTGAACGATTGATTTCATCCGGACATTTTCCCAATTTCACCCCTTGGGGCCGGCCTGGCGCCGCGCGGGTGTAAGAAAGAATTTTCCGACGATTGGTGACATCACTATGAATGATAAACTGAACATAACGATACGCATCGCGAATCAAGCCCCGATTCCGCTGTCGATCAACAGAGACGACGAAGAGGTGATTCGCACGGCAGAGTTCAACGTGAACAAGCTCTGGAACGCCTGGAGCGCCAAATTCAAGAATAAATCCTCTATGGAGGTGCTTGCTATGGTCGCTTTTCGTTTTGCCGAACTTTTTTTCACGCAGAACGCCTTGGCAAAGAATGCCGAAGAAGCCCTTGCGGCCTTCGAGGAGACGCTCGACAAAATTCTTGTAGGGCTTCCTGATGCCGACGAGCCAGGAGCCTGAAGAGCGCTTTTGCCTGCGTGCGTAACCGTTGTATTTTAATATGATTCGCCGAATGGGAGCAGAGGCTCCGTCGGTCGCCTGATTTTCTGCGCTGAGATTCCGTTCCGGCTTCCGCCGACCGGGCCGTGTAGCTTTCGCCCTGCTATGGGTGGAAAAGCGTGGCTCGCGGTTGAGATGTCCTGAACGAGTCCCGGGGCTTTTTTTTTATTGCCTTTCCCCGACCGTGGTGCCGGTCGCGGATATCAGAGTTTGAAAACAACTAAAAAACAATGAAATAGTAATCATGGATATAATCATTTATCTTGCAATAGCCGTTGTGGCCCTCGCCGTTGGCGCGCTGGCCACAGTGGGAGTGCAGAAGGCCATGGCGCGCAGTCGTGCCAAGGCTATAATCGACGAAGCTAACCGCGAGGCCGAGGTGATCCGTCAGAAGGAGCTCCTCAAAGGCCGTGAGGAAGGCATAAAAATCAAGGACGAGGCTGAGCGCCAGGCCAACCAGCGCCTGCAGAAAATCCAGTCGACCGAGTCGAAGATGAAGCAGCGCGAGATTCAGCTTAATCAGCAGCAGAGCGAGAACCAGCGTCAGCGCAACGAGCTCGACGCCGTTCGTCAGCGTCTCAATGCCGAGGAGGCCGTAATCGAGAACCGCAAGGAGGAGCTCGACCGCCTGAAGCGAGTGGCACAGGATACTCTGGAGCACATCTCCGGTCTATCGTCGGAGGAAGCCAAGGAGAAACTCGTGGAGTCGCTCAAGGACGAGGCCAAATCGGCTGCCGCCCAGTATGTGAACGAAATAATGGACGAAGCCAAGATGACGGCCAACAAGGAGGCCAAGCGTATCGTGGTTCAGACAATCCAGCGCGTTGCCACCGAGGCCGCAATCGAGAATTCCGTGACGGTGTTCCACATCGACAGCGACGAAATCAAGGGCCGCATCATCGGCCGCGAGGGCCGCAACATCCGCGCCCTTGAGGCCGCTACCGGCATTGAAATCATTGTCGACGACACCCCCGAGGCCATCGTGCTCTCCGGCTTCGACCCGGTGCGCCGCGAAATCGCCCGCCTGGCGCTCCATCAGCTCGTGGCCGACGGACGTATCCATCCCGCACGCATCGAGGAGGTTGTGAATAAAGTGCGCAAGCAGATTGAGGAAGAAATCGTAGAGACCGGCAAACGTACTGCCATCGACCTCGGCATCCACGGGCTGCATCCAGACCTTATCCGCATGATAGGCAAGATGAAATACCGTTCGAGCTATGGCCAGAATCTTCTTCAGCATGCCCGCGAGACCGCCAATCTCTGCGCCATTATGGCCTCGGAACTTGGCCTGAACCCCAAGAAAGCCCGTCGCGCCGGCCTGCTGCACGACATAGGGAAGGTGCCCGACGAAGAGCCCGAACTGCCACACGCTATTCTCGGCATGAAGATTGCCGAGCGCTGCAAGGAGAAACCCGAAATCTGCAACGCCATCGGCGCCCACCACGACGAAATCGAGCAGACCACACTGCTCGCCCCCATCGTGCAGGTGTGCGACGCCATCTCCGGTGCACGTCCCGGCGCCCGCCGCGAGATTGTCGAGGCCTATATCAAACGCCTCAACGACCTCGAGCAGCTGGCCCTGAGCTATCCCGGTGTAATCAAGACATACGCCATCCAGGCCGGCCGCGAACTGCGCGTGATTGTCGGTGCCGACAAGATCGACGACGCCGAGACCGAAAGCCTCTCTACTGAAATCGCAAAACGCATCCAGGACGAGATGACATATCCCGGACAGGTGAAAATCACCGTAATCCGCGAGACCCGTGCCGTAAGCTTCGCCAAATAACTCTGTCCATAATCCTTTTGTAAAAATTATGGAAGAGAAGGTTAACATACAGCCCGACGAAGGCTGCGGCGGTTGCTCAGGCTGCGGCAGTGGCGGAGGTTGCTCCAAGGCCGGCGGCTGCGGCTCTTGCGGAGGGTGCGACATCCGCTCGAAGCTCCATAGCTTCAACTATTTCGAGGATATTCCCGGCGGCTATGCCGACGACGATATGGTAGAGGTGCAGTTCAAGAACACCCGCAAGGGCTTTTACGTGAACAGTACCGGCCTGCCCCTCGAAATCGGCGATATGGTGGCTGTGGAGGCGGCTCCCGGCCACGATATAGGCCGCGTATCGCTCACGGGCGCTCTCGTGCGCCTGCAGATGCGCAAGGCCGGCATAAAGCCCGACGCCGAAAAGAAGCGCGTGTTCCGCAAGGCCAAGGCCTCTGATCTGGAGCGCTTCGAGAAGGCCAAGGCGCTGGAGAACGACACAATGATACGCGCCCGCAAAATCGCCTCATCGCTTCAGCTCAACATGAAAATCGGCGATGTGGAGTATCAGGGCGACGGCAACAAGGCCATATTCTATTATATAGCCGACGAGCGCGTGGATTTCCGACAGCTTATCAAGGTGCTTGCCGAGACATTCAAGGTGCGTATCGAGATGAAGCAGATCGGCGCGCGGCAGGAGGCAGGACGCATAGGCGGTATCGGCCCGTGCGGACGTCCGCTCTGCTGCACTACCTGGATGTCGAATTTCGTGAGCGTATCCACCGGAGCCGCACGCTATCAGGATATTTCCCTGAATCCCCAGAAACTGGCAGGGCAGTGCGCCAAGCTGAAATGCTGTCTCAATTTCGAGGTCGACTCCTATGTGGAAGCGGCCAAAAAGCTTCCGCCGAAGGATGTGCGCCTTGAGACGGCCGACAATACGTACTACTATTTCAAGGCCGACATATTCAAGGGGGAAATAACCTATTCCACCGACAAGCATGTGCCTGCCAATCTTGTGACCCTTACGGCCGCCGAGGCGTGGGATATGATTGCCCGGAACAAGGCCGGCGAAAAGCCGCTTACGCTCAAGGAGGAAAACGAGAAGGACAAGAAACCCTCGGAATACTCCGACATTCTGGGACAGGACTCCCTCACCCGTTTCGACAAGAAAAAGAAGAAGAACCGCTCCGGCTCCCAGCGTCGCAAGGACGGCAAGGACCCGAAGGAATCTAATTCTAAAGACCCTAAAAACGCTAAAGACTCTAAGGCCTCTAAGGACCCTAAAGACCTTAAGGATTCTAAAGAACCCAAGGCGCCAAAAGCTCCAAAGCCTCAGCAACCCCAGCGCGAAGGTGGCGAGAAGCGCGAACAGCGTCAGGGACGCCGCGGGCGCGACGGCCGCCGCCCCGACCGTCAGGCCAACAAGCCCCAGGGAAGCAATATCCAGGGCGACAACCAGCAGCCCAATAACCCTCAGAAATGAAATCGTGCGTCAGCGCCATAATTATATCGGTCGCCGCAGCCTGTCTTGCAGGCTGCGGCGCCGACGTGGTTAACAGCTACAGCGATTTTCATACATTGCCCGACTGGGGATGGCGTTATACCGACGTAGAAGAGTTTACCGTGACACATCGCGACTCGGTAGCCTCCGGCGCGCTTATGGTGGCTCTACGCCACCGCGGTGATTATCCGTATATGGATGTATGCCTCGAAGTGGAGCAGGCTGATAGCGCCGGCGTAGTGTCGCGGTGCGACACGGTGACGATTCCTCTCGCCGATCGTTTCGGCAAATGGCGCGGCAGCGGTGTGGGCACCTCATTTCAGATTGTCGATACCGTAGGCGTAATTAAGAATCATACGACCGGCGGCAAGGTGCGCATCCGCCATCTCATGCGTCGCGACACTCTTCCGGGTATCAACCAAGTCGGCGTATTTTTTGTTCCGTAAATAGAAATTTCTTCTGTCACGGCGCTGCTGTGGCATACCTTATTGTAAGATTATGAACGAACCTCTTATGCTTCTTCCGCGCGAGGAAGCCTCGCTGCGTATCGACCGCCTTCATAAGGCCATGGCCGGAGCCGGCATCGACGGGCTGCTGGTGGCCGACAATGCCGACATTTTCTATCTTACGGGCCGTGTTTACGCCGGTTTTGCCTATATTCCTGCCGGGATGGCTCCTCTTTGGTTCGTACGGCGCCCCGTAGAGCTTGAGGGCGACGGCGTGGTGTATATCCGCAAGCCGGAGGATATGGCGTCGCATATCGTCGCCGCAGGCCTTGCGATGCCGCGACGGCTCGGTCTGGAACTCGATATACTTTCCTTCAACCAGGCAGAAAGGCTACGCAGCGTCTTCCCCGGTGCCGAGTGCGTCGACACCACTCCGATGATGCGCGCTATGCGTGCGGTGAAGACCGATTTCGAAGTGGAGCAGATGCGACTGTCGGGACTGAAACACGAACAGGTCTACCGCAAGATTCCCAAATTGTATCGTGTAGGTATGACCGACGTGGAACTGCAGGTGGAAATCGAGCGCATAAGCCGTCTGGAAGGCTGTCTGGGTGTGTTTCGCATCTCGGGGCAGTCGATGGAGATTTATATGGGCAACGTGCTCGCCGGGCGCAATGCCGACGTGCCTGCTCCCTACGATTTCGCCATGGGAGGCCGCGGTCTCGACCCCTCGATTCCCGGCGGAGCCGCGGGAGAGGAAATCAAGGAGCATAATGCCGTGATGGTGGATCTCAACGGCAACTTCACCGGCTACATGACCGACATGACGCGTGTGTTTGCCGTGGGCTCGCTCCCGCAGGAGGCTGTCGACGCCCATCAGTGTTCCATCGACATCTGCCGGGCTTTCGAACGCGAGGCACGCCCCGGCGTTGAGGCCCGCACGCTCTACGAAATGTGTGCTGACATGGCGCGCGAGCGCGGCCTTGAACGCTATTTCATGGGCCACCGCCAGCATGCGGGATTCGTGGGCCACGGTGTCGGTATCGAGGTGAACGAGTGGCCGGTGATAGCTCCGAGGAGCCGTCAGATTCTTGAACGGAACAACACCATAGCACTCGAACCGAAATTCGTGATTCCGGAAGTCGGCGCGGTGGGAATCGAGAATACCTACGTGATAGAGGATACCGGTGCCCGCTCGCTCACCAACGCGCCCGAGGAGATTGTGCAGCTCATCTGAACGTCTGCCGATACAGCTACCCGCTTTATGATTTATTGCAACGGAAAAGGTAATATATGGAGAATGAAAGCGTTATGACGCCCGAAATATCGGCCGAAGCCCTGCGCTCGGCAATCGACAAACCCGTGTTTCACCTCGTGGGAGATGCTGCCGATTCACTTGGCCGCGAATGCTATGTGGTAGGCGGCTATGTGCGCGACATAATGCTGCGCCGGCCCTCGACCGATGTCGACTTTGTTACCGTCGGGAGCGGTATTGAAGTGGCTTCCGAGGTGGCGCGACGGCTGAAAGGGAGTCATCTGTCGGTTTTCAGGAACTATGGAACCGCCCAGGTAAAGCGCCGCTCGGTGGAACTGGAATTTGTGGGTGCCCGCAAGGAGTCGTACCATCGCGAGAGCCGTAATCCGGTGGTGGAGGACGGCACGCTCGACGACGACATCGCCCGCCGCGACTTTACGGTCAACGCCATGGCCCTCTGTGTGAATGCCGGGCGTTTCGGCGAGCTCATCGACCGCTACAACGGCATCGACGACCTGCGCCGCGGGCTTATTCGTACTCCGCTCGACCCCGACGTGACCTTCAGCGACGATCCCCTGCGCATGATGCGCGCCATCCGTTTCGCCACCCAGCTCGGATTTGAAATCGTCGACGAGACTTTCAACGCCATACGCCGCAATGCGCGCCGCATCGAGATAATATCGAAGGAGCGCGTGGCCGACGAACTGATGAAAATCATGCGTTCGCCGCAGCCCTCACGCGGCTGGCAGTTGCTGTTCCGCAGCGGTCTGCTTAAAATCATTTTCCCGGAACTGGCAGCCTTGCGCGGCATCGACGTGGTGAACGGCGTCGGCCATAAGGATAATTTCTTCCATACTATGGCCGTGCTCGACAATGTGGCCGCTCAGACCGACAATGTGTGGCTCCGCTGGGCCGCACTGCTCCACGACATCGCCAAACCCGTAACGAAACGTTGGGACGACAAGCTCGGATGGACTTTCCACGGCCATAATGCCGTGGGAGCCAAGATGGTGCCGCGCATTTTCCGCCGCATGAAGCTCCCCATGAACGAGCATATGAAATATGTGCAGAAACTCGTGGAGCTGCATATGCGTCCTATCGCCCTTGTGGAGGAGATTGTCACCGATTCGGCAGTGCGCCGCATGCTTTTCGACGCGGGCGACGATGTCGACGATCTGATGACGCTCTGCAGCGCCGACATCACCTCCAAGAATCAGATGAAGGTGGAGCGTTTCCGCCGCAATTATGAGCTTGTAAAGCAGAAAATGGTGGAACTGGAGGAGCGCGACCGCATCCGCAACTTTCAGCCGCCGGTCGACGGCATCGAAATCATGCAGACTTTCGGCCTCGGAGAGTGTCGTGAGGTCGGCATCATAAAGGAGCATATAAAGAACGCCATCCTCGACGGCGAAATACCCAACGAACATGAAGCCGCCCGCGACCTCATGCTCCGTTTCGCCGCCTCCACCCTCGGTCTGATTCCGCAGACTTCCCGGTAGCGACACGATGTTTTATCCTGGAATTATCCGGCTTAGTTGTCTTCCAGGTTGTGCGAGGTTGCACTTTGTTGCAGTTCGGTAACCATGGATTGTATAATCGAAAGCTCTACTGTGGAGAAATCTGATTTGTCGAAAACGTTCATCAGATAGATGTGCCCGTTTTCTTCTGTTGCGAGAACCGTGTAAGTGATAATTCTTGCACCTCCGGATTTTCCTCGACCTTTGGATGTAATGGACATTCGGATTTTACGGATACCCGGACTGAGTTCCACTCCTTGAAAAGGATTCTCTTTTAGTGAAAGTACAAAATTTCTGATGTCGTCCTTAAATGAGCGGTGTCGTTTACTGAGCTTCTTTGCCTGAGCCTCGAATTCCGGCGTTGTAGAGACTTCAAAGTTCATCGATGAAATCCATTGCAGATTTTGCCGGAAGTTGTCCGGCTTTAATCATTTGAACCTGATGCCAGCTACGTCGTATGCTTGACGTCATTTCGTCAATATGGCATTTTTGCTCGGGCGAAAGGACTGTTTCGGCCGATGGGATGCTTATGAGTGCGTAGAGCTGGTTTCTACGGCGTATAATCACTTGGGTTCCCTCAGCGGCGCGGTCGAATGAGGCGGCCAGATTCTTCCTGTAGTCTCTTACCGAAAGTATGTTCATAATCGTATATTATTTTTACTTGGCGATACGCAAAGATAAATGCTTTTTATTATTCTAACAAATTTGTGTACAAAATAGTGTACACAAATTCAGATTTTTAAATAACAGTGTTAAAAATGAACAAATGCCCCGACAGGGGCATTTTTATTATGTGGACAGAAATGCGACGGATTCATGCCGACCCCCGGGGCTCGGAGGCCGCGTGACCGTAATAGTATAATGAGCTACACTGTATCACCTGTTTATATACTGTTTATTATATAAGGGATAACACAATTATCAATATATTTTTCTTACTATGAAATCCATATGTTTCAACATTATGCTTGCCGCTCTCGCAGCGGCCTCAGTACCGGTATTTGCCCAGAGCTCCACGGCGCCCGAAAGCGATGCCGACGATGATGTGATTTTTGAGACACGGAGTCTTGAGCTCGTGCGTGTTTCGCCCGAACTTCGCGACATCATCATGCAGGACCGACGTAAGGAGCCGCAGAGCTACGCTGCTCCGAAGTTTGCGATACGTACACCCGACAACAGGTTTATCCTCTCGATCGGTGGCCAGGTGAATCCCATCCTCGGTTATGATCTCGGAAATGACCTTTACGATGCTGACGGCGGCGGAATAGATTTCACTACCGGCGCTATTCCGGTACCCGCCGTGCCGGGCAAGAAGAGCGCTTTCTTCATCAATCCGCTCAGAGCCTACATTGACTTCACCATCGTCGGGTTCGGAGGAACAAAGAATCAGGTTACAGCCTACTTCAAACTCGCGATGAACGGCGAGAATCACAACGCTTTCTTCAAGCGAGCCTATGTGAGCTGGCGCGGTATTACGGCCGGTGAAACCGCCACACTCTTTTCCGACGATGATGCCAACCAGCCCACTACCATCGATCCGGAGGGACCCGCCGGCAATGTGGCCGGTACGGCATATGCCATCAGCTATAAGTCGCCCGTGTGGAGCGGTTTCAGCTTTGCGGTCGGTATCGAGAAGCCGACGTTCTATTCCTCCAACGGCGTGTATCGCGGCCATGACTACAGCCACGATTTCTTCAACGTGAAAGTTACCGACGATGCCAATCAGCTTGTGCCCGACATTCCGATGTATGTGCAGTATGAAGGGTCGAAAAACAACCGCGTGCGCCTCAGCGGCATTATCCGTAATTTCGCCTATCGAGACCTGGTCGATGCCCGCACCCGACACATCACCGGCTGGGGAGCCCAGCTCTCGGGCAATTTCAGCTTCTATAAGCCGCTCGTGTTCAATTTCCAGGCCGTTTACGGCAAGGGTATCGCAAGTTATATCCAGGACCTTTCCGGGCGTCAGATTTCCTTTACTCCATGCGACGGCCGCCTGGGAGAAATGGAGAGCAATCCGATGATGGGCCTTACTTTCGGCGCGTCGTACGACGTTACTAAGAAACTGCAGTTCAATGTGGTCGGGTCGTATGCCCGCGTGTGGTCGGTGGGCGACTATGCCGTGCTCGGCGATACGGGCGATACTGCCGGCAACAACAACTACCGCTATGCCGTCTATGCCACCGCAAATGCCTTCTATAAGTTTACCGGCTACCTGAAGTGGGGTATTGAGTATAATTTCGGCCGGCGCACTACCTACGAACTCGGCAGCGCCAACGACAACCGCATCCAGACGCAGCTCGTGTTCTCTTTCTGACGATAATTAATTACTCGAAATTATTTACCTCCGCTATCAGGATATAGATAAATACAGCCGCTCCGGCGAACCTCCTCAGGAAGGCGACGCCGGAGCGGTAATTTCGTATGCCGTTTTTTTTCACGGGACTTCCGTGAGAGCACCGTCAGTTGGCCACGAAACTGCCGATAGCCACGGGCATGGTGGCTGCGCAGGTGTAGGCGCGGGCAAACTGGCGAAGGAGCGAGATGGTGGATTTGCGGGGACCGTTGGGTTTTGCGGGAGCGTGGTCGGCTGTGTCGGCAATCCCTTCGGATTTGAATGGAGTAGAACTATTCTTCATAGGCACTGATTGCGGCGACGGGGATAATGTGTGTGCGCCTTTTCTAAGTTATAATGGATAAGTGATGAATATGGTTCAGTCCGTGGCTCTGAGTCGGTGAGGGCAGCGCGTCGGGGAATGGCACCGCGACCTCTCGGCTTCCGGGCTGATGGGGTACAATCTTTTGTTACACATTTATATAACGACGTCTGTATGGTTTTATTTTGTAGCGCGAGGGTTATAGTCGAAATATTTCTGCAAAACTTTTGAAAAATTCCGGTTACATGTTTTGGAAATAATCGGACAATATCGTAGTTTTGCGCTAACAAAATTGTTAAACAAAGATATTAGTCGAAGGCTATGAATGCAAATTTCGACATTCCACAGAATAGCGATTCCCGAAGTCATACCGAAGACAGGATTCTTCAGGCGGCTGAGGCTGAATTTCTCGCCAAAGGATATGCCGGCGCGCGAACCACGGCTATCGCCGAGGCGGCGGGAGTTACACATGCCATGCTCCACTACTATTTCCGCACAAAGGATAAGCTTTTCGAGCGCATCCTCAACGAAAAAATACAGCTGGTGCGCGACATCATGCTTTTCGGGATAGGCGATCCGGGGCGCCCGCTTGAGGAAAGAATTGTTGCCACCGTCGAGCGTCATTTTGACTTTCTGGCGGCCAATCCGTCGTTGCCTCGATTTATGGTCAACGAGGTATTTTCGATTCCCGAGCGCATGATGTTGATTATCGATCAGATGAGGCTGCATGCTCCACTTCTGCTGGCTGGACTTCAGCGAGAAATCGACGATCTCGCCGCCGAAGGGCGTTGCCGCCGGGTCGACGCGCGCATGCTCCTGCTCGACATCATCTCGCTTAATATCTTCACCTTTATGGCCGAGCCGATAGTACGTTCGCTCATGGGCAACTCCTGCGAAAACGAGCAGTTTCTCGCCGCGCGCAAACGCGAGAATGTAGAAACGATAATGAGAAAACTTGGATTATGATACGCAAAGCATCCCTTTTGATAATATTGGTGATTTGCTGCGGTGCTATTCAGGCATCGGGAGTGGAATTGACCCTCGACAGCTGTCTGGCACGCGCCGAGCGTCACTATCCGCTGATACGCCAGTACGGACTGCTCGACCGCACCGAGGCCCTGAGCCTTTCCGACATCAACAAATCGTGGCTCCCGCGGCTCGGGCTGTATGGTCAGGCTACCGTGCAGAATTCCGTTCCGGCCCTACCTGAAGCCTTCAGCGACCTGATGAGCCTCATGGGCCAGGCACCGCGCGGCCTCGGCAAGGAGCAATATAAGGTCGGTCTCGACGTCAGCCAGACTATCTGGGACGGCGGCGAGTCGCGCCACCGGCGTCGCACCGCCCGAGCCGAGACCGCCAGTCGTCGCGCTGCGCTGGATGTCGAGTTGTATGCCGTGCGGAGTCGCGTAGAGACCCTCTACTTCGGCATACTTTTGCTCGACAGGCAGATAGAAATATCGAAGACTACGGAAACGCTGCTCCGCTCTAATCTTGGCCGGCTTAACGCAATGGTGGCCAACGGTACAGCTATGGCTGCCGACGCCGACATGGTGGAGGCCCAGTTACTGGCCAATAGGCAGCAGACCGAGCGCGCCGAGGCCTCGCGCCAGGCTCTTAGGACCATGCTCGCGATATTTATCGGAGAAGAAGTAGCCGACACGCTGGCCGTCCCCGAAGCCACGATGCCGTCGGCCGTCGGCTCCGAGCGCCCGGAAGAGCGCGCCTTCCAGGCGAGAATCGACCTGAACAGGGCGCGTCTCGACGCCGTCGACGCCTCGCTGATGCCTCGTGTGGGGCTCTTCGCCCAGGGGTATTACGGCTATCCCGGCCTCAACTACTTCGAAAGCATGATGAACCGAAACCTCTCGTTCAACATCATGGCTGGTGTGAAAGTGACCTGGCAGATTGACGCTTTCTACACGCGCTCCAACTCGCGCCGCCGCATTGCCCTCGAAAACGCCTCGATAGAAGCCGAACGAGCCACCTTCCGCTTCAACAACAGTATGGAGGGTGCCGATAAGGAGTGCCGAATCGAGGGGATGAGGCGCGTAATGACTTCCGACGCGCGCATCGTGGAGTTGCGCGCCAGCGTGCGCCGCGCGGCAGAGTCGCAGCTGCGCGAGGGGGTAATCGACGCCACCGCGCTGCTCACTAAAATAACCGACGAGAGCCAGGCGCGTCTCAACGCCTCCTACCACGAGATAGAACTGATACAGAACATATACAACCTCAAACACATACTCAACCGATGAAAAGCATCCGCACGATAGCGGCGGCGATGCTCTGTATGCTCGCCGCCTGCCACAACGCCCCCGACTACGATGCCACGGGGATATTCGAGGCCACCACGACGGTAGTTTCGGCCGAGACCGCCGGTAAAATCATGGAATTCCCGGTGGAAGAGGGTGATACCATAGCCGCCGGCGAACGTATTGCGCTGGTGGATACTGCCATGCTCTCCCTGCAGCGCAGTCAGCTGGGGCGCCAGCGCCGCTCGGCCGAGGGATCGACGCCCGACGTGAGCGCCCAGGTCGCCGCCCTGCGCACACGCATCGCCCATGCCGAGCAGGAAGCTGCCCGACAGCACCGCCTCCTTGCCGACGGCGCAACCACGGCCCGTCAGGTCGACGACGCCGACGCTCAACTGCGTGCCCTCCGTGCCGAACTTGGCGCCCAGCTCTCCACGCTCGGAAAAAGCCGTTCGTCGATCGGCGACAATGCTTCTGCCATAGGCTATCAGGGAGACCAGATAGCCGAGCAGATAGCACGCTGCAACGTACTTTCTCCCACCTGCGGCACGGTATTGGTGAAATACGCCGAGCGCGGAGAGTATGCCACTCCAGGTAAGCCGCTGGTGAAAATTGCCGATCTCGGAAAGATATATCTGCGCTGCTATTTCACGGCGGCTCAGTTGGCCGACGTGCATCTCGGCCAAAAAGTTACGGTGACCGCTGATTTCGGTGGCGACAAGCGTTTCGACTACCCGGGCATAATCACGTGGATAGCTCAGGAAAGCGAATTTACCCCGAAATCCATTCAGACCCGGGATTCGCGTGCCAACCTCGTCTACGCCGCCAAAGTTGCCGTTGAGAACGACGGGCGCCTGAAGCTCGGCCAGTACGGCGAGGTCCGCCTTAATCTCTGAAACGCACTGCACTAATGGCCAACGTAATAGAAACCTGCGGTCTCACCAAGCGCTACGGGCAGCTTACAGCCGTCGACGGCGTAAATCTCAGCGTCGGCGAGGGAGAACTGTTCGGCCTCATCGGCCCTGACGGCGCCGGAAAGAGCACCATCTACCGCATGCTCGCAACGCTGATGCCGCCCGACGGTGGAACAGCCCGCGTGCTCGGCCTCGACGTAGCCGCCGACTACCGCCGCATCCGCACTCTCATCGGCTATATGCCCGAGCGTTTCTCGCTCTATCCCGACTTGACCGTGAGTGAGAACCTGAAGTTTTTCGCCTCGCTATTCAATGTATCCGTGGAGCGCAACCGCGACCTGATCGACTCGATTTTCAGTCAGCTGGTCCGGTTTCCCGACCGCCCTGCCGGAAAACTTTCCGGCGGCATGAAGCAGAAACTGGCGCTGAGTTGTGCGCTGATACACCGGCCGCGTCTGTTGCTGCTCGACGAGCCGACTACAGGCGTCGACGCCGTTTCGCGCAGCGAGTTCTGGCAGATGCTCCGCTCGCTGGCGCGCAAGGGGATGACAATTATGGTATCGACCTCCTATATGGACGAGGCGGCGCTATGCGACCGTGTGGCGATGATCAGCAAGGGGCGAATCATGCTTACCGATACCCCGAAAAATATCTGTAAACAGGCTTCGCACAACCTCTACAAGGCCCGCAGCCGGAATATCTTTCCTCTGCTCGGGGCGCTCAGAAGCCTACCCGGCGTGGACGACTGCTATACCTTCGGCGCATCCCTCCATTTCAAGGCCTCCCCGGGGTTCAGCATTTCCGACGCCATGCGTTCGCTTCGAGAGGCGGGGATTGGCGACGTGGAGATAGCCCCGGCGCGTGGCGACGTGGAGGACCTTTTCATCAACCTTTCGCAAGACGATGACAGAAATGGAAGATAATCGGAAAAATCCCGTCGGCACCCTCGCGACAGACGCCTGCGCCATCATGGTAGAGGGGCTGACCAAGCGGTTCGGCTCGTTTACCGCCGTCGACCATATAAGCTTCAGCGTACGTCGCGGTGAGATATTCGGCTTCCTCGGCGCCAATGGAGCGGGGAAGACCACCGCCATGCGGATGCTCTGCGGACTGAGCCGCCCGACGGAGGGGAGGGGCATTGTGGCCGGGTGCGATATACTCCGTTCGCCCGAGCAGATAAAGCGGCGCATAGGCTATATGAGCCAGCGATTCTCGCTCTACGAGCCTCTGACGGTGGAGGACAATGTCCGCCTTTTTGCTACTGTCTACGGCCTTTCCGACCGGGAGATAGCAGAGCGAAGCGCTCTGATGTTCAAGGCTCTGGAGATGGACGATGTGGTTTGCATGCGTGTGGCCGACCTCCCCGTGGGGTGGCGGCAGAAGCTTGCTTTCGCCGTGTCGACCATCCACCGCCCGCAGGTGCTTTTCCTCGACGAGCCGACCGGAGGCGTCGACCCCATAACGCGCCGCCGCTTCTGGGAGCTGATAATAAGGGCTGCCGCCGAGGGGATGACGGTGTTCGTCACCACCCACTACCTCGACGAGGCGGAATACTGCAACCGCGTCTCAATAATGGTCGACGGTCGCATCGCCGCGCTCGATACCCCCGGGGCGCTGAAAGAGAGATATAAAGTAGAAACCATCGACGAGGTGTTCCGCACCGTGGCCTCGTCGGCAAAACGTAGCGACTGACTTATGACCGGAATTTTCGGCGCGATGATACGTAAGGAGGCCCTGCACATTGTGCGCGACCGTCGCACGATGCTTATCACGCTCTTTATGCCCATAGTGCTCCTTCTGCTCTTCGGGTTCGCCATCTCAACCGAGGTGAACTCGGTGAGGGTGGTGGCCGTAGTCGACGTGCAGACCGACCAGACCCGCGAGCTTCTGAGCCGTCTGGGTTCCAACGAGTATTTCCGATTCTACGGGGTTGTCTCTATGGCTGAGGCGGAGCCAATGCTGCGTCGCGGTGCGACCGACGCTGCGGTGATGATACGCCACGACCATGGGCGCCCGATGGCGCAGATTATGGTCGACGCCTCAAATACCCCTGTGGCAAAGACGATGACCGCCTATCTCACCTCTGTGGTCGCCGGCAGTCAAGGCTCAAAGATGACGGCCCACACGCTTTTCAATCCGCAGATGCGCAGCGCCTACAACTTCGTTCCGGGCATAATGGGGATGATTTTCATCCTTGTCTGCGCAATAATGACCTCCGTCTCGATTGTCAGCGAGAAGGAGAGCGGCACGATGGACCTCCTGCTCGTGTCGCCCGTGAGGCCGTCGACGATAATCTTCGGCAAGCTCGTGCCGTACTTCATCCTGTCGGCTGTGTTGCTCGCGGTGATGCTCGCCATGGCCTATGGTGTGCTCGGCATCCCACTGTCGGCTACGCTGACGAGCGTGGTTGCCGTATCGCTGCTCTACATCATACTCTCGCTTTCAATCGGGCTGCTCGTATCCACGCTCGCGTCCACTCAGGTATCGGCTCTGATTATCTCGGCGATACTGTTTATGCTGCCGGTAATTCTGCTTTCGGGGATGATTTTTCCCATCGACAATATGCCTGCTCCGCTTCAGTGGCTCTCATGTGCCATCCCGGCGCGATGGTATACCCAGGCCATGCGCACACTGATGATTCAGCAGAGCGGCCCTGGCTATGTAGTCACTGAAGTGACGGTGCTCGCAGCCATGACGGTGGCCGTATTGACGGCCGCCATTCTTAAATTCAAAAACACGCGCTGACAGGCAATGAACATGCGAATACTTCGGGCGCTTCTGCGCAAGGAATTCAAGATGATGCGGAGCAATCCGCTCGTTCCCAAGGTGATAATCGGTATGCCGCTTATGGTGATGCTCGTGCTTCCGCTCGTGGCCAATCTTGACGTGAAGCGCGTGGCAGTGGCCGTGGTCGACGACGACCACAGCCGTCTGTCGGCGCGTGTGGTGGCCGATCTCGACGCTCCCCCCGAGATAGATGTGGTAGGGATGCCACAGACGCCGGCTGAGGCCATGTCGATGATGGAGCGCGGCGAGGCCGATGTGGTGCTGACACTTCCGCGCCATTTCGAGCGCTCCGGAGGTGATGGCTACGATATTCAGGCCAATGGGGTTAACGCCACCAAGGGGCTTCTCGGGGCGCAGTATGTCGGTGCGTCGGTTGGGCAGACCATCGCGGAGCATCATGCAGGCGAGGGGAGGAGTGTGGAGGCTGCCTCTCCGGCGGTGCTCAACCTATACAACCCCACGCTTGATTTTCGCAACTATATGGTTCCGGCGCTTATGGTGGTGATTCTCATTATGATATGCGGATTTCTGCCGACGCTCAACCTTGTGAGCGAGGTGGAAACAGGCACTATCGAGGCCATAAACGTGACTCCAGTGGGAAAATTTACATTCATTCTTTCCAAACTGCTCCCTTTCTGGGTTGTGGCCATGCTCGTGATTACCGAGGGGATACTTATCGGGCGTTTAGTCTACGGACTTACTCCGCAGGGGAGTGTATGGGCTATCTATCTGGCTTCGCTGCTGTTCAGTCTGGTGATGTCGGGTATAGGGGTGGCCGTGGCAAACCGCTCGTCCACCATCTTGCAGAGTATTTTCGTGATGATGGCTCTTGTAATCATTTTCCAACTGATGGGAGGACTCTTTACGCCAATCGGGTCGATGCCTGTATGGGCGCAGACACTCACCTATGTGGTGCCGCCGCGCTACTTCAATGAAATAATGCGCGCCATATATCTGAAAGGTACCCCGGTAGCCGAGCTGTGGCAGCCTTTCTGCATGCTCGCCCTCCTGGCTGTGGGTGCCTGCCTGCTTGCGGCCGCCACTTACCGCAAGCGGTCGTGAGCGCAAGGGGGCCTTCCGCATCCGGCTTTTGTGAAATTCGATAAAAACAGCTCTCTCCGGTTGGCCTTACAACGCCCTGGAGGCGGCTTTATTGCTTTTTGGGTCACAAAAAATGCTAAAAACGTGGGTGTGAGAATCCTTTCTTTTGTTTTTTGAGTGGTTTTTCTTAACTTTGCATTCGGAAGATGGCCTCCGAGTGAGGCTAACATCCGAACACAGTTGTAAATTTTTTTACGGTCACTTATTCTTCAATCACTCGTTATTAATCCTGTTTAACCAACCGATGGATAATTAAAAATCCGCATTGTAAACTAAAAACTATTGCCTATAGATCTACCTGTACTTAATCTTTTTTACACAGACTGAAATGCAAAAAATGAATCGGCAGACCGACGAGATGCTGGTCAATGCCTACGCCAAGGGCGATAACACAGCTTTCGACACACTGCTGCGTCGCCATCAGGGCCACATTTTCAACTACATACTCAACATAGTTAAAAACAAGGATGTTGCCGACGATATTTTCCAGGAGACATTCGTCAAGGCCATCATGACCATTAAGCAGGGCCGCTACACCGATGCCGGAAAATTCTCCGCATGGGTGACGCGCATCGCCCACAACCTCATCATCGACTTTTTCCGTCAGGGCAAGAGCGAGAACACCGTATCGGCCGACCAGCAGGAGACCGACATGCTCAACCGCAAGGACCTCAGCGAGGAGAATATTGAGGACATCATGATTACTTCGCAGATCAACACCGACGTGCGCCGCATCATGGAGGCTCTCCCCGAGCTCCAGCGCGAGGTGCTCGAGATGCGGTTCTATCGCAATATGAGTTTCAAGGAGATTGCCGAGGCAACCGGAGTGAGCATCAACACCGCCCTGGGACGCATGCGCTACGCGGTGCTCAACATGCGCCGCATTGCCAGCGAAAAAAACATCGTACTTACGCGTTGAAGCGCTCTTTGAGAGCCTTTTCGAGCAGGTGGGCGAACTGATAGTTCTTCAGTCCCCAGCGCGGGGCAATCAGCATTTCGGCGGGTGCTTGCGATGTGAACCGTTCGATGGCTATCGAAGGATTCTCGCGCACTATAGTCTCTACAATTCTGACGCACAGGTCGATATAGGCTTCGACAGAAAATATTTCAATAGGCCGGCCGCGGAAGGTCGGCTTGTTTTGTATCCGGATGGATGTGGTGGATGTTTCTGATGCTTCTGATGTGGCTGATGTTTCTGATGTGTAGGGGTGGGTGAGGCTTTGGATTTCGCGGGCGAGGGGAGTGCCGGAGATTATCTGGAGCTGATGGAATTTCAGGGTGGAAATGGGGAGGCGCGCGGCGCGCGCGGCGGTCTGTAGCATCATCTCCTCTGTTTCGCCAGGAAGGCCCATTATGAAATGCAGCCCTACGGGAAGCCCTGCGGCTACGGTTCGCTCCACGGTATCGACGGTCTGCTCCCATGTGTGGCATCGGTTTATAACCCGGAGGGTGTCGTTGTGCGAGCTTTCAGCGCCGTATTCCATTATTACGGGTCTGCCGAGCGCGGACAGGGCGCGGAGCAACTCGTCGGACACGCAGTCGGGGCGCGTACCGATTATCAGGCCGTCGACGCCTTCTGTAGCCAAGGCTTCGCTATACAGTTCCATAAGCCGGTCGATAGGGCCGTGGGTGTTGGTGTAGCTCTGGAAATATGCCAGATAGCGCATCCGTGGATATTTGCGGGCGAAAAATGCCTTCCCGGCTTCAATCTGCGCGGCGATGCTGCCGCGCGACGGCATGGGCGAGAAGGATAGGTTGTTGCAGTACACGCAGCCGCCGCGGCCTATGGTGCCGTCGCGGTTGGGGCAGCTGAATCCGGCGTCGACGGTGATTTTCTGCATCTTTCCGTCAAAGCGTTCGCGCAGGAAGTCGGCGTAGTCGCGGTAGAACTGGCTCATCTGTCGTAGTTTGGCCGCTTTCAGAGTGTTTCAGCGCCTACCGAGCGCTGGAGCATCGCGTCGTAGAGGGCTATGGCGGCCATCGCTTCGATTACGACCGGCACGCGCATCAGAATACACGGGTCGTGACGGCCATGGGCTTCGAGCACGGTCGAGTTTCCCTCGGCGTCGACCGTCTGGAGCGGCCGGGCGATTGTGGGGGTAGGTTTCACGGCAACGCGGAAATTTATATCCATCCCGTTGGAGATTCCACCTTGAATGCCGCCGGAATGGTTGGTGGAGGTCGTGATTTTTCCTTCTGGACTGGAGATGAACTCGTCGGCCACGCTGCTTCCGCGGGCGCAGACGCCACGGAAGCCCATGCCGTAGTCGAATCCCTTCACGGCTCCGATGGATAGCATGGCGGAGGCGAGGCTCTGCTGGAGCTTGCCGAATACCGGTTCGCCCACTCCGGCCGGTACACCCGCGATGGTGCATTCCACGATGCCGCCGAGGCTGTCGGCGTCGGCTTTGGCGTCGGCCACAGCCTGCTCGATTTGCTCTTTTGCCGGGTCGGTAAGGTCGCCGAGCGCTGCGATGCGCGAGCTGATGGTTATCCCGCTGAGGTCGAGCATCTGCATAGCCAGCGCTCCGGCCACTACGCGCGATATGGTCTCACGGCCCGACGACCGGCCGCCTCCGCGCCAGTCGCGCAGTCCGTAGCGCTGTTGCCAGGCGTAGTCGGCGTGGGAGGGCCGGTAGACGTTTTTCAATCGGTCGTAGTCGGCTGAACGGTGGTCGGCGTTTTCAACTATGAAGCCTATCGGCGTGCCGAGCGCCACGGCCCGGTCTGTGTCGGGTGTGAGAGGCGCGAGGTCCTTGGAATCAGCGTCGTAGGCCATAAGACCGGAGAGGAAACGTACGCGGTCGGCTTCGCGGCGTGCGGTGGTAAGCGTCGACTGGCCCGGACGGCGGCGTTCGAGCATGGTCTGCACAGCTGCGAGCGAGATGATGCTTCCCGCGGGGAGCCCGTCGATAACGCCCCCGATGGCGGGGCCGTGGCTTTCGCCGAACGATGTGAGCCTGTAGAGGCGGCCGAAAGTATTCAAGGCTTTATAATATTGTGGGTTAATGCGTTTCAGTTGTTTTGGCCGTCTTCATCCTCGCTCTCTGGCGAGACGGTGAGGTCGCATACCTTGGCTCCGACGTAGCCGATGAGGTCGGCCGGGGCGAGCTTTACCTGCAGGCCGCGTACACCGGCGCTGACATAGATTGCGGGGAAGTCGGTAGCTGTGGAGTGGAAGAAGGTTGGAAATGGTTTCTTCATCCCCACGGGCGAACAGCCGCCGCGTATGTAGCCCGTCAGTCCGAGAAGGTTTTTCATCGGAATGAGGTCAGCCTTTTTCGCGCCGGCGGCGCGTGCGGCCTTCTTTAGGTCGACTTCGGAGTTGCCTGGCACCACGCATACGAAATAGCCGGCGGCATTCGAGGCTGCTGAATTGCGTCCGGGATACTCCCCCTGGAGCACGAGCGTCTTGAAAACGCAGTTGATGTCCTCGCCAAGCTGCGTGGCGATATGGTCGGCCGAGAGGTCCGAGTCGTCGACCTCATACGGAATCAGTTCGTAGCTTATTTTAGCCTTGTCGAGCAATCTGGCTACGTTGGTTTTCTTGATATTCATATCACTGCAAAGATACATAGAAAAATCGACGAAAGGAATAACAAAAATTTCTCGGGATGGTTCTCGTTGTCGCATCCGGCATGTGAGGTTAATTTCTGGTCAGATTATTGTTGCCGGAACAGCGCCTGTATGTGGAGATAATGGCGTATCGGGGCATCTCTTTAACAAGATTTAGTTTTAATTAGTATATATTTGGGGGGGTAAGTGTTGAAGTTTGTAATTTTGTATGGCTGCCGATTGACAAATTGTTATTCGGTAATTGTCGTATATTGAACTCCCCCGGATTGCATACGATAAGGATTAGGACTGAGAGAGGGGGCTTTCTACATCAGGGAGACCGTATTTTCAGAATCCGACACATTCCCGGCTTATCAAAATCTCACGTTTATGAAACTCAGTTTAATTGTGCAGATAATCCTGCTTACGGTCCGCATTCTATGTGCGCTCGCCGCTGCCCTCACCGCACTGACACGTACCGGCTAAGGCTTCAGGTACGTCGGAAGTCCTTTCCCTGACGCGATGTCCGAGGAAATTTAGCGAGGCGTAAATGCGAGCCATTATAGACCTTGTAAGCCGCTGTAATTTTAGAGGCCCAAAAGACCTTAAGGTCCTTGGGGCCTCCAATGATTACAAATGGGACATCCCTGGAGAAATTTGCGAGAATTTTCTTCCCGGAAATATAAAATAACTTAGTCGGGTTACTTCAAGTTGATTATTTGCGGCGGAGCACGTCGAGAGCCTCCTTGTATTTGGGTTCCTCCGTGATTTCGCTTACGAGATCGACGTATTCAACGTTGCGGTCGCCGTCGAGGATTATTACGGCGCGTGCGAGCAGTCCGGCAAGCGGGCCGTCGACCATCTGGAGTCCGTATTTCTCGGCGAAGAGCGGCGAGCGGAAGGCTGATGCGGGAATCACGTTGGTGATTCCGTTGGCTTCACAGAAGCGTCCGGCGGCGAAGGGTAGGTCCATCGACACGCAGAGCACCACGGTATTTTCCAGGTTGGCGGCCTCGTTGTTGAAGCGGCGTACGGAAGCGGCGCATACTGGAGTGTCGAGGCTTGGAAATACGTTGAGCACCACGCGTTTGCCGTGAAAGTCGGCGCAGTGGATTTCTTTCAGCTCGGGTGTTACGAAAGTGTAGCAGGCGGCTTTAGTACCCACTTCGGGAAGTGTGCCGGCGGTGTGGCAGGGAATGCCGTTGAAGTAGATGGTTTCCATATTATCAGATTGATATTCTTGAATAATTTAAGTAACTGTTCAAAATTATTTTATTCTATCCTGATCTAATTATTTCAATATTTCCGCGGTAAAATTTTCGTATCTTTTCCTCTCTTCATCAGTCGTGTAGACATCTACACTCCTTCTTCATCGAGAAAAATCTCCTGAAAATTTTCCTCCCGGAAATATTAAAATAGTTTCGACCAGTTACTTATTTAAGCAGGGCTATCGATTGTATAACGTCCTGAGTCATGGAGTTGTTGAATCCAAGCAGTACATCGGCTACAGTTCCGTCGGTATCGGCGATGAGAACGGTAGGAAAGACCGAGGTGCCGCAGTCGCGCGCAAGCGATTTGCCGCTCATCAGTATGGCTTCGCCGGGGCGTAGCCCGGGAGCGGCCGCCTCCTCGATGCTGTCGATATGCGAACCGGTGAACACCATGATCAGGTCGACTTCGCGTGGCATCGAGTCGATGGCTTTGCGGAGCGCCCCTATGGTGGGTGCCGCGGCTGCATTATCGGCCGAAAGAAGCGCCACTACGGTGGGCGCCTTGAAGGGATCGCCCTTGGCGCGGGTGTAGCGCTCGCCCGTAGGGGTGGGAAGCGAGAATCCGGGCAGACGCTGACCGCGTATGTTCTCTATGCTGTAGTTGCTCTCACGGAAATTTTCGAATACTTCGGGATACAGCGCCATCAGCTGCTCTTCGGTGGCTACGGGGCGGAGAGCCTGCACGGTGTCGCCACTTTCGGGGTAGGTGTAGAGGGCACGCACCGACTGCTCGGAAATCTGTGCTGGATTGTATTCGTTTTCCATCTTGAGCGGGCGGCCGGTGGAGCGGTCGACTGTAAGCCGGAAGTTGCGCCCCACGTATCCCTGCACGTTTTGCGACGCGGTGACTATGCTGACTGCGCGATTGCCGCTGCGGGCGGAGGGTTCGTAGCCTATAGTGAAATTGTCGGATTTCGCCATGTCTCTAAGCTGACGGGCAATCGACCGCGGCAGAAGGTCGACAAACTGGCCGTTGGCCTGTACGCCTCCGTCGGCCGAAATGAACGGAATGGAATCCCAGTTGAAATGATACTCCTGCAGGCGGTTGTCGCGATAGCGGTAGCAGTGGCCGTCGAAGTAGGCGATGAACCCCTTGTGAGTCTCGCCTTTGCGCTCCAGAGCCCAGTCGATGAGGTAATCGGCGCCGAAACGTGTATCGGCCGGGGCCGCCGAGGAGGCGATGTCGAGGTTGTAGACCACATCCTCGTCGGTCATCGCCAGCGAGACTTCATAGGCCACAGAGGCGCTGAAGGGCGAAAGCGTGTCGAGCCTCTCGATCAGGGCGTCAAGTGTTTCGGGAGGGGCAGGGGCCGCATCTGCGGCGGTTCCGGCCGCGGGGGTAAGAGCAGGCATCCCCCAGGCTATGCTGCCTGAGGGACACATTACTGCTATCACCATTAAAATTCCAATATTCCCTTTCATAAACTCATAGTCGTAACGTAGTTCGTGAATATAACGGCGCCGCAGGGTAAAAGGTTCGGGTATTGTCGCATTTCTTCGCGTTATACGGTCTTTTCCTGTCAGTCGCCGGGAGTGGTGAAGGATTTGAACAGATGCGAGATCGAGATTTTCGCATCTCGAAAAAATTCTTTGACGGGGGTTACGATGGGGCGTACCGGGCCGTTGTCGGCTTCGGGGGCGAACACGCGCAGCTGGCGGTGGTGGCAGCGGATGTCGAGGATGTTGTCGAGCATCATCGGTTCGCCGTCGATATGGGCCTCTCCGGGGGCGTTGCGGTAGATTACTGCTGCCGGGGCGCGGAAGCAATGCACCATTGTATTCTTGTTGATGAACCCGGTGAAGATGTCCATTCCCATCACGGCGGCATCGATGGGGCTGCCGCTGTGTACTATTATTATGTCGAGCAGCCCGTCGGTGATGCTTGCCTGGGGGGCTATGTAGGCGTTGTTGCCCCACTGCGAGGCGTTGGCCACGGCTACAAGGAAGGCTTTCTCGGTGAGAATCTTGCCGTTGGCGCTGAGGGTGTAGGTCTGGGGGCGGAACTGCACGTACTCGCTCACGGCGCTCTTGATATAGCTGAGCAGGCCGCGTCGGCCCTGACGGGCGAAGCGGTGGCTTACGGCGGCGTCAAATCCCATTCCGAACGTGCAGAAGAAGGGATTGCCGTTTACCGACCCGTAGTCCACGGGGATAATGTTGTTTTCCGTGACGATGTCGAGGGCCATGTCGACGTCAACCGGGATGCCGATATGCCGGGCCAGGCCGTTGCCTGAGCCGGCCGGGAGAATCCCGAGCGCGGTCTGGGATCCGCAGAGGGCGCGTGCGGTCTCGTTGACGGTTCCGTCGCCCCCGCAGGCCAGCACGCCGTAGTAGCCGGCGTCAGCGGCCTCACGCGCCATACGCGTGGCGTCGCCGCGGCCGGATGTGATGCGCACGTCGACGTCGAAGCCGCGGGAGCCGAGCTCGCGCTCGGCGTTCCCGGCTACTCCGCGCTTGGTGCCGGTGCCCGAAATAGGGTTGATCACCAGCATGATGCGTTGCTTGGTCTGCTCCATTCTCAGGGTTTCACGAGTATTTTGGCGGGTGAATGCTGCTGGTCGGTCACGATGAAGAACGCGCCGTAGGGAAGCTCGATTTCGGTGTTGTTCTCCACCCGGTCGATGTAGCGGATCTGGCGTCCGAGAGTATCGTATATACGCACTCCGGTATGGGGCTCTCCGCATACTATGCGCACACCTCCGGGATAGATTATCCATCCGAGCGGGTTATCGTCGACCACGTCGGCTATGCCGCTCTGGAGATTGACGGTGATTACATTCGACATCGGCGAGAGGTGGCCCAGGCGTGAGCTCTGAACGGTATAGGTCTCCTGCGTTCCGGGGATGCAGCCTGTGATGGGATATTCGGCCGTCATCGAATCGTCGGCCGCTTCGGCTTCGATGGTCTCGGTGGTGGTGTTGGAGCCGTTGATTATGGTGCGGGTAATCACATAATAGTCCACGGCCTCCGAGAGCGGGGCGGTTGCCCATCGGGCGGTGTAGCTTTCGCCGGTCACGTCGGTGGCTGCGAGCGCCTCGATTTTAGACAGGGTAGGTACGGCACATCCGGTTCCGCGGAGCACTACCGAACGCGAGGCCGCATTAGGATCGCCCTCGATCGAGAGCTTGGCCAGATGCTGGCCAAGAGCCGTGGGGGAGTAGTTGACTCGCACGGCCACACCACCGTCGCGGTTGACGCTTGCCGCCGAGAGCGATTTGGTGTCGACCGTAAACATTTTGGCCCATTCCTGATACTGGGCGCGCAGATCGGCGTCGGAGGTTCGCTCATAGATTATTATGTTGAGGGCAATCGGATTCACCAGGTCCACTCCCTGGAAAATCACTACCGACGAAGCCTGGTCGCCCAGGGCAAGTTCGCCGAATTCAAGTTCAAGGCCGTTGACGGGCGCAATCAGCTCGGGGTCGCCCTCAGGCTCCGTTCCCGAACCGGGTGTCCACGGCAGTCCCTGCTTGTTGCCCCAGATATATTCCGCGAGTTCGGGATAGTCGATGAAAGGGTTGCGGTTGGACTGCACTTTGTAGACCTCCTCCTGGCGCGTACGCTCTTTTTCGCTTACCGGGTCCTGACGGTGCCATTTCAGCAGAAGATTCACCGACCACGCGTTGAGCGTAGGGAAGGTGTTGTTGCTCAGCATGTAGGTGTATTTCCAGTTCAGGTTCTGATAGCAAGTGGCCATGTAGAAATATGTGCGGGCGAAATCACCTTTATACTCGTTGGCCGGTTCGAACACCTTCTGTGCGCCGCCACCCTGGCCAGATACCGGGTAGCCGACTTTGGTGATGGAATTGTTGAACGACGGCGTACTTACCTCGCCGAGCGGGAAGTTGCTTTTTGCCATATTGGCGTCCATCTCGCTGGGGTAGAGGTGATAGAGATCTACGTAGGCGGGAGTTGTGGTCGAGCCTCCCCACCACGATTTCGGCAGCGAATGCTCGCGATTGAGGCCGCTGAATGAGGTGGTACGGAGGGGAATGTCGGAATACATGTCCCACCACTGCCCGTAGCGCGAGTTGCCCGGAGGATATACGTCGGTCTTCCGGAAGTAGCTGGGAAGGGCATTGTAGCTCGACACCTCGTTGTGGGTGTAAATCAGAGTGTGGAGGGCGTTTTTCAGGTCGGCGCCGCTTTTACCGGCACATGTGCGGTAGTAGTTTGCGGGCACCTGCGCAGTAAGCAGGCTCGTGGCAAAGAAGGCCATGAGCATGCAAGCCGCCAGGCGACGTGCGAGTGGTTTGAGTCTGTATGCCATCGTTGGTATAGAGGTGGTAGTTTGTTGGTTTTTGGTTTTAAGGTTTCAACGCATGGCCACCGCCGATGGTTTGCGTAAGGCGATGGTGGCGTAAGTTTTAACATTCAGGAGCCGCGAGCCGGCGGAAGATGGCGCACCACGCGGTCGACTATGCTCTGGGGCGATATGCCGCGCAGGCAGAGGTAGTCGCCGCGGAAGCATGGTTTCTGGCCGAATACCGAGCAGGGTCGGCACGTCATCGGCAGCTGCACCATATCGTCCTCGCTCTGGCGCCATCCCTTGAAACCGCAGTAGGGGTGGGTGGCACCCCATATGCTCACTACGGGGGTGCCCACGAGCGAGGCCAGATGCATGTTGGCCGAATCCATCGACACCATTACGTCGATATGGCTCACCAGCGCCAGCTCGGCAGGGAAGCCGTAGCGTTTTCCGGCGAGCGAGCGTACACCCCGATAGCGCTCGGCCCATCCGTCGAGCACCTGCGCTTCCTTATCGCCTCCACCGAAAAGGAAAATTTCCGTGTCGGGTATCGCGGCGAGTGTGCCGACCACTTTTTCCATCAGATCCGCAGGGTAGATTTTCCCTTCGTGTTTGGCGAACGGGGCTATACCTATCCAGCGTGTTCCGCCGGATTTGGGCTGGCATATGGCGGCGTAGGCCTCCGCGGGCGCCGCGGCGCTGTCGCCGTAGAGGCCGTGGAAGCGGTTCGTAACCGGCAGACCGATGCGGTGGAAGGCCTGGCGGTAGCGTGCGCGTGTGGACTGCAGAGGCAGTAGCACCTTGCTGTGGCGGCGCGTAAGGGCGCGCTTGCCCCGGCGCCCTTTGTTGATTACCGAAACCTTGATGCCATGCAGTCGGCAGAAAAGGCCCAGAAGCTTGGTGCGGAGCACGTCGTGGAGGTCGATGAAGCCGTCGAACGCGAACTTTTCGCGCAGCTCGGCGAAGAGCTGCCAGAGCCCCCCTGCGCCGTGGTAGTCCTGCTCAAGATTGAGGCCCACTACGCGCAGATTTTCCGGCGGATTGAGGAAAATCGACGTCATTGAGCGGCGTGTCAGAAAGGTGAACTGCACGTCGGGGTAGCAGCGGCACGCGCTGTAGACCACCGGCACGGTCATCGCCACGTCGCCCAGTGCCGAAAAACGCGCCACCAGCACGCTCCGCAAGCCGTTGGGATTGCTTGCGGCGGCAGCCCCTGTTGCCGCTCCGTCGGCTTTATTTAATGATGAACTTTTCAAGAGAAATGCTTATTTGCTTGATATTCGGGTTTATGCGCCGGCCATAGGCCAGCCGCAGACCCTCAGAAGAGCAAAGATAACAATAATTCCGCTAATTTCCCTCCTTCCCCTCTTCAAATCGCATTCCTCTCTTTCTATTCGGGGCATACGCTCGTCTTTATTTGCCGTTTGCACCTGCGTTTTTTTGTGGAACCGTGAATTTTGCGAGAATTTTTTGAGGGAAAAATTTGCGGGAATAAATTTAATCTGTACCTTTGCGGTGTAGTGATGCACATGTGTGCATCACTACACCGCAAAGCAATATTAGCAGCGATAAGCAGCCGGTCTGAATAATCAGACCGCGACAGTGAAATAATTAGATCAGGATCATATAAAATAATTTTGAACAGTTACTTAATACTTGGGTATGATAACACTACGCGACGCCTGTTGCAGCTATCGGAAAAATGAGGCGGCACTGCGGGATATCTCCTGCGAGCTCCATGCGGGCATTCATCTGCTCATGGGAGCCAATGGAGCCGGAAAGACAACGTTGATGCACCTTATGGCCGGGCTGCGTTACCCATCCTCGGGGGAGTGCCTGCTCGACGGCCGCAGTCTGAGGCTACGCCTTCCATCGCAGTTGGAAAAAATTCAGTACTTCAGTCCGGAGATGGATTTTCCGGAGGCAACCGTGGAGAAAATGGTGGAGAGACATGGACCATTTTTTCCACGGTTCGACCCGGATTTGCTTGCGCGCATTCTTGAGATATTCGGTATCTCCGCGCGCAGTCGGCTCGCTTCCATGTCCTACGGATCGGCTGTAAAGGTGCGCATCGCCTACATGCTTGCCCTGAAATGCGATGTGCTTTTGCTCGACGAGCCCACGGCGGGACTCGATGTGGTGGGTCGTGAGCAGTTCGGACGCGTGCTCATGGAGGCGGTCGACGAAAGCCAGACCGTTGTGGTATCGACGCATGCTCTCGACGAGTTCAATCCGATATACGACAGCGTGATGTTTATGCGCGACGGACGTCTGCTGCTGCATACCACCCTTGAGAGGATTGCCCGGCGGGTGGCGGTTGTTGTGGCGCCCGGCGTGCCTTCCGATGTCATATATTGGGAACGCGTCATGGGAAGATGCCACTGCATCGTCCCGGCTCTCGACGACACCATGGAGACCACTCCCGACTGTGCGTTGCTCTACAAGGCTTTGTCGTCGCCCTCCTCCCGTCAGTTGCTCGACACTTTAAAAGACTCACGCTCATGAACGCAAAAGATAGATTTTCACTGAAGCGCCTGCGGCTTGTAGCAGGGCTTTATTCATCGGCCGTGGGACGTCGTCTCGTGGTGTACGCCTCTATTTCCGCCATAGCGGGTGCCATGTTTCTGATATACGCTTTCGCCGATACAGGAGTGATGGCCATATTGATGCTGATGCCTGTGCTTTACCTGGCGCAGTGTCTGGCGCCGCTGGCGCTTGCTCCCGGGAAGGGGTTAGTGATGCGCGTGGCGCTTCCGGCCACACCCGGCGAGAAGTCGCTTGTTCCTCTGCTATATGCTTTCGTGGCCGTTCCGTTGGCCATTTTTGCACCGTTTTGCATTTGTGTGGCTCTTGGAGGCCATTACGCGGCGCAGGCTTCGCCGGATCTGGTGCTGTTCCTGCATCTGGTAGCCACGTATTTCTGTGCTAATCCGGCCTACTGCCTGCTGGCTCCCGCCGTTCTGACCGGGGTCTGCCTGTTTGGCATCGTAGCATTCGGCCGACGGACCACCGCAAATACTCTCCTTGCGGTATTCGTCGCGTGGCTGGTACTTGTGGGGATAGATGCCATTGGTTTCGGCCTGATGCTACACGGGCTGTATGAAAGAGGTGTCATCGGGCACTCGGTATATAGCGTCGACTCAAACGCGCAGATTTACCGGGATCTCGCCGAGACCATCGTTTCCTGGCCAGATCTGATAGGCGGACACTCGGTTTTCGCACTTTGTGAGAACGTAGCTTTGGCTGCGGTCCTGGCGGCGCTGGTATGGGCAGTTTACAGAAGTATAAAGAACCGGCAGATATGATTACCGATTTCAGCACAGACAAGCCGATTCATGTGCAGATTCTCGACTATTGCATGGATTGTGTCGGCGACGGTCAATGGATTGCCGGAGAGCGAATTCCGTCGGTAAAGGAACTCTCGGTAGCCATGGTCGTGAATCCGCGCACGGTGATGCGCGCCTACGAAGCGCTCGAGGAGCGCGGTATAATCTTCCAGCGTCGCGGGCTGGGATTTTATGTCGCCGACGGCGCCGTGGACAAAGTGGTGTCGGAAAGGCGCGATGAGTTCGAGACCGTTGTGCTTCCGGATTTTATGGCGCGCCTGCATAAGGCGGGAATTACAATCGACGAACTGATCGACCGCCTGACGGCCATGAAGGCCGGGAGCTGAGGAACTACCAGTTACTTAATAATTTAAATTTACTTTGATGAAAGGATGGAATGTTGAAAATTTCATTCTCCCGCTCGCCGTATGCATTTTTCAGGGCGCCGGTGCGGCAGAATTGAAAGGAATGGTAAGCGATGGAGAAGGCCATGCGGTCGATTTTGCCTCCATCAGGGTCTATACTGCCGATACGGTGCTGGTGGCAGGCGCCATGTGCGACGAAAGTGGGTTCTATGCAGTAGAATCGCTTCCTGCCTCGCCGTTGATTGTGTCGGCGGGATGCATAGGTTTCGCGACGGTGTTTGCCCCGGTCGAGACCTCCGAAACATCTACGGCCGAACTGAATTTCGTGCTTGACCGACAGGAGAATGCTTTGGAAGAGGTCACAGTAACGGCAAAGCGCTTTGTGCGTACGCAAAACGGTCTGACCGTAATCCCCGACCGGCAGCAGGTGCGACATGCCTCGTCTGGCTACGAACTACTCAGAAATCTCATGATTCCTGGCGTGAGTGTGGATGCCTTCAAGGGGACGGTAACGGCCCTTGGGAGCGGCGTGGCGCTGTATATCGACGGTATGGAGGCCGACGAGCGCGAGGTGCGACAGCTCAGGCCTCAGGATGTGGAGTCCGTACGCTTCATGGATGCTCCGACCGGCCGCTATGCGGGCAACAATACGGCGCTCAACTTCATACTCAAGAAAAAGGAATCGGGTGGTTACATAGGGGTGGATGCCCTCCAGAGAATCGGATATACTTCCGGCGACTACAATCTCGCCATGAAGTACTACCGACGCAACACTCAATATACGCTTTTTGCCGGTACCGACTATAAGCGTACGTCCGGCGGCTTTAACGACCGGACGGATGAACTTCTCTTTCCCGGCAATACGGTGGCAAGGGAGTATACCACGCTGGCCGACTGCCAGAAATCCGACCGTCAGTACGGTCAGCTGAGAGTACGGAACAAGACAGACCGCCGTACGCTGCGTGCCACGTTCGGAGTGGTGAGAAACGCTATGCCCGAAAGTTTCAGTTCGTCGTCGCTGGCCTACGCCGGGAGAGGACTTTCCTCCGTCCCGGTGCTGACCGAACGGTCGGAGAGTTCGCATGGCATGAAATACAGCCTCGGCCTGAGCGGCACGTTCAATCTGCCGCACAGCCAGTCGGTGGATGCCTCGGCAAGTGGCGATCTGACCGACAACGATTATGACTATTCTTACGGAGAGGGAGGGCGCCTGGTCGCCTCATCTACAACCGAACGGCTTTATTCCTTCAACGCTTCGGTCAATTATGTGAAGACATTCCCGAAGGGGAATTCTCTCACACTCAAGCTCCTGGAGCTTTATAATGTCAGCTCGGCCACCTACGGCGGTTCGCATTCGTCGTGGCAGCATCTGTGGATGTCGGAGACCCAGTTCTTTGCCGAGTATATGCAGCCGCTGGGCCGAAAAGCCTCATTGCGTCTCTCTCCGGGTGTTTCAGCTCAGTTCTACAGAGTTCATGGAGCGCGGCGGGTGAGCAATTATTCTCCGCGTGCCCAGGTGGTGTTCACCTGTCAGCCCGGCGCCTCGCAATACATCCAGCTGGGAGGCGCCTACGGCAATTCCTATCCTCAGCTCTCCATGCTTACCGGTGCCTCCACTCAGGTCGACATCCTGCAGCTCAAGCGTGGCAATCCCGATCTGAAGCAGTCCCGGCTGATTAATGTAACCGGGGTATATTCTCTGGGGATCAAGAAGGTAAATCTGCAGGCGCTTGCTCTTTTTACAGGCTGCAGCTCCTTGCCGATGGTCGATTATCTGTTTGAGCAGGGGATGCTCGTGCAGACGTGGCGCGGCGATGGGAAATGGCAACAGTGGAAGCCTTCCCTGTCGGCTACGTGGACGCCGTCGTCGAAGTTCAACCTGACGTGTTCGGGCGGATGGCTGTACAACCGCTATACAGGTGGAGTCCGCCTTACGTCAGCCTGCTGGTTTGCCGACGCGCGTATGTCGTGGTATCTGGGAGCTTTCGCCCTCAGCGCCTACATGGCCACCCCGCAGAAAATGGCGGGGTACGACCGAACCATCACACGCACTGTCTGGGACTACGGCATCTCCGGCAACTGGAGCAAGGGCGCCTTCCGGCTTGAGGGTGGCTTCACCAACCCGTTTTACCGGCATCCCCGTTACCGGTCGTGGACCGATACGCCTCAGTATCGCTCGGAGAGCGTGCAGTATTCTCCCGTCAACCGGCAGTCCGCCTACCTGAAGGCTTCATATACTTTTGATTTCGGTAAGAAAACCCGACACGACAGCGGCAACGTCGACAAGAGCATCAACAGCGGCATTCTGCGTGCCCGCTGACACCGGAGTTAAAAGATAGATGATGGATGGCCATGTAGTGAACCCGCGGAGGGTGGGGGACGTTTTATTTGTGAGAGTGTGAGAGGGATTTCAATCATCCGTTAAAACTCACGATTATGAAAGCGTTTAAAAGTTTCTTCCCTTTGCTGATTGCAGCCGTGGCGATGTGGGTCCCGGCAACGGGCTTCGGGTTGACTCCCGAGACCGATTTGAATGATAATATCATAGCTCCCGTGGAGGGCGCCGCAGGCGCCGTGGCTTTTGCCGGAGTAGGACCGGCTGTGGCCGGGAGTGTGGATTACTCCAAACTTCCCTCGAAGGCAAGAAAGTTTCTGGAACGCTACTGCGACGGCCACGCCATAGTGCGCTGCGACAAGACTTATGCCTCGTCGACCTATACCGTCGGGCTCGCCAACGGCATTCTCATGACGTTCGATTCGAAAGGTGCGATTACCGACATTACGGCTCCCGAAAATTATTCGCTCTCGCCCTATCTGCTGAAGGCTGTGGTGCCCGGTAAGCTCTATAATCTGCTTGAGCACAATGGTTTCCGCGATAGTGTGGAGGGCGTCCACGAGATGGAGCGCGACGGCTACCGCCTCGAAATATGCGACCCTGTGTTCAACGAAATCTGTTTCGACAAGTCGGGAGTCCTCACAGTAATCGCTGAGCGCTGATTTCCTGCTCAATCTGCGTCCTCAGGCGCTTTACCATTGCGGCGTCTCCGTCCTCGGCCGGGGATGCCGCCATTGTTTTCTCTGCCTCGTCGGCGCTGATTCTTCCCGATGCGAGAAGGTTTGCCAGCAACCGGAGGGGAGTGTATGACCCGAGTCGTCCGGTAGGGGAGGCCATGGCTGCCGTTACGAGGCCGGGCGCGCAATCAAGTCGCCGCAGCAGCGAATGGCAGAGCATGTCGGCAATCTCGGCCGTCTGTGCCTCTTCCATCCATTTGGCTGCAACCTCAGGGGCTTCTTCTGGCGGCAGAATCATCGGTGCCAGCAGCCGGCTCTCGCGGGTGCTCTCGTTGTCCCAGAGCGCCCGGGCAAGCGAGGCGAGTTCGGCGGCCGAGAGGCCGCTTGCAATGAGCTCAGCGGCTATATCCTTGATTTGCGGGATGTTGAGGCCGAAGTTTATGCGGTAGTCGACTCCCCCCTGGCGCATCTGGGCGGCCAGCATCCCGTTGCGCATGGCGTAAAAGCGACGTTTCACGCTCTGCATCAGGTTGAAAGTGCCCTCCTCGCGGTCGGGAGGCAGCAGTGAGGGGTTATGGGTATGGCTCATAAATGTATTCGGGCAATTTTCGGCAAAATTACTAAAAAACGTTTAGCTCTGCCACTCCTAATGAAGTCGTTTAAACTTTTTCTTTGAAAAGAATACGTCGGGTGAAGCTATTTTAAGAAAAAGTTTAAATGACTTCAATAGGGAATTTGCTAACTTTGTGGGTCTGAAACCATCATTACGAATGACCGCAAACACTACCCAGGATATGTCGGCGCGCCGGAGCCGCAACCGCTTTATTATCGGATGGATATGGAAAATATTTGCAATCGGCTTCGCAGCCATGCTCGTATTTTTCCTGCTGATCTACAACGGCTGGATAGGCTATATGCCGCCGGTCGAGGAACTGAAGAACCCCAACGATAAGTTCGCCACCGTTCTCTATACGGCCGACGGCGAGGAAATGGGCCGTTACTACCGCAATTCGGGCAACCGCGTATACGCCGACTACAACGAAATCTCGCAGCACGTGATCGACGCTCTCATAGCCACCGAGGATGCCCGTTTCGAGGACCATTCCGGCATTGATATGCGCGCATTCATGCGTGTGCTCGTCAAGACGCTCATCATGCGCCAGAAAAACGCCGGCGGCGGCTCCACCATCACCCAGCAGCTGGCCAAACAGCTCTATTCCCCCGCTACCCACGGCATCATCGACCGTGCGCTCCAGAAGCCCATAGAATGGATGATAGCAGTGAAGCTCGAGCGCTACTACTCGAAGGATGAGATTATCAAGATGTATCTCAACCAGTTCGACTTCCTCTACAACGCCGTGGGAATCAAGTCGGCCGCGTGGGTATATTTCGGAAAGGCCGCCAAGGACCTCAACATCCAGGAGGCAGCCACACTCGTCGGAATGGTGAAGAATCCCGCCTACTACAATCCCGTGCGGCATCCCGAACGTACGCGTCTGCGCCGCAACACAGTGTTCGAGCAGATGGAGAAGCAGGGCATGCTCACAGCGGCCCAGGCCGATTCGCTAAAGCAGCTGCCGCTGGAACTCGACTTCCACCGCGTCGACCACAAGGACGGCCTCGCACCATATTTCCGCGAAGAGCTCCGCCGCATTCTTTCGGCCAAGAAGCCCGTGCTGTCCGATTACCGCGGATGGGAACACCAGCGCTACGTCGATGATTCCATAGCCTGGGAGGAAAATCCCCTTTTCGGATGGATCGAGAAAAACCCCAAGCCCGACGGCACCAAATACGACATCTATTCCGACGGCCTTAAGATTTACACCACCATCGACTCGCGCATGCAGCAGTATGCCGAGGATGCCGTCAAGCAGCATATGAGTGCCCTTCAGAAGGCCTTCTTCCGCGAGAAGCGTGGAAGCCGCAACGCCCCGTACACCAGCAACGCCCAAGAACTCGGCAACGTTAAGGTCGAAAACCTTATCAACCACGCCATAAAGCAGACCGAGCGCTACCGGGTGCTGAAAGCAGCCGGAGCAAGCGACGAGGAAATACGCACCTCGTTCAATACGCCGCGCGAGATGAACGTCTTCTCCTACGACGGCGTAGTCGACACCGTGATGACTCCACGCGACTCTCTGCTCTGGCAGAAGCACTTCCTCCGCACCGGATTCATGAGCATGGACCCGCGCAACGGCCACGTGAAGGCTTATGTCGGCGGCCCGAATTTCACATTCTTCCAGTACGACATGGCGTCGACAGGTCGACGCCAGATCGGCTCCACAATCAAGCCGTTCCTCTACACCTACGCCATGGAAGAGGGCTTCACTCCCTGCGATATGCTGTCGAACACCCAGCCCGTGTTCACCGACGAGAGCGGGCGCCCCTGGGCGCCGCGCAACTCCGGCTCCGCACGCGTTGGCGAGATGGTCGACCTCCGCTGGGCCCTCACCAACTCCAACAACTGGATTTCCGCACGCCTTATGGCGCAGCTTTCGCCTACCACCCTTGTGCGCAACATGCATAATTTCGGCATTACCAACCATATCGATCCCGTGATGTCGCTCTGTCTCGGTTCCTGCGAGGTTTCCATCAAGGAGATGGTTGGCGCCTACACTGCCTATGCCAACAACGGCATGCGCGCCGCCCCCCTCTTCGTCACCGCCATAGCCGATTCCAACGGCAATATCATCTCTGAGTTCAACACCACCCACACCGAGGTGATTTCCGAGAAGGCTTATGCTAAAATCCTCTCGATTCTCCTCAACGTGGTCGATGGAGGCACAGGCAACCGTGTGCGCCGCGCTCCCTACAACATTACCGCGCAGATGGGCGGCAAGACCGGTACTACCAACTACAACGCCGACGGATGGTTCATGGGATTCACGCCTGAACTCGTAAGCGGCGTATGGGTAGGCGGCGACGAGCGCTATATCCACTTCAACAACATGGCCAACGGCCAGGGCGCAGCCATGGCCCTCCCCATCTATGGCCTGTATATGAGCAAGGTATACGCCGACCCCTCCCTGCCATACTCGCAGAACGCCACCTTTGATGTCGACTTCTCCAGCCTCTGCGACAAGGAATTCTGGGATGCAGCCCCCGAATCCGACGGCCCCGAGGAATCCATCGCCGACGTATTCGACTAACGAACTATATTAAAATCCAAATAAAATGAGGCAAAAATTACATTCACCTTAGAT
>URAU01000012.1 GCA_900545955.1 uncultured Porphyromonadaceae bacterium
CGACACACCTTCTGACGCCCGCCCCCGGCCCGCGCCCCTGATTCCACATCCCCAGCCATAGCATTTCTATGAGCCGGATTTTCCCCACTTTCTGATTTTATGAAATTCCTAATTACTGGAGCCGCTGGTTTCATCGGCTTCCATCTCGTCATGCGCCTTCATTCCGAAGGGCATACAATTATTGGCTTAGACAATATCAACAATTATTACGACCCGGCTCTGAAATATGCGCGCCTGCAGGAATGCGGAATTTCTCAGCAAGATATTACCGACCACAAACTCATTACAAGCCAGACACTCAGCAACTATCAGTTTGTAAAAGCCGATTTGCTTGACCGGGATTTTTTACAACAACTTTTTGCTGAAGAGCATTTTGAAGTCGTTGTAAACCTCGCCGCTCAGGCCGGGGTGCGCTACTCCCTGGAAAATCCGTATTCCTACATCGAAAGTAACATAGTCGGATTCCTCAATCTGCTCGAATGTGCGCGCCACAATCCCGTGAAGCATTTTGTATATGCCTCATCCAGTTCTGTTTACGGAGGCAATAAGGAGACACCATTCTCCGAAGCGCACAACGTTGACAATCCCGTATCGCTGTATGCCGCTACTAAGAAAAGCAACGAGCTGATGGCTCATGTATATTCCAAACTTTACGGCATACCGACCACCGGTCTACGCTTTTTCACCGTCTATGGCCCATGGGGACGCCCCGACATGGCTCCCATGCTGTTTGCCAAAGCGATTCTGAGCGGCCAACCCATTAAAGTATTCAACAACGGCAACCTATCGCGCGACTTCACATATATCGACGACATAATCGAAGGTGTAGACCGAATCATCCCACTCGTTCCCACGGAAGCGATTCCGGCAAAGGTTTTCAATATCGGTTGCGGACACCCGATGCAACTTATGGACTTCATCCACACTATGGAGCAGGTCTTCAACCGCCCCGCCACCCTCGAAATGAAGCCCATGCAACCCGGCGACGTCTACACCACCTACGCCGATACTACCCGACTCCACGAAGCCACCGGCTACGCTCCCTCAACTACGCTACTACATGGCCTTACCGCCTTCTCCGAGTGGTATAACTCCAAGAATCCCCTGCGATAAGCAATCGAGAGCCAAAACAATGTTATCTCTCATTTATTCCCTTGTCAGAAACCTGCGTTTTGGAGCATATGGCAGTCGAATCCGATGCGTCCTTCTCCGCCGTATGGGCGTAAAAATCGGGTCGAACACATTTATCGGACCGAACATTACAATTGTGCATCCCGAATACCTGACAATCGGCAATAATGTTTCGATTCATCAGGATTGCTACATTGATGCCATCGGCAAAGTGGTCATAGGCAATGATATCAGTATCGCGCATCAGGTTTCCATCCTATCGTTCAACCATAAATTTGGCAATCCATCAATGCCGATTCGTAACCAGGGAATTGAAACAAAAGAAATTACAATCGACGATGATGTATGGATCGGTTGTAAAGCAGTATTACTTCCCGGCACACATCTCAAATCTCGCACTGTTGTTGCAGCCATGGCTCTTTGCAATAAGGAATACTCAGGGAATGAGATAATCGGAGGCATTCCGGCGCATCATATTAAAGAAATATGATTGTAAGGCTCAAATCGCTGATTAAAACCGACCTCGGTAAAATCTTTACCGGAAACGTTCTGGTGCAGGTTACAACCGTCTTACAGGCCGTGATTGTTTCCCGTATCCTCGGGCCACAGGGTAAAGGCGAATTTATTGCCATCATACTTTGGCCTACAATCATCTCAGGCATCTCTATTCTTGGGCTATATACCGGAATTGCTAAACTTAGCGCCCGGGATATGATTTTCGACCATTGGAATATGGCGAAGTCTACCCTTATAGCCACAACGATTGTCGGATTAATCGGTACAATGGTGAGCCTCGTATTATCGCCGCATCTAATCGAGATAGAGGATTCGTCGGAATCTGTTTTGAGTCTGACTTTAATATTCTCGGTTTTCGTATTGATTAACAACGTAGCCCGAGGCTTCAACGCAATCGACCACGGCAGAAAAGACTTTACCCGCTACAGCGTAACCCGCTCCATCCTCAACCCGATTTTTTTCATATTTCTACTGGTTCTTTATTTTACGAAGACTCTCTCCCTTGCCACAGTAGTAATATCTTTGCTGAGTGCGAATTTCATTGTCTGCTTAGTCCGTGTGATTCTATCGCTTTATGCTGAAAGGGAAAAACGGAAATGTTATCCGGTAGCCCGGCTTTTCAAATACAGCCTCAAGTATTCAATATCTGACCTATCTGAGCCTATATATACCTATTTCGACAAGGCCATTCTCGCACTTGTACTTTTCAGCTATGATTTAGGTATTTATACTACCGCATATTCTGCCGCGAGTCTTATAGCCATATTTTCCAATGTGTATGGCACGAAAGTGTTTTCCGACCTTGCCGGAGGCTCATCAGCCGCCGCAATCAACGTAATGTTGCGTCAGAACCTGATTCTTATGGGCATAGCCGCCGTGGGATTAGTTTTTATCATTCCTCTGATGGTGCCAATAGTTTTCGGATATGATTTTTCACCGGCAATTCTTCCGGCAATTATATTGCTTGCCACTTGCATTCTACAGGGTCAATCCTACATCGTAGAGCGAGGGATTCTTGCACTTGGATTCCCATACGCCGGAGCAAAAGCTAAGGGCATCAGCATGATAACGCTTACGGCTCTTGCTTTCACATGCAAGTGGCTCGGATTCATCAATATCTACGTAATGGTAGCGATTATAACAATCTGCCAGGGCTGCTATTTCGCTTATATGCTCCTTCAATACCGCAAACTCTGCCATATTCATCTTGACATAATTCCTAATAAAACCGACTTCAATATTATCTTCTCCAGAATTATTTCTCGGCGTTAGCCCTTCTTCAATCGCCTCAGACGTATGAGTCAAATACTAATAATTCTTTTCGCAATAATCAACGTACTACTGCTTTATGATGGATTACGAAAAAAATCTGTCATGGGAGTATTCCGGTTCCCATTCATCATAGCTTGTGTTAACCTAACGTTCATATACCCGCAACTTACTGCCATTGCCGCACATGTAAAGAATCCGGATGCGTATCTTACTACATCCGTACTCCACATGTGCTTATGTACAGTTGCGGTCTGGGCGGGCTTCGTAATTGGGACTTCGGGGAATCTTCGCAATCAGTTTATTCGTCGCTTCAATCCTCAAAAAATCATACCCGTTGCGATTCTATTTCTATTTATAGGCATATCAGCCTACCTTATAAATCGTGGCGTATATAAAGGTGGAAAAATCAGCGGTCCATTTGTAATTGTCAATTTCTTTACCGCATATATAAATTATGCCCTCATTCTGATTATGATGGCTTTATACCTGCCGGGTAAAAAAAGTAACGCAAGATTCCTGCTTTTCATTGTTCTTGTTATCGCAATCGATCAATTTATCAATCAGGCTCGCCGAGCAAATGCACTATATATTGCAATGATTATCGGCTACTTCTACATGCTTTATTGCTCGCAAAAGAAATACGCCTTAGTAAAATACGTAATTCCCGGAGTATTTCTCTTTGGTATGCTATTTAATACAGTCATTGCCCAGTACCGCGAAAATGCGTATTCCGGAGAAGTCAGTGCCGTAGAGAATGTTGAATCACTTGATTTTGGCTCGGAGAAAGAAAATAACGCAAACCTGGCTAAAGGTGAAGTAAATAATGCCATCAAAGCCATCAATCTTTGTGAGTCCTACCACCTCTATGATTATGGTGCATCAAACTGGAATCGCACAATTAACGATCTTGTCCCCAAATTTTTAGTGGGTTCTACACTGAAACAACAGCTATTTCTTCCAACCGCCTACGACCAATTTGTCACATCCCTAACCAAAAGTGGAAGTACAATGACCGGCTATTTCGACAGTTACGCTTCATTTGGTTTATTGGGATTCATTAAGTTTTTCATTATTGCCCTAATAATGGGAGTATTATGGAAAAGACGCAATTTATCAGACATTTCCATTTTCCTATATCTTGCGCTACTTACGCCTGGAATTCATGCAATTACGCACTCTACAAACGCTGTATTTTCGGCCTTAATCATATACGCCTTTTTCGTATTTCCCATACTTAAAGCAATCTCAAAGAACATTCCCTATCGCACAGCTATCAATGTTTAGATTTCTTTGTCAAATCCTCTTCTGGATATTTCCATGGTTCATCCGGCGCAGATGTTTGACGTGGGCGTATGGATATCATATCGATTCCACAGCTCATATCGGTTTCTCAATCATTCTTGCTAAAAAGCTATGGATGGAAGCTAATTCCAGCATTGGCCATTTATGTATTTGCAAAAAAATCGATAGACTTGAACTACATGAATCTGCCAGCATGGGAAATCTCAATAAAATTACCGGGTTCCCGACTAATGACAGTTCAGTGATTCATTTTCATCATGTCAAAGACAGAAAATGTGAACTGATAATCGGAAAACATACCGGAATAACAAGCAATCATTATTTCGATTGCAATGGTGGAATCAGAATTGGAGCATTCTGTCAAATTGCCGGATTCGATACAGCTTTCATGACTCATAGCATAGACCTCAATCGCAGCATTCAGGATGCAGGGCCAATTGAGATTGGAGATTACTGCTTTATAGGGGCAAGATGCATTCTATTAAAGGGTGTTAAGATTGCCGATAAAACGGCAATAAGCGCTATGTCGTTGGTTAACAAAAGTCTCACCACTTCAAATGCCCTATACGGAGGTGTACCTTGCAAGTTCCTTAAAGATTTAGGCGAGGCTAAGTTTTTCTCACGAGAAATAGGTTTTGTATGAAGATAATTGTGTCGCAATACGGAGCGAGGAGAAGGTATCTCATTCCACAGATATTAGATAATAGAGGAGTATTATATAAACTCTATACTGATTCGAATGCCGATAGTGCCCTTGGTCGATTTGCCAAACTGCTATCTCGAGTATTTGGCAAAAAACCACAACTCACAAGATTAACCAAGCGCAATACACAGATATCAGATGCCAAAATCTTTTCCAATGACTCTTTACAGATAAAAATTCTCGCAAAAAAATTACTTAAGCGTCCGAACAAAGAAATTATGGACCTTATTTTTGAAGGTTCAGCAAAAGCATTTATACGCGAAGGAGTTGGGGATGCAGACTGGCTGTATACGATGTTTATTGAGAACTTTGATTTTACAAAATATGCCAAAAACGCCGGATTAAAAATCCTGGCTGACATCTATGAAAACCCATATATATTCCGAGATTTAGTTGATGAGCTCAATCATCCGGAATTTGAATGCATCCGTTATACAGCGCAAAATCATATTGTACAAGCCGAATTAAGAGAAAAATACTTGGATGACCTACTAAGAATAGCCGATAAATTGTTGGTCCCATCAAATTATGTTCGCTACTGCTTGAAAAGAAGTCCTAATTACGACGAAACAAAAATCAATGTCATTCCATATGTCTCCTCTGTAGCAAACACTACATATGCGAATAATCCAATTAAAGGCAGAATCATATGGATTGGCAATGACCCAGTGAGAAAAGGGCTTTTATATGCGAATAAAGCTGTCAAACGACTTCAAGAACGGGGCTTTAATATTGATTTTCGCGTAATAGGGCCTCTTCCATCCGAATTAAAGGCTTCGACTCATTTTTCTAATATCAACTTCCTGGGCTATCTAAACAAAGAACAACTTCGTGAAGAATTTAACTCCGCTGATATGTTTGTGTTTCCCACCTTAGCTGAAGGATTTGCAGGTGTTCTCCTTGAGGCTGCAAGCTTTGGAGTACCTATAATAACGACCGCCGCATCAGGGTTTGAAGAAAATTTCCCTGGATATATTGTCCCATTTCGGGATGTTGAAAGCATTGCAAAGGCTATAGAGCGACTTTTAAATGACCGCGACCTGCGAAATACAATTTCAAAGAATACATTTCAATATGCTCAATCTTTTTCGAGAGAAGTATTTGCAGAAAGGCTTATGAATCTGTTTGATTAAATGAAAAACTATAACCCTGGAATTGGAATACTCAAGTTCTTTGCCGCATTTCTGGTGGTTTGGATTCACCTTGGTGTCCGAGGGGTTGGGGATCCACATGTCGAGCAATTTACCATTTATTCCGATGCACTCTGCAGAATTGCCGTTCCGCTCTTTTTTATCATAACGGGTTATTATTATATTGATATTGAACAGAGAATTAAACCTAAACTAAAAAAAATAATCCTTACAACAATTTCAGTAGCAATCGTATATGCCGGTATATTTCTTCTGAATCATTCAAATTCATCTACTTTTACACCTAATTCTACTTGGTTTTTCAAATTCTTGTTGTTTAACAATTTCTCTCCGATTGGTATTCATCTATGGTATCTATTTGCCCTGATATATTCTCTCTTTTTTATACGCATTTTGAGACAACATGTATCCGATAACAATCTATATATAATTGCACTATCTCTACTTATCACAGGCTGCCTCATAAACTATACATCCTATAATGAATATGTTCGAAACTGGATATTTATAGGAATACCAAATATCTGTTTAGGATTATTCCTTCGCCAACATTTTCATTATAACCAGATACGGAAAATTTTCCTCACTTGCTTCATTTTATTGGTCCTATTATTTTTAGAAGTATATCTTCGTAGACAATTACATATTGAAGCTGGAAGGGACTTGTTTATTGTTCAATCATTTCTCGCCGGGGGGGTAATACTATTAATTGTAAATCAGCCTATTAAAAATACAGGGGTTATTGCATTGTGTGCGCGACTTGGCAAACACTCAGACTCAATCTATTATTTTCATCTCGCCGTCTATGCATTTATAGCGAGCATTGTGTCTTTCGATAGACCGCTAATGATTATCAGCCGACCATTTATCACTTTTATTCTCACATTAGCCTTATCAATAGCCTTCACAAAAATCATTACCCCATTTAAATCACTCATTAAAAAAGAGAATCTATCTAAAAATACATCTATATGAACATTGTTTATTGGACAGCAAGTATAGATTTACATACAATTTATGTATTTGACTATTTGGGAAAAGTCCACAATGTTGTAGTAGCATATTGTCAACGTTCTTTTAGGGATTATGTCAATATTGATGTCTCCAATTGTAAACTTTTTGAAATAACTACACCCTCAGATATTGCGCAATTACTTGATATAACATCGGATTATATCCATATATCAAATGCCTTCAAGGTAATGCGGGAGCATAGTATCCTAAAAAAAGCTCTCTCCAAGTTGGTAAAAAGACATTTTACTCTTATTTCTCTTTTCCAAGAACAATATCCCTATGAAGGGTTCTTAGGATATCTCCGGAAAATCAAATGGACCTGGATGTATAAATTCGGTCTTGGCAGACATCATAAACTTATCGGATATTGTGGTGAAAAGGCGTATCGTTCGCTGCGACTTGCATCCATTCCAGACGAAAAACTCGCTGAATTCATATATAGTCCATGGTATAAAGCGTCTATTCAACTAATTCAGACAAGCAAACCAACCTTCATTATGGTTGGCCAACTCGTCACTCGTAAAAGGGTAATAGAAACCATATTAGCATGTAAACAGATACACGCCGATTTTGATTTTAAGATAATCGGCGACGGTCCTCTAAAAAATAAAATTCTGAATGCCATTTGTCAAGATAAGCGCTTTAGATTCCTGGGAACTCTTCCTCCTGAAAAGGTACAAAAAGAATATTCTTCATCCGACACGCTCATTTTATCATCTGCATTCGATGGTTGGGGATGCTCGGTAAATGAAGCTCTCTCGCAAGGTTGCAGAGTAATTGTGTCCGATTCATGTGGAGCCTCCTCTCTGATTAAAGCTAATGGCAGACTTGGGAATGTGTTCAAATCCGATGACTGGACGCAATTCACACAACTAATTAAAAGCTACATAAACGCAGGCTCATTGAACTTATCAGAAAAAGAATCTATTCAACGATGGTCTGCCTGTATTCATCCCAAAGTTCTGGCTGAATACCTCAATGCACTGCTAATTTGGAAGTTCCACAATGGAAATAAACCAGATGCACCCTGGCATAATAACTAAAAGAAATCTATCATTCACTAAAGAATAGCAATGAGAGTTTTATTTGTAGGCGACTCCAATTCCAGAGGTGCCGGTGGTCTGTATGCCACAATCAGCGCCACGACAAAGGCGTTGTTGGCAAAGGATATTGAGGTCGCCCTGCTCGCTTTCAACGACTCCCACTCTCGTGAGGATGCTAAAGCTTACGGCGAGGTTCCTCAACTATGTTATCACCGGGTCGATGTGCCGCTGCTTTCTACGCTTGGATATTCACGCGACATCCACAACCTGATAGAAGAGTATCAGCCTGATATAATCCATTCGCAAGGACTGTGGATGTATCATTCGGCGGCTGTGCTCCGCTACAAGAAGCGGCATCCGGAAGTCAAGGTGATTGTTCAGCCCCACGGGATGCTCGACCCTTGGGCGGTACGGAATTCCGGATGGAAAAAGCGCATCGTAGGATATTGGTATGAGTATCAAAATCTTCGTCGGGCCGACTGTATACATGCTCTATGCCAGAGCGAGGCGGATGCCATCAGAGAGTTCGGACTTAAAAATCAAATCGCAATAATTCCGAACGGAATTGACCTCCCCGGCTGTTCGCTCGACGAGATTATTGCCCGACGTCAAAATACCGGCGGACGCAAAACGCTGCTTTTCATCGGACGAATCCACCCCAAAAAGGGTCTCCGCGAATTTATTGAAGCATTGGCAATTTTAAAACGCCGACTACCTGATTTAGTCAATGAATGGCATGTGAAAATAGCTGGGTGGGATCAGCTCAATCATACAGCCGAGCTAAAAACGCTCATTGATTCAAAGAATCTGAGTGACTGCATAACACTTGTAGGGGCTGCGTTCGGCGATGAAAAAGAACGTCTGCTAACCGAGGCATCAGCCTTTATTCTACCGAGTTTCAGTGAAGGGCTGCCGATGAGCGTACTCGAGGCATGGGCATACGCCTTACCTGTTGTGATTACTCCACATTGCAATTTACCGGAGGGAAGCGAAGCAGACGCAGCATTGCTTTGCGAGCCAAAACCGGAAAGTATTGCCGACTCCCTGATATCTCTTTTCTCCATGTCGGCAAATCAAAGAACAGAAATAGGAATAAATGGGCGCCGACTGGTTGAGAGGCAATTCTCATGGCCACACATTGCCGATGAGACAATCAGGCTATACAAATCTCTTCTCTCCAAATAAAATTCATAAGTACGTTTTCTCGACATGACAAACGAACAAAAGGATATGATTGCAACGTATATTACGGCATTCAAGAATTTTCTTGCACGCCATATACTCCCCGACGTTGCAATCCGCGCCACGGTCTATCCGACAAGCGACCAGGTGCTTCTGGTTATTACCCTCAACCGCAACAATCAGGGGGGTACGGAGTTCCGCCATGAGTGCGCCTCGACCGAAGAGGCTTTTCAGAGGGCCGGTGTAGATCCCGACCTGCTCCCGGAGTCGGACGAATACAGCCACAGAATCGGCGTAAGCGCTTCAAGCATTGTGAGTCTTAAAAGCTACGAACCTGCAAACTGGACCACTGAACGGGCAGATAAAGTGGTCAAGGCCATCGCAGATATGATAAATTCCGCCAAGAAGAGAATGGAGCGTCCACGCCTTCGCCGCACCCCAAAATTAGCCGTTGACTGATGGAAATCACACCAAATAAAATTTCGGGATCTCCTCAGGAACTGGCCGATTATTTCCGCTGCAGTGGGCAGACAGCGCCTAATCTGACCACTCCGAAACTATCGGATGCAATCAGCGGAAAATTGATTTGGGCAGTTAGCATTGTAACGGGTATACTCTTGATTGCTTTAGGATTCATCAGTAACCCTATAGCTTATAGAATCCTATTCGGTGTAATTATTTTAGGAATATTTGCAATTCCAATACTGCTTTTATGCAAATACAATAGTCTCAAAATTGCCGGTTCTGTATTTTTATTTCTTGCAGTAGTATTGGCTTTGTTCCTTGGCGTCACTAACCCGAAAACGCTTAGCGACATGGCTATCGAAAAGATTTCATCTCAAAAATAGACCTAAACGATGCCAAAGATAGACCTTTCGCAATACCGCAATGCGTTGTCGCGCAAACATCAGATTGTCAGGCTAATCTGGGGATTTGTCTGGGGCGTGGGAGCCAGTTGGATTCCGCGCTCGATGGCTTCGGGGTGGAAACGGACGCTTCTGCGGATGTTCGGTGCGAAGATTCATCCTACGGCCGTGGTCTATTCGTCGACGCGCGTCTACTATCCTGCGAACCTCCGGATGGAGGCGCACAGCTGTCTGGCGTCGGAAGTTGACTGCTATAACGTAGCCCCTGTGGTAGTAGGAGCAAATTCCACCGTGAGCCAGGGTGCTTATCTCTGCACGGCGTCGCACGACGTTACAAATCCGCTTAATCCGCTGATTACGGCGCCTATAGTGATTGAAGACCAGGCCTGGGTGGCTGCCGATGCTTTCGTCGGAATGGGGGTGACCATCGGGCAGGGGGCCGTAGTGGGAGCGAGGGCGGCCGTGTTCAAGGATGTTGAGCCATGGACGATTGTGGGCGGGAATCCTGCCAGACCGATAAAGAAGAGAATTCTGAGAGATGGTTGACGTTACGATTATTATTCTTACGAAGAACGAGGAGCTGCATTTGGGGCGGTGTCTCGAAAGGCTGCGGGCGCTGGAGCCGCGGCGCGTGGTGGTGGTAGACTCGGAGTCGACCGATGCCACGGCGGAGATTGCCCGCCGGGAGGGGGCGGAGGTGGTGGTGCACCCATGGCCGGGGAATCAGGCGGCGCAGTTCAACTGGGCGCTCGACGCGCTCGACATACGGTCGGAGTGGGTACTCCGGCTCGACGCCGACGAGTATCTCTCGCCGGAGCTGACGGAGGAGATCCGCGCGAAGCTGCCGACGATGCCGGCTGACGTCAGTGCGCTGGTGATTCCGCTGGGGCGCTATTTCCTGAACCGGCGTCTGCGCCACGGCATCGTCAACGGAATCGCAATGGTCAGGATGTTCCGCCGGGGCTACTGCCGCTACGAGCAGCGGCTGATGGACGAGCATCTGCAGATACTCAGCGGGCGCTCGGAGACGCTTACGCATCCTTTCTACGACCATTCACTTCTGCCGCTCTCGGCGTTCATCGCCAAGCACAACGGCTATGCCGACCGTGAGGCGGCGCTGTTGCTCGCCGAAAAATACCGGCCTCAGAGCGCAGAGGCCGACAAGGCCGGGGGGCTGGCCGACGCTGTAGCGGCCAAGCGACGTCAGAAGTCGCTCTACGGGCGCATGCCGCTGTTCTGGCGGTCGACAGCCTATTTCCTATACCGCTACATTGTCCGGCTGGGGTTCCTCGACGGGAAGGAGGGGTTTCTCTGGGACTTCCTGCAGGGATGGTGGTATCGCACGCTGGTGGACGCCAAGGTGATGGAGGTGGAGCGCGCCTGCGCCGCCGACCCCAGGCGCATCCGCGCCTTCCTGGCCAGCCGCTACGGCATCCGCCTATAGCGCCCCCAGGGGTTTGCACCCCTGGTTACAAAGATGCCACCCCTACGGGGTTAGACGTCCACCATCAGGGGTATACACCCCCCAGGGGTTTGCACCCCTGGCTACAGGGATGTCACCCCTACGGGGTCAGACGATGGAGGCTGCGGGTGAAAAAACGGGTGGACGGGCACCCGCATGTAGGGATGCACTATTTTGAGTTCAACACAAAAAAGCGAAGACGGCAATCGGTCCGTCTTCGCTTTTTCGTTATTATAGGAGGTGCTTACAGCTTTTAACGTCCTTTAACGATATTGTCTGAAATATCATTCGTCTTTCTACCTTTGCAGCGCAAATCGCGGCAAGCCTGTTAAAACGAGCTTATGGCGCGACGGGAAGATTACATCACCTTGGCAATTCTCCCGCTATCATCTTAGATGAAACCGGGCGAAAGTGATGGGACGGCTCTTCTTCCCATTCTTTTATCTTATCATTATAATTTTTCGGAGTCCCGTCTTGCCGAGTTAATATAATAAATTAACAACTACAATGAAACAGATTAAGTTTCTTGCAATGATGATTGCCGCGACAATCTTTTGTCTGGGCTTTTCTTCGTGTGGCGACGACGATGACGAAGACGACGCTGTAAACAACATGCTTGTCGGCACCTGGGTCGGAGCAATGAATCATGAAGGCGGTTACAACGGCGACGATGATGAGGTGGTAACGATGACTTTCACTCCCGACGGCAAGATGACCGCTAAAGGCGTAAGCGAAACCCATTCTTCATGGAACTGGTCGTTTACCGGTACTTATCAGATAGCTACCGCCCACGACGGAGCGGTGAACCTTATTTCAATCGGTGGCTATTTCGCCGACGAGGATGAATATTATGATGACGACATTGAGCCAACTCCATTCTACCTCAACGACAACGTATTGATTATATCGTTTGACGGCAGCGACTACCGCCTGATAAAACAGTAATCGTCAAGTTAAAAACGTTTTTAAAGCGCCGCGGCTTCATTGCAAGCTGCGGCGCATTTTTTTCCGTAGATTAATAATCAAAGTTATATAAAAAAGCGAACCGAGAATCTCGATTCGCTTAAGGGGGTGGAGTACAGCGGACTCGAACCGCTCACCTCGACACTGCCAGTGTCGCGCTCTAGCCAGATGAGCTAGTACCCCATGGATTTCGGATGCAAAGTTAAGGATTCCGGATGAAACCGCCAAATTTTCAGGGAAACATTTTTCAGTTTTTTTTGCGCAGAGGCCAAGGTGAAGAGTCCAAGGCAGATTATTGCAGCGGGTTCAGGAGGCAGGGACTCCCGAACAATTATATATACCGAAGATCAGGAGCGCACAAGCTCGAAGATCTTATAGAGGTAGCGGCAACCCTCAAACAAGAAGTTGGAGTAGACCCCGTTTTTACGATAGGCTGCGCGATGGTCGCGGTAGATGCGTTTATGGGAGGTCATTCCCGAAGATGAGGCGCCCCCGGTGCGCATCGTCACAAAATCCATGGGCAGATAACGGGTATTGATGCGGCCGACGAAAATCATGCGCAGGAGTTGCTCGAAGTCGGCGGCGACGCGGAAATCGAGGTCGAATCCGCCATGCTCGGCATAAAGCCGGCGGCGGCAATAAAACGAGGGGTGGGCGGGCATGAAGCCCATGCGCATCATCCAGGGACGGAAGAAAGCGGAGCTGTAGTGACGCACCACGCGTGTGGTCTGATGCTGGTCGACGTAGTGAACGTCGCCATACACGGCATCCAAACTGGCATCGGGCGTGGCGTCGGTGCTGAAGGCATCAGCCACCCGGGCGAGCACGTCGGGCGACGTAAAGTAATCATCGGAATTAAGGAGTCCCACCAGAGTGCCGGTTGCCATGGAAATTCCTTTGTTCATGGCGTCGTAGATTCCACGATCGCGCTCCGAGACCACGCGGAGGGTCTTGCCGCCGCGCTCGTAGGCACTGCGGTAATGCTCGACGATGGTAAGCGTGGAGTCGGTCGACGCGCCGTCGACTATGATGTGCTCAACGTCGGGATATGTCTGCGCCACCACAGAGGCAAGCGTATCGGCCAGGGTGGCAGCTGAGTTGAAGGTGGCGGTGATAACAGAAATCTTCATTGCGGTTCGTGCGGCTGTAGTGTGATGCACCGCAAAGGTACGCAATTTTTCCGGAATGGCGGCAAGGAGGCCGGGAATCACGTCCGATTCCCGGCCTCCGAAGTAAGACAGGCAATATGTATTAAGTTGGGATTTTCAGCGGAGGGCTACTTTTTCGGCGACGAAACCGGCGCGGCGGATGTAGATGCCGGCAGAGAGGGTGTCGGCGGCCACGCGGCGCCCCTGGAGGTCGAAGTATTCCTCGGGACCGGCGGCGGTGGCGTCGGATGCTACGGCGCTGATGCCGCTGTTGGCGGAGAGGTCGATGGTGTAGCGGCCGCCGGGAGTGGTGGGGAACGAGATTCGGTCCTCGCCGTCGGCGGTGACGGTCACGGCGTTGCCGGAGGCATCGGTCACCTTGGCTTTGGCGATACCCTTGTAGCTTACGGAAGCGTCGCGGCCCGAACCGGATTTCACGACGGCCTCGGTGAGGCGCCCGGCGGTCCAGCGCTGGTCGACCTCGAAGTTGCCCATGGCGCGGAGGCCGTTGGCATGGCCTTCCTGCCATGCGTCGGGGAGAGCGGGGAGCAGGCGGAGCGTGCCGTCGTATCCCTGGAGGAGCATTTCAGCCACGCCGGCGGAGAAGCCGAAGTTGCCGTCGATCTGGAAGGGGGCGTGGGAGTCGAGCAGGTTGTAGTAGACACCACCCTTATCCTCCTTGATGTCGTAGCTTGTGGAATGCTTGAGGGCGTTGCGCATAATGCGCAGGGCGTGGTTGCCGTTGAAGGCACGAGCCCAGAGGTTTATGCGCCACGCGAGCGACCATCCGGTGGATTTGTCGCCGCGCAGTGTCAGCGAATTGATTGCCGGACGGAAATAGGGGCTTTCGGGCGTAATCTTGCCGAAAGGATACATCGCCATCAGGTGCGACTGGTGACGGTGGCCGTTCTGGCCTTTGGAGTAGTCGCTGTATTTCCACTCGCGCAGAATTTCCGTGCCGGAGGCGACACCGTTGAGGCTACCGCCCCAGGCGCCGGTATACTGCTCGACAGCAAGACCCTTATCGAGCTTCTCATATTTTGCAGCCAGCGAGGAGCGGAAATCGGCGGGATAGGCCTCGCCGGCGATGTCGAGGGCGGCGAGGGTCGACTCAAAGAGTTCGGCCACAAGCTGCTGGGCGTGGGCCGTGCCGTCCTCCCTGGAGGGGCCGTGCTCGGGCGACCACTCGTCGGGGGCCACCAGCGAGCCGTCGGAAGCCTCTTTGAGGCGCTGCATCCAGAATTTGCAGCAGCTCACCATCACGGGGAGCGCCTTCTCGCGCAGGAAATCCTCGTCGAGAGTGTAGAGATAGTGCTGCCAGAGATGGGAGGTGTACCAGGCGTTGGCTATCACGTAGTTCTCGGCATAGTCGGAGTGGCCGAAGATATTGTTCTGCGTGAAGCAGGTCCAGCCTTCAGTCTGGCCGCCGCGACGGGCGTAGGAGGGCCACTGCTCATGCTCCAGGGCCATGCTGTGGATATAGTTCAGGTAAGGCATGTGGAGCTCGGAGAGGTTGGTGTTCTCGGCGAGCCAGTAGTTCATCTGCACGTTGATATTTGAGTGGATGTCGCTCTGCCAGGCGGGGTTGTCGCTGTTGTTCCAGATGCCCTGAAGGTTGGCGGGTGTGTCCATACCGCGCGAGGAACTGATGAGCAGGTAGCGGCCGTAGTTGAAGTAGAGTTCCTCGAGCAGGCGCTCCATTTCGGGAGCGTTGCCGGCGGCGTAGCTGTCGACAAGTTTCTCAGTGGTCAGATTGTTGGTGCCGTTGCCGAGCGAGAGGTCCACGCGGTCGAAGAACGAACGGAAGTCCTGAGTATGTGCAGCCACGAGGGCGTCCCACGACTGCGCGCAGGCCTGGTCGAGACGTGAGTCTACCATCGTGCGCATGGCGGCGGCGTCAGAGGTATAGGTTGGGCTGTGCTGATCGAAATTGGTTGCGCCGGCAAGAATGATGAGCACCTCGTCGGCACCCTTGATTTCAACGCTGTTGCCGACGGTTGTCATCGTGCCGCCGGTGGGAACAGCCCTGAATGCCGCCTTGAAGTCTACGAGGTCGAGCTTTCCCTCGAAGGAAGCACCTCCATCGGCGTAAACGGGCGTCACGAAGCCCGAGCGCACATTGTTGCGCAGACGCAGGCGCACGCTTATCTTACCGCCCTTATCGGCGGCAAGGCGTACGGCTACCACCTTGGCTGGGAAACTGCTGATGTATTCGCGGGTGTAGCTGGTCTCGCCGTCGGAGTAGCTGACGCCCGCCACGGCATTGCGCATATCGAGCCAGCGTACATAATCCTTAACGGGAGCCGAATCGAAAGCGCCCGAAATATCCTCGATGAAGAGATCGCCGAAATTCTGATACGAGCCGCGTCGGTTGGAGGTACCTGTCCAGACAGATTTGTCGTTGAACTGCAGCTGATCGCAGTGAATGCCGCCGTAGACCATGGCACCGAATTCGCCGTTGCCGATAGGCAGCGCGTACTCCATCCAGGGATTGGCCACCTTCGCCGCAGTGACGGGAGCCGTATACCAGAGCGTCTGACGTGTAGGAGGTGTGAAGGCGGTGACGCCCTCAACGCTGAATTCCTTGATACCGCTCATGTCGAGAGGTTCCGACACCTGGTCGGAAGGGATGAATGTCACATTGTTGTTGGAGTCGGTCGGATCGTTCCAATAGCCGTCGATCTGGCCGTTGCCGTAAGGGTTCATGCACCCCCATCCGTCGCTCGGGTCGTTGATTACCCAGCATCCCGCGAAATCGGGGTTCGGCGACTCCAGGAGCTGAAGATTATGAGCCTTCGAGAGGTCTGACGAAGCGCGGAACGGACCATCTTTATATACTGCACGGCCGTTGGCGCTCACAAGCTTAAAGCTGTTCGGGTCGCCCACAAGCTTCCACTTCTGGTTGTTGCTGCCGTAGGCGATGGAAGTGTGGGTAAGAGCATTCCCCTCGCCGTTTTCAGTGAAAACGCGCGACACATTTTCGTAATAGATATAATACCAATGCTCCTCGCTGTCGCTACTGAAGAGCGGTTTCGATGTCTCCCCTTTAGCCGGAAGAGCCATCAGGGCAAGAACAAGAATCAGAAATAACTTCGATATTTTCATGGTTTAATAAATTTTCATCGCAAATTTATCTGCAGGATTGACACTCAGGCGGTAAAATAATGGTCTGAATGGGTGAAAAATTGTTCATCGCAAGGATATTCACGAAGAATGAACTATTTTTAATGGTTGTTGGATTGATTTGACGGTTATTCGTATCTTTGTACGAACACAATCCTGTCGTCGCTCATGAGGTCTGTATTTTTGCTCATATTTCTGTTTACGGTTGCGTTCTGTGGCATGGCGGAGAGCCGCGTCACCGACCGGCTGGGTATTCGCGACGGACTTTCCAACAACTTCGTGACGGACATAGCCCAGGATGGCTACGGCTTTCTCTGGATTGCAACCGACAATGGACTGAACCGCTTCGACGGCGAGCGTTTTATAGTCTTCGACGAGAAAGACAAATCCCTCAAGGGTAACTCCATCGATGCAATCTATTACGATGATGTGGCCGGATACATCTGGGTCGGCACGAAAAAAGGTGTTAACATAATCGACTGCCGCACGCTTCGCAACGTAGACCTCCAGATACCGGCGGAGATAGCCGGCTATGGTGTGGCAGACTTCACCCCTGACAGCGACGGGGGAATCTATCTCCTTGGCAAATACGGATTCATAGCTCACTTCGACCGCAAACAGGCGTGCTGGCACATATTCCGGGAGACTGACTTCAAGGGGCTGGTCATGTCGATGTTCAGCGCCGCCACAACTCCCGACGGCCTGCTGGCCGCAGGCCAGGAAAACTATGGGCTGAGCCTCATCGACATTAAAAAGCAGACATTCGAAAATCATATGCACAACCCCGGGCAAACCGGCTCACTCCCCGGCAACAACGTCAGGAGCCTGCTCGTAAGCCGCGACGGAAATCTGTATGTCGGCACGGAGCATGGGGCTGCCCGCTTCGACAGCACCAGCCGCACGTTTGCACCTGTGGAACTAAGCGACGTCCGGGGCCGGAGCACCGGCAACGGCAACATCACTTCGCTGACAGAACTCGCCGACGGAACGATACTCGCCTCTACCAGCGAGGTGGTGTTTCAGGATTCTTTCGGCAACATATGGATCGGAACCGACGGTAAAGGACTGGAATTCATACCCTCCACTCCTCCCCTGCTTGAAAAAACAAGCACGAGCCCGGGATATGTCGGATCCGGCTTTGTGGATAAGACCGGTATCCCCGCCGCAATCCTCCCAATGGTCCGCAACAAGACGGCGCGTATTGCCTCCATGGCGAGGATAGGAAGCGAATTACTTGTAAGCGTGGCGGACGACGGGATATTTTCCATCGACGAAAAGACCGGTACGGCGTCAAGGATTCCCACCCCTTATGAAAAGGATTTTGCCAACACCATCATCACCTCAGGCGACACCGTCGCCCTGCTTGGCACCCAGCGCGGGCTCTACGAATACCGCAACAGCATGTTGCACCGCAACGAAAAAATCTCGGCGGCAACGGGGTATCTCGTGCCCAACGGAATACTGACCGCCCCTGACGGCCACCTTTGGGTCGGCACGTACGGCAACGGCATATTCATTTTCGACAAAAACGACCGACAGCTCGCACATCTCACCACCGACACAGGTCTGGCCTCAAATGCCGTGAAGCAGCTGCTGCTGGATTCTCACAACCGGGTGTGGGTGGCCGCCCAGGATGGTCTTTCCGTAATCAGCGACTTCAGGCGTCACGGCGGCATCAGGAATTTCAATTACGACAACGGCCTACCCGACATCTCCATCCGTTCTCTCGTGGAAGACGCCGAGGGAAATATCTGGCTGGCAAGCAACAATCTTCTCTGCCGCTACAATGCTTCAGGCGACAGCATTGAATCGTTCGGCGGCCGGCTCAAACTTACCGAAAGCTCCTTCCTCGACCGCCAGGCCGCCCGAAGCGACGACGGCACCATCTATTTAGGTACTCTGGACGGCATATACGCATTCCACCCCGGGAACATCGACCGACGGAAGAAACACCCTGAGCTGAGGATTGTGGGATACGTGATTCCCGGAAGCGGGAAAGGTGAAGAAAACTCCGAAATAACACGCTACAATCCAGGGGCCACCATTGATATCCCCTACGGATGCCGCATGGTTAAAATTCTCTTCGCAGTTCCCGACTTTTCCATGCGTGGCAAAACCACCTATTACTACCGCCTTGATGGAGAGTCCGACCGCTGGATGCCGCTGCCGGAGTCGCACGAACTGATGCTTGCCAACCTTTCCCCCGGCACCCATATGCTCGCAGTGCGCCCGGGACTCCCGGACAGCATATCGGGCGACCTGTCAGGCGAGCTGAAACTTGAGATTTCGGTGAAACGGCCATGGTGGCTCATGTGGTGGGCCATAGCAGTCTATATTCTGCTCGGTGGCGCCATTGTGTGTCTGGTTCTTCGTTTTGGCCTCAACAGACGAAAAGAGGCCCCCTCCACCGGGACCACGGCAGAAACCGTTAATGCCGGAAATGATACGACAGCCACGGCACCCGACTTGAGCCAGGTCGACCGGGAATTTCTCGACCATTTCACCTCGCTTGTAGAGCAGAACATGGGGCGCGCGGATCTCGATATGGAATTCCTGCAGGCCGAGCTCGGCATGAGCCATTCCACACTCTACCGCCGTCTGAAAGCCCTCACCGGTATGTCGGGCAACGAATTTATCAGGAAATGTCGCCTCCGAAAAGGCCACGAAATGCTTTGCCAGGGTTTCAGCGTCTCTGAGACGGCCTACGCGTGCGGCTTCAGCGACCCCGGCTATTTCCGCACATGCTTCAAGAGCGAATACGGCGTCGCCCCCTCCGAGCTGAAGAAAACATCCCGATAACAACTATAGCAGGCTAACAAACGTCATTCACCATTTCCAATATGAGCAAACTGATTAAGACCGATGCCGAATACTCCCGCTGGATACAGGAGTTAAAAGAGCGATACCGACACAGCAAGATTAAGGCTGCGACGCAAGTAAACCGTGAGATGCTACGCTTCTACTGGTCTCTCGGTCGAGACATCGTGGCCCGTGATGCCGAGAATGTATATGGAAGTGGATTTTATCGGAATCTCAGTCAGGATTTGAAGGTGGCCATACCGGAAGCCGAGGGCTTTTCCCGGCAGAGCCTGCAATACATGAAGAAGATGTATCTTCTTTATAATGAAGCCTCTGTAAATCGCCCACAAGTTGTTGGCAATTCTGAAATTGAGAAATGCCAACAAGCTGTTGGCACTTCTCAGGGTATCGATGATGATATTATCTTTTCTGTGCCGTGGGGTCATCACTGTACTCTGATAGATAAATATTTCGAAGCTGGAGAAAGAGAAACCGCTCTCTTTTATGCTCACAAAGTTGTCGAAGAAGGGTGGTCAAGAAATGTTCTGAAATCATTTATTGACTCCAACCTACATCTGCGTCAAGGCAAAGCACTGACAAGTTTCTCTCGTTTATTGCCCGCTCCGGACAGCGACCTCGCCCAGGAACTGACAAAAGACCCGTATATCTTCGACTTCACCGAAATGACCGAGCCATACAAAGAGCGAGAACTAAAGCATGCTTTGATGGCGAATATCTCTCGCTTCCTTCTTGAACTCGGTTCCGGATTTGCTTACGTCGGTGAAGAATACCGCCTTAAGGTAGGACACACGGAGCAATTCATTGATTTGTTGTTCTATAACATAAAATTGCATGCCTATTGTGTTATTGAGGTGAAGACCGGCACATTCGGAGCCGGAGATATAGGACAACTCGGAACATACATGACGGCAGTAAATCATATACTGAAAACCGAGCAGGACAACCCTACTATCGGCTTGTTGATATATAAGGATAAGGATAACGTGCTTGCCCAATATGCCCTCGAATCGTCGTCACAACCAATTGGTGTGGCGGAATTCCAGCTCACCAAATTCATTCCCGACGAATTCAAAAGTTCTCTGCCGTCAATAGAGGACATTGAATTGGAGCTGAAATAAAAGGGCTTTCTCTGTATTTTGTAATAAAAGATACGGGGTCTTGACGCTTGTGAGCAATGGCTCAGGGGGGCGCACCCCTCTGGAGGGTGCGTTTTAGGCAGTTTCGGTTTCCAGCCGTCATGCAGTTGGTCTACCACCGGGAGAGGGCAAAAGCGGCCGGGGCGAGGCGCCTCGGCCGCTTCCATCGTACCTAAAACAAATTACACTCAGTAGTGTGGGCGCCCGCGCCGGCAGGCTATAGCCTCCGGCGCAAGCGGTCTGGAATCATTCGGCTATATATGTATAGAAGTATTTTTCCTCGTCGGATCCGTAAAGTTTATGCTCCACGCTTACGCAACCGTTGGAATCGAACTCGAAGGTAAACGACGATCCGGTCGACGAATAATCCCACTGGTTGGAAGTATGGAGATTGGTGCATGCCTTGCCGAAAAGTCCGGTCTCCACCAGCCAGCGGCTGGCTCCGATTCCCTCGGCGGCGATTGCATGCACGCCGCCAACGTTGAGGTTGCTGTCGTAGGTATGGATTTTCCAGACTTCGTTGCCGTCCTGGAATTTGCTCCACTGCATTATATTCCCGTTCTCAATCTGAACGTTGCAGACCACATTACCATCCTTGTAGACCTGAATCAGGTATCCGTCGGCATCGTAGATGTAGTCGTAGGTCTTGGAGCCGTCGACGAGCGTTGCGACGTAACCCTTGTCGTTGAGGGTTATGGTATACTCGTTCTTGCCGGTTACCTGGAGGTTGGTTCCGCTATAGGCAAAATTCCATTCGCGGTCGAGGGCGCCTTCGGCTGTACCGTCGACAGTGCGGTATATGCGTTTCACGGTCCAGTCGGGATTATACTCGTAGAACCAGCGGTCCCAGTCGTCGGCGAACGTAGCAACATGGTAGACGGCACGCGCCTGCACCTTTTCGAGGGTGGTGAACTTTATGGTCGTATACTCCGAATCCTCGAAATACTCTGAATAATCGCGACGAGCCTTCACCTTGAATGTATAGGTGGTCTCGGGAGTGAGCCCTTCGAGAGTGACGGTCGGCTCATAGGTCATCATTTCAGGACCGTTGTTCACAGTGTATACATACATGTTGGCGTTGGCGCATTTCTTCCAGGAGAGCGTCGCCGAGTTCGAAGTGAGCTGCGGAGCCTGCATCATCGGGGTCTCAAGCACGTTTTTGTCGGGATGGTCGGGATCGTCGCTGCAAGATGTGGCCGTAAAACCAAAAGCCACTGCGGCGGCCATGGCCAGCCAGAGAGCAGATTTTTTCATAATGTTATTCAGGTTATAAGATTAAAGTAAGTTGATTATTTGCAATTATTCAGTTACCGGCCCATACTATCATTGCCAGACCGGCGAGGAAGAGTACGAACATGGCAGCGAGCAGTTTGCTGACTACCGCTGGTGCTCCTTTGAATTCTTTCCAGATGAACACGCCCCAGATAGCGGCGATCATCGGTGCTCCCTGACCGAGGGCATAGCTTACGGCCGGACCGGCTTCGCCGGAGGCGATGTAGCTGAAGGCTGTTCCCAGCCCCCAGATGGCGCCCCCGAGCATGCCGCAGAGGTGGGTGGAAACCGAACCCTTGAAATATGCTCCGTAGCCCACGGGCTGCCCCGTGAAGGGGAAACGCATGGCAAGCGTATTGAACACGAAGTTGCTAAGCAGCACACCGATGGAGAAAATGAAGATGGCGCCGTAGGGGGTAAGCATACCGGGCTGAGGATTAGCGAAATCAGTCACGTCCATACCCATCACCACAAAGCGGTAGAAGAGCGACATGAGCACACCGGCGATGAGGGCAATGATGATGCCTTTGCGGCGAACGCTCTGCGAGTCGCCCTCGCCCGAACGCGGCATCTTTCCTGAAGCCACGCCGTTGCAGATTATGGCGATAACCACCAATGCCACTCCGCCGAACAGCAGATAGGGATTGCCTGCGGGCACTCCGATATAGTTCACTATCACGCCGAGCACAAGGGCCAGACCCACACCGAGCGGGAAGGCCACCGCCATGCCGGCCAGCGAGATGGAAGCAGAAAGCAGGATGTTGGATGCATTGAAAATCACACCACCGAGAATCACCCAGCCGATGGCCGAGCCGGATGCCTGGGCGAGATCCTCGCAGAAGGGGCGTCCCTCGGCGCCATGGCTTCCCATGGTCAGGCCGAGAAGCACGGTGAAGAGCACCATGCCTATCACATAATCCCAATAGAAGAGTTCGTAGCGCCAGTTTTTCGATACCAGCTTCTGGGTGTTGCCCCATGAGCCCCAGCAGATCATGGTGACGATGCAGAACACCACGGCCAGAGCATAATTGGTTACTGTAAACATAGAAGTATTAAAGATTTAAGATTTGATAATTCATTTTTCAGATATGGAACCGCGAGTCGATATATTTCAGCCACTCCTCCCATTGCGGAAGCAAAGCGCCGGGAGTCGTGTCGGCTACACGGTAACGGTGGGAAAGATCCATCTCGCGCAGAAGCACATGGAGGTCGGAGGCGAAGGCGTATCCGGGATTCGCGGGCGTCTGCGAAAGCCATAGGCGCGGATAGCGGCCATGCTGTTTGAGCCGCCGGGCGAACTCACCGGCATCCACGGCGCCGGCTTGAGGCTCACACAATACAATTGCCGTATAGGTAGGTTCAGTAGCTATATCTGACGCTGCCCGGGAGCAATCGGTACCTACCTCGACGAGAGCGCGCATGCGGCGCGAGGCGCGAAGCGCCGGAGAGGCCTTCTCTATCATGCCTGTGGAGTCGTTTTCTCCAAGAAAGCATATCGCCATGGGGCGTATGGCACCTTCAGCTGTAAGAACAGTCGCACGGCGAGCCAAAGCTTCCCGCTCTGAATCTTTTAGCGCACCGCGCACGTAGACAACCGGATAACGACGGTCGGACCCGGCTGCCGCCTTCGGCAAATATAGCACCGAGTTCTGCATATGGATTGGAGAGGTTATTTCGGGCTTCACTTCGGAAAGCCCCATGCCCGGATACAACTCCCTGAGAGCCTGAAGCAACGCCGGATTCCAGCAATCGAAGTCGTGGCCGCCTCCGCGCACACGGTATGTGTGGGCGATACCCCGCTCCGCCATGCGGCGGTGAATCTGCTCGGCCGATTCGGCGAGCGAATTCTCGCGGTCGCCGATATCAATAATGAGGTTCATGCCGGCGAGTTCGGAAGGAGCTATCGTATCGATGATATGATATGGGGAACGCGCACGGTAATAGGGAGTAATTCGGTCGGTGCCCTTGCGGCCGATGCCGTCGAAGGTGCGTCCCCACTGCTTCTCCCACTCTTCCTGAGGGCCTTCGAAAGCATAGACGCTGTCGGTGCGCATCGAAGGAGAGAGGGCGATTATCGAGCCGAAGCAGTCGCGGTTGCGCAGGCCGAGCGTAAGCGCCCCGAAGCCACCCATCGAGAAGCCTCCGATCAGGCGATCCTTGAGATCGATGCTCACGGGATATTTCCGCTCGATTTCAGGCATCAGCTCCTCGAGAAACATCCGCTCGTAGGGCATCGAGCCGTCGGCGGCGTCGGAATAGTAACTGAGATACCCGTCGGGCATCACGACCACCATCGGGCCGACCTCGCCGCGCTGTATCATCGAGGCCACGTCGGTATATTCGAGCCACGAACTGCAGTCGCCTCCGATTCCATGCAGCAGGTAAAGCACCGGAAAGCGCTCGCCCTCCGCGCCCTGCGGCACGATGACCGAGTAGCGCACGTCGCGCCCCAGAAGGTCGCTGCGCAGCGTCAGCCCCTCGGTCTCTACAGGTCGTGGCACAGCGGCCATGGCGGCGAGAGCGGAAGCCAGAGCAAGCAGAAGAAGTGCTATGTGGCGTAATATCTTCATATCTTATCTTATTGGCAATGTATTGAAGATAAACTGACCGAGAGCCGAAATGCCGTGGGATGTACAATCGGAGGAGACAACACCGTTGCGAACGCGATATTCAACCTTTGCTTCCGCATCGCGAAGCGCGCAGAAGAGATTGAACATAGCCCGATGGTTGGCTCCCATATCCGATATATCAAGAACATACTGCGCAGCCCCGAATGTGGCGCCGGAACCGGCTGCGAGATTTGAGTCATACAGATATACCCCTGCAAACGGACGCCCGGAGACGGCAAGCGGACCGACTACCCGAAGATTGTCGCCCAAACCCATCAGATGGCGGTTTGCGTCGGCAACAGCGACTCCGAGCGTTCCCTCCACGGCGGCGAAAACAGCATCGGCGCCGACCGCGGCAACATCTGCCGAATTTACTACCGCAACGGCAGCATTTTTTACCTGAAGCGACTGAGTCAGCAGCGACGCTACCCCGGCAGCATCGGGAGCCGGCACACCTTCGCCGATCTCAACATATACAATATGTGTATTCGAGTTTGATTTCAGGCCGTTGCCCTTGAAAAGACTAATCTGGCAGGGAGCGTCGGACACATTAATAAATTCCGGAGTTGCGCCCCCGGCAGGATTAACCGGGGTTATGTCGGGATAAGACGCGCCGTCGCATGCCGCCTTGAAAACCGCAAGGCCTTCGCGCAGACCTTCGCGCCAGTAGGAGGTGGTGTGTGCACCGTTGCGCACGCGGAATTCGTGGTCGATTCCCTTGTCGCGCAGCAGGCAGTGGAGTTCGCCGCTGCCCGCATAGAGGCGCTCCTCGTCGTCGCCGCAGTCTACATACCACTTTTGCGATGCGAAAGCCGAAGGCTGATTGTCGGCGAAGAAATGCAACGGGCAGAGACTGAGATAGTGAGGCGTAAGGCGTGCGTCTCCGGTGGTGCCACGGCCGCCGAAAATGTCGCCCCACTGGCTGTCCCAGCCGCCGAGCGTGCGGTATTGCGCGTCGGTATTCATCGAGGGGGAAAGCGAAATGCAGGTGCCGAACACCGAGGCGTTCTTACCGGCCATGGCCAGCGCCCCGAAACCGCCCATCGAATAGCCTGCAACCGCGCGGTAGCGTGCCGAAGGACGAGTGGGGAGCATCCGGTCGATCATCGGAACGAGCTCATCCACCAGCATGTCCATATAATTGAATCCGCCGTCGTAGCGGTTTACATAGTAGGAGTTCCAGCCCTGTGGAATCACGTAGATAACCGGACCGGTCTGCCCGGCCGTGCGGGCCTGGGCGTCGACATTCTGTATGTCGAAATGACCGGGACCCCATGCCTCGGGAGTATCGCCATAGCCATGCAGCAGATAGACAACGGGAAATGTAGCGCCGCTGCCGCTAAGATATTCCTGCGGCACAAGCACGCTGTAGCTCACCTGGCGGCCGAGCTTGGCGCTCTGCATAGTCTGCCCTGGATTCCAGCGTGTGGTATAAATTACGCGACCACCCGGCGAGGGTGTGGGGGTGGGCGTCGGGGCAGGTGTCGGGTCGTCGTCGCCCCCACAGGAAGTCAGAGCGGCACCCAAAGCCAGAAAAGAGCAGATGAAAAGAATTTTCAGACGTTTCATTTTGATGACCGGTATGAATTTGTTTCAGTATATTGGTAATTGATAATCTGAAAGAGGCCGCCCTGCATGCGCTTGGAGTCAACAACAGAGCAAAATAACTTCTCAACGCCGACGGGCGGCCTCCGATAGGTCTTCATTCGGTTCCATAGACCACAATATCCTTGCACTGCACGGCATAGCCGCGTGTGGGGTTGAGCCAGCGTACGGTCAACTTATGGGGCCCGTCGGTCAGATCATAGGTGTGGAAAATGTCGTATTTGCGGGTTATATAGTCGAGAGGCATTGCGAACGTGTCGACCACCTTGCCGTCGACCGAAGCCTCGATCCGGGCCACATAGTCGTCGGGAGCGGATTTGTCGTCGCGGCGCAGCTGCCCCTGGAGCACGATGCCCGAGCCGTTGAAATCCCAGGTATATTCCGGGTCGAGGTCCAGTTTTACCACACGGCGCTCCACCGGCTTGATTCCCTCGAACGACTGCTCCAGAGCCACAGCCACCGGGCGCTCGATACTGAAGGATACGGCATCGTCGGTAACGTTACCGCCATTGGCCACCACGACCTTTTCAAGAAGGTCGAGAGTAATGCCATAGCTTGTGGCAAGCGAGATTGAGGTATACGGGAAATCGATATTCTCACAACGCTCCACAGCGGGTTTCCATTTGGCGGGGAGGGCCTCATATCCCATCATCACGCCGAGAATACCTCCTGCGGTAGCCGGGTTGCAGTCGCTGTCCTGGCCGCAGCGGGTGGAAATGTCGAGGGTGCGGAAGAAATCGCCTTCGCCATAGAGCAGCCCGATCACGCAATAGGCGGCGTTGATTGTGGCGTCGATGTCGAATCCGTTCCAGACCCCTTCGGGACAACCCTTCTCAGCGGTATATTTCTGGTCGATGGCCAGCCAGCACTGTTTCCAGTCGGAGGGGTTCTTGCGCCAGAAGGAGATTACATCCTCGATGCAGCGGCGGAAATTTGCCTCGGCAGGGATGGTCTGCAACGCCTGCTCCACAACAGTGGGAATATCGTCGCACACATATGCGAGCGTATAGAGTGCTGCCACGTAGACACCGCCGTAGAAGCCGTCGCCATAGTTCATGATATGGCCGATGCGGTCGGCGAAAGCACTTGACACGTTGGGCATGCCCGGACATATCATGCCGATGAAATCAGCCTCGATCTGGAAATCGATATCGTCGGCGTGGGGATTATTCTTCCAGTGGCCCGAAGCGGGCGGCATCACGCCGTTGAGAATATTGTAGCGGGCGGCCTGATTGGCGTGCCAGAGCTTGTAGTCGGCATTGGCGAAAGCATCAGCGAAACTTGCGGCGGGAGCGTCAATCCCCTCGCGCGCCATAACCTCCATAAAGGTAAGATCCATATAGACGTCGTCGTACAGACCCGGGTCCTCGGCGAAGATGTCCTTGCAGTAGTCGTCATACCATATGATGGGTATGCTGTCGTTGATCATGCCGCCCTTGTATTTGAACTCGGTCGGACCGCCGTAGGTACATCCGATGGTCTGCGCGGCCCAGCCGCCCTTTATCTTGTCGAGGAGTGTGGCCTTATCGATGGTTACCGTCGTGCCGTAGGGGATGGAGGCCGACCCTTTGTCAGCATCCTTGCATCCGGCGAGAGCGGCGGCTCCCATGAGCGCCATAGCCGTGTATTTCAGTATACTGTTCATTTCAGATTGGAATAAAAGCGGTTGTTGTTAGGTTTCTCCGAGTAATACATGATGTCGTTGATGCGAATCGTGTAGTTTTTGTTCGGATTGGTCCATACGAGGCGCACGGTGTGCGGTCCCTCGGGAAGGAGATACTTCCAGGCCGGCTCCACGCGGCGGTCGGTGTTGCGCATCGGCATCTTCACCGTCTGGTCAAGCTTGCCGTCGATCCACACCTGCACATCGGCCACATAGGGGTCGTCTGGCTCGGCGAGACCGAACACCTCCGAACCGATATGGCGGATGGAGACGCGGTTTATATAATCCTTGTTGATGTGGCGCAGAGAGCAGATGTTGCCCCAGATTACGAAGCCGTTGCCGTCGAACGAGAATTCATACTCCTTGTCGAGGAAGCAGTCCTTGCGCTCGCGAAACAGCGGGTAGGTGTTGGTGAAGTTCTGTTCCAGCGGCAGTACGGAAGCTTTCTCGATTGGAATCACCACCTTGTCGGCCTCCACGCGGCCTCCGTTTTTCTCGATAAGCTTAAGGGCCTGATTGTAGCTCATCTGATATGAGCTTGCAAGCGATATGTCGGTGCCCTCGAAGTTGAGGTTCTCCACCTCCTTGAGCGGATCAAGCCAGAAGGCGGGTATGCCACTATATCCTTTCATCACACCGAGCACACCTCCGGCGGTGGCGGGGTTGCAGTCAGCGTCCTGGCCGCAGCGGGCGGCTATATCGAGCGTGTCGGTGAAGTCGCCGTTACCGTAGAGCATTGCGAGGGCAACGAACGCCGAATTGAGTTTGGCGTCGATATTGAAGCTGAGGAAAACGCCCTTCGGGCAACCTACGTCCACATTCCAGTGGCGCTGCAGGTATTCCCAGCAGGCTTTCCAGTCGTCGGGATTGAGGCGATGGAAGTCGAGCACGTCGCGGATGCAGCGGTAGAAGGTGCTCTCCTGTGGAATCGGAGCGAGAGCGGTCTCAACTATATCGCGCGGATTGTCGAGATAGAAGGCGCTGCTGTAAAGGCCTGCCACGAAGGCACCGCCGTAGAATCCGTCGCCCGAGTTCATGATGTGGCCCACCTTGTCGGCGATGCGCAGAGCCTCGGGCACCATTGCGGGGGCCATCAGGCCGATGAAGTCGGCCTCAATCTGAAAATCAAGGTCGTCGGCATGGGGGTTATTGAGCCAGTTGCCCGACTCGGGGGGCATGATGCCGTTGCGGATGTTGTAGCGGCCGGCCTGGTTGGCGTGGGCCAGATGGTAGTCGGCAAAGGCGAAGGCCTTGGCAAGCTCCTGCTGCGAGCAGTCGAGTCCGAGACGCTCGAAGGTCTCCACGAAAGTACAGTCGTTGTAGATGTCGTCGAAGAGGCCGGGCTTCTTTTCCCACCAGTATTTCACATAGTGCTCCGACCAGGGGATAGGCTGATAGTCCTGGGTGTATGAGCCGGTGAACTTGAATTCCACCGGAGCGCCGAACACCACGCCTATGGTCTGTGCGGCCCATCCGCCCTTTATCTTGTCGAGCAGTTCGGCCTTCGACATCTCTACACTGCGGGGCTGCGCGGCCCACGCCGCGAATGCCGCAAGTGCCATAGAGAAAATTATTGCGATACGCTTCATTTATTTGCCGTCTTTAGAAAGGTTATAGACTCCGAGTTCGGTTATTGAGGTGAAATTGGAAACGTTTTTGGTATACTTATGCCAATGAGCCTGGTTCTTGGTGTCGACCAGCACACGGATGCCTCGGGTAGTAACCGGAGCGAACTCAAGAATGAACTGGGCGAAATGAGGCTGGAAGAACACGATGTCGGTTTCCGGAAGAGCGGGATTCGAAGTGTATAGACCCACGTCGCGCCAGCGCCCTTTTTCGTCGAGATACTGAATGCTGAGGTCGGTGAACCATCCGCCGAACTCTTCGAGGCAGCCTGTATTCAGTTCAATCATGTCGACGGTGCGTGGCTCGGCCCATCCGTAGCCGAAGTAGTCGATTTTCGGGCGATTGGACTTCTCGGCCAGAGTATAGAATACCGAGCCGGCCCCTTTCTTCACGCCGTCGCGAATCACGTCGACGCTCTTGGCATACATCGGCTTGCCGAAGGTAATCCAGCAGGAGTCGAGAACAGCCTCGTTGAGCGTGCGGACGTTGGCATAGATGGTGTCGGCCTGCATGGCCAGGTTCTCGGGTTTCACGAGAATCTGGAAATTCTTCGTCAGCTCGTTGCCGTTGCCCGTAAGCGCCAGAGTGATGTCGTATTTGCCGGCAGTCTGAGGAGTACCTTCCAGACGACCGTTGTTGAAGGTCAGTCCGGCGGGAAGTGCGCCTCCGGTCATGGTCCATTTATAGCCACGGTTGGCCGTGCAGGCGAAATCGTAGTCGGCAGGCATGCCAACGGTCAGGTCGGGCATCGGGCCGATGCAGAATTCCAGCGGCGGATTGAACGTGGCCTTCGGATTGATATACACCTCGTTGCCTTTCACCTTTCCGCCGTTGGCGGTAATCACGTCGATGGCCTGACGGTATGTCCGGTCGATGATGTCCTGAATCGAGGCGTCGGGCATGTCGTAGCGCGTGATGTTGATATATCGGTCGTTGAAGGGTTTTGTCCACCCCTTCACTGGCATCGTCAGGTCGGCCGGAAGTTTCGATGCGCCGAGAATTATACCCATCAGACCGGAGATGGTAGCGGCCTGGTTGTCACAGTCGAAGCCCATGGCGCAGCTGAGGTCGAGCGTACGCTGAAAGTCGCCGTTGCCGTAGAGCATTGCCAGAATACCCATCAGGCCATTAAGATCGGCGTTCCAGATGGTCTTGGTCATCGGGTCTTCGTTCACATAGAATTCGTCGGCGATAATCTGGCGCGCCTTCACCCAGTCGTCGGGATACTGCTTGTGAAGTTCGAGACATTTGCGCACGCCCATGGCGTAGCGGTCGTCGGCGGGAAGATATTTCAGCCCTTTCTCGATCAGTTTGGTCAGATTGTTCTCGAAAAATGCCTCGGCATACATGGCGCCGTAGAGTGCCGTGGGAGCCACGGCCCAGGAATCGCTTGTGATACGGGCCGCCCAGTCGCTTTTGCCTACGGCGTAGGCAGGCATTCCCGGGGCAGTATAGGCCCAGATTTCGTTGATAAGCTGGGGATCAATCTGATACCAATGGGGGTTCAACTCTTCCGAGCCGGTGAAGGGAGGCGTATAGCCGAGGTGCATAAGCCCCAGGGCGGCGCGGTTGGCAAGCCACACACGGTCGCGGATATGATACATCCACCCCTCGCGCATCTGAGCGTAGGTAGGTTCGATGCCGTATTTCTCCATCAACGTCAGGTAGATGTACTCCACGTCGGTATCGTCGTCGGAAAAAGCTCCGTCGTATTTCTCGAGTTTGTCAATATTCTTGGTGTACCCGAAGGGGAAACGCGACTCGGCCGCCGGCTCGTCGACGAATTTGTTTTCAAACGGAAGGCCGTAGATATTGCCTACCATCTGACCGATCCAGGCTCCGGCGATTTTGTCGCGGAGCACGTCGGCCTTTATTTTTTCGGCGCCCACTGCGTCTGCGCTACAGCCCACGGCCAGCGAGGCAGCTACCAGACAATTGATTATGGTTTTCATGGAATTAATTGGGGGGAGAGGGTTTGTTTGCTGTCAGTTTCTGAATAAGGTGTTGAAAAAAAATGGAGAGAAGAGGAGAATGAGCGGTCATCATGAAACGTGTATTGCTTTCAATCCAACCCGCGAGGGAATCAGTTGTAATCGGGATTCTGATGGAGTTTGGGGTTGGCGTTGAGAATTTCGGTAGGAATCGGGAAAAGTTCGCGGAAAGTGTCGCCTTCCTGGGCGGGATGAGCCCAGTACTGCTTGAGGTATTTGCCGAAACGGATCATATCCTCGTGGCGCCATCCTTCCCATGCAAGCTCGCGGCCACGCTCGGCATAAAGCTCGTCGAGAGTGAGCTGGCCCACCGTGTAGGGCTGCAGCCCCACGCGGGTGCGGATTTTCTGGAATTCGGGGAGGTTGACTGCGTCGGCAGTACGTCCCTGGCGCACAAGCGCCTCCACATACATCAGCACTACGTCGGCATAGCGGAAAATGGCGAAATCATTGTCCATGCAGGTCTCGCCCGAGGTGAGCATGCCGTCGGTCTGATACGGCCATTTGCAGATGCGAGCGCCGTCGAATTTCTGGCGACCGCCGTTCACGTTGTAGTAATGGCGCTCGTCGAACACCGGATTGTAGCTCATCTGCTGACCGTCGACCATGATGGGATTTCCTTTAACATCGACCTGCGGGCCGTAGAGCCACGTAAGGTCACGGCGCGCATCGGCGGCGTCATAGCTCTGGAAGAAGTCGGGCTGGCAAATGAAACCCGACCAGGGCGAAGCGGTGATGTTGAACGTGGGGCACGATTCCGGCTCGAGCGTGAGCGTATAGAGGTAAAACGAACGGCTGCCCGAGGGGATGGCCACGTGGTCGTAGACAATAACGAAGATATTTTCGCGCGAGGGCTCGTTGTTGACGGCGAAGTTGATGCCGTAGGTATCCTCAATCTGATAGTCGCCGATGTCCATCACATTCTTTGCGGCCTGCTCGGCCTCGCGATACATGGGTGTGCCGAACCACTTCTCGGCGTTGAGATACATCTTGGCGAGAATGCAGTAGGCTGTAGCCTGATTGGCGCGCCCGTAGTTGGTCGATGCCGGATGGCGGTCGAGTTTGGAAATCAACTCGGGCGAGAGCTCCTTGGTCAGGAAATCGAACACAAACCGGCGGTCTTTCTGCTCGGGATAGCCCGTATCGGTATAGTTGATGGTGAAGGGTATGTTGCCCCAGTTGGCCATGGCTTCGTAATAGAAGAAAGCGCGGAGGGTCTTCATTTCGGCCAGAATCTTGTCCTTACCCTCGAAATCCACTTCAGAGATTTCAGTCTCGTAGATGATTTCGTTGCAGGCGGCTATGCCGTTGAAAATCCAGTCCCACCCTTTTTTCAGCAGGCGGTTCGACGGGGGAATGATATTGTTCTGCACTTCCTGGTAGCGGCCGCCGCTATACCAGCTGCCGGTATTGGTAGCCGGCACGGCACACTCGTCGGAAGCCTGAAGAAGCAGCGTCCAGAGGCTCTGCTCGGCGTTGTAGCCCTGCATCTTGGTGTAGGCGCGTCCGGCGTTGGCCACGAGCTCTTTTTCGTTCTTGAAAAAGTTGTCCATCGGAATCTGGCTGTATACCTCTTCGTCGAGGTCGGTGCAGGCGCTTGCTGCGGCGAGGCCGGCCATGCCCAGGGCGATGTATTTGATTATGCTTTTCATTGCGTGATTTCTTTTATGGAGATTTACACTCTTTTAGAATTTTGCGGTGACGCCGAAAGTGAACTCGGTGGTGCGGGGATAGTATGTAAGGCCCTCAAGTCCGGGTTCGAGGCCGGTGATGCCGACTTCGGGATCGATGCCCTTGTATTTGGTGATAGTGAATACGTTCTGGGCCGTGAAGTTCAGGCGAAGAGTCTGAATGAACTTCGATGGGAAAGTGAAGGTATAGCCCAGTGTAAGGTTGTCCATCTTCAGGAAGGAGCCATCCTCCACATATTTGGAAGAGTATTTCGTGCCGAGCTCCGTATGGCCCTGATCGTCGAGGAAGTCGGAGGAGATGTTGTTCAGGCCGAGACGGTCGAGGTTGGCGTAGCGCATTGCCATGTCGTTGAGGACCTTGCCGCCGAGCGATGCGCGCAGCGAGAAGCTGAGGTCCCATTTGCGCCAGAGGAATGTGTTGCTCCAGCTCATTGTAACCTTCGGATAGGCACATCCGAGTTTTTCCCATTTTTCTTCGGGCACGGTGCCGTCGTCGTTCTGGCCAAGGAGCACGTCCTTGCCGTCGGTGTCGGTGCCGAGGAAAATCGGACCGTAGAATGTGCCGAGCGATTCGCCCTCGATCAGGCGCTGGGTATAGCATTTGCCGGGAGCCGACCATCCTACCTTATAGGTACCGTTGGTGAATTCCTCGTTGGTGAATTTGTCGAGCTTGTTGGTGTTGTGTGCGATCAGATATGTGGTGCTCCAAGTGAAGTCCTTGGTCTTCACGGGGATTGCCGAAATCGTCAGTTCCACACCCTGGTTGGTCACCTTGCCCACATTCGTAAACAGCGTATTGAAGATGTAGGGAGGAGTAGGAACGGTGTAGTTGTAGAGCAGGTTGTCGGTTGTGCGGTGGTAGTAGTCGAATGTAACGTTCAAGCGGCTGTTGAAGAGCTGTGCGTCAAGGCCGATGTTGAATTCTTTCTTCTTTTCCCACTGCAGGTCAGGGTTGGGGTTGGATGCAGGCTGATAGGTGTTGATCCACTCGCCGTTGTACCAGAACTTGCCGGCAGTAGTCATCAGGATGAGCGACTTATAGTTGGAGAAGTCCTGGTTGCCGGTCACACCGTAGCCGCCGCGGATTTTCAGTTCGTTAAGCCATTCCACATCGCGCAGGAAGGCCTCGCGGCTGATGCGCCAGCCGAGCGATACGGCGGGGAACCATCCCCACTTGTTGTTTTTGCCGAAGCGCGAGGAACCGTCGCGGCGTAGCGATACGGATGCCAGGTAGCGCTGATCGTAGTTGTAGAGCACGCGGCCGAAGAAGCCGATGTAGGTGTTAGGTGTGAGACTCCTTGTAGGAACTCAGGTCGGCCTTGCCGTTGAGCAGTCCGGTGCCGGAGCCGATGTCGTTCGTCTCGGTGTCGTCGAAGTCGAAGCCCACGTTGCTCATGCCGGCCGAATTCTCGGTACCTTTCTGATAGGTGTAGCCCAGAAGAGCCTGAAGCGAGTGGGGCCCGAACGAACGGATATAGTTGAGAGTTGTCTCGAACTGAGTGTCGTTGTTCTTGTAGTTGCTGATTTCAGCCGAGCCGTCGGTGCCGATTATGCTGGGATAATAATGCGTGCTGTAGGTCTTCGACTCGTTGGACTCACGCGAGAGAGCCAGGAAAGCATCCCATTTCAACCCTTTGACGGGCTTGATGTTGAGGGTAACGCGGGCATTACCGCCGAAGTTGTCGTTAACTGTAGTGCTGGTGCGCTCGTTGATCATGGCCACGGGATTGTAGTATTCCATAGCCTCGATGCGGTAGTAGCCTCCCGATGTGGAGTTGGAAGGGTCGTAGACCGGCTCCGTGGGATTATGAATGAATGCCTGCTGGAATGCGGAGGTGTTCGATGGATTGTATTTGCGGTGGGTGATGAAGAGGTTCACGTCGACGTCGACCCATCCCTCGAGCAGGCTCTGGCGGATGTTGGTGCGTCCGGCAATCTTTTCGAAGTCGTTGCCGCGCTGAACGCCCTCGGCCTTCTCGTAGTTGAGCGAAGTGAAGTGCGAGAATTTCTCGGTACCGCCGCTAAGCGAGAGTGTGTGCTTGTGGCTGATGGGGGTACGGGTGATTTCGTCGAACCAGTCGGTATCGGCGCCATATTTGGAGCCTGAGAGTTCGGGGCGGTAGGTGTCGATCACATAATTGAATTCGCTTGCCGTCAGCGGAACTGCGCGGCGCGTAACCTTACCTACGGTGAACTGGCCCTCGTAGGTCACCTCGGCGCGGCCTTCGCGGGCACGGCGGGTGGTTACGATGATTACGCCGTTGGTGCCGCGCGTACCATAGATGGCGGCTGCCGAGCCGTCCTTCAGCACGTCGATGCTCTCGATATCCTGCGGGTTGATGTTGCGGATGTCGGCTCCGGCCACGCCGTCGATAATCACGAGCGGGCCCTGGCCGGCGGCAAGAGTGTTGGTGCCGCGCAGAAGTATCTCATACTTGGCAGTTGGGTCTGCGCCCGAAGGATTCACAATCTGAAGGCCGGCCACCTTGCCCTGGAGCATGCCCATGGCGTTGGGGAATGTTCCCGGATTCAGTTCCTCCTTCTTCATGCTGGCCACAGAGCCTGTAAGTTCTTTCTTGGTGGAAGTGCCGTAGCCGATTACGACCACTTCGTCGAGCACTTCGGAGCTCTCCTCAAGCGTTATGCGGATGGGAGCGGTGCCTTCCACCTTCACTTCAGCCGTCTTATATCCTACGGCCGATACCTTCAGTACGTCGGAGGGCTTTGCGGCGATGGAGAAATCACCGTCGATGCCGGTTGCCACGCCCGAGGTGGTGCCTTTCACCATCACGCTCGCGCCGATCACGGGCTCGTTCTGCCCGTCCACAACCGTACCGCTAACCATATTCTGGGCGATGGCTGCGGGGGCTATGAGTATGGCGAGTGCGAAAATGCAGCAGGCCATTGCAAATCTGATTGCAGTTGGTTTCATCAATTATTGGTATTAGAATGTTGGTTTTGGGAAAAGGATTCTATTAAAAGTCCACCTCGTCGCGGGTGGGGATGGATTGCTGGGCTCCCATGCGGGTCACCGTGATGGATGCCGCCTTGTTGGCGAACTCGATTGCACGGCGCATGGGCATATCCTCTGAAAGAGCCACGCAGAGAGCGCCGCAGAAAGTGTCGCCGGCGGCGGTAGTGTCCACAGGCGCTACCTTGAACGAGGGGATAAGCTCGCAGTCGCCGTTCTCGCATATCAGTGCGCCTTTGCTTCCGAGGGTGAATATCACCGTGGGCACGCCCATGGCATGGATGGTGTTGATTGCACGCAGCTCCGATTCGCTGTCGGTGATTTCGACGCCTGAAATCAGCTCTGCCTCGGTCTTGTTGGGAATGATGATGTCCACATCGGCCAGAAGCGATGCAGGCAGCGGCTCGCGCGGCGCAGGGGCCGGATTGAGTATTACCTTCACCCCGTGCTTTCTGGCTATGCGGGCGGCATGCGCCACAGTCTCTACAGGCGTTTCGAGCTGCATGATGATGAGCGAGGCCGACGCTATGGCTTCCTCGGCGGCGTCGATATCGGCGGGGAGAAGGTCGGCATTGGCCCCCGAGGCTACGGCGATGGAGTTTTCACCGGAGGCGTCGACGTTGATAAGGGCTACGCCGGAGGGACAGTTGGCCGACACACCTACATATGTGGTGTCGATTCCGACCTTGCGCAGGAGCTCAACGGTCTGGCGCCCGAAAATATCGTCGCCCACTTTCGCCACGAAGGTCGTGTCGCCTCCGAGTTTTGCGGCGGCAACCGCCTGATTGGCACCCTTTCCTCCCTGATTCATCATGAAATTGCCGCCAAGCACGGTTTCGCCCGGCCGCGGCATACGATTTGTGCGGATCACCATGTCGGTATTGCTGCTGCCGACCACGACGATTCTCTTCGGTTTGGAGTTCATGGTAATTTAAGGTATATATTGGTTGATGTTTTGATGTTCCAGTTCTGCGATGCCCTCTGTGGGGCGTGTGGGCGACATCTGAGCGCGAATGCTCAAACGTTTGCGCAAATATATGTAGAGTATTTGGCATCTCAAAATATTTTTCAATATTTTTTTACGAAAAATTTATTTATCTTTGCAAAAAGCTTAGGCTATACGGGGATTTATTGTCGCACAACTGCGCAAAATACGACAAAATTTGCCGATCCCGCTACAAATTTCGAAGCTATTTAACCAAATTCCAGCCGTTTCCAGCAATGAAAAAGAGCACATTGGCCGATGTAGCACGCCTCACCGGACTCTCCATCACTACCATATCGCGAGTTCTCAACGGCAAATCCGATGAATATCGCATCTCAAAGGCTTCGCAAGCCGTTGTATATAATGCGATTAAGGAGCTGAATTACCACCCCAATCATGTTGCGCAAAGTTTGCGCAGCTCTTCCACCCATACTATCGCGCTGCTGATTCCGCGTATCGAAAACCCGTTTTTCGCCAACATCGCGAGCATCATAATCCAGGAGGCCAACAAATTCACTTATCCCGTGATGGTAATCGACACATGCGAGAATCCGCTCGACGAAGACCGCGCGCTCGATACGCTGATGGCCCGCAACGTCGACGGCATCATCATGGCCCCATGCTCCGACACACCCCAGCGCATTCTCCAGGTTGCCGAGCAGATTCCGGTGGTGCTGATCGACCGCTACTACGAGGAGCAGGGCGACTCCCAGCTCCCCTATGTGGCAACCGACAACTATGCGGGAGCCTTCGAGGCCACCAACCTGCTTATCGCCAACGGCCACCGCAATATCCTCTGCATCCAGGGCTCACCCTTCTCGATCACATCGCGCAAACGCGTGGAGGGCTACTGCGACGCCATGACAAAAGCCGGTCTGCAGGAGAATATCAACGTGCGCGGCAACGACTTCTCCACCCAGAACGGCTATATCGAGACCAAGCTCGCCCTGATGAGCGGCAACCCCATCTCGGCTATCTTCGCGCTTTCCTCCACCATTCTGCTCGGCTCAATCAAGGCCGTGCAGGAGCAGAACCTTTCGGTGCCGCAGGATATGTCGATCGTCTCGTTCGACAACAACGTGTTTCTCGACTACCTCAACCCGCCCGTCACCCGCGTGTGTCAGCCAATCGACTATCTCGGCATCGTGGCCGTAAAGATGCTTATGGATTCGATTCTCGGCAAGGAAATCGCCCAGCCGGCCATCCTCCTGCAACCTACCATCACCTTCGGCAATTCCGTGACCGTACCGCCGAATCCACCGGTGCAGCTTATCTCCCCAGCTTGAACCTCACCCTCCGGCAAAGCGTTTTTCATGAAAACTCTTTGTCGATTATGTATCATCTTATTCTTCTGCGCCACGGCCAGAGCCAGTGGAATCTCGAAAACCGCTTCACGGGCTGGACAGATGTCGACCTTACCGAAAAAGGGCGCGACGAGGCCGCCGAGGCCGGACGGAAAATCGCCGCAGCCGGGCTCGAGCCGCGATATTGCTTCACTTCGTTTCAGAAACGGGCCATCCATACGCTGCAGATTGCGCTCGACGCAATGGACCGCGTATGGCTCCCCGTGGTGAAGGACTGGCACCTCAACGAGCGACATTACGGAGCACTCCAGGGCCTCAACAAGGCCGACACAGCTGCGAAATTCGGCGACGAGCAGGTGCACATCTGGCGTCGCAGCTACGATGTGGCGCCACCGGCGCTCACTCCCGACGACCCTCGGTTCCCGGGCAACGATCCGCGCTACGCGGCACTCACAGACGATGAACTCCCGCTCACAGAATCGCTGCAGACTACCATCGGACGCGTGCGCCCATGCTGGGAAGAACTTATCGCCCCAGCAATCCGGCTTTACGGTTCGGTTCTTGTAGCCGCCCACGGCAACTCCCTGCGGGGACTGGTGATGATGCTCAAGAAACTCACACCCGACGAAATCCTAAACGAGGAGATTCCCACCGGATCGCCGCGTGTGTTCACCCTCGACGAGCGGCTTCAGCCCGTCGACGACCGGTATCTATAGTTTTATGGGGTAAGTTTTAAGCTTTCAGCGTATATCGAGCATCAGATGCGTCTGGAGCGACAGACTCCACTCCGGATGGGCGAGCGCGAAAGCTATGGCAGCCTGCGTGTTGCGCCGGGTAGCTTCTGCGTCAGCTTCATGGCAGGGCTGCACACGCAGTTCTCCGGCAATTGCCTGGAGCCGGTCGTAGCGGCTCATGTCGGTCGCGGTATCCATCACGACTTTCAACTCATTGATACGCCCGAGCACCACCTCGGCCTCCTTGGGAGAGCAGGTGATCCAGTCGACTGAATCAGGCAGACGCCGAGACCCGTTGGTCTCCACCTGCACGTAAAAGCCCTCGGCGTGAAGAGCCTCCACAAGCGATGCCGTAAGCTGAAGCCCCGGCTCCCCACCGGTTACTACGGCGTGACGCGCAGGAAACGCCGCCATCTCACCCACAATTTCCTTCTCGGTCATCTCGACGAAGGATTCGTGGCGCGTATCGCAGAAGGGGCAGCGCAGATTGCATCCCGACAGCCGCAGAAACACCGCCGGACGGCCCGTAAACCTCCCCTCCCCCTGCAGCGAATAAAAAATCTCGTTGACCTTCATCTCGTCTCTGTTACCCATCCCATTATCAATTATTGCGAGAACCTTCCCGCTTATCCTCTCAATATCTGGCCATCAGATTGTAGGGATGCACCGTGGTGCATCCGCCTCCCTTCTGATTTATCCGACTCAGAATGGTGCCCCTTCCGCGCCGGGCGCTACATATGCCGCGATGTTGCCCTCACTTTCCTGCACCGTACATTTATAGCAACCAGGCGTCTGGTCCACCACCCAGCGGGCGATGTTCTCGGCCGTCGGGTTGAAAGGCAGAACGTCGTTGAGGCACGCGTGGTCGAGCCGGTCGGCTATAGCCCGCTTGATGTGCGTAAAATCGGCTACCATACCGTTCCCGTCGAGCTCCTCAGCCCGGCAGAACACCGTAATAATCCAGTTGTGGCCATGCAGCGCCGTGCACTTGCTTTCATACGACAGCTCCAGCCTATGCGACGCCGAAATCTCCAGTCGCTTCCTCACGTAATACATATATTCCCTCTCTTTATCTATCTTTTTATATCTTTCTTTTTCCAATTATCTCCGCAAATTTACAAAACTTTCCCCTATATTTCCCGCAAATTTTATTTTTAAGTAAAATATTCGTCGTATCTTTGCGCTATAAACATCATAGTTACGTCATCGACTTTCTTGACTATCATATCAACTATTGTAATTATCACAATGAAACGCACGGCTAAATCACTGGAAGAAATGCTGGGGCCTATACCCGAAAGTCTGCAACAGGAAACCGAGCTTTCCTTTCAGATTTCAGACCGCATTTATGAACTGATGCAACAGCGCGGCTTGACAAAAAAACAATTTGCTGACGCTCTTGGCAAACGACCTTGTGAAGTAACCAAATGGCTTAGCGGCCAACATAACTTTACCATAGCAACACTCTCCATGTTGTCCACCTTCTTTGGGCAACCGGTTATCGCAGTAATTTAAAATTTAATGACTTTCCCATTTTAACGATAGCCCTTAACGTAATTTTTACTATCTTTGTTTTAAAATATCTTTCAAAGAACCAAGGACTTAAAAAATATCTTTGACCATGAATAAATGGCTCATCTATGTGCTCGGAATTATCACCGGTATTGTATTGACATTTTCTTTCGCTTATTGCGTTAATCAACATAGAAAATCAGGGCTTAATGGCCTTGAATTGCTTGAGAATCCGGAAGAAAATATGGGATACTCAATGCTGAAAGTGTTTCAGGTTATCGACTCCGGATACGCTTTAGCGCTTGCCGACGGTCACTATGATTCCACGGTTCTCCTAATTCCAAACGAGAAACAACAATTTTATGACGATCAGGAAATCGTCCTTAAAAACAATCAATGCGCCCAACGCGTGGGCACTTACAAGTATACGAATGAACTTGCGCGTGAAAAGACCGTACCTGCTGTCAAAATTATCGATGGAGTTGATGGCTCTAATCCAGCTAAATCAGTCACGACAAAAAACGTTTCCGGGAAAACAATATTTGATAAGCCGGGCGACTGTGTGAGTCGAAAAAATTTTGAAGTCCAGAAAGTCCTGGATTCCGGCGATGCTATTGCTCTGGAAGTTATAGATAATTCGTCCGGATATGTCTTTACTTCTGATTTGGAAGTCCTTCTATTGGCTCATGACGGCTCTGATTTCTACAACAACCAAATTGTCAGAGCCCCCAGGGGGAAATGCGCGCGCCAAATCGGCACTTACAAATATTCTTATGCTGGGACAACAAAAGTGATTCCGATAATTGACTTCAGATAAGAGCTATATAAGCATGATTCAACCAAGCTTCGCTCTTTAGCCTTTTCTTTTTTCGCTCTTAACCAATCGTTATGCGACTCGCTACCATTCTACTACTGATTGGCCTGATATTGTGGATTGCATATCAGATTTATCTCAAGCGAAAAGAGCGAAAACTTATTGAGCAGGTCACGCCCATTACTCGCGGGGAGAAATCGGAACGTAAAGTAATCCTGAGTTTATTAAAAGAAGGAATAAATCCTAAAGCTATTTTCCATGACTTATATATTCAAAAACCGAATAGAGAGTATACGCAGATAGATGTCGCAGTAGCTACAAAAGCAGGAATTATTGTACTTGAAGTAAAGGATTATAGCGGTTGGATTTTCGGCAATGAACATCAAAAATATTGGACACAATTATTGGCATTTGGTAAGCAAAAACATCGCTTTTATAACCCAGTAATGCAGAATGCTGGTCACATCCAAGCCATCAGACAATGTTTGCCTAATAATCCCGATATCCCGATTTTCTCAGTCATTGTTTTCTTTGGAAATAGTGAGTTTAAGAATGTGACTTGCAACGCAGACAATACTTTTATTATATATCCTCATTCTATTAGACAAGTAGTTGCCGATATTTTGTTACAACCAGATGCGAATTATGGGAATAAATACGAGATAATGGAATTATTTACGACGGCAGTCCAAAACGGAGATAATTCTATGATTGTATCCTCTCAAATCAGCTCTGCCATTTATCATAATTTAAATAGACCTCATTCTTAGCATTTCCATCAATCTATTAAGAGTGATTCGTTCGTGGAGTTTAGAATCAAAATTTTTTCGATTATGTGGAGTTTGGATCGATAACGCACATTGCATCAATCGTTTCGAATCTTCTTCAATTTATTCATTCGGCATATTCAGCCTACGCTAAAATTGACACTTATTGACACCGCCCAAAATCATCGAATATAACTTAGAAATATATGTCTCACTTGCTTTTCCCTTAAAACTGGGGCGAGGGGCGGATGGAAAAAAGCGGAGATTTATGTAACTTTGCAGAAATCAACCGTAATATTTTTCTATGGGGAAAAACAAACTGAAAAAGTTCGCCGACATGGAGCAGATGAGCTGCGTGTTTCAGTATCCTTTCGGGGTGCTCCGCGAATCGGGGTTCCCGCTACGCGGCCGCTGGAACGAGGAGTATTTCCACAACAGCGGTCCTATCGTGCTCGAACTCGGCTGTGGCAAAGGTGAATACACCGTGGGGCTCGCCCGGCGGTATCCGGAAAAGAACTTCATCGGTATCGACATAAAGGGAGCACGAATGTGGACCGGCGCACGCGCCGCCACCGAGGAGGGGCTCGCCAACGCAGCATTCCTCCGCACCAGCATCGAGCTTCTCCCCCACTTTTTCGCCCCCGGCGAAGTAAGCGAAATCTGGATTACCTTCCCGGACCCGCAGATGAAGAAGGTGCGCAAGCGCCTGACCTCCACCACATTCCTCAACACATACCGGCAGGTGATGGCTCCCGGCGGCATGATAAGGCTGAAAACCGACTCACCGTTTCTTTTCACCTATACGCGCCTGATGGCGGAGCTCAACGGCATCGTACCCGAGACGATTACCGACGACCTATACCACAGCGGCGCGGCCGACGATATACTCCAGATCCGCACTTTCTATGAACAACAATGGCTCGACCGCGGTTTGACTATCAAATATATAGCCTTCCCTCTTCCGATGGATGGGGCGCTTGAGGAGCCTACGGACGAAATTCCCTTCGACACCTACCGCAGTTTCGCCCGCGGAACCCTCCAGGGCTTCTGATTCTCCTACAACCAACTATACTGACCGACTATGCAACTATACCCCAAACTCATACTCGACGCGCTTAAAAACGTGCGTTATCCCGCCTCCGGCAAGAACATTGTCGACGCCGGAATGGTGGAGGACGACATCCGTATCGACGGCAACAAGGTGAGCTTCTCGCTCATCTTCGAGAAACCCACCGACCCCTTCATCAAATCGATTGTGCGCGCCGCCGAGACGGCCATCCAGACCTATATCTCGCCCGAAGTCGACATCAAGGGCAATATCGCGGTGAAAACCACCGCCGCGATGCCCCAGCCTGCCGAAAAACCTCTGAAACAGGTAAAAAACATTATCGGCGTAAGCTCCGGCAAGGGTGGCGTGGGCAAGTCGACCGTGGCCAGCAATCTGGCCGTGGCGCTCGCCCGCGAAGGCTATCGCGTCGGCCTGCTCGACGCCGATATTTTTGGGCCGTCCATCCCCAAGATGTTCGGCGTAGAGGATGAGGAACTTTACATCCATGAGGTCGACGGCCGCCAGCTCATAATCCCCATTGAGAAATACGGCGTGAAGATTCTCTCCATCGGCTTCCTCGTCGATAAGAACGCCCCGGTGCTCTGGCGCGGCTCGATGGCTTCCAACGCTCTCCGCCAGCTTATCTCTGACGCTGACTGGGGTGAGCTCGACTACTTCGTAATCGACATGCCTCCGGGCACGAGCGACATCCACCTCACCCTCGTGCAGCAGCTTGCAATTACCGGTGTGGTCATAGTCAGCACCCCCCAGCAGGTGGCGCTCGCCGATGCCCGCAAGGGAATTTCTATGTTCACCGGCGAGAAGGTGAACGTGCCTATTCTCGGCCTTGTCGAGAATATGGCCTGGTTCACACCCGAAAAACATCCCGACGAACGCTACTACATTTTCGGCCGCGAAGGCGGCGTGAAACTCGCTCAGGAACTGGGCGTGAAACTTCTTGCTCAAATCCCGCTGGTTGTCGACGTATGCGACGACGGCGACGCAGGTACTCCCATCGCACTGAAGGACTCGGTGATGGGCCATGAATTCCTCCATCTTGCCCACGAGGTGGTCGACGCCGTGGATGAGCGCAACAATTCGCTACCACCTACCCAGAAGGTGGAAATAAAGACCAAATAGCCCGCACTAAGTAACCGGTCGAAATTATTTTAATGTTACTTATATGGCCAAAATTCTCATTATCAACGGGCCGAACCTCAATCTGCTCGGCGTGCGCGAGCCGGATGTCTACGGCCGAATCTCGATGGACGACTATCTGAAGGCCCTCGCCGTGGACTATCCCCATGTGGAGATCGACTACTACCAGAGCAACCACGAGGGCGACCTGATCGACCGCCTCCACGAGGCAGGTTTCGACAGCAGTCTGGCTGGTATCGTGTTCAATGCCGGCGCATATACCCACACGTCGCTCGCCCTGGCCGATGCCATCCGCTCGATTGAAACGCCTGTGGTTGAAGTGCATATCTCCAACGTGGCGGCGCGCCCGGAGTCAATCCGCCACCAGTCGCTCATCGCTCCGGCCTGCCGCGGCACCATCGCCGGATTCGGTATGGACTCCTACCGCCTCGGCATCGAGGCCCTGCTCGAAGGGGCGTCGTAAGTAACTGGTCGAAATTATTTAAATATTTCCGGGAGGAAAATTTTCAGGAGATTTTTCTCGATGAAGAAGGAGTGTAGATGTCTACACGACTGATGAAGAGAGGAAAAGATGCGAAAATTTTACCGCGGAAATATTGAAAATAATTAGAGCAGGATAGTATTAAATAATTTTGAACAGTTACTTAACAGTCTGATGCAATGACAGAAGAGCTCGAATCCTATATAATCGACCATTCCGACGCCGAGCCCGAAAGTCTGCGCCGGCTGGAGCGCGACGTTAACCTGCGGCTGCTCTACCCGCGCATGTGTTCCGGCCGCTATCAGGGGCGTCTGCTCAAGATGCTGACCGCGATGGTCGCTCCGCGGCGTGTGCTCGAAGTGGGCACCTACGCCGGTTACTCCGCCCTATGCATCGCTGAAGGCCTCCCAGAGGGCGCGACAGTCGACACCGTTGAGATCAACGACGAAATGGAACCGTTTATCCGGCGGCAGTTCGACCACTCCCCTTTCGGCCACCGCATCAACCTGATTATCGGCGACTTCGATGAAGTAGCACATAACCTTACCACAGGCTACGACTTGGCCTACATCGACGGCAACAAGCGCACGTATCTCGAAACGTTCCGCAAAGTGCGCCGCCTTGTGCGCCCGGGAGGATTCGTCCTTGCAGACAATACCCTCTGGGACGGTAAGATAACAGACCTGAGCGCTTCCCACGACCCGCAGACACTCGGTATAGCCGAGTTCAACGACGCCGTGGCGGCCGATCCCACGCTTGAAAAGGTGATTCTCCCCGTGCGCGACGGCCTCACGCTCATACGCATACTCAGCTGATTTAAAAGTATATCCACCCATAATCTCCAATGGCAACGGTATCAGATACAGACTCTATAGCAGTGGTTGGAATGTTCGACGGCGTCCACGCCGGACACCGCCACCTGCTCGTGCATCTACGGCGCGAAGCTGCCGACTATGGGCTTAGGCCGCTTGTCGTTACGTTTGCCAACCATCCGTTGGAACTAATCGCCCCTGCAAAGGCACCGGCTCTGCTCAGCTCTCCCGACGAAAAGCTTCTGCTTCTGGCCCGCGAGGGTGTGGAAGTGGAGATGCTTACCTTCGACGAGGCGCTGCGCAACACATCCACCGAAGGCTTTCTCCGAATGCTCCGCGACCGCTGGAACGTAAGGCGCATGCTTCTTGGCTTCAACAACCGCTTCGGCCACGACGCGCCATCAGATTTCGCCGAATATCAGCAAATCGGCCGCAAATGCGACATCGAAATCGAGCGTGGCACGGAGTTCTCATCCGCAGCCTCGCAAACCGTCAGCTCTTCGGAAATCCGCCGCCTGATTCTAAACCACGACATACAGGGCGCCAACGTCCTGCTCGGGCGCCGCTACAGCCTGGTGGGCAAGGTGGCTCACGGACAGGCCATCGGCCGCACAATCGGGTTTCCCACGGCTAATGTCGTCCCCGCATTTGGCCGTAAACTCATTCCCCCCGGTGGAGTCTATGCCGTCGAGGCAATGACAACCGACGGAAGCCGCTACGCTGCGATGGTTAATATCGGCGCACGCCCCACGATCTGTCCCGACGGCGCCACCCCAACTATCGAAGCCAACCTCATCGGCTTCGACGGCGACCTTTACGGGACGCAGCTCGCCCTGAACTTCATCGCTTACCTGCGCCCCGAGCGCAAATTCCCTTCCCTCGATGCCCTGCAGGCCCAGCTTTCCCTCGACCGCACCGCCGCCCTCCGGCTCTCCCAAAGCTAAAGATACCCCGGCATCTGCTTACATTTAAAAAAGCTCTCCCTATTTTCGGAATTTGAGGTTGGTCCAGTCGAGTAGAACGCGGACGGAGAGTCGCTGATAGAAGATGAAGCTCGACTGGGCGACGTTGAAGTCGAGTGAGGCCTGGAGGTCAACCCATTTGTTGAGCACGATGTGGGCATATACGTCCGTGCGGTTATAGAATTTCGACTGATAGTAGGGTTCACCCTGATAGAGCGAGGCTCCGAATTCGCCGTAGCTAGGCATGAGTCGTCCGCCGGCATAGAATGAGTTCTTCAGACCGAGCCATTTCCACTCGCCGAGCAGTTCGACCCAACCGCCGACGGGCGTTTTCCATCCGTTGCCATTGGCGCGATTGCGCTCTACAGTGGCGAGCGCACCGGCTTTTACCACGAGTGAATCGAGGGAGGTATGGCGGCTGAAATCCAGTCCTACATAGGGGTTGACCATAAAATTGTCGACGATGTGCATATCGTCGGGGGCGTTCTTTGTCAGCGCGTAATGATTCATCATAAGATGGCCGCCGACAAGGAACGTCGAGGCGCGGGGACGCCACTCGCCATGAAACACGATGTTAAACTGCTCGCGTTTAGTCTCGGTCTGGCGCTGGCGCCAGTCGAGGTAGAAGTCGATAAATGCCTTGTCGCTGTGGTACTGCACCAGGGCGCCGCGGATGTTGTGCTGGAAATAGGTCAGAGAGTCGCTCCATAGGAATCCGGGGAGCTGCTCGCGCAGCTGGGTGCGCGGAAACATACCCAGCGAAAGGCTCCAGAGCCGCTCGGAGTGGCGGTAATAGACTATCGGGCGTACGGTAGCGTCGTCGATGTCGTTGGCCACGGGCTGATTCCACACCGCTCCGGCCGAGATGCGGTCGCGGTTCGTAAACTTTATCCCCCCTTCTACAGCCAGGTTGGTAAAAAAGAAGGTTTTTGCCTCGGCATACTTATTGTCGCCCTCGCGGTTGTCGAACACCGACCCGAAGTCGACGCTCCACGTCGGCTCCACGGCCGCCATGGGCAGGATGGCCCAGACAGCCGAGAAAATAATTGCGATAATACGTTGAATTGGTTTCATCTTGCTAATTTAAGCAAAATCCCCCACACTCACGCAATCACTTCGTGTCAAAACCTCCGCACTGACCTCAGTGGCCAGATTTCACGCCATTTATCCTAATTACATTTAAATTTCTGCAAAAGGAGAGAAATTATTTGGATTGAATTGTAATTAATACTAACTTTGTAATCGTTACAACATAGTTAAAACTACAAAATGCAACAGAACCGCACACCAAACCCTGCAGACCTTGCAGAAATGATGCATACGGCAGGCGTCCGCCCATCGGCGCAACGCCTTGCGATTCTCCGCAACATAGTAGACAAACGGCAACATCCCACCGCCGACGAGATTTTTCGCGACCTGCACACAGAATACCCCACAATGTCGCGTACAACGGTATACAACTCGCTGCGCGTTCTTACAGACGCGGGTCTTCTCAGAGAGCTTGAAGTGGAAAGCGGCAACCGCCGGTATGATTTCAAGCCCCAGCCGCCCCACGGCCATCTGCGGTGCAGTCGATGCGGACGCATTTTCGACATGGCGCTTCCCGAAGGGTTACGGCTGCCAGTCGCTCAAGGATTTCACATCGACAGCGTCGACATATTCTTCCACGGACTCTGCCCGGCCTGCAGCCATAAGGAGCCATACAAAACCGATAAATAATCAATATATTCACCCAATAACTCAAACAAAACTTTACAACATGAACAAACTAAAAGGAACAAAGACCGAACGCAACCTGATGGAAGCCTTCGCAGGCGAATCGCAGGCACGCAATAAGTATACCTATTATGCATCGAAAGCTCGCAAGGACGGCTACGAACAGATTGCAGCCCTCTTCGAAGAGACCGCCGCCAACGAGAAAGAACACGCCAAGCTCTGGTTCAAATATCTCCACGGTGGCGAGATTCCCGACACCATGACAAATCTCCGCGATGCCGCCGACGGTGAGAATTTCGAATGGACGGACATGTATGAGCGCATGGCTCGCGAGGCCGAAGAAGAAGGCTTTAAGGAAATTGCATGGCGTTTCCGGGCAGTAGCAGCCATCGAACGCCACCACGAAGAGCGTTATCGCCGTCTGCTGGCCAACATCGAGGACGGCATAGTTTTCTCCCGCGATAACGATACAATCTGGATCTGCCGCAACTGCGGCCACATCGTAATCGGTAAAAAAGCTCCTGAAGTATGCCCCGTGTGCAAGCACTCCCGCAGCTTCTTCGAGATTGAGGCTAAAAACTATTGACGTCTGATAATCATGGATCCAAAAGTTCTATATAATCTCTCCTACGGGGTCTATATCGTCGGAACGTTCAAGGACGGCCGTCCGGTGGGCTGCACCATAAACACATGCTTTCAGATAACCGCCCAGAATCCCGTATTGGCCATCTCGCTCAATAAAAACAATTTCACACTTGAAGCCATAAAGGAAACCGGCCGTTTTTCAGTCTCCATCCTCTCGGAGGATACCGACCCTATGCTGATAGGGAAATTCGGATTCTTCAGCTCAAGGGACACCGATAAATACGACGGCATCGGCTACGACGTAGTTGACTACGTGCCCTGCGTAAAGGGTTCCTTCGCCGGACGGCTGATACTGGAAAAAGTCGATACAGTCGACTGCGGCACGCATATGCTCGTGCTGGCCCGGCTGATCGACACAGTTGAAGGCAGCGGAAAGCCAATGACATATTCCTATTACCACAACGTAATCAAAGGATCAGAACCGCCATCGGCACCTCTGTATCAGAAAGACCGTTAACCGGTCGAGTATGTGCAAAACTGCATCTACACATCTCTCCCCCATTCAAAAAAATAAGACAGTACATCAGGCTCAAACCCGATATACTGTCTTTTTTCGTTAGAACTGATCTATACGAATCAGTGGCAGCAGCCGTCGCCACAGCCGCAGTGGTCGTGGTCATGATCGCCGCAACCGCAATCGTCATGGTCGCCGCAATGGTCGTGATCGCATCCGCACCCACAACCGTGAACAGGCTGTAGCTCCTCGGGAGTAGCGTCGCGAACGGCAAGAATCTTGCCGTCGAAACGAACCGACTTGCCTGCCAGAGGATGGTTAAAGTCCATACGCACATGAGTAGGAGTAACATCCTTTACAAGACCGTTGATACGGAAGCCGTCGGCAGTCATCATCGGCACGAGCGCACCTACACGAATCATTTTTTCGTCAAATTTGCCGTCGACTACGAAAAGGTCACGCTCAAGGCTGACAACCTGCTCCGGATCGTAGGGACCGAAAGCCTCATCGGCTGTAGCGGTGACATTGAATTTACCGCCAACTTCAAGGCCTTCGATAGCTTTTTCGAGCGGGGCAATCATACCGCGCGTTACTCCGAAGATAATCTTCTCGGGATCGGACTTGTCTGTCTGATGCACGAGCTGCTCCTTACCGTCAGCCTCGACTGCATAAAGGTCGTAGCCGAGTTCAACATATTTTCCGGGTTCGATTCTTTCCATAATTATATCGTTGTTTTGTAATTGATTATCATCTTATTAATTAATAATGGCTTTCTGCCATGACATCGGCTTTACGAGCCTCCGCGAAAGTGCCATTGCTCACAATAAATAATAACAAATTTCGTGCCAAAATGGTTGGACGGGAGAGTTGGGAAGGAGACTATTCTCGTCGGAGGGATTTCCAGCCTACGACGAGCGAGACGAGAGCTATCGGAGTCGCCCACCAGGCGGATCCTACCACAGCCAGAAGCCCGGAGGCACCGGTCATCACCACGGCATAGCCGAGCATCCGCCATACCATTATACTGAGCCTGAGCTTATAGCGCCGGAAATATACATATGAAATTATTCCGATATAGGCGGCGTACCAAAGCGTGTATGCCAGTCCGAGACCCAGGAATCCGGCCAGACGGAAACCAACGATATTGAGAACGAGCGCAACAACCGCCGAAAGACTCTCGGTGATAAGGAAAATCCGTCCGTCGCCCCGCGCCACAATCACGTAGGCCATACACCATGCCACGGCACGAAGTGCCGTTCCCGTCATGGCAAACGCCGCCATCGGGATAACCGGAAGAAACTCATGGCTATATAGAAGTTCCACCACCGGCTGGAGGCACGCCACAAACGTTGTGGCCACCGGCACCAGAATCGCCAAAGCGATAATCGCCTGATTGGCTACAAACGAGCTTTCGCGCCTGGGCTTCCCCTCTACTGCAGCCAGACGTGGGAAATACTCCATCGATATGGCTGCGAAAATCAATCCGGCGTAGCGGTTGATCAGGGTGAAACCTGCATTGTAGATACCTATCGTATCGAGATCGGATGTATGGGCCAGATAGGCGAGAAAAATATAGTTTATGGCGTTTACAGCAAGCTCTGAGAGCGTCATATAGAGTCCGAGCTGAAGGAACCTGCGCCCCAGGCGGAACGTCTCCTTCACACCCATGGTGCGATCGGGAGCCGGGAGTTTGCGACGGTATAGGCCCAGACAAATCCAGCTGACGAAATGGAAAGCTATTATCGAGGGAATGATGGAATCGACGCGCCAATAGTAAAAAAGCGGTACAGATACCACAAGCCCACCTATCGCCCCGAGCGTAAGGCAGACCGTAAGCCGCCGGAACTGCTTCAACCCCTGAAAAATAGCCGCCTCGCCATTGTTCACGGTAATCAGAGCGATTGTAACGGCAAGCCACGCGAACGATGGCCACCCCTGCCGCGAACCAAGCGAAGCCTCGGCAAGCCATGGCGACAATATCAGCATGAGCAACCCACCTGCCAGACCGAGCCACAAGGAGATGCGACGAACGGCATGCCCCAGATTCGCCACAGCATCAGGCTCGGCCGAAGCCATCTCCCGGACGGCCGTCTGGCGCAGATTGAGCTGCGCGAAATTTCCGAAAGTGGCAATCGCTGAATTGAATATACCGAACAGCCCGACGCCTACGGGGCCGATCCACATGGCCACAAGCTTGGTGCGCACAATGGAGCAGAGGATGCTCACGGCCTGCTGGCCTCCAAACATCCCCGTAATCTTCAATATGTTGCGGTTCGTGGCTTTCAAATCGGCTGTAATGGATTAAGTGAAAGGTTGTCATAAGCCCCGCAAAGGCTCAGGGCCTTCACGAAGCATTTCTGGTGCGTCGGAATCAATCAGGGAGACTACGGCGGTCTCCACACCGGGAACGTCGCCGGCATCGATGAAGGCGTCGGGGCCGAGCGGCTCCATACGCATCTTCACCTCCTCGGCATGTCCGAGCGCTTCAGGGTCTGCATCCTCCCATATGGCGCTGGCGCTTAGCAGAGGGTTCCCCAGCTCGGAGGCCAGACGACGGGCTATTTCATTGCCGGACACCCGCACTCCAACCTCACGTCGACCCTTGAATGCCTTTGCCAGACGCGGAGAGGCCGGGAGAATGAACGTGAATGGTCCCGGAAGATTATCGCGAAGCAGGCGGAAGGCCTTGTTGTCGATGCTGGCAAAATCGCTGGCCTGCGAGATGTCGGCACACACCATCGAAAGCCGCTGCTTGGCCGGATTGATGCCACGCATACGGCATACGCGCTCTACGGCGCGGTTGCTCAACGCATCGCACCCTATCGCATAGGTGGAATCGGTCGGGTATACAACCACTCCACCCCGGCGCAGGGTCTCCACTATTTCGTCGATATAGCGGTCGTTGATGCTCGAGGCATACATCCGGTAGCTTTTCATCCTATAACCTTACATTTAAATCCCATGGCAAGCAAAGCTGCGGCCACTGCCTTGCGCTTGTCGCCCTGAATAAGAATTTCTCCGCCACGGGAAGAGCCCCCACAGCCCAGACGCTGCTTGAGGCGCGAGGCAATCGCCGCTACATCGGTATCGGCGATGGTGAACCCCTCGACTATTGTGGCATCTTTTCCCTTGCGACCCTTGCGGTCAAGAAGCACTCGCAGGCTGTCGGTATACGTGGGAGCCGAGATTTGTTCGGGAGCCGTCTCCATCGAATTCTCGCTGATGGCGTCCTCGTTACCGAGGTCACTCTTCATGCGGTCGAGTACATCCTTCCAATCCATAAGACTCAATGCAGCGTGGAGGTTGAATCAGCAATGGCGGGGAGGGGTTCCTCCTCGGCGATATCGCGGTCGGTGAGGTCTACGGGATTGTCGATTGAGAGCCCCAGACGACGCAGAAGCACGTAGTGGGGTGTATCCTCAAGCGGCAGACTTTCATAGAATGTTCTCAACGAATCCTTCGATAGACGGAATGCACGTCGGAATAGCTGAGTGGCGTCGGCTATATTCTCGTCTTCGCCATTTCGCTCCGAAAGTTTCATGTAAAAGATGGCCAGCCGGGCGGCCTGATGTTCGTCCACGAGATCGGAATCGGCGCCGAGCGTCAGGTCTCGCAGACGGTCGGCCAGTTCCTGCGACTGCTCCACCCGGTTGGCTTCCAGAGCTACCGTGGCATCGTCAAATGTCGTCTCGAAATCAGGCGTCGAGCGGTCGGAACGGCATGCCGCAGCCGCCAGAACAAGCCCGACGACAACGAACATGCGATAAATATTTCGTAACATAGAGTAGAATTCAGTGTGTTTCGGCGTCAATAAGATATTGAGCCAATGTTATTCAAGCCTACGATGATAATCGTAGATGGCCCCCTGGCGCTCTATGCGCAGGGTAGTCTCGTCGAAATTCAATATGGGATAGGCCACTCTGGGAGCCACATTGCCCACAAGTCCGGGATCGCCTTCCTCGATGGTGATTGAGGAAGCGTCGTTATGAAAAATCAGTGAATCGCCCTCCACATGCCATTCGCCCTCCACGAAGAAAGAAATCTCGCCCGGACGTATCGCACGGATTACCGAGCGGTTGTCGGCGTTGAGTTCGATAAGCGGACGCGTATCGGAAATAGCCGGGATATAATATTTTCCCACCATCGCCTTCTCCTGCTTCGACATGCCGCCGCAGGAGGTCAGGATTGCGGCCATGCAAACGATTGCTGTTGAGATGGCTATGGAATATATCTTTGCTGTTATGAATCTGTTGCCAATCATATTTCAGAAAAAAGCTCACACATATGTGCAAAGATACAAAATATTCACCGATAATCGAAACCCCAATTTAAAAGTATCATGTATATCGCCTTCCTTCGGCTTTTCAAGAGACATAGAGCCTTAGAGTCCTTAACGGCCTTAGAGTCCTTAGAGTCCTTAGAAGTCCTAAAATCCATAGAGCTCTTAGGGCCCTTAAGATCCTTAAAGCGCCTGGATTCCTTTATAAAAAAATGGCAAAGCATGCAAGGAGGAAATGTGGGCCGGAGAGGCGCCACAGCAGCCGCCGAGAATGGCTGGAGGGGTCGGCAGCCGATGGAATGCGGATGAGATAAACTCCGAGAACGCCTCCGGAGAGAAACCGGCGGGAATCGAGGGATAAAACACCCCGGGAAGACCGCTCTGAGCCTGCAGAAGCGTAAGAGCCTCAAGCATTGCCGGCGTCGGCGGAACGCAGTTCAGACCGGCGGCAACGGCGCCATCTTCACGCGCCACACGGCCAAACTGAACCGGGAGGCCGCGCTGATAACCCTCGGGGAGCCATGCGGAAAGAATGGCGGGCAGACCGGGGGCCACTTCGCGGGCAGCACGCAGAGCCATACGCGCTACTTCCGGATTTGTAGCGGTCTCAATCAGAATGATGTCGGCGCCGGCCGAGGCCAGCGCATCTGCCATACGCCTGTAAATCGACAGTGCATCAGGAAGACGACTCTCAAATCCGGCCGGAAGCGGCCCGACGCTGCCTGCCACCCGGATAGGGCGCTCCGGATGATTCGTCAAATAACTACTTCTGGCATCAAGGGCAGCCTGCACACATCCTCGTACCTCCGCAAGCATCTGCCGGGTCTTCTCCCCGGTCAAGGCAGTGGCAAAAGCGACAGTATCAGCAGTAATTATTTCGGCTCCGGCCGCAAGGAAGGCTTCATGAGCCTCTGAGGCAGTCAGCGATTGCTCGCGCATGGTTGTTCCCATACCTCCGTCGAGCAGCAGAGGCCGACCGCTCCCCAGGGCTTCAATCAGCGAATAACTGCTCATTCCGAATCTTCGTCTGACGCTGTTTCAGTGGCGGATTCTTCGTCGGGAATACGGAAAATGGAGAAATTCACCGACCCATAGGCCCGATGCTCATAAAAATGAGGCAGTTGCGAGAAATCGTGGGCCTTCGAGTGCTCGATAATGAATATCGAACCAGGGGCAAGGAGCTTTGAGCCAAGCACTTTAGCCGGAATTTCTGCAAATCCCGGCATATCGTAGGGGGGATCGGCGAAAACGATGTCGTAGGGAGCACCGGCCGACTCTATGAACTTCAGGGCATCGCCGCGCACGAGCGTATGCTCATTCTCCACACCGAGTTGCGCCGCCACCTTGCGGATGAAGCCGGCCTGTGTGGCGGCTTTCTCAACCGACGTGACCCGTGAGCACCCGCGCGACAGGAACTCGAACGATACGGCGCCTGTGCCGGCAAATAGGTCGAGCACCGAGGGGGCATCCCCTTCGAAATCCACCATATTCTCAAGCACATTGAATATGTTTTCGCGTGCAAAATCGGTTGTGGGCCGTGCGGTTATGTTGGTGGGTACGTCGAAACGGCGACGCCCGAATTTTCCTCGGATTATACGCATGGTGTTTCCTTTAGGTCTTAAATATCGAACATACGTGTCCGCTCATTCCTCCGGTTCAATCAGATCCGCCACTACAGGAGCGAGAATCATCTCGAACGGCGCACCGAGCGACGCTTTGCCTGCCCGGAACATTACCGACGGAAAAATCGCCGGCATTACGAAACTCACATATCGGCGCAGAAGCGCCCCCACTTCGTTGCGGAGCCGGCGATTGCCGGCAATGAATATCTCGTCGGTCGGTTCGAGGCCGTTCACCTGCCGTCCGGCAAGTATATAATAGAGCGAATCCATCGGGTCGGACACGCGGAAAGTATTCAGAATCAATGGCTCTTCGTCGCCAAGAATCACCACGTCCGTACGGTCGGGCCGCAGGTTGACGAGCGTCTTGCCGCGATGGCGCGCGGGATATTTCGAGCGAAGCCATACAGCCTGGGGTACAAGCGGATGAATAATCACTGCGCGATGAAACGTACGCCGAAGGAACCCGAGCATATCGTCGGGCAACTCCATGGCAAGCGTCATCCCGAGCGAAGGCATCCCGACGGCTATAACCGAGGCGGGTATATCCGGCTGCGGTGGAAAGGCCTTCCGGAGGAGCTTCTGCGCCGCCTTCCCAAGGCCTGACGGCAGCGGGAGGAAGCGCTGGGTATCGAAGAGCACCGTCACCTTGGCGAAATCCGCAAGAAGCAACGGATTATCGTAGACGGCATCCTCCACTGCCCGGAGATGGCTTTCGGCATCGGAAGCAAGGGGAATGCTTTCATGAATCAGCGAATGGTTCTCATACGGAGAAAAGGCCACGACCTCGATGGCCTGCGCCGAAATCTCGAGCACAAGCTGCCATATTGAGGGCTGATCGATGAGGTCTTTATGTAGCACTTGCAGGGATATTTCCGTATAAGATTATGGAAGCTCTCAGCGGGCAAGCTGGTCGGAGCCGGCGCCGCGCATTCCCGGACGCGCCCGACGGTTGGAGTTGCGGCGGGCGTTGTTATACTGCGCGCCGTTGCCCCAGGAGTTCTCCACGTCGAAACCGGTGTTGCCGAATCCGCTTTCGTCGTAGTACTCGTCTTCGTCGTAGTCGTCGGATTCCGAGTTGCGGCCCTTGGTCTTGGGCTTGTTGCGCTTCACGTCGTCGGGCTTCTGGGCGTCGACAGGAAGTTCGAAGAGAGCCCAATCCTGATCGATGTCCCAGTTTTTGCGCAGCTGGATTTTCTTGGAGAAGTAGAACACATCCTCCGGTTGCCGGTGCGAGGCCAGTTCGCCGGTATCCCACTCGCCGTTGCGGTTCAGGTCGATGTAGGCGCGGGCATAGTATGTGGCCGGATCAACGAAATTGAAAGTGGCTCTGCCATCTCTTACGACGGTCGACGCCACAGGCTTATCGGAATTGTCGAGCAGTTCCACCACAAGTTGCGCCGAGTCGGGAATCTGCGCTATATCAGTAATATCGAAAAACACGTTTCCGTAGTCCTCGCCGAGTTTAGCGGTAAATTCGGACTTCACCGGAGGATTTACGTGGCCGTAAATATCGGAAATAGCTGCTGAATCGGCCACAAAGCGGTATTTGGCACCTTCGGCCCATTTGGCCGAGAGGTTATACAGACGTATATTGGCACTGTCGACTGCCAGCGTAGCTTCCACCGGGTTCCAGAGTGTATCTACCGCCATCTCGAGCCGCCACATGGTAGAGTCGATAGCGCCGATAGGGATGTTTACTTCGAACTGAGCCGGCTTATGCAGATGTTGCGAGCCACCCGACTTCAGTTTGAACTCCACCTTCTCGACCTTCGGAACAAGTGGCGGGAACACGCTGTCGGGAAATTCCTTCTGATCTTTCTCGCGCTTTTTGAGCTGCTCTTCCCACGCTTTGGCGGCATCCTTCTCCTGCTGGCGGGTAGTGCCGCGCACGAAGAGTTTCAGTGTGTCGGAAGTCCATACCAGGCGGTCGAGCGTGTCGGTCTTCTGATAGCGGGCGGCCACGAGAAGCGAATCCTGCGCCACCACAGCGGTGTCGGAAATCCAATACACGAGCGAGTCGAGCCCCTCGCGGGCCTCGAGCACGGAGATGTCGGAGAGGCGACGGTTAGCGGCCGGCCCGTTGAGCACGGTGATTTCCGGCAAAGTATCGGAAGGGGAACCGAACTTAAGCGTGACGCGCCGGCGGTCCGTGCGCTCGTAGTCGCGCAGATACTGCGGACGGAACTTCTCGTTGAACCACGTGAGCAGCACGTCGTCGGGCATATAGTGGTAGGCCGTGCGAAATACGATGGAATCCTGATGTTCCGAGCCTTGAAGCGTGTCGGCCACCTCGACCGGCTCTACGCCCGGCGAGAGTATCACACTGGAGAAAGCAACGGCTTCGGAGCGGTCCCAGTGCCAGTCGCGGTTACGGTCGTCGATGGCGAAAATCTGATATGTGCCGGGCTTGAGGCCCCGGATGGTAAACTGCCCGAGCTGGTTGGTCTTGGCCACGCGTTCGAGCGGCAGGGTGCGGATGGCCGAATCGGCGAGGTTGCTGTAGACGCCGACCACCATTCCCTGAGCCGGCTCGAGATTCTCGGCCTGGAACACCATGCCGGAAATGCGGAGGGTATCGATTGTGGAGCCGGTGGAAAAATCCATGGCGAATCCGTCGAGGATATTGCCCTCGTTGAGGTCGCGCACGGCGTCGGAGAAATCAATGGTGTAGGTAGTGCTGTCGCGCAGCGAGTCGCGCAGTTCGAGAGTAACCCTGCGGCCGTTGGCGCGGGCAACCGGCTGCTGCATCTGGGCCGGAGATACCACGAGCTTGTTCTGAATATCCTCAAGCTTTACGTTCTCGTTGAAGAAGATATCGATGCGGTTACGGTCGACACCGGTCGAGCCTGGCGCGGGGGTAGAGCGCACGAACTCGGGGGGAGTCTCGTCGCGCGGGCCACCTTCGGGCCTGCCTATCGAGGCACACGCCGCGACCACCGAAGCCATGGCTCCGATTATCACAGTGCGCATCCATAGGGCAGCTTTCATTGATTGAGGGGGTAAATATGCAATTCCCGCACAGCGGCGGGAGTATCTGAACAGTATTGTAGCCCGGAGCAGAATCGAACTGCTATCTAAAGTTTAGGAAACTTCTATTCTATCCGTTGAACTACCGGGCCATTGGCTGCCGAAGAGGCAGACACAGCTACAAAGTTAGCGATTTTTGCAGCATCGCCCAACGCCGGAGGCCATTTTTAGAGATTGTCTGAAAAATTTTAGACAAACTTTTATTTCCTGGCGAAGGTGATGAATCGGAAACGTACGCCCGAGCGCTCGTCGGTCTGCGGTTCGCCAAGCTCGGAAATCTGCCATTGGTCAGGGTCGATTTCCGGGAAAAAGGTATCGGCGTCGGATGGGGTGGGCTCGTCGACGATGGTGAGGTCCATACGCCCTGCCAGCGGAAGAGCTGCGGCGTAGAGCTGGCCGCCTCCTATTATAAAGATTTCAGGCTCGGAAGTCGAATCCGCCTGCGAGGCAAGGGCCATAGCTTCCTCTACCGAGGCGGCGGTCTCCACACCCGGAGCGCTCCAGGCTGCGTTGCGTGTCACCACTATGTTACGTCGGTCGGGAAGCGCCCCCTTGGGGAGCGATTCGAAGGTTTTGCGGCCCATCACCACGGTGTGGCCCGACGTCAGCTGCTTGAAATGGCGCAAGTCGGCGGAAATATGGAAAAGCAGATCACCGCGGCGCCCGATGGCGGCGCGGTCGGCCGTTATGGCTGCTATAATCGAAATCATCGGTAAAGTGGTTTTGAATCAGACTGACACCTGCGCCTTGATGTGAGGCAGCGGGTCGTAGCCCTCGAGAGTGAAGTCGTCGTAGGTGAAATCAAAGATGCTTTTCACCTCGGGGTTGAGTTTCATTACGGGGAGTCGACGCGGTGTGCGCTGCAGCTGCTCCCTCACCTGGTCGAAATGGTTGTTATATATATGTGTATCGCCCGTGGTGTGGATAAACTCGCCGGGCTTGAGACCGCACACCTGCGCCATCATCATCAGCAGCAGAGCGTAGCTTGCGATATTGAAGGGAACGCCCAGGAAGCAGTCGGCGCTGCGCTGATAGAGCTGGAGCGACAGCCGCCCCTCCGCCACATAGAACTGGAAAAAGGCATGGCATGGAGGGAGATTCATGCGCTTGAGGTCGGCAACGTTCCATGCGCTCACTATGATGCGGCGCGAATCCGGTGTCTCCTTTATGGCTTTCACCGCCTCGGAAATCTGGTCGATGAATCCGCCGTCGTAGTCGGGCCACGACCGCCACTGGTAGCCGTAGATGTGGCCGAGTTCGCCGTCGGGGTCGGCCCACTCGTTCCAGATGCGCACGCCGTTTTCCTGAAGGTAGCGCACATTGGTGTCGCCTCGCAGAAACCACAGCAGTTCGTGGATGATTGATTTCAGATGCAGCTTCTTGGTGGTGAGCAGCGGGAAGCCGTCGGCGAGGTCGAAGCGCATCTGATAGCCGAACACGCTGCGCGTGCCCGTGCCGGTGCGGTCGGTTTTCTGCACACCATGCTCCATGATGTGCTGCAGCAGGTCGAGGTATTGTTTCACTGAAAGGAATATTATGGGATAAGGAAAGTTATTGCCGTCATTTAAACTTTTTCTTTTCGATGAAAAAATTTAAATGGCTTCATTGTCTGAAATCCGTGCCGCTCACGCCGATGGCTTTAACCGGCGTGGCCGGGCAGATATACTGGCAGGCCCCGCAACCGATACATTCGTCGGAGTCGACCGATGCGATAAGCACGCTCGGACCCGGCTGGTCGGCTTTGCGCGCCTTCATCGAAATGGCCTCGCGCGGACAGCGGCGCACGCAGAGGCCGCACCCTATGCAGTTTGCAGGCTCCACCCTGGCTTTCCCGATTACGAAGATATGCTTTTCCTCGGTCGACAGCGGAGTCAGAGCCCCGGTGGGACATACGTCGGTACACCGCGTGCAGTTATACCGGCAATAGGATGCGTCGAGATCGAGCACCGGATGGAGCATATTGGCGATGCCGAGCTGTCCGGCCGACGGCCGGAGCACCTTGGCCGGGCAGTGGGACACACAGAGGCCACAACCCGTGCATTTCTGGAGGAAGTTGCCCAGCGAGCGGCGCCCCGGAGGCACCACAGGCTTCAGCCCCTCGAGCGGACGGCGCTTGGCTGCGATAGCCTCGATGCGTTTGCGCTGACGTGAAGCGGCCGCTATCGCGGGCGTAGCGGCGATAACCAGACCTGTGGCAAGAAACTGGCGGCGGTCGAGCAGGGCCACGCCTGACTCCGCTTGCGGTTTCTCAGGCTTGACGGCGGCCTTCGGCGCAGGAGAGGCCGGGGAGGATGGTCGCGACATGGCCGTGGATGCCGGCGTGACAGGCTGCATCATCGGCACCGAAAGCCGCTTCCGGCGGTAGGTATATCGGATGGCGCCCTCATGGCATGTATCGACACAGTCGAAACATACCACGCAGCGCGAAGCATCCACCACATGGTCTGCCATATTGATACATTTGCTTTTGCACACGCGGCCACACTGACCGCAGTTCACGCATACGTCGGTATCGATGTCGAAATGCATCAGAGCATATCGGCTCACCAGCGAGAGAGTGCTCCCAACGGGGCATATCGTATTGCATACCAGGCGACCCGAGCGCCACGCCACCGCAGCCACAGCCACCAGCGTGGCGGCCGCTATGCCGAAGGCGAGCCATGAGGCCACCAGTACGGGAGCACCGCATACCCACTCCCATACGGGGAGCAGAATCTCGGAGCATATACGCCCGAAGGCGCTGTAGGGGTCGAAAAGCGTTGCGGCCAGAGCGATGCCGGCCACCGAACAGCCCACAACCACCGTGAGCCACGTGTAACGGAATTTATTGCGCGGCTCCTCGTAGCGATAGCCGTTGCGGAAACGGCGCCTGCGCCCCAGCCGGGGCACACGGGCGAATACGTCCTGAAGTATCCCCATCGGGCAGACCGTAGAGCAGTAGATGCGTCCGAACACAAGCGTGAGCGCGAGCCACGCCAGTATGCCCGCAATCGACCCGGCCAAAGCAAGCGGGAAAATCTGAATATGCGCCACCCAGTGGAGGTCGATGGCCAGCTCGGCGCTGAGCGTGGTGAAGAGCGTTGTTGCCAGTGCGAGCATGACGATGCCCACCGCTACGCGGAAGCGGCGGAGCAGGCGCCCGGCATTGAATCGGCGGCGCCTCCTGGAGGAATATGTCGTTGTCTTTGCGATAACTTTAAACTACTGTTAGTCTGTTGAATACAATTGAATTCAGCGGAAGAGAGGCGATGTGTCAGTGGTTGCACTCCCAGTCGCGGAGCCGGTCGGCAATATCGGTAAGCGCGGCAAGTTCGTTGACTATGAAAATGTGCTGCTGGCATTCGCTGACGCAGTGGAAACAGCGTATACAGCGCTGCGACTGATGGGCGTCGGCCACGCGGCGGTCGTAGACACGCAGAAAGCGCCGGGCCTTTCGGGCGAACGCTGGGCTTTCGGGGTCGTCGGCGTAGATGTCGGGCACGTTGTCCTGGGCAAGCAGATCGTTGTAGACCTTGAAGTTGCCGGGAATGTCGACACCATAGCCGCATGGCATGCAGGCGTCGCACTCAACACATTCCACGGGCTCCAGACTTGCTACTCTCCCCTTCGGGCGCTCAGGGCCGGAGGCGCCAGGTGCCGTCTGAGCCGAGGGCCTGCGCGCCGGAGCCGCTGACGCCTCGGCGTCGGGAGCGTCGCCCGCCAGACGGGCCATGGCAAGCGCGGCGGCGCCGGCGCCAACTCTTTTGAGCCATTGGCGGCGCGAAATCCGTACGTCGTTGTTGTCTGCAATCTTCATAAGCATTGCAAAGTTAGCAAATCCACGGAAAAATCGACCGTGTTATTCGCTGTAATTAGCAATAATTAAGCTGCACGTCATATATTACGTCATATATTAATGTGCGCGCAGCTGCCAGAACGCCACGGCGGCCGCGGCCGCCACATTGAGCGAATCCACACAGTGGCTCATCGGGATGCGGGCCACATAGTCGGTCGAAGCGATTACCTCGCGGGCGAGACCGTCGCCCTCGGTACCCATCACTATGGCCAGACGTGGCTCGGCGAGCAGGCGTGGATCGTCGATCGACACGGAATCATCAGTCAGCGCCATGGCCACGGTTTTCAGGCCCATCCGGGAGAGCGAAGCTACCGGCTCCCGGAGCCATCCCCAGGGAACGAGAAACACCGAGCCCATGCTCACCCGGATACTGCGCCGGTTGAGTGGGTCGCAGCTTGTGGGCGTAAGAAGCACAGCGTCGATGCCCAGAGCAGCCGCCGAACGGAATATGGCGCCGATGTTTGTGGTATCCGTCACACCGTCGATTACCACCACGCGTCGGGCACCCTCCACCAAAGCTGCCACGTCGGGCTCGGCCGGACGCTCCATAGCGCAGAGCACCCCGCGTGTGAGTGTATAGCCCGTCAGCGAGGCGAGCACGTCTCTGTCGCCCACATATACGGGCGTATCCTCGTCCAGACGAGCCAGCAGCGTAGCTGCGTCGCCCTCTATATGGCGTCGCTCGCAAAGCATCGCCACAGGCCGATACCCACGGTCGAGAGCCACGGCGATCACCTTCGGACTCTCGGCGATAAACACCCCGTGGCGAGCCTCGACACTGCGGCGCAGTTGCGCCTCGGTGAGCGACGCGAACAGCTCAAGGCCCGGATAGTCAAGACTTTTAATATCTATTATTCTACACATAGAAGTCATTTAAACTTTTTCCTCGAAAAGAATTTGAGCCTGTTTTGGCAGCAAAGGTAGCGAATTGCTCCGGCACCGGCAATCGGAGCTACCGGTCTCTCCAATTTTCACGATGCATAAAATAAGGCCCGAATGAGGCCTAAAAAGCACCTTTCCGTGGCGTTCTGCGGCCATTAAAAAGATTTTTTTGGAAAAATGAAAAAAAATTTGCCAAAATATTTGCAAAATGAAAAATGATATATAACTTTGCAGCATATCCAACAACAATGTTCTAAAGCACATTTTTAAAACAGCTGGCGGACATTACCGGACAAGGCAAGCGAGCCTCCGACGCGCAAGCGGGTTGGAAACAAAAACTCTCTACAATAGGTAAAACGCTTACGGTCGTTTTGCAATGCCGGTTAATTGATCGATTCATTCAGTCTATCAGCATTCAAGAAAATCGTCAGCAATTCATTCAACAGATTTAGCAAACGCAAAAAGAGAAAAAGAGAAAGGTAAGACAATTCATCGCATTTGTTCAAGAGTTACGTTCAATATCAATCAGATTGTTAGAAAGGTAAGAAAGAAAGTTTAGAAAGTTGTTCATGTAATCACCGCAAAAGGCGTAAGGTCGGGCGAGAGCCACGGCCGCGCCTCCAGCCGGTGGATTTTCTTTTTTAAGCCCTTCGACCGACGCACTCCCCTATCTCTCCGGTTCGCTTTGCCTGCCAAATCACTCCGACTAAGTAATTTATACATCAATAATATTCATCATAAACCGAACAAGCATGAAGAAACTCTACACCATTCTTCTTTCAGCCGCCGTTGCCCTCGGCGCCTCGGCCGCCACAGAAACCGTAAGTCTCCAGCTCTCAAACGTCGATGGCCTGAAAACCATCGCCGAGACTGAGACCTCAATCAGCCGCACAACTCTGCGTAATGCCACCCTTTCTGAAAGTTTTGCAGCCAAAGGCGCAACCACTCAGCGGAAGGCAGCTCCTGCAAAAGCCCCCGAAGCTACCGACTGGACTTCCATCGGCGAAGGCACATATCTCGAAGATTTTATGACTATCTACAGCGACGTAGACGCGAATCAGATGTGGAAAGTAACGGTTGAGACATCAGCCTCCAATCCCGGATGGTATCGCTTTCAGCCCTATGCCTCCGGGCCTGTAGCAGAATTACTGGAATCTTCCGACAACACTTATATGTATATTAACGCCACAGACCCCCAGAAAGTTATAGCTGAAGAGTTCACAGCTTTCGGAAGCTGGCTCATTTCCCAGATGGTGGCTGAAAACGAATGGGGGGACAACCCTGACAATTACGGTACAATGGCCGACAACGTAATCGCATTTCCGGTTGGATCTTTTGCGGTATATACCGGTAGCAACTTTGTCCGGACAACCAAAAATACCGGCTTTAAACTATTTTTACCGGGTGCAGAGGTTAAGGACTACGCATTCACGGTTTCATCAGTATACTGCTCTGACGAAAACGTAGCATACTGTACTTTGAAATCAGGAGCAGATGTGGCAAGCATCAAAGCTGTAGTCGTAGCAGGACATTATACAGTTGACGGCCTTGAAGATTACGTGAATGAAAAAGGTCAGCAATTTGCAGCTACGCTTCCTTCAATTTCCGTAACTCCTCCTGTCCCCGGCTTGTACACCTTCCTGTTCGTAGCTCTTGATGCGGATGGAAAGGTTGTAGGTAAAGGTCAGGCTTATGCTATCTGGAACAGCACTGACGACAGCGATTGGGCTGATTGCGGCACAATCAGCTTCAACGAAGGAATTTATCCCGCAAGCTATAGTGATATCGATGAAGAAACCCTTACCGGCACTCTTCAGGAAAGCATAAGCACACCCGGCTATTTCCGAATCAAAAATGCTTATTCCACGCATTCTGCTTTAACCCCCATTGAACATACCACACACTCGCACTACATATACTTTAACGCTACCGACCCCGAATATGTATATATTGAACCGTCGGCTATCGGCGCAGGCACCGAAAACTATGGTCACGGTGTAATTTTCAGCAGAGGTTGGAAATTCCTCTCTCAGAAAGCTGACGCCATGGCAGCTGGATTTGGAGGTAAATACGATAAAGAAGCTAAAACCATAACCTTCCCCGCAGATGAAATGTATCTCGGCGAAGAACAATACAGCAACGGCGCTTTCTACAGAGGCAGCAGCGCAATGACTTTCGATATGTCGGGCTATTCCGCAATCAACAATGTACTGTCTGATGCCGACGCCGACGTAAACGCTCCTGTCGAGTTCTTCAACCTTCAGGGTGTACGCGTGGCCAATCCCACCGAGGGTCAGCTCGTAATCCGCCGTCAGGGTACCAAAGTCGAAAAAGTAGTCCTGAAATAATCCTTTTCATCCAATCCATACTCTTACAGCAGAGAGCCGCATATCGCACCGCCGGTATGCGGCTCTCTTTTTAGCTCGCCGACGCCTACAGATGCCGATTTTTCGATAAGTTGGCGCCTGAGATTTGGAAATGACGCGGGATTTCATTTATCTTTGTGAAAATTCTAAACTCAGATTCACCCTAAACCAGACACCCCACATGAAATTCGCCGAAACCTGCAACGAAATATTCGACCGCGCAACCGCCACATACCATATCGCCGACCGCGTTGACGCCCCCTACGAAAATCCCTACCCCAAAGGCTCGATCGAGGCCATCCTCTTCGACAAGAACTGGATCGACGTAAACCAGTGGCATATGGAAGATATTATCCGCGACCCGGAAATCAAGCCGGAAGACGCCGTGAAAATCAAGCGCCGCATCGATGCCTCAAACCAGGAACGCACCGACATGGTCGAGGACATCGACACATGGTTCCGCGAGAAATATAAGGATGTGAAGCCTCTGGAAGGCGCTACCATCAACACCGAAAGCCCCGCATGGGCCATCGACCGCCTCTCGATCTTAGCTGTGAAAATCTACCACATGCGCGCCGAGGCAGAGCGCGAGGACGCCACCGACGGTCACCGCGAGAAATGCGCCGCCAAGCTGGCCGTGCTGCTCGAGCAGCGCACCGACCTCACCGACGCCATCGACACACTCCTCGACGACATCGCCGCCGGCCGCAAATACATGAAGGTATACCGCCAGATGAAAATGTATAACGACGCCGACACCAATCCGGTGCTCTACGCCGCAAAGAAATAATTCTGGCAGGCACCTTTACGGCGCATAAAGTCATTTAAACTTTTCTTCGAAAAGAATTTGAGACTGTTTTTGAGCGGATTTAACCCGAAATTGAGGGAGCGATGCGGGCATCGTGACCGAGAATGAGGGTAAAATCAGCCAAAAAGAGGCCAAATTCTTGAAGAATACGTCTTTTGAAGCCATTGTAAGAAAAAGTTTAAACGACTTCCATTATTCTTTCTGAACTTACCTTACGCGGGGCGGAACAATCGGTGCCGCCCCGGCGTTATATTATCGATACTCATTCATCGCCGCGGCGCCTCGCGCACCACCTCTCTCCTCCACGTTTCAATCCAAGGGCCGACAACCTGCCCGACGTTTCCGCTATTTATTCCACGCTCCGTGAAGAAGATATTGAAATACCCGTTGCTGATACTCAAATGGACCGTCATATCCGTGGTGGCCCTGATAGCGCTTACGGTATTTCTCATCTACCTCCCGCCGGTGCAGGATTTCGCCATCCATACGGTCCTCGACAAGATCAATGCCGGAGGCACAACCCACATCGAAGTGAAGCGCGCACGGCTGAGCTTTCCCCTGCGGCTGAGCGTCGACTCCATGGCGATGCGCACCCCGGGAATGGCCGTCGACGCCGCATCGGCGCGCGGCGAGATAGCATTCATGCCGCTGCTGGCCGGAAGCGTGGATGTGGAGCGCCTGACGCTCCGGAAGGCCCGTGTGGACATCAGCACACCCGATTCGGCGATGTACATGCGTGCCACCCTCGGGCAGGCATCGCTGCGCGACGCCTCGATTCATCTGCTGAGCAAACAGGTTGACGTCGGACTGCTTTCGGGCCGCAACGGCCGTATTCTGCTCGACATGCGTCCGGACACCATTGCAAAGCCTGAAAAAAAATCGGAGCCGACCCCCTGGGCCATCTCCCTGCGGAAGGTGGAACTTCTCGGCGTATACTACCGTATGAGCATGGAGGGTACAATCGCATCGCTTCAATGCGCCCTGCCGGCTGCCACCCTCCTCAACGGCCGCGTCGACCTCGGCAAGAGCACCGTTTCGCTCGATTCACTGACAATCGACCGTCCCGACATCCGCTACATCGCCGCAACGTCCACCGACAAAGTTCCCGAGGCTAAACCGGCCGAAACCGACACCGCGGCTTCCACGCCATGGCTCGTGACGGCGCGCGGACTGCGCCTGCGCCAAGGCCATGCCGTCTACGCCACCGAGGGCGCCCGACCCGCCAAAGGTTTCGACCCTGCCTATATCGAGGCTTCGGAAATCGGCATTGCCATCGACTCGCTTCGGAACCGGGGCAGCGAGATCAGAGTACCCCTGCGTGAACTCGCCGCCACGCTCCCGTTGTGCGGGAACCTCCCCCTGAAAGCCACCGGCACATTCGCCATGGATTCTACGGCAATGCACGCCGACGGATTTTCCATCACCACACCTTCCTCTACCATCGGCCTGAGCGCCATGATGGGCCTGATGGGCGGAAATGCGCCCGTCAGCGCCACCCTCAACGCCTCGATAGCCAACACCGACCTACGCGCGCTCGCACCGGCTCCCGCCGCCGAAATCGTAGGGATGCTGCCACCATACGCTCCTCTGCTGCTCACAGCCGACATCGACGGCCGGATGAACTCGCTGCGCGTCAATACCCTCACCGCCGAAATCCCGCGCTACATCTCGCTTTCGGCAAGCGGCGCCATAGCCGACTACGCCGATTTCAACCGCGCCTCGGGCGAACTCATAATAAAGGGAAAACTTACCGACGGAAACTATATCAAGCCGCGCCTGCTCGACGCCAAAATGCAGCGACAGGTCAATATCCCCCCGATTGCCCTGGCCGGACATGTGAATCTCCGCGGCGGCACCGCCGACGGAACGCTGCGCGCCACCACGGGCGGCGGCGACGTGGTGCTCGACGCCATGTGGAACAACCGCGCCACAGCCTACGATATCGCTCTCGACCTCGACCGCTTCCCCATCCAGACTATCCTCCCGCTGAGCGGTCTGCGCGACATCGACGCTTCGGCCACACTCTCGGGCCACGGACTCGACCCCTTCGCCACCTCCACAGCAGCCGAGGCCGAAATAACGCTCCACAATGCCGTAGTGAAAGGACAGCAACTGAGCGACATAAGCCTTAAGGCCAGTCTGGCCGACGGCAAAGCCCATGTTGATGCTACCTCCGCCAACCGCCGCGCCGACTTCTCCCTGCTGGCCGACGGCAACATCGCCGGCCAGACCATGGACTGGACTTTCGCGACCGACGTGCGCAACATCGACCTGCGCGCCCTCGGGCTCACCGACAGCGTTGCCGACGGCGCGGTAACTCTCGCCGGACGAGCCTCATTCACTCCGGCGGTGGCATCCACGCGCCGCAAGCCCGGGCACCCCATGCGCCTGCAGGCCGACGTAGACGTCAGCCGTCTGTACTGGCACATGCCCGGCGACGCCATAAACGCCGACTCGCTGCGCCTGAACTTCGCCACGGCCGACTCAGCGACAACCGCACGCCTCATCAACCACGATCTGACCATCGACTTCTCGTCGCCCGAACCGCTCGACAGCATAACCAAGCGGCTCGGATGGACCTCTCTGGCTCTCGACCGCGACCTGAAGCGCCGGCGGCTGGCCATCGACACAATCCAGCGTGCCATGCCGCGCTTCTCGCTCGATATACGCGCGGGCGCCGACAACATCCTGACCAACTATCTGGTCGGACGCGACATGAGTTTCGCCGACCTGAGGCTGCACGCCCGCAACGATTCGGCATTTTCGCTCTCAACCGCCATTCTCGGCCTCACCTCGGGAAAAACCGAAATCGACAGTCTCAACGTCGACATGCTGCAACGCGGCTCCTACCTGCTCTACAGCGCGCGTATGAACAACCGTCCGGGCACGATGGACCAGTTCGCCCACGTGGAGGCCCGCGGCTACATCAATGCCGACCGTGTTTCCATAAGTCTCTCGCAGCAGAACATAGCCGGCGAGACAGGCTACAGCCTCGGTATGCTCGCCGCCATTCACGACATGACCCACCTGCGCATCCAGTTCGTGCCATTCCACCCCGTAATCGGCTATAAGGACTGGGACATAAACCGCGACAACTTCATCGACTACGATCTTGCAACCCAGCATATCGACGCGAACCTCGACCTGCACAACAATGTAAGCTCGCTGCGACTCTTCACTGAGCACAACCACGCCGATTCGACGGCCAACGACGTCGTGCTCCGTGTGAAAGACATCAAGCTGGCCGACTGGCTGGCCATCAACCCATTCGCACCGCCGGTCACCGGCGACCTCTCGGCCGACATGAAGATTTCATGGCTGAAGCCCGACCTCAACGGCAGCGGTACCGTAAGCCTCCACAACTTCAACTACGGCAAGCAGAAAGTGGGCGATTTCGACCTGGCCCTCGACCTGACCACCAACGCCGCCGGCACGCTGCGCGCCACGACATCGCTGATGGTCGACGGCCACAAGGCCATCACCGCCTCCGGCAACCTCAACGACTCCACAGCCGCCAACCCGTTCCTGCTCGACTTCCGTATGATTCATTTCCCGCTGAGTGTAGTCAATCCGTTCCTCCCCGCCGGAACGGCCCGTCTGAGCGGCACCCTCAACGGCGAGCTCGACATAACCGGCGAGATGACAGCTCCGGTGCTCAACGGCAACCTAAGCTTCGACAGCACCACAGTCGACGTCGAGATGCTCGGCACTCCCCTGCGCTTCGCCTCCACCCCGATACCGGTGGAGAACAGCGTGGTGCGCTTCAACGATTTCGCCATCAACGGAGTGAACTCCAAACCGCTCACCATCAACGGAACGGTCGACCTTACCCATCTGAGTTCGCCACAACTCGACCTGGCCCTCAAAGCCCGCGACATGCAAATTGTAGGCTCGCAGAAAAAACGCAACTCCCAGGCCTACGGAAAGGCGTTCATCGACCTCGACGCCCTGGTGCGCGGCAACATGAGCATGCTCAACGTATCGGCCGACCTCAATCTCCTCCCCTCCACCAATGTGACATACGTGATGGCCGACGCCGCCACCGAGCTCAAGAGCCGTTCAAACCAGGATATGGTGCGCTTTGTGAACTTCGCCGACACCGCCTCGACAGCACCCGCCGATACAATCGCCGCGCCGTCGATGATGATGAACATCGACGCAAAGCTCACCGTATCGACCGGCACCACCGTCACCGTGGAGCTCGACCCATCGGGCAACTCCAAAGTGCAGCTGCAGAGCAACGGCACTGTGAACTTCACCCAGGACTATATGGGCGACCAGCGCATGTCGGGACGCATCAACCTTACGGGCGGCTTCGTACGCTACGCCGTGCCGCTCATCGGCGAGAAGTCGTTCTCGTTCAACCAGGGCAGCTACGTCGAGTTCAACGGCAACATGATGAACCCGGTGCTCCACGTCAGCGCCTACGACGACATCCGGGCCAACGTATCGGATGAATCCGGCAATTCGCGCGTGGTGAACTTCAATGTGCTCCTGCGCGTGGACGGCACCCTTGATGAAATGAACGTGGTGTTCGACCTCGAATGTCCCGACGACCTCACCATAGCCAACGAGATAAAATCCATGAGTCCCGAGCAGCGCGCCAACCAGGCCATGAACCTCCTGCTCTACGGCACATACCGCAGCGGAGGCACCCAGACCATAACCGGCGGCAACGTAGGCACCAATGCCCTCTACAGCTTCCTTCAGTCGCAGCTCAACACCTGGGCAGCCTCGGCAATCAAAGGTGTGGACATATCGTTCGGCATCAATCAGTACGACAAGACCGTCGACGGCGCCAACACCTCGGCGATGAACTACAGCTACCGCGTGAGCAAATCGCTGTTCGACGACCGGTTTAAAATCGTGGTCGGAGGCAACTACACAACCGACGCCAACGCCGACGAGAATTTCGCACAGAACCTCATAGCCGATATCTCGTTTGAATATATGCTCAATAAAGCCGGCACGATGTATGTGCGACTGTTCCGCCACACGGGCTACGAGAGCATACTCGAAGGCGAGATAACCCAGACGGGCGTGGGCTTCGTCTACAAGAAGAAAATCAGTCGTCTGTCCGATATATTCCGGCGCTCCAGAGAGCCGCAGGCCCAGCTGCCGCAAGGGTCCGTACCACCCGCAGCTCCGGCTCCGGCCCCTTCCACAACCGAAAAGGAGGCTCTCCGCCCCGATACCACAGAAAGCGAAAACGAATCAAAGCCACAACAATGAAGATGCCAAGCAAACACATATTCCGCCTGTTGGCCTTCGGAGCCATGGCTTTGCTCATGGCGGCATGCTCGACCACCCGCCGCATACCCGAGGGGGAGCAGCTGTATGTAGGACTCAAAGACGTCGACATCCACGCGCCCGAGGGGCAGAAAGTGCCACGCGGCGTGAGCTCGCAGATTGAGGAAGCCGTGGCCGTGCCTCCCAACAACGCCATATTCAAATCGCCTAAATACCGCTGGCCTTTCCCGCTCGGACTATGGGTGTACAACAACTGGAACAACCCGCCGAAAGGCCTCAAGCACAAGCTCTACGAAAAGCTCGTGGCCGAGCCTGTGCTCGTAAGCGACGTGCGCCCCGAGCTTCGCTCGAAGATGATCGACGAAACCCTCGACAACAACGGCTACTTCCGCGGCAACGCCACCTACGAGGTGCTCACGCAGAAAAATCCGAAAAAAGCGAAAATCCGCTACAACGTGTCGACCGGGCCCGCATTCACGCTCAACCGCATCGAGCTTCTTCCCGACACATCGGTGCTCAACCACATGATCGATTCGCTTGCCCGGCGCGAGCCCTATCTGCAGACCGGCGAGCGCTACAGCACCGACTCTCTCTCGGCTGTGCGCATCCGCATAACCAACAAACTGCGCAACCGCGGCTATTATTTCTTCCGCCCCGACTTCATCGAGTATCTTGCCGACTCCGTGGCCAGTCCGCTGAAAATCGACCTGCGCATGATGCTTGCCGGTAACATCGCCGCTCCGCTGCTGGCGCGCTACAAGGTAGGCGACGTAACGATGATAGCTTACCGCAACAAAGGCGGAGGCACCCCCGACACCATCGCCACACCACGCGGCACACTGATTCAGATGCAGCCCTCGCGCCTGCGCCACCAGCTCATGCCGGAATGCGTCACCTTCCGCAAAGGCCGGTACTTCTCCGTACGCGACATGAACAACACCCAGACACGCCTGTCGCGTCTCGGCATATTCAACGCCATCAACATCGAGGCCATGCCCGACTCGGCCTCCATAGCCGACCATACTCTCAACGTATTGATTTCATGCACATTCGACACCCCTCTTGAAGCAACAATCGAGCTCAACGCCTCGTCGAAGAGCAACAGCTACATCGGCCCGGGCGTGCTCCTCGGAATAATGAACCGCAACATCTTCGGGGGCGGCGAGCAATTCAGCGTGCAACTCACCGGAAGCTACGAATGGCAGACCGGCAAAAGCCGCTCGTCGGTATTCAACTCTTATGAACTCGGCATCTCCACGTCGCTGGCCGTGCCACGCCTGCTGGCGCCCGGATTCATAAAGCGGCGCAACCGGAACCTAAACTGGACGCGCTTCACACTCGATTTCGACTTCCTCAACCGGCCGCACTACTTCAAGATGGCGCAGTTCAACTTCTCGTTCAACTACGACTGGCAGTCGTCGCGCTACTCCTCGCATACCCTCACCCCCTTCAAGCTTACCTACACCAACCTGCTCCATACCACCGAGGCCTTCGACTCCATAACCGGAGCCAATCCCGCCATCGCCCTCAGCTTCCGCTCGCAGTATATCCCACAGCTGGCCTACACCTACACCTACGACCGCGCGTTCGACTCCTACAACTCGCTTAACTGGACCTTCACCGTGCAGGAGGCCGGCAACCTCTTCTGGAGTATCTACGAAGCCTTCGGCAAACACGGCGAGAAAGAGCTCTTCGGCACACCGTTCTCGCAGTTCGTCAAGGGTCAGACCCAGCTAATCTACAACCGCCGCCTATGGGGCGACAACTGGCTCGTGAGCCGTGTGTTGGTGGGAGCGGCCCACGCCTACGGCAATGCCAAGGAAGTTCCCTATGCCGAGCAGTTCTACGCCGGAGGCGCCAACTCCATCCGCGCCTTCACCGTGCGTTCGCTCGGCCCGGGCAGCTACCGGCCGCCCGAGAACGTGCGCGACAGCTATTTCGACCAGACCGGTACATTCAAGTTCGAGGCAAACGTCGAATACCGCTTCCCCATCATCGGCCCGCTCCACGGCGCCCTCTTCATCGACGCCGGCAACGTCTGGCTGCTGAAAAACGACCCCCTGCGTCCCGGCGGCCAGCTCAAGGCCTCCACCTTCCTGCGCGACATCGCCCTCGGCACCGGCGCCGGCCTGCGCTTCGACATCGGCATGCTCGTGGTGCGCGGCGACCTCGGCATAGGCATCCACGCCCCCTACGACACCGGCCGCTCCGGCTACTACAACATGGAATCCTTCGGCAAATCCCTCGCCTTCCACCTCGCCATCGGCTACCCCTTCTGATCCGACACCCAATTTTTTCCGACAAAATTCACTCCCTGGTGTAACGTTCGGGGGGTGGGGAAGTCTACATAGTGTAACAACTTCAGAAGCTACGCTATGATAAAAAAAATAATGTTCGCAATGCTTATGGCCGCAGCTGCTTTCGGAGCCTCGGCCGGAAATCCCGAAAAACTTTTCGACGAGTTCAAAAAGGTCGAAAATACGGAATATGTGCGCGTAAGGCGCGCCTTCCTCTGGGCGTTCCGCGCCACCGGTATGCTCAAGGATGTTCCGGCAGTGGGCAATATCACCGGAATCAAAGTGCTGAATTTCGACAGCATTACACCTGACACGAAGAATCGGTTCGACCGCCGACTCGCTGAGGAGACGGAAGGATGGGAGGAAGTGCTCCGCACGCGCGACGACGACGACGGCAGCCTCGTACGCATGTTCTCGCGGACCGACGGAAAGAAGCTTCACGATCTGTATATCCTCACCTCCGAGCCCGGCGAGATCTCGTTTATAAGGCTTGGCGGCACTTTCTCAACCGACGGCCTCCGGAAACTCGCGGACAAGCAATGACGGCCGATACGTTCAAAACCATAGTATGCGTACATCTCGACGCGATGTATCGCGTGGCGCTCGCCCTGTGCGGCGACGGCGCCGACGCGGCCGACGCCGTCCAGAATGCAGCCATCAACCTGTGGGAAAAACGCCGGCGGCTCGACGGTGTGGCCAACATGCAGGCCTACTGCGTGGGAGCAGCCCGCAACGCTGCCCTGACGCTCATTGCACGCCGCCATCCCGCCGACAGCATCGACACCGCTCCCCCTCCGCCCGACTACACCACCCCTGAGAGCCGCCTCGAAAACGCCGACGCCGCCAACCTCGTGGTAGCACTCATGGACACCCTCCCCGCGCGGCAGCGCACCGTGCTCGCCATGCGCGACGTGGAAGGACTTGAAATGAACGAAATCGAGAAGCTCACCGGCCTGACTGCACAGAATATCCGCGTACTGCTCTGCAGGGCCAGGGCCACTATCCGCAAACACTTCACGAAATGAACAACCATACACATACTTACGAAGAAATCGCCCGACTGCTCGACCTGTACTATACGGGCCAGTCGACACTCGCCGACGAGCAGACACTCCGCGAATATCTCGCTTCGCCCGACGCCGACCCGGCTTTTACGGTCGACAAGAGGATGTTCGGCGCCATCAACGCCCCTGTGGCAGCTCCCGAGCAGCTGAAACAAGGAATTTACAAGGAAATCGACCGCAAGGAAACATCCGAGCGTTTCATAAAGCGCATAAGCCCGTTCTGGCAAAGGGTTGCCGCGGCTGTCGCAATAACATTTGCCGTCGGAACCACAACATATCTTTCGGTTCCACATACGCCCGACGCCCCGATGCCTACCGAACTGACCGCCGATGAGGCACATGCCACTACCCAGCGTGCCCTCAACCTCCTCTGCCAGGTAATGGCCAAAGGTGAAACCGCCATCGCCAAAAGCGACTCCACCACCACCCACGCCATCGAGCAGACCATGCGTAAGCTCAACAAACTGCAGTAGGTAGCAAAACACCGACCATAAATAATCAAAGAACTCCATATGAAACATTTCCTCCTCGGCCTGCTCATCTGCTTGGCCGCCCTCGGCGCAAAAGCCGAATCGCTCTACGACGCATGCGAGAATATTCCCGGCATCTCGACAACCTACGTTTCAAAAGTTTTACTCGGAGCGGCGCAGAACCAAGTGTATATGTATCCCCAAGGGATGAACCTTAACCATATTGTCGGTAAGCTCGACGGAATCCAGGTGCTCGAAGGAGAGAAAAAAGCCGCAACAGCCCTGCGCGACAAAGCACGTCCCATACTCGACAAAGGTGGCTACGACCTCCTTCTGCGCAACCGCGACGAAGGCGAGGTTTCCGAAATCCTCTTCCGAAAGCTCGGCAACGGCCGCAGCGAATGTGTGGTCTACGACTACGACCCTGAGGACGGCGGCGAACTCAATATCGTGATATTCACCGGCACTTTCACCCTCCAGGACCTCACCCTCCAGGGCAAATCAGCCCAAGAGCGCTTCGACGCCAAACGCCTCTGATTCCAACTCACCTCCCATCTTCTCACGATATTCCCAATACTCCCAAACACGATTAATTTAGACATAATATCCCCAGGCGGCGGTTCGGGTTCCCAAAAATCCGTACCGCTGCCTTGTTTTTCCTCCCCTCACCTTTAAACCTGAAAATCTGCGTAATTAAGTTAATTTGCAAAAAAACAGGAGCGGTGCAGGATGTTTTATTGGAAAATTTAGTAACTTTGCAATGCTCAAAACACCCCGACGGCTCCAGAGGGCGCCCCGAGGCAAACCGGAGGCCTGAGAACCAGAAACATACGACACTGATACATAGGCCATCCGGCACACATCATACAGACAACTACAAAACCAAAAAACTCTTCTTTTATAATTATTTCCAACTATGACAAAGATTGGTATTAACGGCTTCGGCCGCATCGGCCGTTTCGTTTTCCGCGCATCAACCAAGCGCGACGACATCGAGGTTGTTGCCATCAACGACCTTCTCCCCGTTGACTACATGGCTTACATGCTCAAGTACGACACAATGCACGGTCGTTTCGAAGGCACTGTTGAAGCCGACATGGAAAAGAGCCTCCTTATCGTCAATGGCAAGCCCATCCGCGTTACCGCATGCAAGAATCCCGCTGAAATCGGCTGGGGCGAAGTAGGCGCTGAATACGTGGTTGAATCCACCGGTCTGTTCCTCACCAAAGAAAAAGCTCAGGCTCACATCGAAGCCGGCGCAAAATACGTGGTTATGTCCGCTCCTTCGAAGGACGACACCCCCATGTTCGTATGCGGCGTAAACGAAAAGACCTACGTTAAGGGCACTCAGTTCGTTTCCAACGCTTCCTGCACCACCAACTGCCTCGCACCCATCACCAAGGTGCTCAACGACAAGTTCGGCGTGGTTGAAGGCCTCATGACCACCGTTCACTCCACCACAGCTACCCAGAAGACCGTCGACGGTCCCTCGATGAAGGACTGGCGCGGTGGCCGTGCCGCTTCCGGCAACATCATCCCCTCGAGCACCGGCGCTGCCAAGGCTGTAGGTAAAGTTATCCCCGAACTCAACGGCAAGCTCACCGGCATGTCGATGCGTGTTCCCACCCTCGACGTTTCCGTTGTTGACCTCACCGTCAACCTCGCCAAGCCCGCTACCTACGAGGAAATCTGCAACGCCATGAAGGAAGCTTCCGAAGGCGAACTCAAAGGCATCCTCGGCTACACCGAAGACGCAGTTGTTTCGAGCGACTTCCTCGGCTGCCCCCTCACCTCGATCTTCGACGCAAAGGCTGGCATCCAGCTGACCCCCACCTTCGTTAAGGTCGTTTCGTGGTACGACAACGAAATCGGCTACTCCAACAAGGTGCTCGACCTCATCGCCCACATGAAGAAAGTCAACGGCTAATCCAAGCCACCGACCAACTTCCAACCATAAAAATGCCGGCCCGCAAGCCGGCATTTTTTATGCCATATTCAGTAAGGCATCAGATTGCAATTCAGTTTGCCTTCATATTGTAGGGATGCACCCTGGTGCATCCGCCAATAGCAACGTAATCAATAGTTTTGCGAGGTCGGGCGGATGCACCAGGGTGCATCCCTACAATCTGTTGGCCGGTTTCTGTTAGCACAGTTGGCCGCGGAGGCGGTCAGAAGTCGGGCGTGTAGAGTTTGGCGTACGCGCGGAGGTATTTGCGGAGCGACGATACCATCTCGCGGCTCTCCTGAAGCAGATTGAGGTATACATACAGCACACTCATGGATTCGGGGTCTTCCTCGTGGAGGTGCTGACGCAGACGGTGATAATTGGCCGAGAGCGCGCCCTTAAGCTCGTCGCAATGGCGACGCAACAGTGGCACTGCAGGAATGGCCTCCTGATTCATCATGGTGAGCACATCGTTGAAAAGCACCCCGATACGAGTGCGCAGCAATTCGAACTCATCCACATATGCCTGAGGAAGCGGACGGAAATTATTGTCGACATGCTCGCGGCATGCCTCGGCCATACGCCGCAGATTGTAGAGGATGCTCATGCAGCAGTTGTTGCCGAGATAGAACCACGTATTCATTTCCATGGCCGTAGGGCGGTCCACCTGACGGAGACAGAGAGTCTGCTTACGGCGGTCGTTTTTCAATACGGTCTTCGTCTGCCGGAGTGCCCGCTCGGTCTTTCCGAGCGGCCGGGGATTGTCGGCCAGGAATGCGCGTGTCAGCTCATCGTAGCACTGAGCGGCCAGCCCGATGAAGCTCTCCTGGCGCCCGGTGATATACATCCGCAGCAGATGCCACGCCTCGGCCGGATCCTTCTCGGCGAGTATGGTCTGGAATAGAACGTCGCCGCGCTCCTCCTTGCAGCGCTCCTTGAAACGCCGGTTGCTGCGTATCAGCAGCGCTATCGTGGCCAATCCGAGGGCAATCATTGCCCAGTAGCTGCCGAAGTGCATGATGGCCACGATAATACCGGCACCGATAAAGGCGACACCGGCCGTAAGAAACCATCCGCCGATCACGGATATTACGCCCGTAATGCGGAACACCGCGCTCTCGCGGCCCCATGCGCGGTCGGCCAGCGAAGTGCCCATGGCCACCATGAAGGTTACGAACGTAGTGCTGAGAGGCAGTTTCATGGAAGTACCCAGAGCGATAAGGCCACCGGCAAGCACGAGGTTTATCGACCCGCGCACCAGATCGAACGCCGCGCCGCTTTCCATTATGGTCTCATCCACATTGAAACGCCGGTTGAACCATCCGCGCACGCGCGCGGGCGTTACCCGACGCACCCATGCGAGCAGCGAGAGCGTCCAGCGCACCAACCGGCGAGCTATGCGCGAGGATCCGAACATCTCGTCGCCACCCTGCTGCGAGCCCAGCCCTATTTCCGTGCGGGTTACGTTATGAGCTTTTTTCGAGGTGGCAAGCGACACCACCATGATCATACCCGCACCGATAAGGAAGTAGACCGGGGTATCGGCAGGGCCGTTGAGCGAGTCCATAAGAAACCCCTGTGCATCGCCCGAGCCGTTGGCGGAGAAATCCTGCCACGCCGACAGTCCGCTGAGCGGCACACCTATGAAATTCACCAGGTCGTTGCCCGCGAAGGCCATGGCCAGAGCGAACGTACCCATCAGCACAATCACCTTCAGCACATTAACCTTCAGCGCGTGGAGCGCCTGCATCACCACGGTGAAAACTCCGAGCGAACCCAGAATGATTACCGCCGTATGGGAGTTTATCCACTCCTTCAGGGCCGGAGTCATAAACGCCATATTGGATACACCCTTCAGCAGCAGAAAATATACTATCGCCGTAGTGCAGACACCACCGAAAATGCCGATTTTCCACTTCAGGCGGCTCCGGTAGTTGAAGGTAAACACAGTTCTTGCAAGAAACTGCACCAGGGTTCCGAAAAAGAATGCTATGGCTACCGAAAGGAAAATGCCCAGAATCACCGAGAGCGCTTTTTCAGTGTTGAGGAGTTCGCTGAACCCTACGCCGGCACCTGCAGCCATCTTGATCAGCGCCACGACAAATGTGGCTCCCAGAAGTTCGAAAACCATCGACACAGTGGTCGACGTAGGCATTCCGAGCGTATTGAACACATCCAGAAGAATAATGTCCGTAACCATCACGGCCATGAAAATGCAGATGATTTCGTAGAACGAAAAATTCTCCGGACGGAAAATGCCGTGGCGGGCTATATCCATCATGCCGTTGCTCATGGCGGCTCCCACGAAGACGCCCACCGACGCAACAAGCAGAACACGCTTCAGCGGCGCGGCTTTCGATCCGAGCGCCGACGTAAGGAAGTTGACGGCATCATTGCTCACGCCCACCCAGAGGTCGAACACGGCGAGCATGAAAAGAAAGATAACTACTCCGATAAATAAGAAATCCATTGGAAACAGTGTTAGTTTATGATGACTTCTATATGTCAATAACAATTTTCTCCGATGCAAAGCAACCGAAAAGTTGTTTCATTTTTATTGCACAATTCTTAAGCATTCATTAAACGGGCGTCCCCCCGCCCCTCCGGGGGCAAACCAATCGGGGCCGAACAGCGTTATACTCTTGCCATACCGGAGACACAGCTCCGGAAAACTCACCGATCTTAAAAAAATCTACCATTATGACCTACACAGACCTTACCGACAAAAGTCCCCTTGTACTCATCGAGTTTTATGCAAGCTGGTGCCCCCATTGCCAGCGTATGATGCCCGTAGTGGCACAGGTAAAGGAACTCCTCGCCGGAACCGCCGAAGTATATCAGCTCGACATCGACGCCAACCAGGAAGCCGCCGAAGCCGCCGGCGCCGAATCGATTCCGACATTTATCGTCTACAAGGACGGTAAGGAAGTATGGCGCCACAGCGGCGAAATCGAAGGCGAGGTACTCCTGAGCCACGTGCAGAAATACGCCTGAAAAATCCACTGAGCTACCTACGTCATGGACAGTTCATCGACCCTCCTGAGCGATTTTCTCGGCCAGCTCGGCGTAGCCCACACGCGCGGCTACACGTCGGAGCGCTACGTGTCGATGCCCTTTCCCACGCTGTTCGGCCTGAAGAAACTGCTGGAGGAATATGGTGTGGAAAGCCGCGGTATCCGGCTGGAGAATCCGGCCGACATCGTGAGCCTTCCCACCCCGTTTCTGGCCAGGACGGTAGGCGGATTCATCATCGTGACCGCCTGCGACGGCCATAAGCTCGACTACATATCGAGCGGACAGCCTGAAACCATCGCCGTGGAGGATTTCACACCGGCCTGGTGCGGCACCGCGCTGCTCGCCTATCCGCGTCGCGACGCGCGCGAACCGGGCTACGGCCTCCACAAGCGGCTGGAGATAGCCCAGGCCGCCAAGCGATGGATTCTGATTGCTATCGCCGTAGTGCTGGGAATCTACCTCTTCGTGAGCGGAGGCCAGTGGCGCCATTGGTCGATGTGGGGCATCGCCGCCATCGACCTTACGGGCATATATATAAGCTGGCTGCTCCTGCAGAAAACGCTGAAAATCCATAGCCGCGCCGCCGACAGGGTTTGCGGCATAATCGAGGCCGGAGGATGCGACGACGTGGTCCACAGCGCAGCCTCCAAATTCTTCGGCCTATTCTCATGGAGCGAGGTCGGCTTCACCTATTTCTCGGTGAGCCTGCTCTGCCTGCTGATTTTTCCGGAATATACACCCTATCTGGCCGCAATAAATGTATGCTGCCTTCCGTATTCATTCTGGAGCGTATGGTATCAGAAGTTCCGCGCCAAAGCGTGGTGCACCCTCTGCCTTACGGTGCAGGCTTCACTGTGGGGGCTGTTCGGCTTCTATCTTGCCGGCGGATGGCTCAGCCATGTGTTTCCGCTCCGCATCCAGTTTTTCGTGCTTGGATTCACCTACGCAGGCGTTCTCCTGGCCCTCAACAGCGTAATGCCACGTTTTGAAAACCGACAGCAATGAAACCACGACAGATACCTCCGCCCGACCCCTCGGTGAAGTTCACCGAACTCACTCCTCTGCAGCTCAATGCGCTCCACCTGGCCGACAAGCGCACCCTGCTCACCCCCCAGCTGCTCGAGCAGATGGCTGCCCGACGCGCCGCCGCCAGAACATCGGCAGAGGATAAAACGTTATAGTCTATAGACAATACGACAAGAAAACAACAAACTAAAAACATATATCATTATGAGCGAATTCAGCAACATAATCGGCGAATCGAAACCCACTCTGGTCGACTTTTTCGCAACCTGGTGCGGCCCATGCAAAATGCAGGCTCCCATTCTCGAAGCAGTCAAGAAAACCGTAGGCGACACAGCCAACATCGTGAAAATCGACATCGACAAGAATCAGGAACTCGCCATGCGCTACCGCGTACAGTCGGTGCCCACCCTCATTCTGTTCAAGAACGGCGAACCCGTATGGCGCACCGTCGGGGTGCAGCAGCAGGGCCTGCTCGAAAGCAAAATCAGGGAGTATATCCCCGAAAAATCCGACGAAAAGTTCAACTGAAGAAGTGTCATCACGACCCGTCAGCGGAAACGGTTTTAAAAATTTACAAATTATGGATACATTGAAAAACGCATTGGCCGAAGCCAAGCCGACACTCGTCGAAGTGTTCTCGCCCCGATGCTCGCATTGCGTGGATATGGAGCCGGTAGTAGCCGAGCTCCGCATCCGACTGGCCGACAAGGCCAACGTGATTCAAATCGACGGCACCGTCGACCAGGATATTATGCACGAATACAAAATAGCCGCCTATCCCTGCTGGCTCCTCTTTAAGGACGGCAAACTGGCATGGCGCGACTACGGATCGAAGCCTCTGGGTGAACTCGAGCACATGGTGCGCGACTTTATCTGAGTTTTTCGCGATAAATCATTACCTTTGCAAGGGAGTCGACATTGCGCCGGCTCCCTTGCCGGTGTTTTTACCGCCAGCCATTCAGTTCATTCAGTCAACCGCCAGTTCCTATGAAAATCCTGATACTCGGTGCCGGAAAAATGGGCACTTTCTTCTGCGATCTCCTGTCGTTCAGCCACGATGTCGCGCTCTACGACCCCGACCCGAAGCGTATGCGGTTCATTTTCAATGCCCGGCGTATGCTCAGTCTCGACGAGGCCGACGAGTTCGCCCCGGACTTGCTTATCAACGCCGCTACCGTCAGCCATACCATTGAGGCATTCCGCCAGGCGCTCCCGCATCTGCCGGCCACCTGCATACTCAGCGACATAGCCTCCGTAAAATCAGGCTTGCCGGAATTCTACGCCTCAGCCGGGCATCCGTTTGTGAGCACCCACCCCATGTTCGGCCCGACTTTCGCCTCGCTCGACAATCTGAGCCACCAGAACGCCATAGTAATCAGCGAGGGGTCGGACCTGGGCAAAGCTTTTTTCCGCGACCTCTACAGCTCGTTGCACCTCAACATCGCCGAAGCCGACTTCGCCACCCACGACCAGATGATGAGCTATTCGCTCACCGTCCCCATGGCCGCCACAATGGCATTCGCCAACATCGCCGGGCGCCAGGAAGCCCCCGGAACCACCTTCGGGCGCCACATAGCCATAGCGCGCGGCGTAACCTCCGAAGACGAGAACCTGCTGGTTGAAATCCTGATGAACCCACACAGCGCCACACGCCTCGACGCCCTCATCGCCAGCCTCCAGTCGCTCCGCGACGCCGTAGCCTCCGGCAACCGCCCCGCCCTCCGCTCCTACATAGCCTCCGCCGCCTCCGCCGTCAAATAACCACCCGGCCACCCGATAGAAGATGGTCTAAATAGGAGGTGCGAATCATTTCGCACCTCACGCATTAACAGAACTCCCGTACCTATAGGATGAATGCGCCCTAAGGCTGCGGAGGGCGGCTGGGGATAACCATATGTATCAGTTGGCTCTCCTGTTCCTGCGAGTCCATCAGGATTTTGAGGTCGGAATAAAGATGCGTTTCATCATTGTATTTTCCTGTTATCTCGAATACGAAAGGATCCTGCCGCATCGGTACATACAGCGAAAACTTCGTCTTGAAACTGTATGAAAAGTCCGGCAAACGCTTTCGTTTACAAAACGCACTGATAGCCAGCGAATAGTCTTTATCGCTATAATCGGAAACATCCCATGTCTGCCATGGTTCAGTCTGTAGTTTTAAGCTTCTAACGACAAAGCCGTTTGTATATTCGTAACTCGGAAGTCGATTGCCGGATTTATATTCTTTCCAATTTAAATCACACTTTTCACACTTCAGGTCGGAAAGAAAAAAATTCCCCTCCATCCAGGATACGCCCGGAAGCCAATGGCCCTCGGTATCAGAGTTCAGGAGATTCTCTCCATTTTCGTTCTCCACAATAACCCTGAGAATTTCCTGATCCCAATCGGGATAACCGGGCCAAGGTTCCCCTCCAATAATAATATTCTCATCATCCTTGCACGCCGAGGCAAAAACCGCGAGCATGCAAAGGATTACCGCGTTTATCCAAATTCGATAATATTGTTTCATGATGATTATTTTAGTATTGTTGCAAATTTTATATCTGTATAACTTCTCCCAAATTCTGTCGGATTCGGATTGCCTTTTGTTGGTTTTTTGGGATTAAAAACCCCGTCAAGATACCATCCATTACATTTATCTCCCCACCCCCAGTTAAAAAAGTTATAGCAGGAGCCGTCAATCTCCTCCCAGTCGCTAAGAATCCTAAATTTACCCAGCATCGGGTCAAGTTCACACAATCTTCGCCTTAGATGATAATCCTGAGTGCCATCACATATCCACATATGTCCACCTCCAATATTACCCTCTCCAACTACAATTACAATTGGAGAATACCTGAGGACGCTTGATATAGCTCTGAATTCATAATCCCTGAAAACAACTTCATACCCCCATTTCTCCATTGTTTTCTTCCATTTGTTACGATTGGTAGATGTCGCGTTCTCCGGAATTTTATATTCACTTTCATTGAGTTCGCCTAATTGTCTGCATAAGTGTGCAATTTGGGTATGCACGGAGCTTATATTACTCTCGGCGCACCTCTCTTCAACAAGCTTATATGGATATTGAATAGTGAAATGACAATGTTTTTTGATTTCTTTCCAGTCAAGATGAAGTACCTGCCCATTAACTTCATCGGAATATGTCAATGGAAGGTCTTTAGGATATTCATAATACGATAGGGCAAACATCATAGCAGTGTTTGAGCATCCGGACAAGCCGTTTGGACATAACCACCCTTCGGGGCTGCCCTGCCCCCAATAATTTGGCGTACGTGGTGCAATCCTACTATGCCAGATTGTATCGGTCTCGTAATATGTAAACATATCACGTTTGTATGGGAACCAATTCACATCCCCTCGGGACTTGGGTTCTTCCGGTTGATTGATATATTGTTTCGCCGCTTCGACAAACATGAGGAAACCCGGGTTGTCAACCTCGCTCATGTCGTGGAGATTGCCGGCGAGAGAAACTGCAAGCAGTTCCTCGGTCGATTTATTAGAGGAAACCAACGCGAAGCCGCTCTCATCTTCATAATTCACAACATAAAGAGGATATTCGGAATCATCAGCCGACCGGGATTTTGAATCGCGCAACACGATGGCCCCCTCGCGTTTGTTGACTTTACGTCTGAAACTCGTCGCACTTCGCGAATTTTCCGCTTCCCAGTCCAACAGATTAAGCCCCCTTTCAGCAGCCTCAACCGCCTCGTCGGGTGTCCTCATATTGGGGTTTTGAGATTCGGGAACCTGGTTCTCCGGCATTTCGGTAATCAGACTCTCATCGTTGCTACAGGCTGTTAGACATACAGCCAACAGACCCAAATAAATGAAATGCTTCATGATGATTGGTTTCGGTTTCATAGTATGATTCGCAAAAGTAACGATAGCTATTCATTTTCCCAAATTTTGTATTAAAAATTTATAGCGATCGATTTAACACACGACGCCCCGCTATGGGGCATGGATCCTGAACATGCTTACATAACGCTCTGCTTGTTCTTTTCGCGGGTCGAAAAGAACCAAAAGACCGAGGGGCGCGGAGAAAAGCCGGACGGCGAGGGCGCCCGCGCTGCGGCTGAGCGGCAGAACTCGCTGCGCTCAGACACTGCCGCTCCGAGA
>URAU01000013.1 GCA_900545955.1 uncultured Porphyromonadaceae bacterium
CTTCATCGCGTATCGCTTGTCGTTTTTGTCTCGGCAGACTCTGAAATTTTATCATCTTTTGACTCGTTGGGAGTCAACTTTTTTCAGGGCGAGACAGATTTATGGTCGGTTAGGCTTCAGGGGCCTTGGGAGGCCTGGGAGCTTTGGGCGATTTGGGTTTTTGGGGGGATTTGGGCGCTTTGGAAGAATTGGCGGAATCGGCGCCACCATGCTGCGCGGTATTCCCCTTTTTGGATCTGGAATGGCGGTGGAATTTGCGCTTGGAGCGCGGCTTTTCGGGCTTCTGCTTGTCGTCGGGATTCTGTTTGCGGTCGGCTCGCGGCTTGCGGTCAGGTCGGTCGGATCGGGCCGGGATGCCGCGCTCGTCGACGGGGATCTTGATTTTCAGCACCGACTCTATGGCCGAGAATGCACGGCGGTCGCGCGGGCTGACGAGCGTGAGGGCTTCGCCTGAATCGCCGGCGCGCCCGGTGCGGCCGATACGGTGAACGTACGATTCCGGTTCGCGCGGCACGTCGAAATTTACCACCAGCGCCACCTCGTCGATGTCGATGCCGCGGGCGAGCAGGTCGGTGGCCACGAGCACCTCGACCGTGCCGTTGCGGAAGTCGTGGACCGTGGCGTCGCGCTCCTTCTGGTCGAGGTCGCTGTGGATTTCGGCAGCCTTCACTCCCTTGCGGCGCAGGATGCGGGTAAGCTCGCGCACGCGCTGCTTGGCACCGGCAAACACTATGATGCGTTTGCCCCGGTTGGCCTTGAGCACGTCGAGCAATACGTCTTCCTTAATCATGTCCGACTCCACGAAGCGCGCGCTCTGCGCGATGGTTTCGGCCGGTTTCGAGGCGGCGATGCGTATCTCCTTGGGGTTACGGAGAATGGTCTGGGCGAGCTTGCGGATTTTCGGTGGCATCGTGGCCGAGAAGAGCAGCGTCTGGCGCTCCTTGGGCATAAGTTTCTCGATACGGATTATGTCGTCGTAGAAACCCATGTCGAGCATTCGGTCGGCCTCGTCGAGAATCAGGTGGCGCACTTTCGAGAGGTCGATGTTGCCCGTCTGTAGCAGTGCGATCATGCGGCCCGGGGTTGCCACCACCACATCGACCCCCTCGCGCATGGAGCGCTGCTGCTGCGCGAAGGTGGCGCCGTCGGTGCCGCCGTAAACGGCGATGCACGACAGGGGCAGATAGTAGCTGAGCGCGTCGAACTGCTGCTCGATCTGCTGGGCGAGCTCGCGCGTGGGGGCCATCACCACGCAGTTCACTATCTTCTCCGGGGCGGGAAGATCGGCCAGGAGGTCGATTACCGGCAGCAGGTAGGCGGCCGTCTTGCCCGAGCCGGTCTGCGCTATGGCTATGAGGTCGGAGCCGGTCAGGGCTATGGGGATGGCCTGCTCCTGGATGGGAGTGCACTCGGAGAAATTCATGGCGTCGAGCGCGTCGAGCACGTCGTCGCTCAGGTCCAATTCGTCGAAAAACATATATGCGTTTACGTGTATCTGCTGTAGGTCTGCGATTTTCGGCCGCAAAGTTAGCTGAAAATTGCGAAACAGGCAAATAGGGCACCGTAGGCTTATGTATCAGTGGCGGGGTGTACGGCGGCAGCGGTCGGCGATATCCTGGGGATATATGAATTTCCGGCCGCGCAGAGAGGAAAGCGTGTGGTTGCCGTTGCGCTCGAGCAGCGCCACCACCAGCTCGCTGCAGTAGAGCGCCGACGAATCGGAATGGTTGAAATCGAAGTCGAAGGGTGTGCGCGCCCCGAGCATCGCGCTTATGTCGGCCTTCAGGCGCAGTGTATCGACCGCTCCAGGGGCCGGGAGGGCGTAGATGCAGCGTGAGCCGTTTTTCTCAAAATATTCCCGGGGCGACTCGGCCACTATGTGGCCCTCGGAGGTCGACTCGTGGACCAGCAGCGGCCGCAGGCCGTCCATAACCACCATGCCGCAGTGAGAGGGGGTGGAGTCGGTGAGAGCCTCTCCTCTGGCGCGCGTGAGGCCGCGCACGGCGTAGCTCTTCCAGGAGTCGCCTACGCTGAAAAAGATATAGCCCGTCTGCCACCCGCGGGTGTCGGGCTCGGAGTGGCGTGGCGTGGTGCAGACAACGTAAATAACCGCAGCTGCAATAGCTGCGGTTATTGTGGCTGCTGTGGCCAGCGCAATGCGGACTGCTTTCGAGGGTTTCATTGCTGTGGCACTGGAGTGGAATCTCAGAGGCGCGGAGAGATGCGACCGGCGTTGGCTGCCGCAAGTCCGAGGATGGCGGCTACGAAATAGAGATAGCTGCCAAGGGCGAGGCTTGTATGTTCCGGAAGGGCGACGGCCAGAAGGATGAACAATACGATTCCGGCGATGAAACAGGTATCTTCAAGTGTGACGTTCATCCCTGCCGGCGTCTTGATTTTTACGAATTGGGCCACGATCACTACAATAGGAGCGATGAGCATCAGGGTCGACACCAGGCGGCTGAAGCCGAGACCCGAGCCTTTGAACACTACTTTGAGTCCCGTAGCAGTAGCTTTGCCCATAATGTCGATGGCCGGACAGAATGCAAAGAATACGAACATCAGGGCTGCAGCCGCGATGAGGCAAATGCGCCTGTTGGCCTCGATAAGTCTAAGGAGTTCTTTCATGAGTTTTCAAGAATAAGAATCAGAGCGACTGGGGTTTGTCGACAACGAATTTCAGCGATTTCACCTTCGGGTATACTTCGTTGTACTTGTCGCTGTAGGTGAGCGTTTCGAGGGTGACGGGGGCACCGGCTTTCACTACACCCTTGCCGTCGACGTTTTCAGCCTCAACGAAGCCTGCCTTGCTGGCGAAGATGGCGGTCTCTTCTGCATCGTAGCCTACGAGATATACGGTATAGGTGGCGCCGATCAGGGGAGCCGCGGGCGAGAAATCGGCGGGAACGGAGAGCGCGCCGCCGAGTTTGAAGCGCGGAGTGAGTTCCTTCTTGCTTGCGAAGCCGTCGAAAGTAAGGGTAACGGGCTGGGCTACGGCAAATTCACCGTCGGTAACCTTCAGCTCCGTGCCGTCGAGCGCCTTGGCAGTTTCTTCGATTTTGGTGGTGTATTTTTCCTGGATTTCCTGCGATTCTGCGATAAGTTTCTTCTTGTCGGCTTCGGTCTTGATGTCCTTGGCTTTCTCCTCGAGGGCTTTCATTTCGCTCTCATACTGAGTCATTTCGCCGGGGAGCGCGCCGAAGAGGCCGGAATCGGAGGAGCCGCCGCCGGAGCAGGAGGCGAGAGTCAGCGAAGCGAGCGCAAGGGTCATGGCGCCGAAAAAGTGTCTTGTTTTCATAAATGTATAATTAATTGGTTAAGTATATGGATTCAAGGCTGAGAGTTGGTTAAGTGTAGGAATCTGAGGCTTTTTTAGGGGGTATACAGGCGGGGGATTTGGAAAATAAAGAGTGGGGATTGTATAATGCGGCTGAAACGGCGATTATTTCGCCGAGCCGGAAACAAAAGTAGTCGTGAAAACGGCTACTTGCTAAAACAAAGCGTAAAAATCAAGTGGCAAAATGTAAAAACCGGCTGTAACAACCGATAAAGCGCAGTGTAATCAGACTTTAAGCGGTTGATTCTTAAATCTTAAAAGAAATTGGTCCATAGGGACTTTAAGGAACTGCCTTAAGCATTATAAAGGTTTTAAATAGGGGTCTCCGGTTTCCGTGGCTTGAGGGAAGCTTGGAGAATCAGCGGGCGGTGATGTGGAAGCAAGCCTGCTTGCGTTCGTATTTCACGTAGCAGCGGCCGCGGGAGCGCATGTCGTTGACTACCTCGGCAAGGAGGTTTTTCATATCCTCCTGAGTGCGCGGTGTGCGGGTTGAATTGCAGATGAATTTGGCGTAGCTGATGTCGAAAGTGGTGCCGTAGAGGTGTGCCGAAGTATCGACGGCGTTGCGGTTGCGGCGCCGCAGGCGACTTACCAGACGCGGTGTGCGGAGCACGGAAGTAACTTTGATGCGGTAATCGCCTCCTCCGCGAGCCTGCAGTGAGTCGCGGAAGGCCATGCCGATGTCTTTCAGCAGTCTATGCGCCTGAGGCACGAGATAGGGGAGCGAGTGGGTGAGATTGTCGAGATAATAGGCCTCGCAGCTTGATATGCGCTCCAGGCGCGAGCCACCATCCCAAGCGTCGCGTAGTGAGCGCAGGGGGCGGATGCCGATGCGCTCGGCTGTGGCGATATGGAGGTAGTTGGAGTCGTTGAATACCCGGCCGAGAGTGCCTCCCACAGCATTGATATGCATTTTTATGCCTCCGGGTGGCATCGAGTCGAAATGGGCTTCGTATGGGTTGCGCGCGCGAATAGTATCGGAGGGGAGAAGCATAGCCAGCAGACGGCTTGGAGTAACTTCGGCGTCGGCGGCATTCTGTGCCCGCGCCTCCGGCTTCGCCTCGGATTCCGGTTCGGCCTTGGGTTCCGGGCTGGAGGCCGGGGTGGATTCGGCCGGAGCGACATCTTCATTTTCAAGGGCGACGACGGTCTCCGTGGAATCGCCGCGCGAGCCGAAGGAGGCCCAGAGCACGAGCATCGCGCCGAGCGCTCCCATCAGCCATACGGTATAGCGTTTCAGTCGGTTCTGTCTCATTTCAGCTGTTCATAGAGGTTGCGGCAGCCGTCTTCGAGGAGGTCGAGAACCAGCTCGAATCCTTCGGCCCCCTCGTAGTAGGGGTCGGGCACATAGTCGTAGCGAGTGGCTATCCTGAAAAAGTCAGCCATCGGCACTATCTTCTTCTCGGCTTCGGGCGTGGGTGCCAGGGAGCGCAGATTGCGAAGATTCGAGGCGTCCATCCCCACAATCAGGTCGAAGCGGTCGAAGTCGGCTTCGCCGACCTGACGTGCGCGGTGGGTGAGGTTGTATCCCCGGCGCTGGGCGTGGATGCGCATGCGGCGGTCGGGAAGGTCGCCGATGTGGTAGTCGCCCGTGCCGGCCGAGTCAATCACGAAACGCGTGCGGGCGCCTGGGCGGTCGATTTCCCATTCGTTTTCTACGGCTGCGCCGCGGCCTTCGTTTTCCTCAACTATGGCACGCATCACCCCTTCGGCGGCCGGGGAGCGGCATATATTGCCCAGACACACGAAAAGTATGCGCCTGAGTCGGTCGGGACGCCGTTTCATGGCTTCGACGGCGTCGATTGTCGTTAAACTTTCCATTCAAAGTGTAAAGTTACGAAAAAATCCGCATCCACGGTCGGGCAAAAGCGGTTTGGGAGGTGCTGTTTCAGTCGCCGCAGCAGTCGAGGCCGAGTTGAACGGTAGTGTCGTCGGTCGCGGAGCATTCGGGGCGCGGATCTATGCGCCTGATGAATCTGGCTGGATTGCCTGCCACAATGGTGTCGGCCTCGACATCGCGCGTCACTACGCTGCCGGCGCTCACCACTGCGTTGTCACCCACGGTGACACCGGGGAGTATCGTCGCTCCGGCGCCGATCCAGGCGTTGCGGCCGATGTACACCGGGCGGCAGGTGATTATCTGACGCTCATAGAGGTCATGGTTGTTGGATATCAGCTGCACGTTGGCGGCGATCATTGCTCCGTCGGCAATAGTGATTCCTCCGGCCGACATCATCAGGCAGCCGGGCATCACTACAACGTTGCGGCCGATGTTCACCATATGGGGCCGCACGGCGGTGAGCGGCGTCGCAATCCGGCTTCCTTCGCCCATCGATGGGAAAATGCGGTGCATCAGCGCGTCGTATTCCGGCGTTGCGGGCATAGTATGGTTAAATTCGAAGAGCAGCCGCGCATGGGTGTCGGCCAGCGCGAGTTCTTCGGCGGTTTGTTTCGTTACGTCAATCCTGATTTCTTTCATGCTGTATTAAGTAACGGTTCAAATACTTATGGTTTGCTTTTCCCAACCGGAGGTTCGGTAAGGGTGATGCGCACTACGGTGGTGCGGTCGAGGCTGCGGGCTACGGCTTCGTCGAAGCGGGCCATATAGGCAGGGAGGAAGCGCTCGCAGATCAGGCGCAACGCCTGGATTTTCTCGGCGGCATCTTCCACGATTTCCGCGCGACCTATCGCCATTGCCGAGCGATAATATTCCGTAAAATTGTTTTTCTCTTCCTCGTAGCGCGGAGAGCAGCGGCTCACGGCCGAGAGGGCGACTATCGGATTGGTCCTGATGCAGTCGAGTTTCTCACCCTCGGGGGCGCAGTGGAAATAGAAAGTACGGGCGTCGCGGCGAGCCATCGAGAGCGGCACGCCGTAGGGCGTCCCGTTGGGGCGCGTCAGACTGAGGGTAATATAAGGTGCGCGGTCGAACACTTCGAGCGCCCATTCCGGGTCTTTCCTCCTTGAGGCTTTTCTCATCGGTCGCATAGACATTAATCTTTAAGACATCCCACAGGTATGACTTTCACTCCGTCGGGTCGTGTGTATGCTATTTCATTGCTATACGAAGCAGAGCACCAGCAGTTGGGCGATAACCACGCGGGCGAACATCGACAGGGGGTAGGTGGTGGCGTAGGCAACCGGAGCCGTGTCGCCGGGTGTGAAGCCTGCGGCATAAGTCATCGACATCGGGTTGGCCATTGCGCCGCTCACCATGCCTGCGGCGGTGCCGAAGTCGAGGCTCCACCAGCGCATGGCGCCCACAGTCATGGCCAGGGATGGCAGCAGTGTGATGATAAAGCCGGCTGCGACCCACGTCAGTCCGTTGCCGCGCATGATGGTGTCGATGAACTGGGCGCCGGAATCAAGTCCGAGGCATGCCAGAAACAGCGAGAGACCTATGCCGCGGAGCATGAGGTTGGCGCTCCGGGTGGTATAGGTGACCATGTGGAACTGAGGGCCGAAACGCCCGATGAGTATTCCCACCACTATGGGGCCTCCGGCCAGACCGAGCCTGATGGGTACCGATATGCCGGGGATGGCTATGGGTATCGACCCGACGATAAGCGAGAGTACAAGCCCGATGAAGATGGCTGCCAGATTGGGGTCCTTCAGGTCGGTGACGGAGTTGCCGACGAGCGCGCCCACCTTGTCGATAGCGTCGGGCTCGCCCACGATGGTGAGGCGGTCGCCTAACTGCAGTATCAGGTCGGGGCGGGCGAGGAGGCGTACGCCTGAACGGCTCACGCGCGAGATGTTCACCCCATAGAGCTTGCGGAGGTTGAGGGAGCCCAGACGTCGCCCGTTGAGTTGGGGCTTGCTTATGGCGATGGTGCGCGACACGAGATTCTTGTCGAGCTTGTCCCAGTTGATGTCGGGTTTGTTCCAGTCGCGGGCGCTTTTTTCGCCGAAGAGCACGGTGAGCCGGGCCACTTCGTCCTCGTTGGTAATAACCAGAACGCGGTCGTCCTCGGCGAGTACGGCGTCGGGCCCCGGAAGGGCCGCCTGACCGCCATGCCATATGCGCGATACTACGAAGTGGGCGCCTCCGAGGGCACTGACTTCGCGGAGCGACAGGCCTTGTACGGCGGGATTTGTAACGCGGAATTCCGCCACGTAGGTGTGGTCCGCCTCGGGGTGGCGCCGGGGTTCGTAGTCGGATTTGCGTGCTACAAACTTCCTTACCACGGCGAAGGCGAGAATCACGCCTACCACACCGAGCGGGTAGGTCACCGCGCAGCTCAGGGCCGCTCCTTCGGCCGGCAGCCCGAGCTGACTTATAGCCTGCTGGGCCGCACCGAGCGAGGGCGTGTTGGTTGTAGCGCCGCTGAGTATGCCCACCATATCGGTCATCGGAATCGACATGAGATAGCTGAGTGCTATGGCCGTGAGCGAGCCTGCCACTACCAGCCCCAGCCCGAGCAGATTGAGTTTGATGCCGCCGCTGCGGAATGAACTGAAGAATCCCGGGCCGACTTTCAGACCGAGTTCGTAGATGAACAGCATCAGGCCGAAATCCTCGGCATATTTAAGAATCTCGGGGTTGATCGACAGGCCGAGATGGCCGGCGAGTATGCCCGTGAAAAACACGAACGTAACTCCCAGCGAGATTCCGCATACGCGTAGCTTGCCGAGGCCAAGCCCAATGGCGATTATCACCGAAATCACGCACACAGCCTGGAGCGCCGAATGCTCCAAAAACAGACTTTCAAGCCATTCCATGGCGCAAATTTAAGCATTCTCGCGGCCATAACCTCGGCCTATGCGCTAAAAACGCATCCGCGCGGCAAACCGCGCGGTGGACAGCAGCGTTAAACCTATGATTTTCTAAAAAGAGAAAGATATGAAAGATGAAATGATGGCCACCGGTGGCATTCCGGTGCAGGAAGAAGGCGGCAAGGATACGAACCGCGCCATGCGCTACCGCAAGGCTTCCGACGGAGAGTTGCGTCGGCGCCTTACGGCCGAGCAGTATGCCGTGACACAGCATGGAGCTACCGAGCGGCCGTATGCGAATGCCTATGATCGGGAATTCAGGCCGGGAATATATGTGGATGTCACTACCGGGCAGCCGCTTTTCACATCTGCCGACAAGTTTGATTCGGGCTGCGGATGGCCCGCGTTCAGCCGGCCGATTTCGCCCGAACTGCTGACCGAGCGCGCTGACAATTCACACGGCATGAGCCGCGTGGAGGTGCGCAGCGTAATCGGCGATGCCCATCTGGGCCACGTATTTCCCGACGGCCCGCACTCGCGGGGTGGATTGCGATACTGCATCAACAGCGCTTCCCTGCGCTTCATTCCCGAATCTGAAATGGAGGCCGAGGGCTACGGCGAATATCTTCCGCTGCTTGATAATCGTTGATCATCCCCATTTTCCGTGGTGACTCAATGATCGGGGGCCGTTATGGCTACTGCGACCTTGTCGACACGCGCTCGGTCTATATCCGCTACTTCGAAGCGGAAACAGTTCCAGGATACCGTGTCGCCTTCTTTGGGCACTTTCCGCATGGTATCGATGATTAGACCTCCAATTGTTGTGTAAGCCGACGGCTTATACAGGTCTTCCATATCGAAATATTCCAGAAAATCATATACGGGACACTGCCCGTCGACGAGCCATTCCTCCCTGTCGACACGCTTGACAATTGACGGGCTGTCGCCACTCTGGGCCAGATTGCCTGTAAGGCCATCCAGAATGTCGCGGAGGGTAATAATTCCCTGGAAATTTCCATATTCATCGTATATGAGTGCGGAGTGCTCGCCGGAACTTCTGAGAGTTTCCATCGCATCGTAGAACGTCATGGTATCCGGCAGGCATAATCCGGATGTAAGTTCTTTCTCTATAGCGAAGCCGGGCGAGTCGAGGGTAATGATGAGCCGTTTAAGCGATACTACACCGCATATCTCCTTCCTTTCGCGGTCGAAAACCGGATAGGATGAATGCAAGTCGTCGGCAATCACCTTGCGAATGCTTTCCACGTCCATGCCGACGGTGAGCGATGTCACATCTTTGCGGCTTGTCATGATGGCATCGATGCGGCTGTCGCCCATCACCAGAGCCCGTTCCATAATATCCTGTTCTACCTCTCTGACCTCTCCTGAATCGGTTCCTTCCCGAATAAGAGATTTTATTTCCTCTTCGGTCACTTTCGTAGTGGAGCCTCCGATGTTGAGAAGTCTTGTCAGCACCCCCGTTGAGGAAGAGAGTAGCCATACGGCGGGATATGTGATAACCGACAGCAGTCTCATCGGGGCGGCCACGATTTTGGCTATAGTATCGGCCTTACTCATACCGATACGTTTCGGAACAAGTTCGCCTACCACAATCGAGAGATAGGTTACCGATCCTACGATTATGATTCTGGAAAGATTAAGTGCAAGATGCGGCTCAATGCCAAGATTTGCGAAATAATTCCCGACCTCGGTGGCTAAGGTAGCGCCAGAGAACAGACCGGTAAGAATGCCGATCAGAGTGATTCCAATCTGTATGGTGGAAAGAAAGCGATCGGGCTCGCCCTGTAGTTTAAGGGCGGTGGCGGCGTTGTGGTTTCCGCTCTTCGCATCTGCGGTGAGTTTCGATTTGCGTGCGGAAATAAGAGCGACCTCCGACATGGAAAATATCCCGTTGAGAAGAATTAATGCGATGATTATCAAAAGATCGTCCATAGTGGCATTAGAGGGTTCTACAATATACAACGCCAAATCAAATCTATTGTTCTATCACTTTTGTCCGCTGCATACTACTGGCCACCTTACTATTGCGAAAGTTTTGCAATCGCCCCGGCCACCTGCATCTCCCCCAAATCAGCCATCCTCAAAAAAAATGGGGCGTGTCATAATAGTCCATCTGGGTCGTCGGCTGGATGCTTCGCTTAGGCGCAGGAGCACAGCCGATTGCGGGTTCTACAGTTTGAACTATTATAAGGTGTCCGTACTTAGGAATTCAAATTTGGCCCTATCTCGGTTGCTGCTCGGCAAGCCACTGCCGGTACATTTTCAGCCCCTCGCGGTAGTAGCCGAAATTCTTGAAAATTGACGGAAGCGAAGGGTGTTTCACAGAATAGAGGAAATAATATGTGAAGTTATAGAGATTGACGCATAGGCGCTGGTGCCAGGGGTAATACTTGTTCATGAAGTACGCCCTGTTGCGTGTGTTGAGGTAGAAGGCGAAGGGAGATGGCTTGCTTCCCGACGATGTGCCGGCCTTATGCTGGACTACTGCCTCGGGCTCATAATGCAGCTTTAGCCCGTTTTGCCTGACGGCACGCCACACGAAGTCGGTATCGTCGAAATAGGCAAAGTATCTCTCGTCCATGATGCCTATCTTATCGAATACCTCTTTCTTGATGAGCATGAAGCACGTAGGCGCGAACTCAAGCCTCCGTGGCTCATTGTATTGTGGCGCGTCGTCCTGGTCGTATCCGAAATGTGTTGTGGGATTTATGAATCCGTATTCCCCACCTCCGGCGGCCCAGAGCTTGCCGGTGAAGAAGTTGAAGATTTTAGGCACGATCATGTCGCAGTCATACTTTTCGAGGCCTTCGACGAGCAGAGCGATTGATTCGGAAGTGAACTCGATGTCGTTGTTGGCGAGGAGCACAAGGTCGCAACCGTCGGCCAAAGCTCGCCTGATACCGATGTTGTTTCCCTTGGCCACTCCGCCGTTATCCTCCGCCTCGATTATTACGGTTGGGAAAGAGGTCCTGGCGGAGTGTTCTCTGGCAAGGAGGAGGCTATCGTCGGGCGACTGGTTGTCAATGGCGTACACCACGAAGTTGCGGTAAGTCGAGCGGTCGAGTGAGTCAAAGAAGCCTTCGAGCACTCCGGCACTATTGTACATCACCGTCACTATTCCGATTTTCCTGTCTGCCATAATCACTTGAATAAGTTCTTATCCTTCATTTCCTTGAGCGATTGCTCGTACTTGTCCTCGCAGACTTTCTGGCTGTCGACCCAACTGGTGAACCGGGCGATACCGTCGCTGAAATTCCATTTTGGCTCGAATCCGAGGATCTCACGGGCGGCGGTTATGTCGGCATAATTGTGGCGGATATCGCCGATGCGGAAATTGCCCGATACGTAAAGGTTTACTTTTTTGTGGTATTTCTCCATGAGGGTGTTGGCCACGGCGAGCACGTCGGTAGGCTCGCCTGTGCCGACATTGAATACATGGCCGTTAGCCTCGGGCACCTCGATGCCGCGGATGGTAGCGTCGACCACGTCGTCGATGTAGACGAAGTCGCGGGTTTCCTTGCCGTCTTCAAAGATGTTGATATCCTTGCCGTTCTTGATGCGGGTGGAGAATATTGAGAGAATGCCGGTGTAGGGGTTGGAAAGCGACTGGCCGGGGCCGTAGACATTCTGATAGCGGAACGAAACCGAGTCGATGCCTATAGACTGGCAGACGAGGTGGACAAGCTGGCCCTGAACCTGCTTCGTGATTCCGTAGACCGAGGTGGGATGGATCATGGAGTCTTCTGTGGTGCCTACAAGCTCGAGGGGCTTGCTGCAGCCGGGATACTTTACCTCGAAGTCACCCTTTTTCATATCCTCGGCGGCGCGCATGGTGGGATAAACGCAGCGGTCGAGGTCGGGGCTATAGTAGCGGCCCTCGCCGTAGATGGCGCGGGATTCGGCCACGACAACTCTCTTAACGTCGGTCTTCTGATTGGCGAGAATGTCGAGCAAAAGGGCGGTTCCTCCAATGTTGGTACCCACATATTTCTCGACCTCGTACATCGACTGCCCGGTGCCAGTCTCGGCAGCGAGATGCACTACGCATTCTACGCCTTCGAGGGCCTTCACCCAGTCTTCGCGCGATGTAACTGAGCCGTGGATGAATTTGACCTTGTCTTTTACAGAAATATATAGGGGAGATGTGGTGTCGGGGTCGTCGCCGTGAATCTGTGGCGAGAGGTTGTCGAGAACAACCACATCGTAGCCTTTCTCGAGAAGCTTGAGTGCGAGATTTGAGCCTATGAAACCGGCTCCGCCGGTAATCAGAATCTTTTTATACATGATGAGGCTTTTTATGATGTTTCTATATGAAGTTTCCGTCAGAATCAGTTCGTTCCCATTGGCCGGTGAGGGGGTTCAGGCGTTTTACGATTCGGGCCGGATTGCCGACGATGACGCAATAGTCCGGGAATTCCCCCTTTACCACGGAGTTCGCGCCGACAACACAATGGCGCCCGATGCGGGTGCCGAGTGTGATTACCGCGCCGTTGTAAATCTTGCAATCGGGACCGATTGATACCTCCTTAACTTTAATGGGCTGTCGCTCAATTGGAGTGTCAGGGTCGGTGTAAGGATGATCGATGTCGGTTATCGTCACGAAAGCAGCTATTGCGGTGTTATCGCCGATTGTTATACGGGAAGCGCAGGTAAGGTAGAGATCCTGAACTATGAATACCCCGTCGCCGAGCGCTATTTCCGGATTGAAAGTCGAGTCCAAGTACCTGTAAATTCCCATGATGCGGCATCTTGGACCGATATAGACGCGTTCGCCGAGGGAGACGCACGAGCAGGTTATGGCACTCGTGTCAACGACCCAGTCAGACCAGACGTAGCGCTTGAATCTGGGCTTGCAGTTGCAGTAATACCAGGCCCTACGCAATGTCCAGCGTGGATTGCTGAGGAAGGAGTGAATTTTTTGTCCGATTGCCATGGTTCGAAATTCGTGGGTTTAGCTCTTGAGCATCTCGATGAAGCGTCCGGATGCGCGGTCATAATGGCCAGGGACATCAGCGGGATCCTTACGTCGGAGCACTTTCACGTCGCGGTAATGCTCCGCGAACAAAGCGTCGATTTGCCCGGGTGTGAGTCTTTCCGATGGTTCGTAGAGAGCCTCTTCATGACGGAGAATGTCTTCCTTGGAGAACTTCACGGCAATGACCTTAGCCGGGCTTCCTGCGACTACGGCATATGGGGGCACTGTCTTTGTCACCACGCTGCCGGCGCCCACGATGGCCCCCCGGCCTATATGGCTCTTCATCAGCAGGGTACATCCCGACGCTATCCAGCAGTCTTCCTCAATGGTGATGGTAGACTGCTCGTCGCCGGCGTGGGTTGTGGTCTGGAAATAGAACGGTATGCCGGGGACGGGCATATGGGTGCCGGGCACGATGACGCACTGGGCCGAGATGACGGAGAATTTTTTGACCACCAGTTTGCCTCCTGCAGAGATGAAATGAACGTGGTTCTGGATCGCCACATAATCGTCAAGGAACATATACCTGGGGACGATGACACACTGGTCGCCGATTACCGTGCCCTTCCCGATAGCTCCGAACGAACTTCGGGGATACCGGGAAACGGAGAACAATTTGCGCCAGATACGCCTGAATGCCGTCTTGAAGTCCTTCATCATCTGATCCAAATACCTCGGGCAGTGCCGTCGAGAAGTTTAGTGGTTTGTTTGCTGAAAATCACGCCGTAGACTATGTTGACGGCTACGAGAGCCGCGAGAATGCCATATTGCTGGAGCCATTGGGCGGCCATAAGCGCTACAGGAATATATACGATGGCACCTACGGCAACAACGATTGTCTCGAGTAGTACTTTGCCGGTCCCGATAATGAAAGTGCCGTTGAGGGTCATGAAGCAGAAAGTGGAGACATATGCAGCTACCCACCAGGTCATGGCCGCGGGTACTTCCGCCTTTCCTTGAATCCATATGGAATAGACCGGAGGGGCTACGGCCGCGAAGACAATACACAGGCCGATGCACAGCATAAGTAGGCGGTTCATCTTTCGGCGCATGTCGATCATCCAGGGGTGGTCGCCGCGTGCATAAGCGTCCGTATAGGCTGTCCAGAGCGACATTGTGATGTTGGTGTAGACCACCAGGGCCAGGGAGAGATATTTGTAGGCGATGTTGTATGCCGTTACCATTTCGGGTGATGAGACATGGGAGATGAGGAAATTGGAGCTCTGGTAGACCACAACTGCCTGGATGTTGATGATGAAGAATTTAGCTCCAAGCGACAGCAATTCCTTGGTGCGCCACATTTCCACACTGCCGAATGTAGGACTGACCTCGCGGCATAAGCCGTGGAACAACACCGCCGAGCCAATGATTGTGACAAGAATCGGTGCCCCGCCAAGAACGAGGGCAAGCAGGGGAAGTGAGGCCGGAACAGTCCGGGCCAGAATGAGAATCAGGATGTAGGCCAGGATGTTGCCGATGACCAGAAAGGAGAGCGATAGGGCAACACGCTGATAGGCGGCGAGTACCGAGACGATGATGTTGGCAATCATCTGCACGAACAGGAGAATGGCGAGAATCCTCATGGTCTGCACGATAGTACCCTCATAAGCAATATCTACATTGAGAAGTGGACACCATGAGATATATGGCACAAGCGCATATATGATTATGACAATGGGAATGAAAATCGCCGCCATCGAGACGTACGATGTGGAGACCAGCGAGCGGGCGGATTTCATGTCGCCGGTGGCAAGAGCTTCGGTGAGCTTGTTTTTAAGCCCTGAAGCGATGCCGATGTCGAGAATCTGAAACATCATCAGTATGGCCGACAGAGTGAGCCAGATGCCGTAGACCTCGGAGTCGACGTAGTCGATTGTCGCAGGCACAAGCAGAAAGGTCACAAGCACACTGACCCCCTTGAGCAGAATGGAGAGTACGATGTTGCTCTTGAGCTTCTGGGTGCGGGATTCGCCTCCGGCAAACAGAATTCGTATTTTGGTCAATATATCAGACGGCATGAAGTGGCTTGGACCAGGTAGCTGATTCCTTTCTGATTCAAAGTGTAAAGTTACGAAAAAAAATCAATTCGCAAGCCGGCACCTGGTATCTGCCGTATAGACCCTCCGCCACAACCTCCATAGACGCCCATGAATGGCCGGCTGATTGCATTGTGATACCGGGAGAAGCAGGGACAAACATCGACCTCTTTAACATTTGGGCAGCAGTAAGGCGTACCGACGGCACGCCTTAATTGTTATTTTTCATCGAATGCTATTTTTCGGAGTCGGTGACTTTTACGTCGGGGCGGTCGTCGATGTAATCGTGGGTCCTGAGGTATTCGTCGTAAAGGTCAAGGATGCGCGACGGGTTGTCTTTAAGTTCGTTGCAGTGGGCTTTCGCATCGGGGCTGTCTCCGTAGTATTCTTTCAGCATTTTGTGAAATTCGGGGGCGGCATCTTTCATATAATGGTAAAGCAGGGCAAAACTTACGGAGTTGTTGGAGTAGAGCATAAACGCGCCTTTGGCGCCTTCGAAATATACGCTCACCACCGGGACGAGGCGGCTTATGGGGTTTCGACCGCCGGAGGTTTCCCATACTTCATATTTGACGATGCTGCCTGACGGACGTCTGTCCCACAGCCATGTAAATCCACGTGTATAGTTCTTGGCTTTGAACATGCGCGGTGCGTTGACCGACATGGATACTCTCGTATTGGGAGCGATGTTGTTGTCGAACCATCGTATCTCGCTGACTTCGTCGGCTGAGTAGCGTGTCCGCTTGCTGTCGGGCTCTTCGCTGATGTTGATGTATTGCAGCAGTGTGCCTGATTTCGAGAAGAGGTTTTTGGCTACTGTCTTGGCGTCGTTGTGGAGATAGCCGTAGATTGTATCGCCGTTCATTTTTACTACGCGCACGTAGTTGTCGGGACGTTCCCGCCCCAGAAGATGCGTCAACTGAGTTTCGAGTCGGGTGTCGCCTCCTGATATTTCGGCTAATTCTGAGGCGAATTTTTCCGGCTTCATTTTGTAGGGGTTCTTCAGGTCGGAGGTCTTGCCGTCGCGGTCGACTATCAGTTTCTGGGTATTGAAGAACCACAGGCCGCCGTCGGGACGGATGCGGTATCCGCCTTCGGAATAGAGGCAGGCGGTGGCTTGCGCCGTTTTGTCGAGGAGTGCGCACCAGCCGTATTTGGGCACGAAAACGAATGTATAGCGACGGTCGGGCTGCGTCGGAAGCCACATAACCACAGAGTCGACGGTTGCCGAGGGTATCTCGCCGGCTTTTTTCTGCTTTTTGGTGTAGGCGTTTTCTACTTTCTGAAGGGCGTCGCTTTTATGGGGCATCGACAGTTTTGTGGCTCCGCTGTATTGGTCGGTTGTGCCGTCCTTAAGGTAGACTGTTGCATCTGCCAGTTGATAGAGTTTGGCAGCTTCCACATTCGGGGCGCAAAGGGCCGACACAAGAAGCAGCCCTCCGGTCGCTAATTTTCTGAACATATCCGTGTTTTTAAGGTTGCCCTCAAAATTACGGCGTAAGTTTCATTTGTCGTGGGACAAATGTCCCGCCTGCGCGCGGATGCGCTGAAATTGCCGTCGTGAAACCGACAGGTAGGACGCCAGTTCCTGCAACGGCACAAGCGACAGGAGGTCGGGCACGCGGCGGATGAGTTTCATATACCGTTCGTAGGGTGAGAATCTGTGCATGTCGATATAACGGCGGTATGCCTCCTTCAGGAGCAGTTTTGCTGTCCGGGCAATATATTCAGGATCGGCTTTATCGATGTCGGCCTTCATTTGGCCGAACGGCACTCTTAGTACTTCCGAATCAACTCCGGCGATTATCGATGTAGGCGATGGTTGTGAATTGAGAAAGGAGTACACATAGTCGGCCACGATATCGCCTGCGAATGAGAATCCGGTGGTGCATTCAGTGCCCTTACTGTCGATGACCGAAAATTTGAAATATCCCGACCTCACGACGGCGATATACCGGCATAGCGAGCCTTCGTCAACAAAGGATTGCCCTTTGGAGTATTTCGCCAACGTCCCGTTAGCAAGGCAAAAATCGGAAATCGGCGCCAGTTCGGGGCACGCCATGAAGTCGTTGAGTCGTGTCATCGTTTTTTGCGGTAAAGATAGTGAAAAAATCGGGTTGATGCGGCTGGCCTATAAACAAACAAAATTTGCGATATGTGGGGATGATACGCCTTCATCGAGTATAAAACCATCAGCCACAAACAAAACATTTGCTACCAGTTGTACGGCTAATCAGCGCAATATGAATGTCTCCATGCCCAAATACCTATTCTCTTTCGCTTATTGGGGTGATTTTTGCTCGGTGAACTTGCTATTTTTGCAATGCCGATAGGTCAAACTATCAAAATGACAGCACAATAGACAAGATTATCTAAAACTATAAAAAATTTTCAAAGTTTTTTATAGTTTGATACCGGACTGGCTCAGTTGTATTACCTATGAGAGGGCATTATTCCAATATTCACAAACATCGGAATAAGCAGCATAAAAGCCTGAATTTTAGATAAATTTATTAATAAGAAGGTTTGTGCCTATCTGGTTTTCATAGGTATTTTAGACAAGCTATAATATAAAACACAAATGGCCATGCAAATCATGATTCGCATGGCCATTGGTTGTCAGATATTTATGTTAAATTTTCTGCTTAATACTCCTCCTCGTTGAAGAAGCTTTGAATGATTGATTATTAGCGTATTAGATAGTATTTACATAAAATAGACAAGTGTGTTTTGCTGTGAAAAACGATAAAAAACGATAGCACTTTTTGCCCTAAAATGTCGATTTGGAGGAAGATGAAGAAATCCTCATAATATCATTAGGAGGAAGAATATTTAACGGAGTGGACTCTATATGAATGCGCATCGTCATGTAAATCGATTTACAGTGTGAATGATAGTATTGGAGAGCTGTACATGATTTTTCTCATTTTATTATAGTCCTTATATCATGGATGTCTATAATTTGTTGTAAAAAGATACCTCCTGCATCCGAATAATTTATTAACTTTGCATCTGCAAGCCAATGGTTCGCAGGACATTTTGGAAAATAAGAAGCGTTATGCTAATCTTGAACTTGAAAACCTGAGAAATTTTCATCCGTACTCAAAGATAAGGCATGATGGCTTCCCTCGCATAGCGTGGGCTGCTGTCAACCACATCTGAGTACAAGGCTTTCTCAGGGCCATCAAGTTAGACGTGGCATAGTTCGCTCACGTTTTTTCAATACCAATTACAGGAGAGTCTGTTATTTGGAACGTCAAAAATATAGTCTTGATTACAACATACAACTTCAATTGATAATAAACAATGCTAATCATAAAATCAAAATCAACAACAATGAAAAAAGTATTTTTTTCTTTTAGTGTCCTTGTTGATTAGTCTCAGTTCTTTGGCTCTTGACGTAAGTCCCTTGACTTATAGCTTCAATGAGCAAAAGAACCCCGAAGACTATCAGCAGTACGTAGGACAGCAGTTCTTCATTAGACCTGCTTACGGCAAACTTGAAACCTGGGAGAAATCAGGATTCAAACCTTCTGAGGAAACTCAGAACATGACTTTTACTGTAACCAAAGTGACAGTAAAGGATGTAGAGCTTAACAAAAAGCCGAATAAAGAGATTGCCATAGAGGCAGTACAAGTAGACGGAAAGAAGAAAATCAAGTTCAAAGCATACGAAGAAGTTTCTGTTAAGGTTGGCTTCTGGGGCGATATTAAGCAGTGGCCACTCATTGGTTATATGCCTGTCGTGTTCACCGAACCCTTTAATGAATTTGTCAATTCAAAAATTGGCACTGACATTTCTAAAAAGGAAGTCAAGGATACCTATAAGATTACCAACGTATACTTCGGCAAAGGAGAATCTACGGGAGAAGTGTGCTATGAAGTTCAAAACAACCGCACTGGAGAAAAAAAGAACGTAAACGCCAAAAATACTGACGCTGCTTTTGCCGACGCACTTAAAGGTCGCTATAAAACAGCATTAGTACGAGTAGAAAAGCCTGAGGATACGTCGAATCGTTACGGTGATGTTACTACTGTAACAGATGCAGGGGTCGAAAAGTACTCTTTTACGGACAGCATCATTAACATTGTCATCATGGGTTCTCCCGAACAGTTTAATTTCGTTCTTAAAAACGTATCACCCAATTCTCTAAAACTGATTTGGAATGAAGCTGTTTATGTAGGCCGCGATGGCTCTACTTCTAAGGTTATGCATGCTGGAACCAAGTATTCTGAAAGAAATGGTGACCAACCAGCCTCTGTGATTATCAGGGGCGCAAAGATTGATGATCTTGCTTGTCCAACAGAAAATGTTTACTATGACGAAGGGACTAGAATTGGCTATTCTACTTATGGAAATGGTTGGAAAACTAAATCTATGCTTCCTGAATCCTATATTGGTAAGGAAGCCGGTGAAATTCGACTGATGCTGCCAATTCAGGTTAAGGATGTAGTCAATGAATATACATTCGTTTTCAAAGTCTATTATTCATATGACCATCCTGAATTGCTAAATCAAGATCAGCTGAACTGATGAAGAAATATATAAGTATCCTTATATCAATCTTCATATTCCTGGGAGCTAAAGCGGCATCTCCTGAAGAACACATTTCTTTTATGGGGATGCCGGTAGCTGGCTCTGACGAATTATTCGTACAGCATTTAATTGATAAAGGCTTCGTTAAAACAGGGACTTTTGAGAGCACAACATCCCTTTATGGCAAATTTGCTAATGAAATTGTTGAACTTACTGTTCTCGCTTCACCTCGAACTAAAACAGTTTGCAAGGTCATAGTTTATTTTCCGGCAAAATCTTCATGGTCAGATTTGAAAGAGGATTATTTCTCCAAAAAGAGATTATATCGTTCTAAATATTTGTTAGACAAAGATTTTGAATTCTTCTCTGGAGATTATGAAGATGGCGATGGCTATGAGATGAGAGCTGTTATTAACGATAAATGCAACTATTGTTCTTTTTTCAATGAACCTGGTGGCCATATTACCGTAGAAATTTGCCCTAGAAAACAGGTAAAAGTAACTTATGAAGACAGTATCAATATCCAAGTTGCTAAACAAGAATTAGAGTTTGATGCTTATGAGGATATTTAATATATGGCATTGCAATATTTTCACTATGCACTGTCCATATACATAGAATCATGATTGAAAGAGGTACTCAAATAAGTTTCAATTTGTTAGCACGTTTTATATAACTCGAATTGTAATGAACGTTGCTACTACTTTGCAGAGTAATCCAACGGTTGCTAACCCTGGATTGTCGATGCAAGGCGCTATTTGCAATAACAGGAGATATATCAATCGTTAAAAATCACGATAGTAGGCATAATTTTTATTAACGATGTCTCTGTTACTTTCTGCCTCCCATACCGCGCTTTGGCTGAGCGGGCTTTAGCATCTTGTGAGCTTGCATCATGCAGCGGTAGGCGAAACGGCGGTCGTCTTCATCCAGATTGCGTTCCCATGGTAAATCTGATGATGCACCTCCTCCACCGCATGACTGGGCGAATTGGGTTGCTCCATCGAGATAGCCGAGGAACAGGTACATTGCGCATTTCAGAATCTCGCTGGGTTGCTCGGCTATTGCTGTCAGGAAGTCGCAGTCAATGTCGGCTTTCAGTTCCGACGGCATGGGATCCAACAGAGAACGGACATCAACAACCATCCTGGCAAAAACGGCATCGGTCAGCCTCATGCGCACCTGCTCCTGATTCTTTTCCGTGAACTCGTGGAAATTCTTTTGAGCATTATCGCGTTTCTCGCTGAGTGCATCAAGTTATTCCTGAAGTTCGGCGAGTTGCCAGTCGACTAAGAGTTCCTCTATCAGTAAAACATTTGTCTTTCTTTTTACACATGAGAGGCAATGTGTAAAAAAAACGCGATTTATTTTACATGTTAGGGGCAACGTGTAAAATGGCTTTACACATCCTCTTCCGTTCCCATATTGGAATTAATAGAGTCAGCCAGCTTATCTCCTTCAGAATGGAATGCATTAAGAATAAAACTGAAAAGACCATTATTGATATAATAGTTTTCTCTACCAAGTTTAAGTTTACTCAATATCCCTTCATCAATTAATTGGTTTAGATACGACATAGCCGTTGGACGGCTTACTCCAACCTCTTTAACTACAAACTCTATTTTGGTATAAGGGTGACGGAAAAGGTTGTTTATGAGATCTTGTGAATAAACGTTCGGAAGATTTTTGCGGATACGATGCTTGTATTGCAACATCATATCTGAGATTCCGCGTATAAATTTAATAGTCTCATCTGCGGTTTGTTCTACGCCTTTAAGGATGAAAATGATCCAAGGCTCCCATATTAAAGTGTCTCTTACAGCCTGTAACAGCCTATAATACTCCCCTTTATTTTGGTTGATATAACGGCTCAGATAAAGTATCGGCATATTTAAAAGACCTTGGGCTACAAGGTATAGGATGTTGAGCACACGTCCGGCACGACCATTTCCATCACCGAATGGATGGATGCTTTCAAACTGATGATGGATTATAGCCATCTTTACGAGAGGATCTAAGTCTGAAAGTGTATCATCATTGATGAATTTCTCTAGGTTACACATATGTAGCTGAATCTCATCAATTGTCTGAGGGGGAGTATATACGCTTTCTTTGGTTTTTTCATTTATCAACTTCTTTCCTGGGGTTGTGGTATATCCGGCATCATTATGCTTAATCTGGCGATATATCTCTTTTATCATTCCCTCGGTAATGAGATTACGTTGTTTTACAATCTCAAACACTTCCATAAGCGCATCGGCATAAGTGCTCACTTCCTTAGCCGCAATCGTGGAATATTTATTAGCACCAATCTCAGTTTTGTAAAGTTCATCATGAGTGGTAATTATACTTTCGATTGAAGATGAATCCATTGCTTCCTGTAAAGAAAGAGTACGAATCAAAATTTCAGGATTTGGGATTTTTTCTACAATACCATTGAGTTCTCCAAGTTTACGACTGGCAAGAGTAGTCTGTTTCATTACAGCCTTAGTCTCTACATCAAAAGAAAGGGGGAGTACCGGAATTATATATTTTTTTTCACTCATGAACAGTATTATAGCGTATTATCTGATTACAAAATTAATTATTTTTTCTGAGAATCATAATGCTAGACATAAATATAATTTAGTCGAAATCTTACCTCTTCATGACTGAGAGAATGGGATTGCACTATCGATATGGTCGAGATGCCAATAAATCGTAGATGTCAAAAGTCAAAAATGTTCACGAACCTCAGAATACAGATTGTATTTTAGCCAAGTTCCTCCTGAAACCCATCTGTAACTTTCTGAATATCAATAACCACGCCGTGAGGTAAAATGAAACAAAAAGCGATTGACAAGTTTATTTTATTGCTTGTCAACCGCCTGTATATTAGTCGCTCAAATCTTAAAATCGGTCGGACTTTACATCAATATTCCTCCTCGTTGAAGAAGAAGTCTTCTTTGGAGGGGTAGTCGGGCCAGATGTCTTCGATGGATTCGTAGGTGTCGCCTTCGTCTTCGATTTCCTGAAGGTTTTCTATCACTTCGAGCGGGGCGCCGGAGCGCTGGGCGTAGTCGATGAGTTCCTCGCGGGTTGCGGGCCAGGGTGCGTCCTCGAGTTTCGAGGCAAGTTCAAGTGTCCAATACATAGCTGTGTGTATGGTTTAAGGAGTTGATTATACGATGGTTGGCGACTGCCTGACGGCGGGTCATCTGCCCGGCGCCGAAAGCCCTGCCGGGCAACGGCGCGTACCTGACTGTCAGGGTGCTGACGCGGCGGCAAATTACGCCCTGCGGGCGGTCGTATTGCTATAACGAGGGCCAGCGCATTTTATTGCGCGTGGCAATCCATTGATTTACGCGTTTTCCAGCCCGGCACTCCAGATTGCGCTGACGGCTATTTCTGCCAGGCGGTTTCGGGGCAGCCGGCGCGGTGGTTGAGGGCACGCCCGAGGGTGAAAAGGTAGTCGCTGAGGCGGTTGAGGAAGCGCCCCACGATGGGGTCGAGTGTGGCGGCTTCGGAGAGGGCGACCACGCGGCGCTCGGCGCGGCGGCACACGGTGCGGCATACGTTGGCCATAGCAGCCGAAGGGGTGCCTCCGGGGAGAATGAAGCTGTTGAGCGGCGGAAGAGTCTCGGTGAGGGCGTCGATCTGCTGCTCGAGGCGGCGGATGTGGATGGTGTCGAGGCCGTCGGGGATGGTGTCGGGGCGCGTGGCGGTGTCTGTCGCCAGATATGCGCCGGCGTTGAAGATTTTGTTCTGGACCATCAGGAGCGTTTCGCGGTCGTTGGCTGTGAGGTCGGGGTATGTGAGCAGGAGCCCGATGAAGGAGTTGAGTTCGTCGGTGGTTCCGTATGCGTCGAGGCGGAGGGAGGCTTTGCTTACGCGCGTTCCCCCTACGAGAGAAGTGGTGCCGGCGTCGCCGGTGCGGGTGTAGATTTTCATTTTTTTTGCAGTAATTTAAAGGTTTCAAACAGATGCTGACACAGACGCGCTCGGCGTCATAATAGATACGCTCTGCACGCTAAAGTTGTTCGAGGGTGTGAATCAGGGAGTCGATGTCGGGGCAGAGCGTAATCTGCCGGGCGACTTCGGGGTACATCAGTCCGCGGCGCTCCATTTCGGCAAACATGGCCATCAGCGGGTCGTAGAGGCCGCCGCGGTTGAGCAAAATCAGCGGTTTGGGCTCCGAGAAGAACGACATGGAGGCCAGGGCCGACATTACTTCGTCGAGCGTGCCGTAGCCGCCGTCGAGGGCTACGAAGGCGTCGGCGTTCTCTTCCATGGTCTGTTTGCGCTCGTGGAGCGAGCTTACAGCGATGCTCACGCTGTTGTCGGGGTGCTGCCGCTGTGCGCGCGACTGGGGCACGACTCCCATCACGCGGCCTCCGGCCTCGGCGGTGGCCGAGGCAACGGCATCCATCAGGCCCATCTGCAGTCCGCCGTAGACGAGCGTATGGCCTCCGCTGCCTATCCAGCGGCCCAGCGTGCGGGCGTCTTCAAAGCATTCGGGGGCTATGGCGGTGCGGGCGGAGCAGTATACAGCAATTCTCATGATTTTCAGCATTTTGGCGGGACGTTGCGGCGGTGTCGCCGCGATGCTCCCGAAGTTGAGTTAAAAGCACGCAAAAATAGCGAAAATTTGCGTAACTTTGCGCAAATGAAACGCAAGGATTTTGAGATTATGGCTCCCGTGGGGAGCTACGAAAGCCTTCATGCGGCGATTGCCGCCGGCGCCGACGCCATATATTTCGGCGTTGAGGGGCTGAACATGCGTGCCCGCTCGAGCGTTAACTTTACGCTCGACGACCTGCGCCGGATTGCTGGGATCTGCGACGCCGCCGGCGTGAAATCCTATCTCACCGTCAATACGATAATGTATGACGACGATGTGGAGAAATGTCACGCCATTATCGACGCCGTGGCCCGCAGCGGCATTTCAGCCATTATCGCCAGCGACATCGCGGCGATCCTCTACGCGCGCAGCGTAGGCGTGGAGGTGCATATCTCCACGCAGCTGAGCATCAGCAATACCGAGGCCGTGCGCTTCTACGCGCAGTGGGCCGATGTGGTTGTGCTCGCGCGGGAGCTGAACCTCGACCAGGTGGCGGCCATCCACCGCGCCATCGTCGAGCAGGATATCCGCGGTCCGCGGGGCGAGCTGGTGCGCATAGAGATGTTCTGCCACGGCGCCCTCTGCATGGCCGTATCCGGCAAGTGCTATCTGAGCCTGCATCAGATGAACTCCTCGGCCAATCGCGGCGCCTGCACCCAGATCTGCCGCCGTGGCTACGAGGTTACCGACCTCGAGACGGGCGACCGGCTCCGTATCGACAATAAATACATAATGTCGCCCAAAGACCTGAAGACCATCCACTTCCTCAACAAAATGGCCGACGCCGGGGTAAGGGTCTTCAAAATCGAGGGGCGCGCACGTGGTCCGGAGTACGTGCGGATGGCTGTGGAGTGCTACAACGAGGCTCTCAACGCCATTTGCGACGGCACTTTCTCGGAGGAGAAGGTGGCCGGATGGGACGAGCGCCTGTCGCGCATCTTCAACCGCGGCTTCTGGGACGGCTACTACCTGGGCCAGCGCCTGGGCGAGTGGTCTTCCAAATACGGATCGTCGGCCACGCGCGTCAAGGAGTACCGCGCCAAGGGTGTGCGCTATTTCCCGAAAATCGGCGTGGGCGAATTTTATATGGAAAACGGCGAGCTCGGCGTGGGCGACGAGGTGGTTGTTACCGGGCCCACCACCGGGGCGCTCATATTTACCGTAGAGGAGATCCGTGTGGGTCTGCGGCCGGTGGAGCGCGCCCGAAAGGGCGAGAGCTTCTCCATTGCCGTGCCCGCACGAATTCGCCCCAGCGACAAACTGTATAAATGGACCGTCAAGAATCCCGACTCCACCCTGAATCAAAATACAACAACTTAATATATACAACTGACATGGCTAAACTTACTGTCGACGTTAAAAACGTTCTCAACACCGTGACAGGCGAGCAGATCCAGGCTCTCAACCCCGAGGCCGCTGCCGCCATCGACAAACTTTATAAAGGAACCGGTCTCGGCTCCGACTTCCTCGGCTGGGTGAAGCTCCCCGAGGAGACTTCCGACGCTCTCGTGGCCGACATCGAGGCTACAGCCGCCAAGATGCGCGAGCTCTGCGACGTAGTGGTAGCCGTAGGCATTGGCGGCAGCTATCTCGGCGCAAAGGCCGTGATCGAGGCCCTCAGCGACTCCTTCGCCTCACTGCGCGGAGCCGGCGACGAACGCCGCACCCGCGTGCTCTTCGCCGGCCAGAATATCGGCGAGGACTATCTCTACGAGCTTCAGGACCTCCTGAAGGACAAGAAATTCGGCATCATCGTAATCTCCAAGTCCGGCACTACCACCGAACCCGCCATCGCCTTCCGTCTGCTCAAGGAGCAGCTTGAGGCCCAGATGGGCAAGGAGGAGGCTTCGAAGCGCATCGTGACCATCACCGACGCCAAGAAGGGCGCCCTCCGCCAGCTCGCCACCGAAGAAGGCTACAAGACATTTGTAATCGCCGACAACGTAGGCGGCCGCTTCTCGGTGCTCACCCCCGTAGGTCTGCTCCCCATCGCCGTGGCCGGATTCGATATCCGCAAGCTCCTCGAGGGCGCACGCCGCATGCAGGCCGCTACCGCCGAGGCCAACGACCTCAATCCCTCGCTGCTCTACGCCACCACGCGCAACGCCCTCTACCGCGCCGGCAAAAAGACTGAGATTCTGGTGAACTACAATCCCAAACTCCACTTCTTCGGTGAATGGTGGAAACAGCTCTACGGCGAATCCGAAGGCAAGGACCACAAGGGTATCTTCCCCGCAGCCGTCGACTTCACCACCGACCTCCATTCCATGGGTCAGTGGATTCAGGAAGGCGAGCGCACCATCTTCGAGACCGTTGTCTCTGTTGAGGCTCCTGCCCACAAAACAGTAATCCCCACCGACGCAGCCAACCTCGACGGCCTCAATTACCTGGCCGGCAAGCGCGTTGACGAGGTCAACAAGATGGCCGAACTCGGCACACGCATCGCCCACGTAGACGGCGGTGTGCCCAACATCCGCGTTACCATCCCCGCCCTGGAGGAGGAATGGCTCGGCGAGCTCATCTACTTCTTCGAGAAGGCCTGCGGCATCTCCGGCTATCTGCTCGATGTGAACCCCTTCAACCAGCCCGGTGTGGAGGCCTACAAGCGCAATATGTTCGCCCTGCTCGAGAAACCGGGCTACGAGGCTGAGACCGCAGCCATCAAGGCCCGTCTCTGATCCGTTCTAACCTTAATTTTAATCGCCTCCGAAAAATTTTGAAAAAATTTTCGGGGGCGATTAAACTATTTTCGGGCGCCGGCGTCTTAATTACATAAGATAATAAAACAATAGATCAACATAGCCGCCCGCTGCCCCGCCGGAAGAAGCTTCAAAACACCTCCACCTTCCGGTATCTGCCAGCCAGTCAAGCAAACCTCAAATGGGGGCAAGGCAGCAATCTCAAATGTTTTCAACCACAAGCCGCCGGACTCTGCCGAAGAGCCCGGCGGCGCTGTTTCTGCGTCGGTAGCGGCTGAAAAAAGTGGCAGCTGCGGAGGTGGGTCCGCAGCTGCCGGGGAAATATTCGCCGGAGACTATATTGGTGTGGGATTTCTCCGGCGAGGGGGAAGGGGTTACTTAATGAAGAAGCATCACTTGGGGGTGACGACGATTGCGGGTTTGGCGTTGCTGAAGTCCATTGTCACGGTGTAATTCCCTTCGTAGCCGCTGATGTTGGGCCCGTCGAAGGTGGCCTCGTTGAGGTCCGGACCGCCATAGTTGGAGTTCCAGCTGTGGTTGATGATAATCTTCCATTCGCCTGTGAGAGCTACATCGGCACTCCACTTGAGCAGAGTAGCGTCGGGCGTGAGCTCAACGGGAGCGTCGGCGCTCCAGCCGTTCAGGCCGCCGACAACGCCTATCGAGGTGACGGGGGTCATTTCATAGGTCATGTTTTCGGTGCTGACGATGAACCAGTAGAGCTGGTTGCCATCCTCGGGAGCCTTGATGTTGCCGCCTGCAGGATCGATGGTGCCGTCGGCGCCGCCATACCAGTTGTTGTCCCATATGAATTTGAAGCCGCCGTCGTTATTGTTGACAACTGCTGCGCCGCAGAAGTAGGGTTTGTCGTCCTTGTTCGACCACCACAGCTGGGGACCGCTCTGGTTCCAGCCGTTGGCATTGCTCGGAACTGCTACAAATTCGGGACGTGTGATAGGCTCGATCTTGTAGGTCATCTCCTCCATGTTGATGGTGAAGCGGTATTTGCCGGGATCCACAATCTTACCGGCCTGGGCAAGGTTGTCGGCGCCGCCGATAAGCATTCCTTCGAAGTCGGTAGCGCCGTCGGTGGCGGCACCGTAGAGGATAGCCCAGTTCTGGTCGGCGATGGCTTCCTGGGGAACGATCTTCCAGTAGCAGTCGGCAGTGGGTATCTCGACCACCAGAGTGAATACGGGATCGTCGTATACGTCGGCGTCGCTGTGGTTGAACTTATAGGGTGCAAGTCCGTCGGCTGTGAGCTGCCAGTCCTGCATGCCGCCGATCAGATAATAGCTGTCGGAGATTGTGAATCCGAGGTCGAAGCAGGATTCCTTAACCTCGCCGCGGGCCACGAAGTAGTCCTGGCCGCCGACGCGGTATTTCACGCCGTTGAGCGTGGCGTAGGCCGCGATGCCATAGTATGCGGTCTTCACCTTGGGCGATTTGCCGAAGAGAGCCACGTGGGCGTCGTTCCATTCTACGGGGCTTACGAAGCCTTCTTTGCTGTTAAGCGCTACGGGGAGCACCTGGGCGTCGGCCAGATCTTCCGACTTCGAGAGATAGAAGTCGTAGCTCATCGTGGCGCCGGCGGGAATGTTGGCGAGAGCGGTTTCGGTGAAAATCTCGACGGGTTCGCTCTTGAGGGTTTCAAGATTCACCACTGTTGCGGGGTCGGCGAGTGCACCGGCGGCCGTCACGGCGACGTTGGAACCTTCCAGCACCGGCTCCTGCGGATTCTGCTGCATGGGAGCGGTTTCGGGAGCATCCTCGCAGGCTGCGAAAGCCATTGCGAGCGCACCCATCAGGAAAAAGCTGAATTTTTTCATTGGTCTTTTTGTGAATTATAATTTAGGATTTCCCTTGCGTGCTCCCGGAGTACCGGGACGGCATCTCCGGGGAGCCGCCGAGGGGTGCGTTGATGTTAGGATGCGGGATTAAGGGTGATATACCATTTGCCGCTCTTCTTCAGAAGGGTGATCGTGCCGGTGAACTCCTCGGCCAGAGGAATGTTGTCGTTGGAACCGAAGATGGCCTGATATTTCACGCCGGGAACGATGGCCTCGCCGTTGGAGCCGAGGTTGGGGTTGCTCCATGAGGAGTCGGCCACCTTGAAGGTGCCTGCGGGGATGGTGAGAACCTTTGTCTGCCAGGTGTTCTTCACGTCGGTGGTGTAGAACTGATACTGGGCGTCGCCGAAGCCCCATCCTGCGAAGTCGCCGGTAACGAAGATTCCGCTGGGCTGGTCGGGGGTGTCGGGTTCTGCGGGGATAAGCATAACCTTCCAGCTCTGGTCTGCACCCTGGAGCTGAATGGCTCCCTTGAAGGGCGTGCTTACCGTGCTGTTTGTCTGTATGTTCCACTGGCAGTCAATCCAGGTGTTCATCTGGGTGATGGGGCCGCCTGTCGAAATGTTGGGAGCACCCCAGTTCTTGTCGGCAATCTTGAATTCGCTGTTTGCGGGAATCTCCACGTAGGCCAGTTCGTAGGTATTGGCCTCGGTGGTGGTCATGAACTCATACTGCGGCAGGATTTCGGTGTTCACACCCTCGTTGAGCGGGCCGTTGAGCCATTCGTTGAGTGCGCCGCGGATATAGATGCCGGTGGGCAGGTCGGGGATAACCACTGCGAGATAGCCTACGGCTACGGATTTGTAGCAGATAGTGTTGGAGGTGATGGCCGTGCCTTCGAGGGCCTGGTTGTTTTCGTTTACAACGTTGGCGCGCAGACGCATGTAGACGGGCATATAGTCGGTCGGGATGGCAGCTGCATCTTTGATGTCGAGCATCTTGCAGATACCTTCGGCCACGGAGCGCAGCGTAGGAGCGATATTGCTCATATCGTAGAAAGTGCCGATCATAACCGAAGCAGGCACGCCTTCGGCATCGACGGCCGGGGTTGTGAAGTCCTCGTTGAGGGCCATTTCAACCTGATAGGCCACGGTGGCGGCGTAGCCGTACTGAGTGGGCTGCGAGCCGGTGAGGTGGAGGGTGCCTTTATTCTCGTCCTCGGTGATGAAGAGGGCGGTATTGGCCTCCACGGGGGTGTTGAGGAAGTTCTCAACGGGGTCGCCTTCGTGGGTGGCGAGTGTGGGGTTGTCGTCCCATGTCTCGTTGCAGCTGGAGAATCCGAGGGCGGCAACCATGGCGGCAAACAAATATGTTATTTTTTTCATCGTTGTGGTTCTGTTTGAAAAATTTTTTCAGTTGTTTTATCGGCCGCCCGGAGGCCCGGGAGCGTCCGGGCGGTCGAAAAGCCTTTGATATGGTTTAGTAAGCCACGCCGCCGGGATATCCGGGGTTCTGTTTGTAGCTGGGCGAAGCCGAGAGGATGTTGGCGGGGATGGGCATCACGTTGTAGCGGGCGTCGATGGTGTTGCCTTCGAGGGCGTTGCCCTTCCACGACCACAGCATCTGGTCGGGGCCGGTGAATTTGCCGAAGCGCACGAGGTCGGAGCGGCGTGTGAGCTCCCAGTAGAGCTCGCGGCAGCGTTCGGCCAGGATGTTGTCGGGAGTGAGGTCGCCGGTGGTCCAGGTGGAGACGCCTGCACGGCCACGAACGAAGTTTACATACTTCACGGCGTTTGTCGAGGTGCCTGCGCGGCCCTGTACGAATGCTTCGACATACATCAGGTAGACGTCGCTCAGACGGATCAGGCCGAGATCGGTCGAGGGGAACTGCAGGGGATCAAGTCCGCCGGTGGTCAGGTTGCCGTTGTTGTCGGCCACAAGGCCGTTCCATTTGATGCAGACGTAGCCGTCGCCCCAGCTGCCGAACTCTTCGTTGGCAATCTTGTACTCATGCTCGGCGGGGTCGCCGTTGGAGTTGATGTAGGGTTTCTTGCCGCGTACCCAGAGCTGCCAGCGGGCGTCCTGAGTCTCGGCGGTGAAGTGCTCGGAGAATTCTTTGGTGGCCTTCATACATTTCCAGGCGTCGGAGCAGCCGTAGTCGGCGGCTTTCATGCCGAGTTCGTCGGCAACCGCGCTGTTGATGAGGAACATCGTGCCGCCGTAGCTCTGCAGACGGTCGCTGTCGAAGGGTATGCCCCAGAGGATTTCGTTTTCGGCAGTGTTGCCGCCGCCGGGCATGTACTGGTCGTTGTTGCGCGAGAACACGTTCAGATAGTGGTTGGCAAGGCCGGAACCCTGGTAGCCGCCGCCCTGGTGGCGTGCGATGATGTTTTCGCAGTGCTGCGAGCAGAGAGCCCAGGTGTCGGTGGCTGCCAGATATGCGGGATCGGCAGCGGCGTAAACCTGTGCGTTGAGGTAGAGGCGGGCGAGAAGAGCCTCGGCGCCGTCGAGGCCTACACGGCCGTAGACGGGGGTGCGATCGAGCTTGCCGTGCTCAACGAGGTCGGTGAGTTCGCCTACGAGCCATTTGTAGAGCGCAACGCGCTCAATCTGCTCGGGATCCTGGCCTACAGGCTCCTCAAGGGTGAAGGTTGCGCGGCCGAAGATGTCGCATACCCAGTAGTAGCTCAGGGCGCGGAGGGCGCGCACCTCGTCGACGAGTTTGAGCACTTCGGCGTCGCTGTTGCCTGCGGCGTCGGCGATGAACTTGTTGCAGACGGCGATGTGGGCATACAGACGCGAGTATGTGCCGTAGATGTTGCCGTTATCGCTGTTGTAGGTGTTGGTCACCAGGTCGTAGATGCCGTCGTCCTTCCAGATCCAGATGCACTCGTCGGTGGGGAACTCGTTCATCATGAAGATGGCGCGGGTGTATTGTCCGCGGCCGTTGTCGAGGCCGGAGATGATGGAGGAGCCGGGGCCGTCGTTGCCCGATGTGGCCAGGCCCTGATAGCATTCCATGGCTTCGCTGATGAGTCGCTCGGTGCTTGGGGTGGGGTTCAGGTTCGGATCGATGGGATCGAGGTCGAGGTCGCCAACACACGAGGCGGTCGACAGACCCAGACTCAGAGCCACTCCGCCAAGCATCAGATATTTCTTGATATTCATTGTGTCGATGTATTTAAGAGATTGGAGTGATTAGAAAGTGGCTACGAGACCAAGCGAGTAGGTTGTAGCGCGCGGATATACGCTGTTGTCGATGCCGCCGAACACTTCGGGGTCGACACCCTTGTATTTGGTAATCACGAAGGGGTTCTGCACGGCGCCGAAGAGGCGGAGGCGGAGCTTGTCGTTGAGGAGGTTGTCCCAGGTATAGCCCAGGGTGATGTTGTCGCAGCGAACGAACGATGCGTTGCGCAGGTAGTAGTCGCTCATGTAGCGCGGCTGCTCGAAATAGTAGTCGTTCTCAACCACGTTGTTCAGACCGTAGGTGAAGAGGTCGTTGTAGACGGCCTTGGTCGAGAGCACGTTGTTGTATACGTAGTTGCCGATGGAGGCGCGGATGTTGAATCCGAGGTCCCACTTCTTGTAGCGGAACTGCGAGCCGAATGTCATCGTAACCTTGGGATCGGGCGATTTGTTGATGATTTTGTCGGAGTCGTCGATCTGGCCGTCGCCGTTCTGGTCTACGTAAACGCCTTCGAGAGGTGCGCCGCTTTCGTCGTAAACCTGCTGGAAGAGGTAGAAGGAGTTGGCGGGGTGGCCTTCGGCGTGGATCTGCACGGTGTTGCCGTTACCGCCGGAGATACCGCCGGTCTTCAGCTGCGATGCGCCGGTGGTGAGCTCGGTGATTTCGTTGTGGTTCCAGCCTACGTTGTAGCTCAGGGTCCATGTGAAGTCGTTGGTCACGATGGGTTTTGCTGCGATGTTGAACTCGACGCCGTAGTTTTCGAGCGAGCCGATGTTGCGGTTGAGCATGTTGGTGGTCGAGGAGCCTGCGGGCACTGCCACATAGGCCAGAAGGTCGGTGGTCTTGCGCTTGTAGTATTCGATGCTACCGGTGATGCGGTTGTTGAGGAAACCGAAGTCAAGGCCGGCGTTCCAGCTGGTGGTGGTTTCCCATGTCAGGTCGGGGTTGTAGCCGCGAGCGTAGACGGGGAGATACCAGCCGTTGGTGCCGTTGGGATAGCTTACCGAAGGCGATGCGATGGCGTAGAGGGCCATGTAGTTGATGGTTTCGCCGATTTCCTGCTGACCGGTCTTACCCCAGCCCAGACGGAGCTTGAGATCGCTCAGCCAGCCTGCTGCTCCCTGCATCCATGCCTCCTGGTTGATTTTCCAGCCGAGGGCCACGGCGGGGAACACGCCCCAGCGCTTATCTTTGGCGAAGCGCGAGGTGGCGTCGCCGCGGACGGTTACGGTGAGCAGGTAGCGGTCCTTGAACGTGTAGTTCAGACGGCCGAAGAACGAGAGGAGCTGGTAGCGGTCGGCCCAGTGGTAGTCGCCGTCGGGGCTTACGCCGTCGTTCTGGAAGTTCTGACCCAGCAGGGGGATGGTGGATTCATTGATGGTCACACCGTAGGTCTGCTGGCCAGCCTCGTTCTTGCCGAGGTAGGTGGGTGTGTTCAGACCCGGGCTCACGCGGTAACCGGAGTTGCCGTTTGCGCCGGTGTAGTGGCCGTCGTTGTAGAAGCGCTGCCAGTCGTAGCCGGCGGTTACGTCGAAGTTGGAGTAGATCGACTCGACTTCCTTCTTATAGTTGAGGTAGAAGTTAAGCAGAGTGTTGCTGCGGAACTGATACTGGTCGAAGTTGTATGCGCCGCCGTAGTGCTCGTGGTTCTTGTAGGCGGTAGCCGAGTTGGCTGCCCAGTTGTCGACCAGGTTGGACTTCATCACGTCGTAGCCGAGATTGAGGTTCAGGTGCAGGTCGGGGAGGAAGTGGAGCGAGTAGTCGAGCTGCAGGTTACCGTTGCTGCGGTAAACGTTGGCGTGGTTGTCGCGCTGCTCGAGCAGACCCATGGGGTTGAGGGCGGCGTTGTCGTTGAGAGTGCCGTTGTTGTGCACCTCATAGTAGCCGTTGTAGAGATACTGGAAGCCGGAGTTGCCGCTTACGATGGGCTCGTTGCTGCGAACCGGATGAGTCGGGTCGAAGCTGATGGCGCTGGAGAGGGCGCCGGCGTCGCCGAAGTTGTTGCGGATGTAGTAGCCCTTTACGTTTGCGTTTACGCTCAGGTGGTTGTCGAAGAATTTAGGCGAGAGGTTGAAGCCCATGGTCACGCGGTCCATCTTCGAGGTCTTGATGATACCGTTGTTGTTGGTATAGCTGATTTCAGCGTGGTAGGGGAGCCATCCGGCTGTGCCGCCTACGCTCAGAGAGTAGTCGGAGCTTACGGTGGTGCGGAGCACCTCGTCCTGCCAGTCGGTGTTGGCATCGCCTGTGGCTGCGAGGGCAGCGTCCATGCCGCGCGATTCGAGAAGGCTGCGGAACTGGTTGGCGTCGAGCACCTTCCAGGTCTTGCGGGCGGTGTTTACATAGAGGTTGGCTGCGAAGTTTACGGTCGGTTTGCCCGACTTTCCTTTCTTGGTGGTGATGATGATCACACCGTTGGATGCGCGCGAACCGTAGATGGCGGTTGCGGAAGCATCTTTAAGGATGGTCATGCTTTCGATGTTCTCAGGCGAGATCATGCCAAGCGAGTTGCCCAGACCGCCCATGCCGGCGTTGCTCAGGGGCACACCGTCGACCACGATCAGAGGGTCGTTGGAAGCATTCAGCGAGGAGCCGCCGCGGATACGGATTGTACCTCCGCCTTCAGGGCCACCGGCCTGCGTTACCACAACGCCAGGGGTCTGACCTACGAGCATGTCCTGCACCGAAGTAGCCAGACCGGCTTCGATTTCGTCGGGTTTGATCACGGCTACCGAACCGGTAGCGTCGGATTTCTTCACCGTACCGTAACCGATGGCTACCACTTCGTTGAGCATCACCGAGTTTTCCTGCATGGTGACGTTGATCGAAGTGCGGCCGTCGACGGGCACGTTCTGTGTGTCGTAGCCCACATAGCTCACCACGAGGGTGGCGTCGGGGGCCACGTTGATGGTGTACTCACCGTCGATGTTGGTCGAGGTGCCCACCGTAGTGCCCTGGGCAAGGATACTTGCACCGATCAGGGGCTCACCCGACGGATCGGATACAACGCCCGAAACGGTGATTGTCTGCGCGTTCAATCCCACGGAGAACAGCAGACCAACCATCAGGAAAAAGAATTTCCTGGCGATTCCTGTTTGTAAATGTTTCATTTAGGACAAATTTGATGTTAATGAAGTATTTCGTAAGATTTATCTCTGAGTGTCAGTGTGGTATCTGAATGTAAGGCGCGTTTGCCATCCCTCGCGGCCGAGGCCGGAGCGGTGCTGTTTTCATGGAAAATTCAAGGTAGCTTTCAGGTAACGTCTACACGGTTTTAGATAATCACTCGCAAATTTATTTAAAATATCTAAAAGCCGAAAATTTCGCTATATGTTCTACAACATATTTGTCGCGGCATATAGATGCAATATATAGTCACAACATATAGTCGCAGGGTGTTTGATAACGATGTCCATGCCCCCCAAATTGTAGGGATGCACCCTGGTGCATCTGAAAATCAGCCATATCCTTTTTTTCAGACGGGCGGATGCACCGGGGCGCATCCCTACAAGCGTATGGCTCTACACCTATATATATATATAAGGCCGCCCCGCGGTGAGGCGGGGCGGCCGGGAGCAAAGTAAGTTACGTTAGTTTATTATTTAACGAGTATCTTACTGATTTTATCGTCGGTTTAGAGGATAACCTTGGTGGCCTTGTCGCCCTGAACGCGGATATAGAGACCGCTCTCGGGGTTAGCTACCTCAACACCCTGGAGGTTGTAGTATTTAACTACGCCCTGCTCGGCATCAACACCTACGTTCTCAACGCCGCTGAGACCGCTGACATATTCGGTGTTCTTCACGCCGGGAGCGCCGAAGTAAGGTTCGAGGGTACCCTTTACAACTACCGTCTTGCCAATATTGCCTTCATTGTCGACGATGTTGAGTTTTGTGCGGGCATCGCCTGCGGGGAGAGCTACACCAATCTTTGCTTCACCCTGAGTCAGGATGATGTTGGTTGCAGCAGCTTTATCGGCTTCTCCGAGAACTCCATTGGTGGCGTTGGCGGCAGTTTTGGCGCCAATGACGCCGGTTACGCATACAGGTTTGGTGGCGTCGTATTTGCTATTGATGGCAATGACATCGTTTACGGTAAGCGGGTTCGCCTCGGTTCCTTCATTGGCTACCACAAGAACTGAAAGAGTTACGTCTGTTTTAACCTCGCCGGCTGCAAATGTGATTGTGGCCGATACTTCGTCGGCTTCGGAGCCGGTATAGGTGATTTCAACGCCTTCAGCACCTTCCTCGGCTGTAAATGTAGCGGGTGTGATTTTAACGTCTGCGTTCTGGCAGGTTGCGGTAATGCTACCGGTAATATTTTCTGCGAGAACCTTTACGGATTTTGTGATGGAAGCATTCAGAGGAACAGCAACATCAAGAGTTTTAACGTCGGTATCGAGGGTTGCGTCAGCTGTGGGTTCAATGAATTTAATGGAGGTAATCTGCTGGTTGTAGGAGGTTGTGGCGGACTCAATCTTATAGACCGTTCCGGCTGCACGAAGCGCTTCAGGAATGGATACTTTGATGGGCGAGTTTGCGGGGATAGCCGTAATTGTTTCAATCAGAGTCTCGCCGCCATAGATGTTGATTTTTGATTTTGCATTGGCGCTTGAACCGCTACCGATTGCAATGCTGATTTCTTTGCAGGCTTGAGAAAGTGAGGTGGAAACATATGCACCCTTAACATTCTTGCCATTGACCATAAGGTAATCATACTGAGGCGAAACATATGTGTTAGTGGCCACATAACTGCCCAGAACAGTCCATTTAAGGCCGGTCGAAGCCGATGTGATTGTAGTGGGTGTCGTGTTGGTTTTATCCCACTTCAAGGGGAAGCCATTTTCGGCTGAATTTACGAACGTTTCGGTGATGTCTGCTGCCGAAGCCATGGAGATACTTGCCACGAGGGCGAGAGAAGCGAGTAAAAGTTTCTTCATAGAGAAAGTATTTAAGTTATTGATAAGAAAGTTGCTTTGTGTGTTGGACTTAAAGATGGGATGCGATTGGGATATAGCATACCCTTTATGGCGCAAAGGTACGTACATTTTTCCTCATTGCGGTGGGGAATATTGTGTAAAATCCCGTGGCAATACGTTAAAAAATATTAATGAAATTTCGCGTTCCCATTTTCCAGTTCTTTTGCGAGCCGGTTGAGTTCCATGGCGACGCCGCGGGTAAGAGTGGCGGAGTCGCCCTGAGGTTCGGCGGTTGCAATCTGAAGCAGACGGCCCTCGCGGCAGTAGTCAAAAAATCGCCCCAGGGGTTTATAGCGCTCGTGCATCGGGCCGGCCATGATTTCGATTATGGGAGCCTCAACTTCGAGAGCGATGTCTCTGACCATTTTCTCACCTCGGCTGATAAACGGGGATACGACTACGGCACCGTTTTCAATCTCCTTTCGGAAGGAGGCGAGTGTGTCGGCCAGTTCCTTCCCTTCGCAGTGTCGGCTCACTTTTACGGCAATGATATGGAAGTGGGTCGCCAGAAAGATATTGCCGATGGCCTGGCAGGGGGTGCCTCCGATGGAAATATGGTACCGGCGGGAGAGTAAGTCGGGATTCGCCGCTTTATACCAGAATCGGCGGGGATTGTCTTTTATGTATTCGCGGGCTGTCTTAACGCGCTCATAGTCGAGGATTACCGAATCATGAAAGCCTTGCTCGAATATGCGTGGCGATGTGGCGCGGAGTAAGGTTTCGGGAGCCGAGGCCCGCGCTTCGGAGGTGATCGCTCCCATCATAGAGGCTATGTAATTGCCCAACGGACGTGGCAGTCCCGTTGCCACCTGGAGGAGGAAATGGATATGGTCGGGCATTATCACGAGTTTGTATATCCGGATGCCAAGGGCAAGATGCTCCAGCGCGAATACCTGGCGCCGGATTATTTCTCCAACAGGAAAGAGGCGTGTGGTGAAGCGGTCTGCTCCCTCACGAACAACCTCGGAAAAGGCGCCCACGCCTTCACCTTTTTTAAGTGTGAGCATGTAGAACCCCGGTCGGCGGTAGTCGTGCCAGTCGGCTCGGAAGCAAAGCTTAGACATGCGCAATCGATATTAGGTGGGACAGACTCTCCGGCGATTCTCGCCGGAAGCGGAAAGCCGCTCCTTGGCTTCGGAAGCGGAGCCGGGAGAGAGCGGAGGGAATGGAGAGGCAGGCGAAAGGGGGCGGAATAGAAGGGAAGCTGAGAGGCGGCCGAATAGCAGCAAAGAGAAAGCGGGTATCGAAGGTGCGGTTTGCCGCTTCCGGCGAGAATCGCCGGAAAGGGAGGCGCCGAGGCTTGGAGCCAGGATGGGCGGAGCCGGGGCCCGCGCTTTGGTCTCCCCCGGGGCTTTACTCCTCGGTCTGGGCGAATTCCATGAGGTAGGCTTTGATGAAGCCGTCGAGGTCGCCGTCCATCACGCCGTTGACGTCGGAGGTCTGATAGCCGGTGCGGTGGTCTTTTACGCGGCGGTCGTCGAATACGTAGCTGCGGATCTGCGAGCCCCACTCGATTTTCATTTTGCCGGCTTCGATTTTGGCCTGCTCCTCAAGGCGGTGGTTCATCTCCTTCTCGTAGAGTATGGAGCGCAGGTGGCGCAGGGCGTTCTCGCGGTTTTTGGGCTGGTCGCGGGTCTCGGTGTTCTCGATAAGGATTTCCTCTTTTTCGCCGGTGTAGGGGTCGGTGTACTGATAGCGCAGGCGCACGCCGGATTCCACCTTATTGACGTTCTGGCCGCCGGCGCCACCGGAGCGGAAGGTATCCCACGACATGAGGGCCGGTTCGATCTTCACTTCGATGGAGTCGTCGACCAGCGGGGTGACGAATACGGAGGCGAACGAGGTCATGCGCTTTCCCTGGGCGTTGTAGGGCGACACGCGCACCAGGCGGTGCACTCCGTTCTCGCTCTTGAGGTAGCCGTAGGCGAAGTCGCCTTCGACGTTGATGGTGCAGCTCTTTATGCCGGCTTCGTCGCCTTCGAGGAGGTTGGCGATGGAGGTTTTGTAGCCGTGTTTCTCGCAGTAGCGCAGATACATGCGCATGAGCATGGAGGCCCAGTCCTGGCTCTCCGTGCCTCCGGCGCCGGAGTTGATTTTGAGCACCACACCCATGTGGTCTTCCTCGCGGCGGAGCATATTGCGCAGCTCGAGCCCCTCGATGAGCTCGACGGTACGGGCATACATCTGGTCGAGTTCAGCCTCTTCGAGCAGCCCTTCCTTGAGGAAGTCCCAGCCGCTCTGGAGCTCGTCGACGGCCACCTCCACTTCGTGGTAGCCGTTGACCCACGCCTGGAGGTCCTTGATTTTCTTCATCTGGGCCTGCGCCTCCTTGGGGTGTTCCCAGAAATCGGGCACGTGGGTGCGGAGTTCCTCCTCCTCGATCTGGATTTTCTTGTTGTCGATGTCGAGATAGCGGTGAAGGGCGTCGCGGCGTGTGGCGGTATCTTTAAGTTGCTCCAGGGTAATCATATGGGTAATGTAAGGTTTGACTATAGGATTTGAAGGGGATTGAGGTGATTGGGGAGATATTGGGCGATCAGCCCTGTTTCACCATCGAGAGGAAGGGGGCGGGAACCGGGGTCTCGAACGTCATCAGCTGCCGGGTGGCTGGATGGATGAACACGAGCGTGCGCGCATGGAGGGCCAGGCGGTGGATGGGGGCCGACTTGGCGCCGTAGCGGCGGTCGCCGCTTATGGGGTGGCCGAGGTCCGACATATGGACGCGGATCTGGTTCTTGCGGCCGGTCTCAAGCTCGACTTCGGCGAGGGTGAATCCGTTGGCGCACTGGAGGGTGCGGTAGCGCGTCAGCGCGGGCTTCCCCTCTTCGGGGTTGTCGGTGGAATATACCTGATATTTCGAGTTTTCGGCCAGGTAGCTGCGCACTTCGCCGTCGGGCGGGTCGAGTTTACCCTCGACCACACAGACATACTGGCGGCGGCGCACCATATTGTTCCAGTTGTGCTGGAGGCCTTCCTTGGCGGCCATGGTCTTTGCGAAGACCATCAGCCCGGAGGTATGCTGGTCGAGGCGGTGAACGATGAAGATTTTCTGGCGCGGGTCGACGTCTTTCACGTAGTCGCGGAGAATGGAGTAGGCCGTTCCCTCCTTCACCTTGTCGTTGCCCATGGAGAGCAGTCCGTAGCCCTTGTTGACCACGATGATATGTTCGTCCTCGTAGACGAGCTGCATGCGGCGGTTGCGGAACGTGACGAACGGACGTGTGAAGTTCACCTCCACGCGTGCTCCGGCGGCAACTTCGGCGTCGAACTGCGAGGTGACCGTCCCGGCGAGCTTCACCTGGCCGTATTTAAGCATCTGCTTGATGGCCGTGCGCTTGCGCTCGGGCATTCTGGCGGCGAGAAACTCCATGAGCCGCGTCAGCTCCGTGGCCGTGAAGACTGCGATGGAGTCGGGGCGGAGCGGAGCGCGCTCGGCGCCGGGTTTCATGGTTTTGCGTACGGATGTGGCTGTCTTCCTGTTCATTGGGTCGGCTTATCGGTGGATTTTCAGCTTTTGCGGCGGCCGCGTGCGCGCGGTGAAGCGGGTTTGGCCTCGGCTTCGGCCACAATCTTGCGGCATTCGTCAAGGGTGAGCGCGGCAGGGTCGGCCACTGTCTTGGGAATCTTGAAGTTACCGCCTTTATACTTTATGTAGGGGCCGTAGCGGCCGTTGAGAATCTGCATGTCGGCATCTTCGTCGAAGGTCTTGAGCGTCTTGTTTGCGTCGGCGGCGCGCTTCTTTTCGATAAGCTCCACGGCCTCGTCGAGGGTGATGTGGGCCGGCGAGAGTTCCTTGGGGATGGATACAAACTTGCCTGCATGCTTCACGTAGGGGCCGAATCGGCCGATGGCCACCGTTACGTCCTGATCCTCGAATGAGCCTATCAGACGTGGGAACTCGAAGAGCTTCAGGGCTTCTTCGAGCGTTATGGTGCTTACGCTCTGACCTTTGAGCAGCGAAGCGAACTGAGGCTTCTCGTCGCCCTCGCCGTCGCCGAGCTGAATCATCGGGCCGAATCGGCCGATTTTCACCGACACCGGGCGCCCGGTGGCAGGATCGGTGCCGAGGATGCGTTCGCCCACGCGGTGCTCCGTGCGCGTGTTGAGCGCGCGGTCCACCCCGGGGTGGAAATCGTCGTAGAAGGTCTGTATCTCCTGGTGCCAGCCGAGTTTGCCACGGGCGATGTCGTCGAAGCGCTCCTCGGTCTGGGCGGTGAAATTATAGTCGAGGATGTCGGGGAAATTCTCGGTGAGGTATTCGTTTACGACCTCGCCGATGTCGGTGGGCACGAGCTTGCCGCGCTCCGAGCCGACGGTCTCCGTGCGCGTCGAGCGCGAGATCTTGCCGTCGGGATGAACCGTGAGAATCTCGTATTCGCGCGGAGTTCCCTCCTTCTCGCCGCGCTCCACATATTCGCGCTGCAGGATGGTGGAGATGAATGTGGCGTAGGTGGAGGGGCGGCCGATGCCAAGCTCCTCGAGTTTCTTCACCAGCGAGCCTTCGGAGTAGCGCGGCGGCTGCTGTGTGAAGCGCTGTGTTGCGGTCATTTCGGTGAGCGAGAGCGTTTCCCCCTCGTGCATGGCGGGGAGAATGCCGGAGGTCTGCTCGTCGGTCTCGTCGTCGGTGCTTTCGAGATATACCTTCAGGAAGCCGTCGAAGCGCACTACCTCGCCCGTGGCCGTGAAATGCTCCTGGCGCGAGGCCGGCTGAATCTCCACGGTGGTCTTTTCGATTTCGGCGTCGGCCATCTGCGAGGCCAGTGTACGCTTCCAGATAAGCGAATATAGCCGCTTCTCCTGGGCAGTGCCCTCGATGGTCTGCTTGTCGACGTAGGTCGGACGGATGGCTTCGTGGGCCTCCTGCGCGCCCTTGCTGTGGGTGTGATACTGGCGCGTGTGGAGGTATTGCTCGCCCAGATTTCCGCGGATTTCCTTGGCCAGGGCGTTGAGCGCCAGCTGCGAGAGGTTGAGCGAGTCGGTACGCATATACGTGATGTGACCGGCCTCATACAGGCGCTGTGCCACCATCATGGTCTGCGATACGGTGAAGCCGAGCTTGCGGGCGGCCTCCTGCTGGAGGGTGGAGGTGGTGAACGGTGGGGCCGGAGATTTCTTCACCGGGCGCACGTTGACGGCCGACACCTTGAAGGTAGTGCCGCTGCAGTCGGCCAGCAGCTCGCGGGCCTGGGCGTCGTCGGCCAGACGCTTCGACAGCTCGGCTCCTACAGCTGTGCCGTCGGCCGTGGCGAAGCGGGCGTTCACGCGGTAGAACTGCTCGGGGCGGAAGTTCTTGATTTCGTGCTCGCGCTCCATAATCAGACGCACCACCACGCTCTGCACGCGGCCGGCCGATAGAGCCGGCTTGATTTTCTTCCAGAGCACCGGCGACAGCTCAAACCCCACGATGCGGTCGAGCACGCGGCGCGCCTGCTGAGCGTCGACCAGATTCAGGTCGATATGGCGCGGATTCTTTATGGCATTGAGAATGGCATCCTTGGTGATTTCATGGAATACGATGCGCCGCGTGGTCTCCGCCTTCAGCCCGAGCACTTCAAACAGATGCCAGGCGATGGCCTCTCCCTCGCGATCTTCATCAGATGCGAGCCATACCATCTCGGCCTCCTTGGCTTTCTTGCGCAGGTCGGCCACCAGCGCCTTCTTGTCGTCGGGAATCTCATATTCCGGCTCGAAGCCGTTGGCCATGTCGATACCGAAATTTTTCTTTTTGAGATCGCGGATGTGGCCGTAGGAGGAGGTTACTGTGTAGTCCGGACCAAGGAATTTTCCTATGGTCTTTGCCTTGGCCGGCGACTCGACTATGACGAGGTTTTTTGCCATCTGAGCTTATTGTTTGTGATTCGAAGCAAGCTCCGCCCTGCGGGGGGCGGCGCGCCTTCAACTGGTAATCATTTGGAAATTCGGGTGCAAAATTACGAAATTCCCCGGGAACAACGCCTTAATAATATAAAAAAGTTCTGATGGGCCCCGCTGGCGATATTTGTAGGCGGCTTAGAGACCTTAAGGACCTTAAGGACCTTAAGGACCTTAAAGACCTTAAGGACCCTAACAGTCTCCTGAGCCGTCTCCTCCGGGCGATGTGTCGCCCTCTGCGGGCAAAGAAGAGAAATTTAACCATTTTTAACAGTAAAGAATGTGGGTGCGGGAAATGCATAGAGTATATTTGCAAAATATATGTGCATATTCCCATGCGATTTTAAATTTTGATTCTTAAACTGATAGACAATCGGAATTGCATACGGAATCCCACGTTGCTATGCATCTAAGGCATACATTTTATCAGCAGGCTACCCCCGATTCCCTCTCAGACTGGCCAACAAAATTTTACATTATAAACCAACACACATTTTTTTTTCATGAAACATCGCTTTACTCTGTTTGCACTGGCTGCGGCTCTCCTGTCGACGGGTGCGTGGGCCGACGTGCTGACACCTGAGCAGGCGCTCGCTCGCCTTGGCTCCGACCACGCGAAGGCTCCCGCCGCGGGCGCTCCCGCCACGCTGAAGCTGCGCACCACCGTAAACACCTCCGCCGCCGAGCCGGCAGCCTACCTCTTCGAGAAGGAGGGCCAAAAGGGCTACGTGGTTCTTGCGGCCGACGACGGTGTCGACGCGGTTCTCGGCTACTCCGACGCCCCGATTGCCGCCGAAGGCACCATCCCGCCCCAGATGCAGGGGATGCTCGACTACTACGCACTCGAAATTGAGGCACTTCGCGTCGGCAACGTGCGCCAGACCCTCCCATCGAAGGCCTCCACGACCGAGCGCGCTCCAATCGCCCCGATGATTAAGACAAAATGGGGTCAGGGAACGCCTTACAACGATCAGACCCCTACCATCAACGACCAGCACTGCCTCACCGGATGCGGCGCGACCGCCGTAGCACAGGTGCTCGCCTATCACCGCTTTCCCGCCCAGGCCACCGGTGAAGGGTACTGCTACTATACCGTCAATAGCGAGCAGAAGCAGGAGTTCTTCGACCTCGGTGAGCCTATCGACTGGGCGAACATGCCCGAAGTAGTCCCCCAGACCGCCGCTCAGAACGCAGCCGTGGCCCAGCTGATGAAAATCTGCGGCTATGCCATCCATATGAACTACGGGCTGCAGTGGTCGGAGTCGGATATGTACGGCATCACCACCGCAGTGGTCAACAATTTCGGTTACGACCCTGCAACGACGCTCGACCAGCTGAAATATCATACAGTAGCCGAGTGGGAAGGCCTACTCTACGGCAGCCTGCAGGAAGGATGCCCGATTGTATACCGTGGCTATGGTGCGTGGCAGGGCGGCCACATCTTCGTATGCGACGGCTACGCTTCCGACGGCTATTTCCACTTCAACTGGGGCTGGAGCGGCCAGATGGACGGTTTCTTCAAGGTTTCTGCACTCAATCCCTACCAGGTGTATACAGGCACTGAAATGAATGGCTTCTCGGAGGGTCAGTTTGCCGTGCTGAATATGAAGCCCGCTTCAGGCTCTGCGTCAGTTGTCAAACCGATAATCTGCCAGTACAGTGACCTTTACGGCAATATGGAAGGTTCAATGCTGACTCTCGACGGCGGTTTTTATAATGAAAGCCATAACTCAATCGACATGCAGCTGGGAGTATGTGTACGCAATATGACTGACAACACCGAAAAGTATTACCCCCTCAACGCCAAAATGCTGGGGGTTGGAATTGGCATGGGCTGGAATTCAATTTCGGTTGACGTATCACAGTTCGGTATGGTCGAAGGAACCAGATATGCAGTGCGCGTGGTAAGCCGTGCCTACGACGGTTCAGGTCCATGGTATGAGGTCCTCCATCAGCCCACTTCCGACCACGAATTCATCATCACCGTTGAGGGCTCCACATATAAAGTCGTGGGAAGATACAACTATAATCCTGTAGGGGTGTGGATGGAAGTTCCCGCCACGATTTATATCAACGGACTACATACCATCAAAGCGCAGATTACCAACCGCTGGGATTTCCCGGTCTGCACACACTTCAAGCCATATGTCAACTATAATAACACATATTATCCGGTAGGCGACGGCATTCTGGTTGATTTAGCACCCAACGAAGTCGTCGAGAAGGAGTTTACGGTAAACTGCTCGCTGGGCAAAGACGGAGAATCGACCACGCTCATTCTGGTACAGAACGACTACCTTATGCACTCCTCTTGTAGCGTAACGCTCGCAGCGCTTCCGGATGAATTCACCTTAACGTCGGCCGGTATCACTTTCGACGACGGCAGTTCGAACGTGGTAAACCCGGACGGCTTCACCGTTACGGCAAAGGTTGCCTGCTCCAAGGGGTTGTTCGCCAATTCGATACGTTTCCAGCTCTATGGAGTAGACCCGATTAACCCTAACAAGGCCAACTATCTCCAGATATGCAATACGTCGAAACCGATATTCGTAGAAGAGAACGGGCAGACTGAAGCTACCGTAGAATTCAGCATTCCCGAGAATCTCCGCGACCGCGGCACGTATTATGTAATGGCTTTCAATGCCTTTAATTATCAACCGCTTTCACAAACCCCAACCATGTTCACGCTGCTGAAGTCGGGTGGCGTGGCCGACGCTGTGGCTGAGGCTGATTCGCTGAAGATTTTCTACGACCGCGGAATGCACACCGTAGTGCTCGGCGGCTCTTCGCCCGTCAGCTCGCTTGAGGTCTACAGCGCCGACGGCAAGGCGATCGCCGTCGATATGGACGGTCGCACCGCCTCTGTGGAAGCCCTTCCCGCAGGTGTCTACGTGGTAGTCGCCACTGATGCCACCGGCGCCCGCGCAACGGCCAAAATTGCCCGGTAATACACTGAAGCCAATATAATAACATCCGCAAACAATGCCGTGACATTGTTTGCGGATGCTTTATTTTGTGGCGCTGTAGGCGAACTACCGGAGGTGGAGGTAGAACTGCCAGATGGCCAGGGCGGTGCTGACGGCTACGTTGAGGGAATGCTTCGTGCCTTCCTGAGGGATTTCCAGACAGAGGTCGGCGCGGTCGACCACGGCCTGGTCCACGCCGTTCACCTCGTGTCCGGCCACCACGGCGTAGCGGCGCGAGCGGTCCGGGCGGAACTCGTCGAGCGCCACGCTGCCGTTCACCTGCTCAAGAGCGCAGACTGTAAATCCTTGGTCGTGAAGTTCTTCTACCGCATCGAGTGTAGAGGGGAAATATCGCCAGGCCACCGACTCCTCTGCGCCCAGAGCGGTCTTGTGGATTTCAGGCGATGGGGGTGTGGCGCTGATGCCGCAGAGCCATAACTCGGCCACGCGGAAGGCGTCGGAGGTGCGGAATATCGAGCCGATATTGTTGAGTGATCGCACGTTGTCGAGCACGACTATCAGCGGAAGTTTGCCTTTCGTGCGATACTCTTCGAGGCTGTCGCGCCCCATTTCCCAGATGGTCTTTTTAAGCATATCAGTCTATTTCGATTTTCTTGTAGCGTGGCACGAGCAGCTTGATGGCTCCCCACGCCAGCAGATAGCTTACGGCGCAGATGCAGAACACAATCATGTAGCCGGCCGGCTTCCCCTCGAAGTCGAGGAAGGTAAATGCCGCACCCTGCTCTCCGGCGTAGTAGAAGAGTTCGCCGGCGCCTGCGTTGATCAGATACGAGCTTATGCCGCCGGCCATGGTGCCGATGCCAACGATTGAGGCCACCGTCGACGAGGGGAACATGTCTCCGATCGTGGAATAGAGGTTGGCGCTCCAGGCCTGATGGGCCGCTCCGGCAAGACCGATGATTACCGCCGGCCACCAGGGGGAATGGACGCCCAGCGGCTGAGCGAACAGAGCCAGAATGGGAACGAAGGCAAACATCAGCATGGCACGCATGCGTCCGGCATAGGGGTTCATGCCGCGTTTCTCAACGAAGAGCTTCGGCAGATAGCCGCCGCCGATGGAGAGAACCGTTACGATGAAGTAGAGCACGAATATCAGCGCCTGTCCCATGGGGGTGTAGCTCGCGTAGCCGAACTGGTCGGAGAAATAGGCGGGAGCCCAGAAGAGGAAGAACCACCATACGCCGTCGGTCAGAGCCTTGCCGGCCACAAATGCCCACGTCTGGCGGAATGTGAAGCAGCGCCAGAACGAAATGGTCTTTGTCTCCTCGGCCTTGATTTCAGCCTTCGACTCGTTGGCCTCGTCCTGACGGATGTAGGCAAGCTCGGCGGCGTTGACGTGTTTCGATTTCTCGGGGAGAGTATAGCATCCGCTCCAGAAACCCATCCACACGAAGCCGAGCGCGCCGATAATCACGAAGGCCATCTCCCAGCCGAACTGCTTGGCCAGCACGGGGATGCACAGCGGGGCGGCCAGCGCGCCCACCGAGGCTCCGGCATTGAATATCGAGGTAGCGAAAGCGCGGTCCATCTTCGGGAAGTACTGGGCCGTCACCTTGATGGCGGCGGGGAAGTTGCCCGACTCGCCGATGGCCAGCAGGGCGCGGCAGCCGAGGAAGAGCCAGACGCTCACCGAAGCTATCGAGAGCGCCAGAGCCGAGCCCGCCTCGACGGCGCGAAGCGCCTCGACGGAAGCTATCCCTTCGTATTTCATTGTCACCCAGCCACAACCGGCATGCATCACGGCGGCCAGCGACCATATGAAGATGGCCCAGAGATAGCCTTTGCGCGAGCCCATCCAGTCGATGAACTTGCCGGCCACGAGGCTCACGGCGGCATAGAAGAGCGAGAAGAATCCGGTTATGTGGCCGTAGTCAGCGTCGGTCCAGTGGAATTCCGGCGCTATGAAATCCTTCCAGGTAAGCGAGAGTACCTGGCGGTCGAGATAGTTGATTGTTGTGGCGAAGAATAGCAGAGAGCAGATTACCCATCTCCAGTTTGTCTTCCTGGCGGTGGCGGCAATTGAGGCTGTGGTCATGGTAAAACGTTTAGGTATCGTATAGATTCGGAAATTAATGATAGGCAGTGATGTAGAATGATTTATTTTCGGCCGAAATCGGCGGGAATCTCGCCCCATGCGTCGGTGTCCCAGCGCAGCACGGGGTTTTTCGTCTGATGTGTGCGCACCCAGAGGTCTGCGCGGGCAAGCAGCTCGAAAATCTTCCTGTTGGCGGCCGAAGGCTGCAGTTTGGTGCGGCATCCGCGGTTTTTCAGCCAGCTGCGCGCCGTGCGCGAGTCGGAATAAATCGGGGTTGTGGAGTCTCCCTTTTTCCAGAGATATGCAAGTGCATGTACTAAGGCGAGATACTCGGCTATATTGTTCGTTCCTTCAGGATAAGGTCCCACATGGAAAAGCTCTGTGCCGGAGCGCACGTCGACTCCCCGGTATTCCATCATGCCGGGATTGCCGGCGCAGGCACCGTCAACGGCTATGGAGTCGGGATTGATTTCGGGAATCTCGAAAAGCTGAGCCTGGTGTGCGCGGGCCTTTTCGGCATTGTGGGCGGCGATGGCCTCGATAATCGAGGCCTGGTCGTTGGGATCGCCGCGGAATGCGATGGCGGCGGCAGTGGAACTGTCGAAAGCCTTGTAGCGGGCGCCGGGAAAGCCGTCGACCTGTTCGAGGCAGTCGTCCCAGTCTTCGTAGATTCCGGGCTCGCGCCCTACCCATACCACGTAGTATTTTCGTTTGGCCATTGGCTTGAGGTGTGATTGATTCGGTTTTCGTTCCGGCTCTGCTCAACTTAGCGACAGGAGAATGGCTATGTCGGTATAGCTCAGGCCGGCGAGCGATGCCACTTTTGGGTTGACGGCTTTGCCCATGAAGGTCAGAACGGCCTGCTGCAACCCCGCCGACAGCGGCAGGCGCGCGCCGGCGCCGCCCCCTTCGCAGTCGGCAATCTGGTTGAGAAGAGTTATGAAGGTGTCGCTCAGAGCCATGGCGGCCGTGCGCGGCACGGTGCTTCCGGGGTTGATGAAGCAGTAGCGGCGGTAGGTGGCTTCGTCGTTGAGGTCGTTGACCATCGAGAAGCCTGTGGCCTGGGTACATTTCAGGGTGTCGAGTTCGCCCAGGTCGATGGGCCGTAGCGACGTAAATGCCCTGCCGGGGCATTCCGATAGGTCGAATACCAGAGCGTTGCGCTTGAGAATTGCCGTGGGGTCGCCGTCGACGGGCAGGGCGCTGGTGCGCTCGGTGACTACCACGATATCGGCCGTTCGCAGTGCGCTCTCAAGCACACGCGGATGGAGCGACGAACCGATCACTCCCCCTCCCAGCTGGCGCAGGGCCGTGCGCAGCCGGTAGACATCGTCGTCGAAGAGGCGCACTATGGCTCCAAGGCCCATGGCCGAGCGGGCGGCGGCAGCGGCGGCCAGGCAGGACCCTATGATTGTCACTTCGCAGGGTATCACCCCGGCGATGCCGCCCAGAAGTATTCCCTTGCCGTTTACGGGGTCGGCGAGCATCGATGCCGCTATGGTCATGGCGCTGCGTCCGTCGATTTCCGAGAGGATGTCGCCGAACGGGCGGTTGCCCTGCGGATCGCGCACCAGGTCGATTGCGATATTGATTATGCGCCGCGAGAGCAACTCCTTGATTACCTCCGGGGCACTCTTGCGGTTGAAGTTCGCCAGACTCAGGAGCATGGCGCCGCGGTGGAGCTGACGGATGTCGGAAATCTCCAGCGGAGCCAGATGTATCACGATGTCGGCGCCGAGGGCCTGCGAGCGCGGACATATCTGCGCCCCGGCGCGCACGTAGGCGCGGTCGCTGTAGTGGATATAGGAGGCGGCATCGGCCTCCATCCTTACGGCGAAGCCCATACGCGTGAGCGTGCCCACGGCCTCGGGTGTAAGCGGGAAGCGCTTTTCGGCGTGGTTGAGGCACTTGGGCAGACCGATAGTGGCGCGTCGGCGCGGAGTGGCTGTTTCGACCATAGCCTCCTTTACGTCGGGAGTCGACTGTGTTTCGGCAGAAGTCATTTCATGTGGCATTCGATAAGTTTAAGGAATCGTTGGCGTGAGGCCGCAATCTCGTCGGCGGTCTCAAGCAGGTCGGAGGGGAAGGTGAGCGCCGCCTGCGAGTAGAAGGGTTGGCGTTCGGCCTGTTTGGCGGCGATGAAGCGTCTAAGTTCGTCGTGTGACAGCCCGGCTATGAGAGGGCGCCTGGCTGCTCCCTCCGAGAGGCGGCGCAGCAGTGCTTCGTCGGAGGCCCGGAGCAGGACGGTCAGACCGTTGGCGTTCATCCACTCCATATTCCCCGGCTGGCAGGGTGTCCCGCCTCCGCATGCCACCACGGTGCCCGATGTGGCAGCCAGTTTCCGTAGCGTATCTGATTCGAGGCGACGGAAGTACGCCTCTCCCTTTCGGCTGAAGATTTCGGCCACGGTGGCGTCCTCGGCCTGTTCTACTGCCTCGTCGAGGTCGACAAAACGCAGGTGCACTCCACCCGGGCCGATGGCCCCGTGGAGCGCCCGGCCCAGGGTGGTTTTCCCTGAGCCCATGAATCCTATGAGGAATATCGGTTTCAGGCTGCCTGAGCGATGCTTACTTTTTAGCCTGCTGCTCCTTGAGGAGGTCGCGGATTTCGGTAAGAAGCTGTTCTTCCTTCGAAGGCTCGGCGGGAGCGGCTGCTGCTTCTTCCGCCTCGGCCTTGGCCGTGCGTTTGCGCATATTGTTGATGAATTTGATCATCACGAAGATACAGAAGGCTACGATGAGGAAATCGACGATGGTCTGCACCCACGCGCCCCAGTTCATCGTAACTTCGGGCTTGAGCACTTCCTGGCCGTCGGTCACGGCTTTCTGAATCACCCATTTATAGTCGGTGAAGTTGATGCCGCCGGTAGCCACGCCGACCAGAGGCATGATGATATCGTCGACGAGCGAGCTTACGATCTTGCCGAAGGCTGCGCCGATGATTACACCGACTGCCATGTCGACTACGTTGCCTTTCATGGCAAACTCTTTGAATTCTTTTACAAACGACATAGTTGTTAGGGGGTATTATGAGTTGTTAAATTGCTTTTTAGCGGAGGTAGCTGAGATTGCTATGATAGCTAAGGGGGCTATTGTAGCTACTCTGTTTGCTGTCAGTCGAAGTCGGAGACCGAGGTATTGAATGCATCCATGGCCTCGCTGAAAGCTTCGCCAAAGATGGCTGCGAAAACAACGAGCATGGCCACAACCGCCACGGATATAATCAGTCCGGCCACGGCCAGGGCGCGCGGCCGCCTGCCCAGCCCTATGCATGAGAATACAAGGCCGAGCACCCATATTATCCAGCCGAAAATCGGAATAAACCCGATGAAAAGGCTCAACAGCGAGAATATGAAGCCCAATATGCCCATAACATTGGTGGAATTGCTGGGAGGCGGGGGCATATAGGGGTTGTAGGGCTGACGGTACTGTGGCCGCGGAATTTCGGGGATATGCTCGGGCTGACGGTAGGATGGATTTTCCATAGAGCGCGTATATTCAATAGAAGGATAATATGCATGTCGGCCGTTTATGCTGTCTGAAACCTCGTCGTGAGATTGTAGGGATGCACCCTGGTGCATCCGTCATCTCTGATGGTCGATTTATCGATAGTCGGATGGTGTTGCAGAACCAACAGAATTCACCCATATTGTAGGGACGCACGGCTCGTGCGTCCGTGCGGGGGTAGTGCAACACCCTTACTATCCTTTTTGGTGGCAGACATAAATATTATTGCCTTTAGTTATTGTGCAAATATACTAAAATAACACCTCAATACAAAAAAGCGCCGAAAGCATCGCGAAGAATGCTTCGGCGGTGATGAAAATTTTTTGTTAAATCGAGGTGTATCGTGATTGCGTCTGCCCTGTGAGTGCGGTTGTGGGGGATGCGGTTTTAACTAAAAAAAGGTCGTCATCCCGACGACCTTTTTCCTTTAAACCTTTATCTTAATCTAATACTATGAAAAACACACATGCAAAGGAAACAAGTTTTTGGAAACTGTGCAATAGCGCGGGTGTGTTTTTAACACTTATTCGCTAAAAAATTAGCAAAATTCACCAAAAATTGGCTCGACCGGGCGTATGCGATGCCATATGCGCCACAAGCGGGTGCCAAATCGGCTATTGCGGTTTCCTGGCTGTGTAGATGGCGCACACTCCGAAGGTAAGAGGGGTCAGGCGTGCGTCGGTCAGGCCGGCTTCCCGCATAATATCGAGCATCCGGCTGCCTCCGGGCATCGCGGCTATCGACTGCGGCAGGTAGGTGTAGGCGCGGCTGTCGGAGCTCACGATGCGACCCACTGCCGGAATCACGGCGCGGGTATACAGATTATAGAACGGGCGCACGAGTTTCGACCCTGGCACGGCAAGCTCGACCACGCAGAGTATCCCTCTGGGGCGAAGCACCCGGGCCATTTCGGCGTAGCCTTTGGCAAGCTGCTCGAAATTGCGCACGCCGAAAGCCACTGTGATGGCATCGAACGACGCGTCGGCATAGGGGAGGGCAAGGCAGTCGGCCTTACGCAGCTCGATGCGGTCGGTGAGCCCGGCCTGTTCGACCTTGCGGCGTCCGAATGCGAGCATTTCTTCGCTCAGGTCTATTCCGGTGATTGTGGCTTCCGGCATGGAGCGGGCGAGTTGCAGGGCGAAGTCGGCTGTTCCGGTAGCTACGTCGAGAATCGCCTTCGGGCATGTTGCCGCCACCATCTCCACGGCCTTGCGGCGCCATCGGCGGTCGATGCCGAGGGTCATGGCGCGGTTCATGAAATCGTAGGCCGGGGCAATGGAGTCGAACATGCGCTCCACCTGCTCGGTCTTCGAGTCGGCTGAGCCGTAGGGGGTTATCGTTTCGGGTGTGGTGGCCATCAGTCGCGCAGCATGTTGAGGCAGGAGAGCACGTTGTCGGCAATGCGGCTTTCAAGATGCTCTTCGGGGGCTTTGACGAATTTCTGTCCGGTAATAAGTTCGTACAGCTCGATATAGCGCTCGGATACCTCCTGGCAGAAAGCATCGGTCATTTCGGGTACAGACTGCCCCTCCTTGCCCATGAATCCATTGTCGATGAGCCACTGACGCACGAATTCCTTCGAGAGCTGGCGCTGGGCTTCCCCTTTTTCGAAGCGCTCCTCGAAGCCGTCGGCATAGAAGTAGCGGCTGGAGTCGGGGGTGTGGATTTCGTCGATGAGAATAACGCGGCCGGCGCGTTTGCCGAATTCATATTTTGTGTCGACAAGAATCAGGCCTTTTTCGGCTGCCATCTCGGTGCCGCGGGCGAAGAGCTGGCGCGTATACTGCTCCATCACTGCGTAGTCCTCCTCGCTTACCAGACCCTGGGCGATGATTTCCTCGCGCGAGATATTCTCGTCGTGGCCCTCGGCGGCTTTGGTGGTGGGGGTAATGATGGGCTCGGGGAAGCGCTCGTTCTCGCGCATCCCGTCGGGAAGCTTCACGCCGCATAGCTCGCGCTTGCCGGCTGCATATTCGCGCCATGCGCTTCCGGTGAGGTAGCCGCGGATAATCATCTCCACGGGGAAGCCCTCGCAGCGGTAGCCTACGGTGACCATCGGGTCGGGCGTGGCCAGGCGCCAGTTGGGCACGAGGTCGGCGGTAGCCTCAAGGAAGTAGGTAGCTATCTGGTTGAGCACCTGGCCCTTGTAGGGGATGCCTTTCGGGAGGATTACGTCGAATGCCGAGATGCGGTCGGTAGCCACCATTACGAGGAGGTCGTCGGCCACGGAATAGACGTCGCGCACTTTGCCGTGATACACGTTGGTCTGGCCGGGGAAATGAAAGTCGGTTTTGGTAAGTGTAGCCATTGTGGGTTGGATTGGGGGAATATTGGGTGATAAGTTGGTTTTGTCATGCCGGGGCTTCGGCGTCAGCGTCCTCATTGCCTTGGGGCGCCTGCTTCTTCTGCTCCTCGTCGAAAGCCTGGTAGGCTTCCACGATGCGCTGCACCAGCTGATGGCGCACTATGTCCTTCTTGCCGAACTCCACCTTTCCGATGCCGGGAATGTCGCGGAGTATACGCAGCGCCTGAACGAGTCCCGAAGTGGCCGTGCGCGGCAGGTCGATCTGGGTTACGTCGCCGGTGATTATCATCTTGGCGTTGACGCCCAGACGTGTGAGGAACATCTTGATTTGGTGGGTGGTGGTGTTCTGCGCCTCGTCGAGCACGATTACAGCGTCGTTGAGCGTGCGGCCGCGCATAAATGCCAGCGGAGCAATCTGGATTACCTTCGTCTCCATGTATTCCTTGAGCTTGACGGCCGGAATCATATCCTCGAGCGCATCGTAGAGCGGTTGAAGATAGGGGTCGATTTTGTCCTTCATATCGCCGGGAAGGAAGCCGAGCTTTTCGCCGGCCTCCACTGCTGGGCGCGACAGGATAATCTTCTTTACTTCGCGGTTTTTCAAGGCTTTGACGGCCAGCGCGATGGCCACATATGTCTTGCCGGTACCGGCCGGTCCGAGGGCGAACGTCAGGTCGTTGTGGCGGAAGCTGTCGGCGAGTTTCTGCTGGTTGGGGGTACGCGCGGCGATGGGTTTGCCGTTCACGCCGTAGATTATCACTCCGTCGGCACGCGAGTCGTGGGGTGTCTCGCCCTTCATTATATCGAGGATCACATCCTCGGTGAGTTTGTTGAATTTGGCGCAGTAGGCTTCGAGTTCCTTGATTTTCTTTTCGAATTCCTCGGTCTCGGCATCGTCGCCTATCACTTTTATCACCGACCCGCGGGCCGCCATGCGCAGCTTGGGGAAAAGGTTGCGGATCAGCTGCATGTTGGAGTTGTTGACCCCGTAGAAGCTGACGGGATCGGCGCTGTCGATAATTACAATACGTTCTATCATCAGTCGGAATAATTCAGTTGCAAATTTACTAAAAAAAAGTCAAATCAAGGCTTTTCGGCTACACCTATGGCGGCGTTGTGTATGGAAATCCGGAATTCCGGCGCGTCGCCTCGCCGTGCGGGCTTCCGGTGTGCGTGGCACCCCCTCTGTTTTATTAACAATGTACGCAAATGGAAGGTTGGTGGTTCGGCGGTTTGATGAAAAAACGTTATATTTGTGGGTATGCTGACAATCCACAAAGCCTCGGCGGGCTCGGGCAAGACGTTTCAGCTCACCCGCCGCTATCTCAAACACCTTCTCGGCAGAAAAAGCGAAGCCGACGGACGCTACCATCTGCGCGAGCTTCCTGCGGCCGGACGTCGCAAGCCGATGGCCCACAGCGAGATTCTGGCTGTTACCTTTACCAACAAGGCCACCCAGGAAATGACCGAACGCATCATCAGCGAACTCGCGCGTCTGGCCGATCCGCGTCCCGACGCCGACCGCGGCGCTCATTTCGATTATTTCCTGGAGGAGTTCCGCACCGACGGCGAGACTCTTGCACGCCATGCCGGAGCGGCCCTCGAAGACCTCCTGTTCAATTTCTCGTGGTTCAACGTCAGCACGATCGATGCCTTCTTCCAGCGTGTGCTCAACACGTTTACGCGCGAACTTGAGCTGTCGCCCACACGCACCGTGGAAATCGACGAGACCTACGCCATAGCCGTGGCCGTGGGCAAGATGCTTCAAAGTATCAATATGCCGGAGCCGTCGGAGGCCTCGGAGGCCGAGAAAACCCACCGCCGCTATATGGAGCACTGGCTTATGCGCTTCATGCGGGCGAAAGTGGAGAGCGGCGCGTCGGCCAATCTTTTCTCGCAGTCGTCGGGGCTGCAGCGCGACCTCTTCAGGGAGATTGCGAGCTTCCACAACGAGAAATACAAGCTTCACCGCGCGGAAATCGACGAGTATTTCCGCGACCCGTCGAGGCTCGAACGTTTTGCCGCAGCGCTTTCCGAGAAGGGCTATTTCGCGCGCGAGAGCGCGGAGCTCGCGGCCCGCAGCGGCAGTCTGATGCATGGCTTGGGCGCAATGGGCAGTTCCACCCTCCGGAAGTATCTCGAAGCGTGGGCCGGGGGCGCTCTTGAGGTGAAGAAGGAGAATAAATCCGTGCCGAAATGGGCCGAAAATCCCGCCGCCGCTTTCAATAAGGGTCAGAACCCGCCTGAAAGCATTCTGACGGAGGTAGGAGCGCTCAGCACCGCAGTGCTTGAATATAATCTCCGGCGGCGGTTCGCGGCATTGCTCTCCACCCAGCTCTACCAGCTTGGGCTTTTCGGCCAGGTAAACCGCTATCTCGACAGCTACAGGCGCGACAACGACTCGATGCTCCTTTCCGATACGGGCGATCTTCTCGGCAGCATAATCAGCGAGGAGGAGGCGCCGTTTATTTATGAGCGTATGGGATCGTCCATCCATCATTTTCTTATCGACGAGTTTCAGGATACGTCGCAGCTGCAGTGGCGAAATCTTGAACCTCTGGTGCTCCAGAGCCTTTCGGAGGGATACGACAATCTGATTATCGGCGACGAGAAGCAATGTATATACCGCTTCCGCAACTCCAGCCCCGACCTGCTCGGTTCGGGAGTCGAGACATCGGTGGAAAGTCGTTTCCCCGGCAGTGTCGACATCCGGGGCGTCGACGTCAGCGAGAACTCCAACTGGCGCAGCTCGCCGCTGGTGGTGAGGTTCAACAACACGCTCTTCAGCTCGCTGGCGCAGCTTTTTGATCCCGACGGCTCGCGTGGCATCCGCGAAACCTATAGCGGACTGGTGCAGCAGGTCGACGACCGCCACGCCGGTATCCCCGGCTACGTGTGCGTGCACTTCCTCCCCGACGATGCCGAGGCGGCTGAGACAGTCGACGCCTCCTCCGACGATGCAGACGATATTTCGGCGGCCACGGAAGCCCGCGAGCTCGACCGCCTCACCCGCGAGATTTCCCGGCAGCTCGACGCCGGATTCCGCCCGTCGGATATTGCTGTACTGGTGCGCAAGGGGTATCAGAGCAAGAAGGTGATACGGCATCTCATGGCCGTGATGGAGAATCCCGATTCAGGGTGGCACCACGGGCATGTGCCGGTTGTATCGGCCGACTCCATTCCCGTGGGGATGTCGCCGGCAGTAAGAATGGTAATCAGCATCCTCACCCTTACCGGCGAGCCATCCAGGATTGTGAGTCCCCACCGACGCCCCGACGCCGACGGCAACCGGCCGATGGAAGTGAATCCCGTATATCAGCGCAACCGCCTGGTTCACCGCTTCGAAATCGAACGCTTCACCGAAATCGACGATGTAGACGCAGAGGGGAATGCCGTGCGCAGGCGGCTCACCGATTCCGAGGCCCTTGCAAAGGCAGTTGCGGCCACCATAAGCGAACCGGGCGACCCCGGCTACGACGAGCGGCAGGCCGGAATTGATGCCGGCCTCGCACGCCTGAGCAATATTACCACTCCCACGCTCCTGCATCTCACCGAAAGCATAATCCACGATTTTCTGCCGCCGGAATCGCGTCGCTCCGACATCGCTTTCATCACCGCGCTGCAGGATCTCGTGGCGGAGTTTTCGGAAAACGGCAACAACAGCGTGCGCGACTTCATGGAGTGGTGGAATCTGCGCGGACGTTTCACCAACGTGGAGGCGCCCGCCGAGCTGGCCGGTATAAATGTCATGACCATTCATAAGTCGAAGGGACTGGATTTCAAGTGTGTGCACGTGCCTTTCTTCTCCGATACCGTTGTGGGCGAGGACAATATGTACCGCCACAGCTACGGATGGTATCGCGTGGGGAGCGAGGCCGTTCCCTGGGCTGCTCCCGGCGATGTTCCGCCGTATATGTTGCTTCCAAATAAATTCAGCAACAAATCGTTCGACTGTCTCGCACCTCAGGCCGAGGCGTGGGAGGCCGAGCAGATGGTCGACTCCCTAAATGTGGCCTATGTGGCGTTCACCCGCGCGGTCAACGAGCTTATCATCTACGTCGATAAGCTCGACGGCGCCCGTGATGAGCGTGAGAAGAAGGAAAAACCGGCCGAGCGGTTGGGTTGGGGCGACTGTATCAAGAAAGCGATAGAATGTGCCACCCCCTCCATGATTGCGTCCCTTGATGAGTCGAAGCAGCCGTGGACGCTCCCCCTGGAGGGCAAAACGGCTCTTGACGGCGAGGGGGAGGCCGTGTTCAGGCTTGGGGCACCCGTAGTTCCGGTTCGTAGTGAGAAATGTGCACAGGAGGATGCTCAGTCCGAGGCAACGGGAGGGCCATCCGACGTTTCCGCAGACCGTACGCCGGCGTTTACGGCAGACTATTGCGTGAACCGCGCCCCGAGAGTTGTGTCGGAGATGGAACTGGAGCCCGTGTCGCATTTTGATTTCAACGACGAGCGCGATTACGGAACTTTCCTCCACAGCGTTCTGAGTCGAGTCCGCCATATCGACGACCTTGATCTGGCTCTCAACTCGCGTGCGCGCCGCTATCATCTTTCGGCCGAGCAGACCGAAGAGTGCCGCACTTTGCTGAGCAATGCATTGGCCGATGTGCGTGTGCGCCCGTGGTTCGAAGGTTTCCGTCGTGTGATTATGGAGCGGCCGATTACGGCCGGAGGTACCTCGGTGCGGCGCCCCGACCGCGTCGTCTGGACTGCCGACGGCTCCATAGCCGTGGTGGATTACAAATTCGGCGCTGGAATGCATTCCGGCTATCGCAGGCAGTTGCGCGACTATTGCGCCCTGCTGGCCGAGTGCGGCTATCCCGGTGCCAAAGGCTATCTGTGGTTCCCTCGCGAGGTCCGTATTATCAGTGTCGACGACTGAAATTAAATCAGTAAAGTATGAAATTACTTACTTTATTCTTTTTCAACTGATTTTGAACGAATATGCTTACGAATCCCGACGAATATTATATGCGGCTCGCTCTGGGGGAAGCCCGCAAAGCTTATGAACAGGGGGAAATTCCCATCGGTGCCGTTGTTGTGGCCAGCAATACGGTTGTGGGCCGTGGCCATAACCTCACGGAAACACTCGGCGACGTCACAGCCCATGCCGAGATGCAGGCCATCACCGCTGCCGCCCAGACCCTCGGAGGCAAATATCTTACGGATTGCACGCTATACGTCACCGTCGAGCCATGCCTTATGTGTGCTGGAGCAATCGGCTGGGCGCAGATACCGCGCATAGTTATCGGAGCCGCCGACGAGAAGCGCGGCTACGCCACCTACGTCAGCCGCAAACCCTTCCATCCCCGCGCCACCGTAACCCAGGGCGTTCTCGCCGCCGAGTGCGCCTCCCTCCTCCAATCCTTCTTCCGCCAGCGCCGCTAAACACATTGCCTATGGCGGGTAATACGATGCAAATCAACCATAAATGGGAGTACGCTATTCGTGCGTAAAATGTCAATCTCTTCAGGGCTGTCGTATAATTGTCAACAATATACCCCAGGTAAGTCTCGGTCTGCGACCGCTCCTAAACATAGGGCTAAACAGATTCAACATCTTCGAGGTTGCCCCCTCGTCCTCAACAAATTTTCTACGTTGTAATTCTTTCACGGAATCTTTTTGGAAATGAATAGTAAGGAAATTTTTTTATTTTAGAAATAGTTTATAATTTTGCAATTACCGACCGCTCATCTGAAGCCCACGGTCGTGGGAGCGTGGGCGGGGTGACAAGACATTTTGAAAAGCGTTTATCCGCGCTGATTCTTGACGAATCGAAATTCTCGCAAAATTTCTTATTACGGTCAAGGATTGAGCAACGGTAGATGCCCATGGATATGTAATTATGTCGCATTTGGGAGATGTTCCGAGAGGAATAAAGCCCGATGGATTAGTTGCATATACAAGCGTAGGGCTTCTTTCGTTGCCGTCCAACCGTAATAGGGCAATGCGAGAAGCCTCGATTCGTAGGACGGCAACAGATACAGTCACCTACGCTTTTTTTTATACCAATCATTTTGCCATCGAGAGGATGACCGTGGCTGATTTTTGAAAGCATATCATGTATCCTCGTTTCCCATTTACAAAGAGTTTGGGAATAACAATTGTGAAAGCAATGACTATAGTCTTCGCATTCATTGCCGTTGTGTCTTGCAGTTCGCAAAAAACAATTGTTTTTACTTGCCCAGAACGTTATATCGAAATATACGTCGACGGTCAGTACCTTGGTCGTGATATGGTGTATTATACAGTTCCGAAAGGGCAAAAACTGCTGGAGGTTTCTTGCCGAGACAACGGAGAAGAGGTATATTCTAAAAAAGTATATGCAGAAGACCTTAAAGATGGAAATCTTGTGGACATTCAGATTCCCAAAAGATTAAAGTATTCAAATAACAGACATTATTAGCAATGAAGAAGAAATTATTGACTTTAATAGTTTTACTTTTCTCTATCTTATCGATAGATGCCCACAAAGAAAAGGTAATTAAAATTCAAGTTACTCCTCAAGAAGCTGCCATCTATATAAACAATGTGTTTATGGGCAACGGCTACGCAGAGTTCACTCGTCCCCCGAAAAAGAGTCAAGTTGCAATAATTAGAATTGAATGCAATGAATACACCACAATGCACTCTAAATTCTATGGAAGTGACGAACGAAATTCGTTGTCATTCAATTTAAATCAGGATGGCTTTTATCGTGCGTCGGCTTCCTCTGGGCTTGTGAACAAATTTATAACGATAACATTGGATCCACAATATTATACAAGGGACCCTGAGACGGGAGCTGTTGACACCAGTAAAGCTTGGAAATTGTTGCATCAGATTATTCTTAATTATTTCCCTGAAATTGAGACAACAGATTATGCGGGAGGCTATCTGCAGACTCCGTGGAAATACAAGGCATTTACAATGTCAGAAAAGGAAATGAGAAATAGAGTTATAATAAGAGATGTAACGACAGACGAGCGTGTGGCATTTCAAATTAAAATTTCCTCTGAAGTCGCGGCTGCAATGCAGGCCAGACATGGAGAATTTGATGAAATAGATCGCCTCCCAAAGGAATTGGAACCTATGGTTCTTGAACTTCAGACAAGAATAGGAAAAACTGTAAGTTTATAAACATAACTACAAAAAACCATGAAAAAAAATTTAATTATTTTGAGCGTCGTGGCTATATTGTCATCGACATCTATCTTTGCCCAGACTTTCAAGGAAGAGTTTGAAGGCAACAGCCTCGGTTGGACCGAGAGCGCGGGAGACAGTAATAATGGTACCGCTGTTATTGACAAAGGTGTTATGACAATCAAATCTAAGGGTATCAACAAGTTCGCTACTGCGATGCTTGGCGCGCAAGTTGGAGAAAATACTACTTTTGAGACGCATTGTTATGCACCGCTCAATGTAAAGAAGCCATTTGAGATTCTTTCAAACGTGAAGATTGACAAACTTGGTACCGACAAAAACTGTGGATTTATATTCAACTATCGTGATTTCGGCAATTTCTATGCGTTTACATTCAACGATGAGATGGTGAATTTTTTACGATTCGTTGACAACAAATTGGTAGGTTCAATTTCTCAGGGAGTAAAATGGCCCAAGAAAAACAAACTCAATCAGGTGTGGAAACTTGTTTCCGACGGTTCAACATTATCATTTTACGTAAATGATATGGAAATTCTTAAAGTAAGATATATGCCGTTAGATTTTACAGGTGTAGGATTCTATACATTTGGCAAGCAGACGCTAATTGTTGACGATATTACTTTTACGCAACAGTGAATTGATTCTGTTATTTCTGATAGCAATTAAGATTGCCACTAAAACCGGCTTCAATTTTAGGCCGATTTTAGTGGCAAATATTTTATATATCTTGGCAGATAGGGGTTGGCAGTTATGATTCTGTTGCCAAGTGGATTATAGTATTCTTGTTTTGAAGGCCCTATTTCTCTTACATACAGCCCTTTTTGGCATTGGTGCGGTAGTTTTGGATTGCGATGCCGTGAAGGGTGGGGATGTTTGGTGTGACTGCAAAACAATGGCGTGAAGCCAATCCTGAGCTTAAGGGCAACATACGCGACTACGCCACAATCAATGAGCTTATCTGCCTGTCGAATATGGAAAATCTCAATGCGGTTTTCATCGAGCAGGGCATCTCGCAAGGCGAGCGGCTTGTTAAACTGAACCGGATAGCCATCCATCAGATGAGCGTGCTGGAAAGTGGCGACAACGTCAGGAAACTTTTAAAGTAATGATATCCTATATAACTTATTGGCATAAAGTAAACTAAGCGTTTAATGAGTGCCGTTTATGTAAATTTGCAGTGCCACTGAAAATTTACATAAAGCTGCCGTAATGGGCTGATGGGTAGGGGTGTGGGATGGCCTGTCAGATTTTCGGTCGGAAGCTTAGGATGGAGATGCCGTTGATGGAGGGGAGGGTGTCGCCGGCGTAGATTATGTTTTTTGATTTTACAAGGTCGGGGAAGGCGTTTTCAAAGCTGTTGAGACCTTTGGCGAAGTCAGGGTGGAAGGTGGCCGACGATTTGATTTCGTAGCAGTCGTATGCGCTTCCGTTTTTCACCAGCAGATCGACTTCGTTGCCGTTAGAATCGCGATAGAAATACAGCCCTCCGTTGCGCCCTGCATTGTATGCTCTTTTCAGCCAGTCGGTTACGATCATATTCTCAAACAGGTGGCCGCGCATCTTGTCGCGGCTCATTGTGGAGGGTGAGTCGATGTCGAGAAGGTATGCGGCCAGACCGCAGTCGGTAAAATATAGTTTTGGGCTCTTGGTCAGGCGTTTGCGAGTATTTGTGTAGAATGGCGGAAGAAGGTATATCAGATATGACGCCTGAAGCACGGAGAGCCAGGACCTGATGGTATTTACGGCCACTCCGAGCTCGTTCGACAGCTCGGAAGCGTTGAAGATGCTGCCTATTCGGCCGGCGCACAGGCGGATGAAGCGCTGGAAAGTGTCGAGGTCCTTGACGGAGAGTATGTTGCGCACATCGCGCTCTACATATGTCTTGACATAGTTCGGATAAAGATACTCGGCGATGTTGCTGCCTCCCCATATCGCCGGATAGAAGCCGCGGTAGAGAATTTTATCGAGAGTGAATCGCTCGAGCGGCTCGGCGACCTCCTCCAGCGATAGCGGCAGGAGCTCGAAGATGGCGGCGCGTCCGGCAAGCGACTGCATCACCGACTGCAGCAGAGCGAAATCTGAACTGCCCGTGAGGTAGAATCGGCGGTCAGGATGCTCGTCGACAATCCCCTGAATATACGACAGCAGATCCGGAGCCCGCTGAACTTCGTCGATTATAACGCTTTCAGGGAACTGCGATAGGAAACCCTTCGGGTCCTCCAGCGCGACTTCGCGGAAAGCGACGTCCTCCATCGAAAAATATGGAGCGTCGCTGAAAAGGTGGCGCAGGAGGGTGGACTTGCCCGACTGGCGTGGACCTGTCAGCGTAATCACCGGGAAATACTTTGCAGCGTCTTTAATCGCCTTGGCCATCGTACGCTCGATATAGTTGCCTTCCATTCCTTGTGTTGGTTATGTAAATTTGCAGTGACACTGCAAATTTACATAACAGCTCCTTAATCTCCAAATAATCAGCCCATAAATTCTCAGTCGTAAGGATGTAGGGATGCACCGGTAGGGATGCACCCTGGTGCATCCGCAAATTCCAATAAATCAGTGGTGTATGAGGTTGGATGGGTGTGCTGTAGCAGGATGCACCGGGGTGCATCCCTACTGGTTGGTGGCCAAATAGTTGTGGCTACCAAATATTAGGGTGGAATGGATGAAATGTAGGTCGGTCAGAGGGTTACGCGGCGCGTGGCGGTGCCGGCGCGGACGATGTAGATGCCTCGGGCGGAGAGTTTGATGCGGTGGAGGCCCGGTTTGATGGTTTCCTGCGAGATGAGCTGGCCGAGGATGGAGAAGAGTTTTACGGTTACGGGCTTCTCAGTCCAAAGGTAAATGTATCCGTTGGCCACGGCTATCTGGGTGTCGGCATCCATGTCGATTGTCTGGGTGGTGGCAGGTGCCGGAGCTGCAACCTCCTCCCACACGGGCGTGTTGGCCCACCCTCGGCCTATGGCCAGAGCTGCAACAAACGCTATGACAATCAATAGTCTACGCATGGATTGACGATTTCAATCGGGAATATACAAATGTATATCGGGCTTTGGGTCGCCCGAATGCCTAACGCAAAATTACGACTAATTTTTTGAATTATCAAATATGATTTACGGGCTTGCGTGTCAATGAAGACGGCATCGCCTCTCCGGCTCCTTCCGCAGGAGCGTCAGTAGGCGTACATGGCTTCTATCTGGGAGGCGTAGTGGCGGTTGATTACCGGGCGCCGGATTTTCAGGGTGTTGGTAAGCTCGCCTGACTCCATGGTGAATTCCTTTGGAAGGAGTGTGAAGCGCTTGATTTTTTCGAATGAGGCGAGACCTTCCTGTAGGGCTTCTATCCTGTCGGCAATCAGCTCCTTGATGCGCGGGTTGTCCACGAGGTCCTCGAGCGAGCGGTAGGAAATTTTCTTCGACGAGGCGTATTCCTTGATGGCTTCGATGGCTGGCACGATGATGGCTGTGACAAACTTGCGGTTGTCGCCGATTACGGCCACTTGCTCGATATATTTATCCTCGCCCAGACGGCTTTCGATGGCCTGGGGGGCGATATATTTGCCGTTGGAGGTCTTGAAGAGGTCCTTGATGCGCTCGGTGAGCACCAGGGCTCCGCTGCCGTCGAAGTATCCGGCGTCGCCGGTGCGGAAATAGCCGTCGGCGGTGAAAGCAGCCTCTGTATCAGCCGGTTTGTTGTAGTAGCCGCGCATCACGGTCGGCCCCTTTACCAGTATTTCGTTGTCGGGGCCAATCTTCACGTCGATAATATCAAGAGGAGTCCCGACGGTTCCTATTTCATAATCCACATAGGGGAAGCACGATACGGTGGCCGTGGTTTCCGAAAGTCCGTAGCCGATCACGATGGGGACACCCATGGAGCGGAAGAAAGCCGTTATGGAGTTGCTCAGCGGCGCACCGGCGGTGGGGAAGATGTTGCCGTGCTCGATACCCATTATGCGCTGCACTTTCTTGAATACGCGCTTATTGAAGAAGCGGTACTGCAGTTCGAGCATACGCGGCACGGGGCGCCCCAGGCGCACATAGTCGAGGTTGCGGCGCGAGCCTACCTGCAGGGCGCGGCGGCACATCCAGCGGCTCAGCGGTTTCATGCGCTGCATCTTGTCGTTGATTGCCGCGTAGGCTTTCTCCCAGAAGCGGGGCACGGCGCACATGCACGTGGGGTGCACCTCGCGGATGGTGGTCTGGATTTCGCGCGGGTCGCGGTTTACGTACACTCGGATACCGGAGTCGAGGGCGAAATATGTCCACGCCTTCTCGAAAATATGGCTCAGGGGGAGGAAACTCATAGCCGTATCCTTGTCGGAGAGCGAGGAAAGGCGTATGTGGTGGGCGTCGATGGCGGCGGTGAAGCAGCTGTGGGGGAGAATCGCCCCCTTGGGGTCGCCTGTGGTGCCGGAAGTGTAGAGCAGAGTGGCGATGTCGTCGGCTTCCGCACTGCGGGAGCGCCGGTCTACCTCGGCCAGACATTCGGCAGAAGCCGCTTCGCCCAGCTTGAGGAGCTGGCTGAAAGTCAGCGTGGTGGAGTCGTCGGCGTCGAGGGTGAAATCGGTGTAGGCCACGATGCGGCGCAGGCAATTTTGTTCGGCAGCCACGCGTCGGGCTATGGTATACTGCTCGCGGCTTCCGACAAACAGAATTTCGGCCTGGGCATCCCCCACGATATAATCGACCTGCTCGGCCGACGAGGTTGCGTAGATGCTGACCGGCACGGCGCGGTTGGCGAAAGCGGCGAAATCAGTGATGAGAATATATGGGTCGTTGGCCGAGAATACGGCGATTTTGCTTCCCTCCTTTATGTCGAGAATTTCGAGCGCGGCGGCTGCCTTGCGGACCATCTCCTGCATTTCGAGCCAGCTGTAGGGGCGCCATTCGCCATGCGATGTGCGGTAGTAGACGGCTGCCCGGTCGCCGTAGCGTGTTGCCTGTCGGTCGACAAGCGTTGTCAGTATGTTTGCCAAAAGACTTAGTTTTTAGTTGAGAATCAGACCGCACCGAAAGGATGCCGAAAAATCCGGCGCAATGAAGCGGGGAGAGAGGGTTCGGGGCGGACGGAGAGCTTTTGCTGTGCAAAGTTAGCTTTTTCACCCATAAGGCACCCAAGATTGCGCGCTGAAAGTGGCGGTTGGTTAACGTTTATTTGCAAATTGCACACCCTTTTGGCTTAAAATTGGCACATTTGGCCTATAAGTGTGCAGTTTCTCTGCTATCTTTGCTCATTTCTCCGATGGGGCGGCGCGATATTGCTGAGCTCTGCGGTGTCGCTTATTTATTTGGCACAGCTCCCTCGCGGAGCAGCCGGTTGTAGCGTTCCTCGTCGTTGATGAGGTCGAGAGCGGCGCGGTAACTCGGGCTGAGCGCCGGATTTACAACACGGAAGTAGTCCGTGCTCTCGAAGAGGTCGCGGGCTATGAGACCTTTTACTATTGTGGCGATTAGCGGACGCGACTTCTCGAGCATGGCCGAGTCGGGCATCACGCTGTCGGCGCGGCCCAGGGCCACGACTTCGTCGAGCATCTCCGGCGTGAAGGTGAACCCGCGGTCGAAGGCCTCGCCGTCGGGATACTCGGCGCGGAGACTCTTGCGGTGGGCGTCGACATAGGTTATGGCGAAGCGGTTGATTATGCCTTTGGCCACGAGGTCGCGGTAGTATGTGGAATACATCGTGGTGTCGATGGGCACGAAGAGGTCAGGCATAATGCCTCCGCCGCCGTAGACCGGGCGGCGGTTGCGCAGCGTGGAGTAACGCAGCGAGTCGGGCAGATGGATGGAGTCGGCGCTTGAGAATTCGCCCGCTTCATAGCGGTTGAGCATATCCTTGCGGTAAGCCTCCTCATCGCCGGGGGCATAGGGCTTCTGGATTGAGCGGCCAGAAGGGGTGTAGTAGCGTGACACTGTAAGGCGTATCATAGAGCCGTCGGGGAAGGGGAAGGGTCGCTGAACAAGACCTTTGCCGAAGGTGCGACGCCCTACGATGAGGCCGCGGTCGTTGTCCTGCACGGCTCCTGAAAGGATTTCTGCGGCGGAGGCAGAATATTGGTTGGCCATGATTACCAGACGCCCCTTGCGGAAGTCGCCGGCACGCTCCACGCGGAAGTCGGAGCGACCCATTTTCGGCGCGTCGGTATAGACCACCATGTCGCCCTTCTCAAGGAAATGCGAGGCAAGCTGATGGGCCGCCTGGAGATAACCGCCGCCGTTGTCCTCAAGGTCGATGATAAGATTCTGCATCCCCTTGGCACGGAGGTCCGAGAGGGCTTTCTCAAATTCCTTTTCGGTCTCCTCGCCGAAGCGCGAGATGCGGATGTAGCCGGTAGTCGGGTCGGCCATATAGGCGGCGTCGACGCTGTAGACCGGGATGTCGTCGCGCGTCACGAGGAAGGCTATCGGCTCGGGCGAGCCCTTGCGGAGCACTTTAAGAAGTACCTGCGAACCCTTCTCGCCGCGCAGAATCTTTATAATGCGCGAGTTGGGGAGCTTGCGTCCGGCAATCACCGAATCGCCGGCCTGGATGATGCGGTCGCCGGGGAGGATGCCGACTTTCTCCGACGGGCCGCCGGAAGTGGTCTGAATCACGAATAGCGTATCGTTGAGCATATTGAACTGCACGCCTATGCCGCTGAAATTGCCTGTGAGCGGGGTGGTGAGTTCCTTGGTCTCCTCGGGGTCGGAGTAGGTGGAATGCGGGTCGAGGGTCTTGAGCATGGCCACGATGGCCTCCTGCACCATCTTGTCGGAGTTGACGGAATCGACGTAGAAGCGTTCGATAATCTGCTCCGACATGAGCAGCTTGCGGTCGGGCGTTAGTCGGAATTCCTGCGCATCGGAGCGCGCGGGGGCAAGCCATGCAGCTGCGGATGCGGCGACGGCAACTAAGGGAAGAACGCGGAGAGAGCGGAGATTTATTCGTTGTAGAAATTTCATGTCTAATCGGTTAGGGGATATACGGCGCTATGTCGACGCCGTAGGATGCGAGCTCGCGGACGGCCGACGAACTGAGCGACGCGTACTCCGGAAGCGCATATATCAGAACGGATTCCAGGCCTGAAATGTTGCGGTTTATGTCGGCCAGCTGCCGTTCGAACTCGAAATCGACCACGCTGCGCACCCCGCGCAGAAGGAAGCGGGCGCCGCAGGAGCGTGCGGCCTCTACGGTCAGGCCAGTGAAGCTTATTACCTCGACGCGAGGGTCTGAGGCATAGACGCGGCGTATGCGCTCCAGGCGCTCCTCCACGGGGAGCCATCCCTGCTTGGAGGGATTCACGCCCACGCCGATTACGAGGCGGTCGAAAATCTCCAGCCCGCGGTCGGCTATTGATTTGTGTCCGAGCGTAAAGGGGTCGAACGACCCGGCGAAAAGTGCGGTTTTCATTTCATGCTTGGAAGGGTGGGAAGGATGTGGCATGCCGCTCAGGAAATCTGCGAATCGTCCTCCACCACAAGGTTATTGATGATGAAGCCCTGACGGTCGGAGGTATTTTTGCCCATATAGAATTCGAGGAGCTTGGATACGCCGTCGTCCTTGCGGAGCGTCACGCGGTCGAGACGCATGTCGGGGCCGATGAATCCGCGGAACTCGTCGGGCGAAATCTCGCCGAGACCTTTGAATCGGGTTATCTCGGCGTTGGCGCCGAAGCGGCGGATGGCTTCCACTCGCTCCTCGTCGGAGTAGCAGTAGACGGTGGAGCGCTCGTCGGGCGTTTCTGAGGCGTCCTGTTTCTTTTTTGTCTTGCCGGTGCGCTTGGTGGCGTTTTTGTCGCGCACGCGGAAGAGCGGCGTCTGCAGCACGTAGACATGGCCCTGCTTTACCAGGTCGGGGAAGAACTGGAGGAAGAAAGTGAGCAGCAGCAGGCGTATGTGCATCCCGTCGACGTCGGCATCGGTGGCGATGATCACGTTGTTGTAGCGCAGCCCGTCGAGGCCGTCCTCGATGTTGAGCGCGGCCTGCAGAAGATTGAACTCCTCGTTTTCGTAGACTACCTTGCGCGTCAGGCCGAAAGAGTTGAGCGGCTTGCCGCGCAGCGAGAACACGGCCTGGGTCTCCACATCGCGGATCTTGGTAATGGAGCCTGAGGCGGAGTCGCCCTCGGTGAGGAAAATGGAAGATGCGAGCTTGCGCTCTTCGTCGCCTCGGGTGTCGTTGAGGTGCACGCGGCAGTCGCGCAGCTTGCTGTTGTGGAGATTCACTTTCTTGGCGCGCTCGCGGGCCAGTTTTGTCACTCCGGCCATGGCCTTGCGCTCGCGTTCGCTGTCCTGAATCTTCTTGAGCATCACCTCGGCGGTCTCGAGGTTCTTGTGTAGGAAGTTGTCGAGCTCCTTCTTGAGGAAGTCGCTTATGAATTTGGCGATTGTGGGGCCTTCGGGACCCATGTCGCGGCTGCCGAGTTTGGTTTTTGTCTGCGATTCGAACACCGGCTCCTCCACCTTTACCGATACGGCTGCAATCATGCCGTTGCGGATGTCGGTGTATTCGAAGTTCTTGCCGAAATACTCCTTGATGGTGCGCGAAACGCTCTCTTTGAGCGCTGTGAGGTGCGTGCCACCCTGGGTGGTGTGCTGACCGTTGACAAACGAGTAGTATTCCTCGCCATACTGGTTGGCATGCGTGAGGGCTATCTCTATGTCGTCGCCCTTGAGATGGATTATGGGGTAGAGCGGATCTTTGGTGAGATTGGATTTGAGCAGGTCGAGCAGGCCGTTGCGCGATATGTAGCGCTTGCCGTTGAAGATGATGGCCAGACCTGTGTTGAGGTAAGTGTAGTTTCGCAGAAGTGTGACGATGAACTCGTCGTTGAACCGGAAGTCGCGGAAAATGGTGTTGTCCGGGGTGAAGCGCACGTAGGTTCCGTTGGGCTCGTCGGTGGGCGTTTCGCCGGTTTCGTCGATGAGCTGGCCGCGCTCGAAGCGGGCGGCGCGCATCATGCCGTCGCGGTAGCTCCGGATTTCAAACGAGTCGCTGAGCGCATTCACGGCCTTGATACCCACACCGTTGAGGCCGACTACCTTCTTGAAGGCCTTGGAATCGTATTTTGCGCCGGTGTTCATCTTCGAGGCTACGTCGACGAGTTTGCCCAGCGGGATGCCGCGGCCGTGGTCGCGCACGGTTACAGTCGATTCTTCGAGCGACACGCTTATCTGGCGGCCGTAGCCCATGCTGTATTCGTCGATTGCATTGTCGATTACCTCTTTGAGAAGCACATAGATGCCGTCGTCGTTATACGAGCCGTCGCCGAGTTTGCCGATATACATGCCCGGACGCAGGCGGATGTGCTCGCGCCAGTCGAGGGTCTTGATGTCGTCCTCAATATATTCCACGGGCTTTTCGGGGCGCTCATCGAAATCGAGGGCCGGTTCGTCGGAGATATTTTCGGTATTGGTGTCGGTATATTCGTCCATTTTGCGCGGTGCTTTACGGAGATAGGGGTGCTGAATCGCCCTGATAGGATTTGTCTCCCACAAATTTACAAAAAAATCCGCTCAAAGGGAAATTCCGAAGTGTAAGTGGCTCAGAAAAACAGCCGGAAGGCTACGCTCACGCCCGGGATGCCGCAGGCCACCCATGCCGATGCGGCACGGTAGAGCTGCCGGTAAAAGGGGCATTTTTCCTTCCCGAGCAGGTTTTGCATCTGAGTGTGGGCATACCCGCGCGAGCCTTCCCGATGGCATTCCCCTGCGAGGATGGCCCGCTTTAGCAGAAGGATGCGGCGGTGGCGGCGCGACGTAAGCAGTGGCTCGACGGCGTCGAGCGTGGCAATGCGGTCGGGGGCGGCTTCCGTTGCCGATGGTCCGGTTATGGAGTCGTGGTGGCCGACGGTGTGGAGCGTGGGCTTTCCCCCGGCCTTGACAGCGACAGGGCGCTGCAAAGCGAGCCTTACGCCCAGTTCGAGGTCGTTCCAGCGTTTTATGGCCGGATTCCATCCGCCGGCAGCGAGGAGTAGGGCGGTGCGCATGGCGTAGCGCTGGGTGGAGAGCGATCCGTTGATGAGGTTGTGGTACATCAGCGAGCGCGCGAAGAAGCGGCAGCGATGAAGTTTGCGGCCATGCGGGTCGCAGAGCGGGAAGTCCCAGCCGATAATGTCAGCCTCCGGGTGAGCGGCGAACTCGCGCATGGCTCGGGCTACATGGTCGGGTTGCATCATGTCGTCGCTGTCGAAAAACATTATATATTCCGTGCGGACGGCTTCAGTGCCCTTGCGTCGCGCGGCTGCTGCGGTGCGTATGCTTTCCGAAAGAATATCCACACTGAAATCGGGAGCCTTTACCGAGTCGGCCCATTGGCGCAGCATCCCGAGAGTGCCGTCGGTTGAGTCATTGTCGACCAGCACGACGCGCATCGGGCGATAGGTTTGCCCGGCTATGCTGCGGAGCGTGGCGCGTGCCATCTGCTCGCGATTGTAGACGGGTACGACTACCGTGATGCCGGGTTCGAGGATTGCACGGGGTGTATGGGCGTAGTCTGCTGTCATAGCGGAATTCGTGGCGGTCAGGTCCATTTTTTAAGGCGCCAGTAGTGGTGGAACTTTTTCAGGCGCGAATAGAGAGGCCCGACAGCGGGGAGCTTGAAAAGGAACATGGCGACGCGGCAACGCCACGGACGCGGCATACCGCTCTCGCGCAGAAATGTGTCGACATCGTGCAGGCGGTCGGGGTCGCGAAGGATTATGGCTGCGCTGTAGAGAAACCTTGCCACGCGTACTGCCGACGGGCGTATCCGCCATTTTTCAAGGTGATACCGCTCCGTATAGTGCTGCTTCAGCTTTATTAGCGAGAAATTGAAGCGGAAATCCTTTTCGAGATCGGGCGTATGGGAAAAAGAGTCCTGTCCGACGGTGTAGTAGAGCGTTACGTCGGGAATGTAGGCCACGGCGGCTTTGTGGGCGTAGATGGCGGCGAGCTGCTGGTCCTCATAGCAGATTTCGGGGCTTTCGAAAGGCCACGGATCGGCCTCGGCTTCGGCAAGGAAGATGCTTTTGCGGAACAGGGCGCTGCAGAAATGAATCAGGATGCCGAGCGTCTGCACGGCCACGTCGAGTTCCCCCGGCTTTGCCAGAGGCTTGCGAAAGGGCTTCTTTGAGCCGTCGGGGTCCGATGTGGTGATGGAGCCGGATATGTTGCTGTAGTAGCGCCAGTCGGTGTGAACGAGCCCTACTTCAGGGTTTGCGTCGAGCAGGTCGGCCTGCTTCTGCAGTTTGCGCTCGTCGACCCAGAAGTCGTCGCCGGCGCAGTCGGCGATATATTCGGCGCGGCAGCGGCGGAGCGCGCGAAAATAGTTTTCACGTACTCCGAGGTTCTCCCTGTTGCGCGTGTAGTGTATGCGTCCGGGAAATTGCGCCGCATAGGCCCGGCAGATGTCGGAGGTGCGGTCGGTCGAGCAATCGTCGGCTATCTCGATTTCAAACGGGAAGTCGGTCTGCTGCGCGAGCACGGAATCGAGCGCGCGGGCTATGTAGTCCTCCTGGTTGTAGGTGACTACGAGCACGGATACTTTGGGCATCGCGGCCCGGGCGTCGTCGTCCATTTCGCGGTGAGGTCAGAGATAACGGGCTACGGTGGCGGCGAGATGGCTTATGTCGGGCACGCGCTCCACGAGTTCGCCCTGACGGTTGATTACGAAAGTGGCCGGCAGCGAGCCCACGTTGTAGTCGCGGAGCACCTGGTCGCCGTCGGCGGGAGCGTTGTATACCGTAATCCATGGGAGATTGGCTGCGGCCTGACGCCACTGGAATTCATCGTCGTCGAAGGCAATCTGGTAGACTTCCAGGCCCTCGGAGTGGTGGGCGTTGTAGACTTTGGCGAGCTCCACGTTGAAAGCGGGTGAGGCTTCCGCGGCATAGGTGGTGAAGTTGAGCACTACCACTTTACCTTCCGAAGCGACATCGGAGATGCTGCGGCGCTTGCCTTTGTTGTCTAGCAAGGATATTTCCGGGAGCTTGATTTCCATGGCCACGAGCGTGTCGGTCGGCACGGAGGCACCGATGTTGCGGCGGCCGGAGAGATAGTAGGTCTCGAGAAATTTTGTGCGCGGGTCGGCCGGACGCTGCGTGTTGAAGGCATTCGCTACTGCGCCGACGATGCGGAGGTCGCTTTTCTGAGTGGGGTCGAACAATGGCAGGTCGGCGACTTTGCGGAAAATCGTGTAGTAGGCTACGGCGCCGGCAGGATCACGGAGCACGGCTTCGGCGAGCTGGCGCTTGAGGTCGGGGTCGAAAGCGGCGGCTTCCGCACCCTTCTCCTTAATGGTTTTGTTGATGAGGTCGTTGATATGCTGGAGCTTATCGGCAGATTCGGATCCGCTTACGGTGTAGTCGGTGGCGAATGTGGCGGCGTTGGCCCGGATGTCGACACTCTCGAGCGAGTCGATGGGGAAATAGATGCTCTTGCCGTCGAGCGTGAGGCGGAATACCTCGGGATGGCCCGCTGGAGCGCCGGCTACTTTGAAGTGGCCTTTCTTGTCGGTTGTCACGGTGTCGAGGGCATACCATCCGCCGCGGCCGTTGGGGGCTTCGACGATGAGCGAGGCGCTCTCCGCGCCTTCCACGGTGCCCTCGGCATGCCATTTTTTCTCGGAACATCCGGTGAGCGCAGCCATTGCGGCTACTCCGGCTATGAGCGATGCAAAATAACGATTCATTGTATTGGACGTAACTGTTCCAAATTATTTTATAATTTACTGATCTGATTATTTCAACATTTCCACGGTAAAATTTTCGAATCTTTTCCTCTCTTCATCAGTTGTGTAGACATCTACACTCCTTCTTCATCGAGGAAAATCTCCTGAAAATTTTCCTCCTGGAAATATTAAAATAATTTCGACCAGTTACTTAGCTTAGGCGTTTACTCGCATTGGTATTGGTTTGCGGCGGCTCATTCGAACTGCGCGGCAATGGAGGCGGCGATAGATTTCATCTCCTCCTCGGGGAGAGAGAGCTTGGGAGCGCAGAAATTCATGTCGGCACCCTTATCCATCGGCACGAGGTGGACATGGGTGTGGGGCACGTCGAGGCCGATGACCGTCACACCTACTTTGGTGCAGGGGATGGCTTTTTTGATAGCCTTGGCCACGCGCTTTGCGAAGAGCATCAGGCCGGTGTAGTCGTCGTCGGCCATGTCGAAAATATAGTCGACCTCCTTTTTGGGGATAACGAGCACATGGCCCGGATGGACGGGGCTAATGTCGAGAAATGCGAAATAGTGGTTGTCTTCGGCCACTTTATACGATGGAATCTCGCCTGCGGCGATACGTGAGAATAATGTTGCCATCTCAATGAGAGTCTAAGCGGTATTATATATTATTAATGTGTGGGCGTGGCGCGCGGTGGCCTTGTCAGATTTCGATGCTTTCGATTTCGAATTTCATCAGACCGGCAGGCACGCGGATTTCGACCACGTCGCCGACCTTATGGCCGAGCAGCCCTTTGGCGATGGGGGTTGACGCGCCGATTTTTTTCTCGCGCAGGTTGGCCTCGGAGTCGGCTACGATGGTGTATTCCACGCTCATGCCGTTGGCCTGGTTTTTGATTTTAACGCGCGAGAGGATATTAACCTCGTCGGCATTGAGCTTGCTCTCGTCGATAATACGGGCGTTGGCCACGAGGTCTTTGAGTTTGGCTATTTTCATCTCAAGCATTCCCTGTGCCTCTTTGGCGGCGTCGTATTCAGAGTTTTCGGAGAGGTCGCCCTTATCGCGGGCTTCGGCGATGGCGGCGGATATGCGCGGGCGTTCCACGCTTTCGAGGAAGGCTATCTCTTCCATTTTTTTCTTATAGCCTTCTTTAGTCATGTAGGTAAGTGCCATAATGATATTTCTTTTTGATTGGCGGCCGGATGGCGCGGAAAGGGTGTGTTTTAAGCGCGCGGGGCTGCCTGAAGGTTGATAAATCAGTTTTGATATTAGACGACAAAAAAGATATAGTGCCTCTCCGGCCTCATGGCCGAGGGAGACGCTACTCGCTGGGTCTGAATTACATAAATACTCTTCGGAGCATCCGGCGCCCCTTCGGGAGCCTCAACTCTTCGCCTGCAAATTTAAGCAAAAATCCCCGTACTGGCAAATAAATAGTGAAATTGCCCCCCATACCCGAAATTTATATTGATTTCATTAACTTTGCGATATGCTTGAAAAATTTCCGACTTCTGCCGGCTACCGCGCTGGAATCCTGCTTATATACGTTTGTTTCGTCGCCATCTATTGGGTTACACCGCTTTACGGCGACGACCTCTGCTTCATAAAGGACTACGCAGCGCATACTGGCAGTAGCCAGCTTACATTCCGCGGCGTATGCGATTTCTTCGTCTACAACTGGCATACGGAGAACGGCCGCTTACCCAACCTACTGTTTGTCACACCATTTGTGATGGCGTTCGGACGCTACGCAGGAGCGTTCATCCTCGCCATTTTCGCTACGGGAATGGTGGCCGAGACGGCTCTGCTCTCGGCCCGCATAGCCGGAAGGCCGCGCGTATCGGCTGCACATCTCGCCTTCGTGTGGGCGGTATCGACCGCCACCATTTCCTGGTTCAACAATTGTTTCCTTGCCTCGCACACATTGAATTATATACTACCCACCTGGATGATGCTCTGGTTCGTACGGCTTGTGATACTGACGTCTGAACGTCGGCTCGTCGGTTGGCGCTTGGCGTTGACCGCCGTTTTCGCCATACTTTGCGGATGGATGCACGAGGGGTGCTCGGCTATGCTCCTTGGCGGCCTCGGGCTATGGATTATATCGCGGAAGTTCAGGGTACCGGCGGCTACATGGCTTGTCGTGGCGATGCTTTTCGTTGGCTTCGCGCTTACAATGTCGTCGCCGATGATCTGGATGCGCGTCTCGCTCGAAAACCGCGCCCTCGCGGATGCAGCCGTCGCAACACCACCCACGCCTACAATCCCGCTTACGACCAATCCAGTTCCGGTATATACGCGTATCTGGAATCTTCTCTGGCGGGTTATGCCGCTGCTCATTATTCTTGGTGTGACCGCCGGAGTTTCGTTATGTTTTACCCGAGGAAGGGAGGTCCTTTCGGAGCTGTGGCAGCGTCAGTACACGCGCATCGCCGCTTTCTCGGTCCTTACAGGCATTGCAATGTGGACGCTGCTTGCGCGCCACAACGCCGGAGTAACGTGGTATCCGCAGGCTATGGGACTCGTGCTGTTCTCGGCACTCGCTTTTAAGCTCGCGGATGGAAGAATTCCGACTAAAGCTTTGAAATGGGCGACGGCGCTGACTTTCGTAGCCATCGGAGCGGTATTTGTTAACGCGACGGCATGGACTTCGAGTAAAAACAAAGAGTTTCAGGAAATTATGGCAGAGGCGCAGGCTTCACCAAACGGAACGGTATTCCGCGATCTTCTGCCTCGGCCGCATACTCCCACTCTTCGGCTCCTTCCCGAGGAGGCATGGCGGAGCAATATGCATCTGTTTGCCATCAACAGCCATGAAAATAAGGTAATAAATGTTGTCCCGGCTGCGTTGCGCGACTTCTCTGCCGCGAAAGCGCGTCGCATACGTGGCAATGCTGACCTGTTGGTATACAAAGGATTGCTTATAGCGCCATACGTCCGGCTGAAATACGACCGCATCGAGCTCCCCTGCGAGGTGCCGACCGATTATTTTGACTATGTTCTGGCCTTCGATGGCGAAGAAGGCGGTTTCCCGCGCCTGACCACGCGCTACGTCTTCACCGCCGCCGACGGCACCCGCTGGCTATATCTCGAGCCCGTATTTGGTTTCGATCCCTCGCGCATTAGCGCCGCCGACATCTCCGCCACCAATTCCTAAACGTTATCAAAGATTTTTGAGGCGGGATGGCGGAAAAATTTGGAAATGAGAGGGGAAAGTGGTAATTTTGTGGGCTTTTTAGGCCGTATCGGGCTCGGATAAGCGGTCAGGTAGACCCGCCCGCCGGTTGTAATCTATTTAATTACAATTAGTTGCAATGTACGCAATTGTAGAAATCCAGGGACAGCAGTTTAAAGCCGAAGCCGGCAAATTCCTGTATGTTCACTATCTCGGCGACGAAAAAAAAGAAGGCGAGACCATTGAATTCGACCGCGTTCTTCTCGTTGATGCCGACGGTGCCGTTAAAGTAGGCGCGCCCACCGTGGAAGGGGCAAAAGTTGTATGCGAGGTGAAACGTCCCCTCGTGAAAGGCGACAAAGTGATTGTTTTCAAGAAGAAACGTCGCAACGACTATGTTCGCAAGAACGGTCATCGTCAGTATTTCAGCCAGATTGTGATCAAGGACGTAATTGCTTAACCCCCAAAATAAACTCTAAGAAGAAATGGCACATAAAAAAGGTGTCGGTAGTTCGAAGAACGGCCGTGAGTCGGAAAGCAAACGACTCGGAGTGAAGATTTTTGGCGGTCAGCACGCCAAAGCAGGCAATATCATCAAGCGTCAGCGTGGCACGGTTCACCATCCCGGTCTTAACGTAGGTATGGGCAAGGACCACACGATTTACGCCCTCGTGGATGGCGTGGTTGTGTTCACCACCGGCAAGGAAGGCCGCCGTTTCATCAACGTGCAGCCTGCCGGCGAGGCATAACCTTATAGTCCGTACCGGCGCCAACGGCGCGTAACGAAAAGCCGACGGCATCGAAATCTCCCGAGTAGGGATGTTTCGATGCCGTCGTCGTCATTGTGTGTTTTTCGGCGCCTTTGCGGACTCTTGTGCGGACGCCACGATAGTATTTAGCTTTTAGCAACACAGTGTGAAACAGGACTCGGGCAGGCGGGGGCGTTCTGATGAGTCGGCGTCGCTTCCAACGCCGCGGCGGCAGGGGTGGCGGTTGATTGCGTCGAGGACCGCGCATCCTCGGCCGCTGGCCAGCCCGGTCGGGAGAGCTTAAGTTCCACTCTGAACGGCTCCTGATCCCGCTGTTTCAGAAGTATAACGCCGGAGGAGCGAGGAAGGTTTCTCTCCGGTGTGTTAAAAAGGCTTCTTCGGAAATGCAATCGGCAAAAAGTGGCTATAAAAATTCAGAGAACTATTGCGTAATTGAAAAAAACGACGTAATTTTGCATCGCAAAACCGGAAAGGCGCGGGAGCGCGTCGCGTTGTTTTTAGTTATGCTTCAGTAGCTCAGTTGGTTAGAGCACCTGACTGTTAATCAGGGGGTCGTTGGTTCAAGCCCATCCTGAAGCGCAACGTTTTATTGAATTGAAGGGTTAAAAACAGGTAGTGCGGTCTTTGCCGTTGTGCAGTCGCCTGCCGAAAGCCGATGCCCCGGAATGCGGGGCGAGGCTCAATGCTTCAGTAGCTCAGTTGGTTAGAGCACCTGACTGTTAATCAGGGGGTCGTTGGTTCAAGCCCATCCTGAAGCGCA